>JAXGNL010000008.1:0-72063 GCA_040768005.1 Kiritimatiellia bacterium
CATAAGCCTTCGCACCGAATTAATCAAGAGCATTCGACGCCTAATATCGGCCGACAGGCGCTGTTTGTTCCTTTACCCCTCTTTCCAGCACTATGGATGTTATAACAACCATAGTATGGTTGTTATAACTTCCATAAAAAGGCATCCAGGCGCTGCGGGGTATAATTCGCCGCTGACAGCGCTTTTGCCGCCGGGATATCCCCGGCCCCGGGACTTCCTTATGCGGAAATCAAACCGTACCGGTCAGAGGAAACTCCGTTGGCCTGCCGGCCTCATCCCGGGCGGGTTCAGTCCGGCCGGTTGCGGCTGATTTCCTTGAGCTTTTCGTGCAGGAGTTCGGCGATCCGGTCGAGGCCGGCGCCGGTCATGTGGATGCCGTCGGCCTGCATCAGCGCCTTCTTGTCGAAGTTCTCGAACCGGGCGGCCAGATCCAGCAGGTCGGCGCCTGTGTCGCGGGCCACCTGGCGGGTCAGGTCAATGTACTGGTCGTGCAGGCGGATGATGTCCTCGACGGACGCCGCATTGCCGCGGCGCACCAGCAGCTCCGACGGCCGCTCCGTGCGCGGCGCGGTGATCAGGACGGGAATCGCGCCGGCGGCGCGGATGTCGGCCACGAACTGCGTCAGGGTGGCGGCGTATTCGTCCGGCGGCACGCGCAGATAGCCTTCCTCGCGGGCGACAACCTGCGGGCGCTCGGTGGGCATGCGCGACAGCACCCATTGCCCGAAGCGCTTTTTCTTGAGAATGCCGTACACCGCGGCCCGCCAGGGGCTCATGCGGACGCCCATGCGGACGCGATCCGGCATGCGCCCGCCCCACCAGTGATCATTCCAGCCGTAGTACAGCGTCACCACGTCCGGCTCCAGCATCCGCCCGCGCCGCTGAAACAGCCGCAGACCGATCACGGACGAATAGCCGTGCACCGCCATGTTGAAGGCTTCCCACGGGCGGCCGTCGGGCGGATCCTCCTGCAGGAGGCGGTGGAGACGGCCGGAATACGGCGGCACGCCCTGGGCGGTGATGGAATCGCCCATGCAGATCACCCGTACCGTGCCCGGCGCCTTGCGCTCCGAGACTTCGCGGTCCAGATAGCCCAGCCGGTTGACGGTTCGCCCGCGCCAGACCACCCCGGGCACGAACCGCCAGCGGTATTCGTCGCAATGGATCAGCCCCGCGGAGGACTCGTCGGGCGCGGCGCCGTCGCCCTGCACGATGACCGGAGGCGTGTGCGCCTCGAATCCGACGGCCTGCAACGCCTGTTCGATGCCGACAAAGAGAACAAACGGCACGACCAGCAGCAGGCTGAGTTTCTTGTACAGCGAAAATTCCGCCAGACCCCGCATACCGGCCCAGCGCCGGCTCATCACCGCCTTTCCCGCCAGCCGCAGCGCCAGCAGGCCCAGCGGAAGAGCCAGCCAGGCCGGATGCCAGGGCAGTTCCAGCCCCGTCAGCCTCAGGGGGGCCGCCAGCCAGATCGCGGGCATCAGGCCCAGCGACGCCAGCAGCGCCGCGTCCAGTGCGCCGAGCAGGCCTCTCGCCCATCCCGGGGCCGGGTTTGAACGAGGAGACGCGGAATCGGAGGGGTCAGAGGTCATCGCGGTCCTTCGGGGGGATTGGGCGTCGAAGATGATGCGTCGGGAAAGGATTCGCCGGCGGCGGAATCCGCGCGGCGCGGCAGGCCGTCCATGCGCTCGCCGGCCTGCACCGCCATGCCAACCAGACCGAGCAGGATGATCTTGAGCCGCAGCAGCAGGCCCATGGCCAGCGTCAGTTCACGGCTCATCCCCGTCAGCCCGAAATACACCACATAGGCGCCTTCGGCGATGCCCAGGTTGCCCAGGGTGATCGGAATCATGCCCACCAGCATGGCGACGGGCAGCGCGGCGGCGATGCCGCCGGCATCCGGCCAGGCGCCGAAGGCGCGATAGCCCAGCAGCACGTTGACGACCGTCATCAGATAGAACAGGACCGTCTGCGCCAGCACGACCCACGCCGCGCGGGGATCGCGGCGCAACACCTCCAGCAACTCGCCGGCCTTGGCGCCGAGGGTCTGGATATTCCCCGCCGCCCGGTCCCACGCCCGCTGAATGCGCCCCGGGCGATCCGCGCGCAGCACGCGGCGAAGGCGGCCGGCCAGCCGCGCCAGCCAGGCCGAGCGCGCCGCCGTCCGGCCGAACGCCATCAGCGCGACCGCCCCCGCCAGCAGGCCCAGGGCCAGCAGCATGACCGGCCAGACGGCGGGATGCCGCCAGAGGCCGCCGGGCAGGAACGGCATGGCCAGCGCCAGCGCCAGCAGCACCAGGCTGCCCGTGAACCGTTCGGCAAAGATGCTGATCAGCGCCGCGCTGCCGGATCCGCACCGCCGCCCCGCCAGCCAGGCCCGCGCCACGTCCCCGCCCACGTTCGACGGCAGGAAATTCGAGTAAAAGTAGCCGATGAAATACCAGCGGTAGAGATTGCGGAACGGCAGCGGGTGCCCCTGCTTGCGCAGCAGGTACCACCACTTCCAGGTGCTGGCCGCCACCATCAGGAAGGAAAACAGCACGCACGCCAGCAGATAGACGGGGTCCGCGCCGCGCGCCTGCGCCAGCAGCTCCTCCATGTCCAGCGTGGCCGCCAGCAGCCCGATGAACCCGAGGCTGACCGCCACCTTCAGAAACAGGATCCGGCGTTTCACGGCCGGTCTTCTCCCGGGGCGGCATCCGGCAGCGCTTCGATCGTGACGGCGTGCAGCGTCATGTCGTGCGCGCGGCTGTAGTGCAGCGCCACCGTGAACGGCCGATTGGACTCCACCGGGATCTCCAGCCGGGCGGGAACGCCCGCCCGAACCGGCGTGTCCCCGACGACGTCGTCGACGCCGAACCGCGCGGCCAGGCGGCCCAGATCCGCGCCGTCGGGCGCGTCGGACGAAAACAGCAGTTCCACGGCCACCCGTCCGGGCGGCAGCGGCAGCCGCGGCCCGTAGAACAGCTCCACGTCGGGATCGTGATCCCGCCGCAGCACCACGGAGAGGCCATCCGCGTCCGTATATCCCGCGCGGAAAAACGCCGCGGCCGGAATCCGCATGGATTGAAACGATCCGTCCAGGCCGGGCCAGGGCCCCGCAGTCAGCAGCACGACATCCACCTGTACATCGCCCGCGCCGGCCATCATCTTCAGCTGGGTCTGGCCGTACGCCGCTGGCGGCGGCGTGATCGGCAGCGTCAGCCATTGCCAGTCCGGAGCGGAAAGTTCCAGCACGTCCTCCGGCCGCCATTCGTCTCCCCATCGCGTTTGAATACGCAGCTTGCCGGTGCCGCGCAGGCGCACCCGCCAGGCCAGGTCATCACCCGCCGCCACCCGTGCCGCACGCGTCGCAAACCAGGCCGGCGATTCTTCGCCGCCCCCGCCCTGCCAGGCGGCCCCGCCCGAAGCAGAGGCATCCGCCACGGTTGTTCCGCCTTCGCCCTCCCGTTGCAGCTCGGCCTCCCGGCGGCGCGCGGGAAACGCGGCGGGAAACACCCGCGATCCCGGTACCCGCCCCACACGCGCCTCTTCCCGCGTCAGCAGGCGGAAGGCATGCACCGGGCCGTTTTGCTCCAGGAACTGGATGCGCGGATGCCCCTTCAGGCGGCGCAGCGTTTCGCCCACCGGAAACGGACTGACCTTTTCCGGAAAGAGATTTTCATGCAGGACCAGGAACCGGATGCGCCGTTCCAGCAGGAAATCAATCTGTTCCTCCGTCGCTTCGCCCTGATTCAGGCTTTCCAGCCGGTGGAACACCTGTTCGACGTAGTCCGGGCTTACCACGGGGCTGTAGCCGTTGATCAGCCGCAGATCGTACTTCTGGGCAAAATAAAGCGGAACGGTGGTATCCATCGAGTCGCCGGGCCAAAGCGGCAGGGCCAGCACGCGTCCGGGACCGTCGCGGTCCAGGGCGGCGGTGCGGGCCACGCGTTCGTATGCCGGCTGCGCCGTCTCCAGGCGGCAGAGAGTGGCCGGATAGGACGGGATCACTTCCAGCATCAGGCCGGCCAGGCCCGCCACGGCCAATCCGCCTTTCAGCCGGCGGCCGCCGAGGCCGTCCGCGGGACGCCGCGTCAGGCCCGCCGCCAGCACCCACCCCATCCACAGCGGCAGCAGCGCCATGATCTTGGCCGGCTGGCGAATCATCGAATAGTGCGGCAGGACGGCGCGGGCCGCCTTCAGCGCCGCGCCCCGGAGCGGCCCGTTCATGCCCAGCGCCAGGCAGGCGCCGCCCAGCAGCGCCGCCAGCAGGATCATCAGCAGCCCGATCCGCCGTCCGTCGCGTTGTCCCGGTGCGCGCCCCGCGGCCTGCGCCAGCAGAACGGCCCACGCAACGGCCAGCGTCAGCGTCGCGGCGAATCCCAGGAAAATCCAGTCATCCGGCCCATTGCCCCCCAGCCAGAATCCGCGGGGGTGCGGCGAAAACAGCTGCACTTCGCATAACGAGCGGCCGCCGCTCATGGTCGAACCGTCCAGATGCCGCTGGCGCCAGAGATAAAACACGGACAGCAGCGCCAGAGAGACCGCCGCCCCCGGCACCGGCCGCCACCAGCGCCGCCACGGCGGCGGCTCCTCGTGTCCCAGCAGGCTGATCGCCAGCAGCACCGGCAGGAACATCACTGCCAGATAGAACGTCTGCAAGTCCGCCCAGAACAACACGAGCATCGCGGCGCCGGCGCCGAAGCCGGAAGCCAGGGTCGGCCGGTTCACCGCCGCATCCACGCCCCACGCCAGCAGCGACAGCCACATCAGCGCAATGCCGGCCGGACTGCCCCCGAACAGGCTGATCCATCGGAACGGCACCAGCAGGATCAGGCCGGTGCCCAGCGCCGCCGCCAGCCGGTCCTCCGTGAACCGCCGCAGCCATTGCCACGAGAAAAACGCGCTGAATGCCACCGACAGCCACAGGGTCAGGTTCCAGCCCGCCGCCTGACCCAGCCGCTCCGCCAGCACCGCGTACACCCCTGACATGGGCAGAAAATACGCTCCGGGCCGGTAGCCGGCTTCGTCGTCGCCCTGATTGAACTCGTAGGGATTCCGGAACCACGGAATCCGTCCGTGCAGCATGTCGCGCACCAGATCGAAGTGATACAGCAGCTGCAGCTGGTCGCCCGGAATCATCGCCCGCCACGGCGGATGCTCGAGATTCTGGGCGGAAGAAGGAATGGCCTCGGTTGCCTGCCGCGCCAGCGGCCACGACATCACGCCGAACAGCAGCAGGCTGGCCGCCGCCGCCCCGGCGGCCGACAACAGGATGCCGCGTTTCGCCACTGCCGCGCCTCTACGCCCCGCCGGTTTCGTCCCACCGGGCGGCGAACGCCTCCGGTCCCCGGTCCAGCGCCGCCACCAGCTCCGCGCTGGCCGCGGCCTTGGCCTGCAGTTGCGGGATCCGCCGCTCCAGCCCCGCGCGCAGCTCCGCGCGGTCCCGCCAGCCGCGCAGCAGATGCCCGCGCAGGGCATCGGCGCTGAAATCGTCGAACGACAGCGTGCGGTCCGGCAGCCCCAGCTCGCGGAAATAGTAGGCCACCTTGGGCTGGTAGGTGATGCCCACGACGGGCGTGCACTCCGACGACGCCAGGATCAGCGAATGCAGGCGCATGCCGCACAGCAAATCCAGGTGCCGCAGCACGCCCTTGACCGCCGCATGGTCGTGCCGGCGGTTGTCAATCATCGCCGCCTTCACCGTGCGGGGCAGCCGCTGCATCAGCGCCTGCGTGATCTCCGCGTCGTGGTGCTGCGTGGTCACGAACACCATCGGCACCGGCACCTCCCGGTGGAATCCCGCCAGCGCTTCCGCAAATACGTTCAGGAACGCCTCGCGGCCCATGGACACGCGCCCCGCCGACGCCCACGTGTCCAGGTAGCGGTTGATGTTGATCCCCAGCTTGGGCTGCGACGGGTCCACCCCCGCCGCCCGCAGGATCGGTTCGACCTCCGCCGGCGGCAGGGCCGGCGCGTTCAGCGCCGCATCCGCCGCCAGCCGCACCCGGGGATTCGACACTCCAACCTCCTGCAGCAGGTCCAGCGAATCCTGGTCGCGCACCGTGATGAACGCCATGCGCTCGGCCACCGATTTCAGCATCCGCCGCCCCGCCGCGGTGTGCACCGGCCCCACCCCAACGTTGTAGCCGATGATCGGGATGCCCCGGCGCGACGCCAGCGGCAGCAGCAGATAAAGCGACGACAGGAAATTGAACAGCGGATTGAACAGCGACCGGTCGAAGAGCACCGCGTCGAAAATGATCACGGCATCCGCCCGGCAAATCGCCCGCGCGGTCGGCATGCCCAGCATCCGCAGCGCCCCCTGCCACGGCATCATCCCCACCGGGCGGGTCCGGTTGGGATAGTGCCCGCGGATGTACGACGGCCGGATCGTGGGAATGTCGTAGGTCAGCCGCCGCCCGCACGCCCGGTCCACGCCGTCCATGATCGCCGCGATCAGCGCCGCGTCGCCGGCGTTCCTCCCCGAGGACGAGCCCAGCAGGGTAATGGTTTGCAATGTTGCCACGTTCTCTCCGCCTG
Source organism: Kiritimatiellia bacterium (assembly GCA_040768005.1). Taxonomy (GTDB): domain Bacteria; phylum Verrucomicrobiota; class Kiritimatiellia; order CAIQIC01; family Lenti-01; genus JAAZFE01. The sequence goes on from JAXGNL010000008.1 coordinate 6,529, forward strand.
GTTGGATACGCCCACGGTTATACCCGCTGCGGATGCCCGTTGGCAACTGCAAGCGTTTGCGCTAGGATGCCGGATCGTACGCATGGAGAAAGGACCGGATTCGTGGAAAACCGCCAGAAGAAGTATCTCGTCACCGGCGCCGCCGGATTCGTCGGCTCGGAAATCGTCCGGCAGCTGCTGGCCCGGGGCGACGGCGTCCGGGCCATGGCCCGCCGCCGCGAGCAGCTCGCCGGTCTGGACCATCCGGCCGCCGAGGCATTCGAAGGCGACATTCGCGACCGCGCGGCGCTGGACCGCGCCATGCAGGGGGTGGACGGCGTGTTTCACATCGCCGCCCTCTTCCGGCAGGCCAACCAGCCCGACCAGGCCTATGTGGACACCAATGTGCAGGGCGTGCGCAACATCCTCGACGCCGCGGCCGCCGCCGGGCCCCTCCGCGTGATCCACTGCTCCACCGTCGGCGTGCTGGGGCACGTCGAACAGCCCCCCGCCGACGAGTCCGCCCCGTACCACCCCGGCGACATCTACCAGCGCACCAAAATGGAAGGCGAACAGCTCGCGCTGGAGGCGTTCCGGGCCGGGCGGCTCCCCGGCGTGGTCATCCGCCCCGCCATGATCTACGGTCCCGGCGACACCCGCACCCGCAAGATGTTCCGCATGATCGCCCGCCGCCGCTTCTTCTATGTCGGCCGCGGCGCCAACCTGGTCCATTTCATTGATGTCCGCGACCTCGCCCGCGCCTTTCTGCTGGCCATGGATCGCGTCGACCGCAACGGCGAGATCTATATCATCGCCGGCGAACGCGCCATGTCCCTGCGCGAATTCTCCGGCATCGTCGCCGCCGACCTCGGCGTCTCCCCCCCGTGGCTCCGCCTCCCCGTCAGACCCATGCAGACCCTCGGCTCCCTCTGCGAAGCCCTCTGCGTCCCCCTGCGGATCAATCCGCCGCTCTACCGCCGGCGGGTGGATTTCTATACCAAGGACCGCTCCTTCAACGCCGCCAAGGCCCGCGCCGAACTCGGCTTCATCCCCGCCCAGTCCCCGCAGGACGAAATCCGCGACATCCTCGCCGACTACCGCCGGCGCGGCTGGCTCTAGCGCCCCTCCGCCGATGAATCTCGCCCTGAAAGCCTGGCGGATGGCGCGGATCGCCCGCGAATACCGCGCGGGGCGCGTCCGGCTGGACAGCCGGCCCATCCGCCTCTGGTTCGACACCTGCTCCGCCTGCAACCTCCGCTGCGTCATGTGTCCCAACAAGGATCTCCCGCCCGCCGAAAAAGGCATGATGTCCCTGGATCTGTTCCGCCGCATGATCGACCAGGCCCACCCCCATGTTTCCGACATCTATCTGCACCACCGCGGCGAACCGCTCCTCAACCGGCACCTGCCCGACATGATCCGGTACGCCCGCGCCAGGGGCATCCGCTGCCGCTTCCATACCAACGGCGCCCTGCTGACCGAAGACCGCGCCCGCGACCTCATCGCCGCCTCCCCCGAGCTGGTGTCGTTCTCCATCGACGGCTTTGAAAAGGATACCTACGAGCGCATCCGCGTCGGCGCCGATTTCGACCAGACCATCGTCAACGTGCGCCGGCTGCTCCGGCTGCGCCGCGAAGCCCGGCAGTCCCTGCCCTATGTCGTCGTTGAACGCATCCGCTTCCGCGGCGAAACCCCCGCCCCCGAAGCCCGCGAGCGCGCCGAACGTTTGCGGCGCGACCTGCTCCGCGACGGCGTCAATGAAATCGTCGAGAAAGAGGAATACGTCTGGGCCGGCGACGCCCCCCCGGATGCCCCCGCCGCCGCGCGCACCTTCACCCAATGCACCTTCCCGTGGTACGCCATGGTGATCGGCTGGAACGGCGTCGTCACCCCCTGCCCGCAGGACTTCTGGGGCCGCCTGCCGATGGGCGACGCCTCCCGCCAGCCGCTGGCCGACATCTGGAACGGCCCGGCCTACCAGGATCTCCGCCGCCGCCTCCTGCACGATCTCGATTCCCTCCCCCTGTGCCGCCGCTGCGACCGGCTCTGCCGGAAAACCGTCACCGGCCTGCCCGCCCAGTACCTGGTGCCCTTTCTGGTGGATCATTTTGTCGGCTACAACAAGCTCCGCACCTGGCTCGGCGGCGGGGAGCGGAATTCATGAACGGGCGCCGCCCATGAACCGCCGCCTGTCTGCCGTCACGACCCTGTTCCCCCTGTGGGCGCTCCTCGCCTCCGCCTGGGCCTATCTCCGTCCCGCCCCCTGGGCCGCCCTGCAGGGATGGATTGTCCCCCTGCTCGGCCTGGTCATGTTCGGCATGGGCCTGACGCTGACCGGCGCGGATTTCCGGCGCGTGTTCCAGCGGCCCGGCCCCATCGTCCTCGGCATGGCCGTCCAGTTCGGCCTCATGCCGCTGCTGGCGCTGGGGCTTGCGCGCGTGCTGCACCTCGCGCCGCCGCTTGTTGCCGGCATGGTGCTGGTCGGCTGCGTGTCCGGCGGCACCGCGTCCAACGTCATCACCTGGCTCGCCCGCGGCGATACCGCGCTGTCCATCACCATGACCTTCTGCTCCACCGTGCTCGCCGTCGCCGCCACCCCCGCCCTCACCTGGCTCTATCTGCACCAGACCGTGCCCGTGCCGGCCGCCGGCATGCTCCTCAGCATCCTGCAGATCGTCCTGCTCCCCGTGCTCGCCGGCATGGCCGTCAACCGCTTCCTCGGCCGCCGCCTCGCCCGCTTCCAGCCCGCCTTCCCCCTGCTCTCCGTCGCGGCCATCGTCCTGATCATCGGCATCATCATCGGCCTCAACCATGACAAGGTCGCCACCACCACGCCGGTGCTGGTCCTGGCCGTCTGCCTGCACAACCTCGGCGGCATGGCCTGCGGCTACGCCGCCGGCCGCCTCTTCCGCTGCCCGCCCGTGGTCTGCCGGACCCTGGCCATCGAAGTCGGCATGCAGAACTCCGGACTCGCCGTCACCCTCGCCGTGAAACATTTCTCCGCCGCCGCCGCCCTGCCCGGCGCCCTGTTCAGCATCTGGCACAATCTCTCCGGATCCGCCTTCGCCGCCTGGCACAACCGCCGCCGCCTTCCGGAGCCCGCCCCGTGATCCATCCCGCCCGCATCCAGCCGCAGAACGATCTCCCGCTCCGCCGCGGACGCTATGTGCTCTACTGGATGCAGCAGGCCCAGCGCGCCGAGTTCAATGACGCCCTCGAATACGCCATTGACCAGGCCAACACCCTGGCCCTGCCCGTGCTGGCCGCCTTTGCCCTGGCGCCCTTCCCCGACGCCAACGCCCGTCCCTATCGCTTCATGCTCGAAGGACTCCGCGAAACCCGCAACCGCCTGGCCGCCCGCGGCATCGGCTTCTGCCTCCGGAAAGGCGCACCCGAAGAGGTCATTCCCCCGCTCGCGAAAAACGCCGCCCTCCTCGTCGGCGATGTCGGCTATCTGCCCGTCCAGCGCGACTGGCGCCGCGCCGTCGGCGAACGCATCCGCTGCCCCTTCGTCCTGGTCGAAACCGACGCCATTGTTCCCGTCGCCGAAGCCTCGGACCACGCCGAATTCGCCGCCCGCACCCTTCGGCCCAAAATCCACCGGAAACTCCCCCTCTTTCTGAAGCGTCCGCGCGCCCGCCGGGTGGCCACGCCGTCGCTCAACCTGGTCCGCGACTCGCTCTCCCTCGACGATCCCGAAGCCCTCTGCCGCGCCATCGGCGCCGATGACAGCGTGCCGGCCGCCGACCATCCCCCCGGCGGGGCCGCCGCCGCCGGCCGCCTCCTCCAGCGCTTTCTGTCGCAGAATCTCGCCGATTACGCCGCGTCCGCCAGCGACCCCGTCCTCGACGCCACCTCCCGCCTCAGCCCCTACCTTCATTTCGGCCAGATCTCCTCCCTCGACATCGCCCTGCGCGCCGCCAAAACCGACGCCCCGCGCAATTCCGCCGACGCCTTTCTCGAACAGCTCATCGTCCGCCGCGAGCTCGCCATCAACGCCTGCTGGCACCGGCCCGCCAGCGACCGCTACGACGCCCTCCCGGAATGGGCCCGCAAAACCCTCGCCCGCCACCGGCGCGACAAACGGGACTTCCTCTACACCCGCGGCCAGTGGGAAGCCGCCGCCACCCACGATCCCTGCTGGAACGCCGCCCAGACCGAACTGCTCCGCTCCGGCCGCATGCACAACTACATGCGCATGTACTGGGGCAAGAAAATCCTCGAGTGGTCCGCCTCTCCCGAGGAGGCCTTCGACACCGCCCTCCGGCTCAACAACAAGTACCAGCTCGACGGACGCGATCCCAACGGCATCGTCGGCGTCGCCTGGTGCTTCGGACTCCACGACCGCCCCTGGACCGAACGGCCCGTCTTCGGTACCATCCGCTACATGAACGCCAGCGGCCTGCGCCGAAAATTCGATATCCAGGCCTACCTGGACCGATGGCTCGGCCCCCGGAACCCGCCGGCCGGAAAGGAAACCCCATGAACGAAACCGAAAAGCAGCTCGATCTGCTGGGCCTGTTCCATTTCATTCTCGGCGGATTGACCGCCCTGTTCGCCTGCCTCCCGCTCATCCATGTCGGCGTCGGCGCCGCCCTCCTGCTGGGCGCTTTCGATTCCGGCCCAGCCGCCCCCCGGTTCATCGGCTGGCTTTTCGTTCTCATGGGCGGCCTGTTCGTGCTCGGCGGCTGGGCGCTCGCCGCCGCCATGATCACCGCCGGCCGCAAGCTCCGCCGGCGGAAGTCCCGGACCGCCTGCCAGGTCATCGCCGCCCTCGAGTGCCTCCTGATGCCCCTCGGCACCCTTCTGGGCGTCTTCACCCTCATAGCCCTCTCCCAGGACCGCGCGCAGGAACTCTTCGACGCCCCGCCCGCCCCGCCCGCGGCCTAGCCTGCGCGCCTGCGCTCCAAAGGTTTTCTGGAGGGGCAGGCTCTGTCCTGCCCGGTTCCCGGCAGGATCGCCGCACCCCAGGCGGGTAACACGGAGGTTCCGGCACGGGCAGACAAGCAGCCCCTCCCGTTCCAGGATTGCACTGAATCGCAGACGCCCCCTCAAAGAGGTTGGCCGCCGCAAGCCGTTTTGCTAGCGTTTCTCCATAAAACGCGCCCGCAGACGGGCGACGGGAGAAATCAAATGAAACGAATCCTGATCGTGTGGAGCCTGGCGGCCGCTGTGGCCGTCTGCGGGTGCGGCAAAAAAGCCGAAGAAAAGACGGGCGAAAAACTCGCGGAAAAAATGCTCGAGAAAGCCCTCTCCGCGGAAGGCGTGGACGCCAAGGTCAACCTCTCCGAGGACGGCATGAGCTTCCGCACCACCGATGCCGAAGGGCGGCAGGCCGACGTCAAGGTGGAAGGCGACACCGTGACCATCCAGGGCGCGGACGGCACCACCACCTTCCGCTCCGCCGGCGCCGGCCAGATGCCCGGCGATTTTCCCAAGGACGTCTTCGTCTATCCCGGCGCCGACGTCGTCGCCTCCATGACGTATCCCGGCGGCGTGAACCTGGCCCTGGAAAGCGCCGACCCCGTCCAGGACGTCATTGCCAAATCCAAGTCCGCCATGGAAGGCCTCGGCTGGGCTGAAAAGTCGCATCTGGGCATGGATGACGTCGCCATGCTGTCCTATACCAAGGACACCCGCACCGTCAGCCTGATCATCCAGCAGGACAGCGGCAGCCCGACCTCCATCAACATCACCATCGCCGAAGAAACCGGATCCGACTAGACCCGGTCCGTTTTTCACCGGGCGCAGACCCGGGGCAGATCCCGCCAGCTGGCCGGAGAGGCGGCGGACCGGTGATGCTGGCGCATGTGCCAGGCATCGCTCTGCATCTCGCTCCCGTACCGGAGCCGCCGGTGCATCGGCGAACGGTTCAGCGCATCCAGGCATTTCATCAGGCGGTCCGTCCGGGCGCTGTCGCCGGGGGCCTCCGCAAACAGCAGCCCCTGCGCCGCGTGCTCCGGCACCAGATCCGCCAGCAGCACGCCCGCGCGCTGATACGCGAAGCCCGGCCGGAAAATGCGCTCCAGCCCGCGCTGCGCGCCGCGCACCAGCCGGCCTGAATCGCCCGTGGCCGGCTCCAGCGCCAGCGTCGCCCCGTTGGCGTACGCCGGCCCCTTCCCGTCAAACGGACTGGTGTGCACAAACACCGACAGCGCCCCCGCGCGGAGCCGCCGGGCCCGCAGCTTTTCGCCGGCGCGCGCCGCAAACGCCGTCACGGCCGCCTCCACCTCCTCCCGCCGCGTCAGCCGACGGCCGAAACTGCGCGACACCAGAATCTGCCGGCGCGGCGGCGGCGCCATCTCCATCGGCAGGCACGACACCCCGGACAGTTCCCGCGCCGTCCGTTCCAGCACCACGCCGAACACCGCCCGCAGCCGGGCGGGATCCGCTTCCGCCAGCGCCCGGGCATGGACGATGCCCATGGCGCGCAGCCGCGCCCCCAGTCGCGTTCCCACGCCCCAGACCTCCTCGACCGGCAGCGCCGCCAGCGTGTCCGCCGGCGCGGGCCATTGCGTCCAGTCCAGCACCGGCACCGTCCCCGCCGCCCCCTTCTTCGCCAGCCGGTTCGCCACCTTCGCCAGGGTCTTGGTCGGCGCCAGCCCCACCGACACGGGAATCCCCGTCCACTGCTTCACCGTCCGGACCATCTCCCGCCCCAGCGCCAGCCGGTCGCCCCGGAATCCCTCCAGGTTCAGGAAACACTCGTCGATCGAATAGACTTCCATCTCCGGGACGAACCCCGCCAGCACCTGCATGACGCGCCGGGACAAATCGCCGTACAGCGCATAGTGGGACGAAAACACCGTCACCCCGCGCGACCGGAACCGCGCTTCCACCTTGAACCACGGCGCCCCCATCGCGACCCCCAGCGCCTTGGCTTCCCGGCTGCGGGCAATCACGCAGCCGTCGTTGTTCGACAGCACCACGATCGGCCGGCCCTCCAGCGCCGGCGCAAACACCCGCTCGCAGGAGGCGTAGAAATTGTTGCAGTCCGCCAGCGCAAACATGCCCCCTCCCGTCAATACGACCGGATGGCATGCGCCACCACGCCCCAGACGACCAGTTCCTTCCCTTCGTGAAAGACGATGGCCGGATATGCCGGGTTTTCCGCCTCCAGGCGGACCCCTCTGCGGCTCTTGCGCAGCCGTTTCACGGTCAGTTCCCCGTCCACCACGGCCACGACGATGGAGCCGTCGCGGGCCTCCCGCGCCCGGTCCACCACCAGCAGGTCGCCGTCGCGGATGCCCGCCCCCGCCATCGAATCCCCCTGCACCTTCACCACGAACGTCGCCGCCGGATGCTCCACCAGGTGCTCGTTCAAATCCAGCGGCCCCTCCAGATGATCGTCCGCCGGCGACGGAAACCCCGCGGCCACCCGGCAGAGGTACCGTCGCAGCGGCCGCGGCGGCGGATTCAGAACCACCGGCCGGACCCGGAGGGCCGAGCCGGAGAACGGACCATCGCTCCTCATGAATGAACGCATGTTCACCAATATATTCCTTTCCCGGCCCGGCGCAAGCCAGGAGTGTCGCCTCTCCGGCTCGTCCCGCAACGGGCCCGGACACCTCATGTGATTATTCGGTTTTCATCCGTTGCGGCAGAACCGGAGAAAATTCCCGGTTCTTCTTGTCGGCGCTTCGAAATACGGGTAGCCTTCCGGAAGAATTCACCCAGGACAGGTGTATGAACAGGCAATGGATTATTGGCTGGATGGGGTTGTTTCTGACGTGCGGATCGCTGCAAGCCGAACAGTACGGACTGTTCGTGGGCTTGAACCAGTACAGTTCCATCTACATCCCCTCCGACAACTGGCTGAACTACTGCGTTCCGGATGCCGGCGCTATGCGAACCAACCTGGTGAACCACGGCGCCGGCTGGGTGACGTCCAACACGACCCTGCTGGTCAATTCCGCCGGAACCAAAACCGCCATCCGGGCCGCCCTGTCCAACTACGCGGCCCGGGCCGTCTCCGGCGACATCATGGTCTATTTCCATTCCAGCCACGGCGGCAATGACGACGTGACCCAGGCCGATGTCTATCTCTGTTCCTACAACGCCGACTACACCGAAGACGAATTGGCCGCGGATCTGTCCGCCTTCCGGACCGGGGTGAAGGTCGTGGTAATCGTCGATGCCTGCCATTCGGGCGGACTCTTCGTGGAAACCTCGGCGCTCAGTCTGGCCGAGAAAGAGGCCCGCCGCCGGGCGGTCCGCAACTGGAACCTCGCCGAACGCGTCGCCGCCCGCATGCGGGATCTGCGCATCCTGCGAATGGCATCCGATGCCCGCGCCGCGGCCCGCCTCGTCTCCCCCGACGAGATCGGCTGGATGACGGCCTGCGCCTACGACCAGTATTCTTACGAGTCCGAGACGATCGGTCACGGCTGGTTCACCTACCGTCTGCTCCAGGGGTTTGACTGGGGCGACGCCTCCGGCGACGGATGGGCCTCGTTCCAGGAGCTTTTCGATTTTGCCGTCCTGCGCATTCCCTACGCCGACCAGACCCCGCAATCGCTGAATCCGGGCATCCTGGCGGCGTTGGCCGGCACCGCCGGCCCCACCCCGCCCGGCGACGCCTGGGACTACGCGGACAACCTCGCCGACGGAGCCACGGATTTACTGCCGCTGACGGAATTCCAGTCCCATGGCCCCCACTCGCTTCGACAGGATCTCGATGAATCGGACTTCTTCGCTTTTCCCGTCAAAAAAAACCGGCGGTACACCTTCCGCAGCGCCGACCTGTCCGGCGATGTGGATGCCTATCTCTATACGTGGTCCGAAGAGACCGGGCTGCAGATGATCCGCTACGCCTACGACATCGCCTATCCCGCCGACCTGAATTTCTCGATGGTGTACCAGGCGGCGGCCTCGGGCACCGTGTATCTGCAGGTGAAACCCTTCTTTGACGGCACCATCAACGCGACATATATCCTTCAGTATGCCAGCGGCGGCGCGGCGGATTCCTTTCCGGCTCTTTCCAATGGCGTCGCCCGGACCATCGCCTATGTGCCGCAGGATTCGGGCGAAGACTTCCGTATCGTCGTTCCGGCCGGCCAGACCAATCTGGCCATCACGCTCAACGGCGGCACCGGCGACGCCGACATCTACGTCGCCCGCGGCTACCTCCCCTGGTACGACCAGGACTATTTCAGCGAAGCCGCCGGCAACAACGAAAGCATCCGCGTCGCCAATCCCCCCGCCGGCGAGTGGTTCATCCAGGTGTACGGCTACGACTCGAGTTCCAACATGACGCTCCGCGCCACCTATACCCCCGGCGCGGCCACCATCGTGGCGGCCTCCAACACCGCCACCACCGCGTCCTTTGCCGTGGATCTGACCAACGGTGCGCGGGTCGCCATCTATGCCGCGACCAATCTGGTTCCCGCCGGCGGTCACCTCGACTGGCAGCTGCGCAGCAACAATGCCGTGGTGGTCAATGGCACGGTCAACCTCAACCTCCGCACCAATGCCCCCCGTGAACTGATCTCGGTCGGCCGTCCTCTCGACCTGTAAGGGCTGCGGGTTTCCCGTCCGACACCGATTTTCCGGTTCTGCCCGGAGTTCTCTTGGCTGGTTTTTTCTCCTTTTCGGCCAATTTGGCGCGTCGGGAGCTCCCGGCCGAACGGCAACTCTGCCGCGTAAAACGTTTCTTCCGGCAGGATTTTTCATTTTTTGTATTGCGTCCCCCCCCCTCTGTGCTAGGATGCGCCCCGTGTGCGTTCCGGCGTTTGTGCCGGAAGACACCAGGTCGATTTAGAACAACCCCCTCCCGGAGCATCACGCCATATGAGCAAAGACAAGAAAATCGCGATCATTGACGGCAACGAAGCCGCCGCCCACATCGCCTTCAAGACCAACGAAGTCGCTGCGATCTATCCCATCACGCCGTCCTCGAACATGGGCGAATGGGCCGACCAGTGGGCATCCGAAGGCCGCACCAACCTCTGGGGCACCGTGCCGACCGTCGCCGAACTGCAGTCCGAAGGCGGGGCCTCCGGCGCCGTGCACGGCGCGCTGCAGTCCGGCGCCCTCACCACCACCTTCACCGCCTCGCAGGGCCTCCTGCTGATGATCCCCAACATGTACAAGATCGCCGGGGAACTGACCTCGACCGTCTTCCATGTCTCCGCCCGCTCCATCGCCGCCTCCGCCCTCTCGATTTTCGGCGACCACCAGGATGTCATGGCCTGCCGTCAGATCGGCTGGGCCATGCTCGCCTCCAACAGCGTCCAGGAAGTCATGGATACGGCCCTGATCGCCCAGGCCGCCACCCTCCAGTCGCGCGTGCCCTTCCTGCATTTCTTCGACGGCTTCCGCACCTCCCACGAGGTCAGCAAGGTGGAAATGATCTCCGACGAGATCATCCGCGCCATGATCAGCGACCAGCTGATCGCCGACCACCGGGCGCGCGCGCTCAATCCCGAAAAGCCCTTCATCCGGGGCACCGCCCAGAACCCCGACGTCTATTTCCAGGGGCGCGAGGCCGTCAACAAGTTCTACGAGGCCTGCCCGGACATCGTCGCCGCGGCCATGGAGCAGTTCGGCAAGCTGACGGGACGCCACTACAAGCCCTTTGACTACATCGGCGCGCCCGACGCCGAGCGCGTCATCGTGCTGATGGGCTCCGGCGCCGAAACCGCGCTGGAAACGATCGAGGAACTGCAGAAGCAGGGCGAAAAGATCGGGGCCATCGTGGTGCGCCTCTACCGCCCGTTCTCGCTGAAGTACTTCCTCGCGGCCCTGCCGGCGACCGCCAAGGCCGTCGGCGTGCTCGACCGCACCAAGGAACCCGGCTCCGACGGCGAGCCGCTCTACAAGGACGTGCTGTCGTGCCTCGCGCAGGCGGCCGCCGACGGCGCCTTCCCCGCCCTGCCCAAGGTCATCGGCGGGCGCTACGGCCTGTCTTCGAAGGAATTCACCCCGGCCATGGTCAAGGCGGTCTTCGACGAGCTCAAAAAGGACAAGCCCAAAAACGGGTTCACCGTGGGCATCACCGACGACGTCACCCACACCAGCCTGGATCTGGACCCCGCGTTCTTCATCCGCCATCCCGGCGTCACCAATGCCATGTTCTTCGGCCTCGGCGCCGACGGCACCGTGGGCGCCAACAAGAACTCCATCAAGATCATCGGCGAAGAGACGGATTTCCACGCGCAGGGCTACTTTGTTTATGACTCCAAGAAGTCCGGTTCGCGCACCATCTCGCATCTGCGGTTCGGCCCCAACCCGATCCACAGCCCCTACCTGATCCAGAAAGCCGGCTTCATCGCCTGCCACCAGTACGAGTTCCTCTTCCAGACCGACATCCTCCGCTACGCCTCCACCGGCGGCGTCTTCCTCCTCAACAGCCCCTTCGCCAAGGACGAGGTCTGGAACAAGCTGCCCAAGAAGGTCCAGGCCCGGATCATCGAGAAGAAACTGAAGTTCTACAACATTGACGGCTATGCGGTCGCCGAACGCACCGGCATGGGCTCGCGCGTCAATACCATCATGCAGACCTGCTTCTTCGCCATTTCCGGCGTCCTGCCCAAGGACGACGCCATTGCGAAGATCAAGAAATCCATCCAGAAGACCTACGGCAAGAAGGGCGATGAAATCGTCCAGAAGAACTTCAAGGCCGTGGACGAGACTCTCGCCAATCTGTTCGAGATCCCCTACAGCGAGGTCACCTCCACCCTCGAGATTCCCCCGCCGGTGTCGGACCAGGCCCCGGACTTCGTCAAGGAGGTCATCGCCCCCATCATGGTGGGCGACGGCGACGGGCTGCCGGTCTCCAAGATGCCGGTGGACGGCACGTTCCCCTCCGCCACCACGCGCTGGGAGAAACGCAATGTGGCGCTCAACGTTCCGATCTGGGACGAGCAGGAATGCATCCAGTGCGGCACCTGCTCGTTCGTGTGCCCGCATGCCGTCATCCGCGCCAACGAGTACGACAAGACCCTGCTGGACAAGGCGCCGGCCGGCTTCAAGCATGCGCCCGTCCGCGGCAAGGACGACAAGGCCTACACCCTGCAGATCTATGTCGAGGACTGCACGGGCTGCGGCGTCTGCGTCGCCTCCTGCCCGAAAAAGAACAAGAACGACCCCTCCCGCAAGGCCATCAACCTCGGGCCCAAACTCCCGATCGTCGAGCAGGAGCGCCGGAACATCGCGTTCTTCGAGTCCCTGCCCGTGATGGACCGCGCCAAGCTCAACCTCGGCATGGTCAAGGACACCCAGTACACCGTGCCGCTCTTCGAGTTCTCCGGCGCCTGCGCCGGCTGCGGCGAAACGCCCTATCTCAGCCTGATGAGCAAGCTCTTCGGCGACCGGGCCATCATCGCCAACGCCACCGGCTGCTCGTCCATCTACGGAGGCAACCTGCCCACCACCCCGTGGGCCCAGAACCGCGACGGCCGCGGACCCGCCTGGTCCAACAGCCTGTTCGAGGATGCCGCGGAGTTCGGCTACGGCTTCCGCCTGACCTGCGACCAGCAGGCCCGCTACGCCGCCCAGCTCGTCGAGGCCCTCAAGACCGACATCGGCGACGACCTGGCCCAGGGGCTGCTGGACGCCGACCAGAAGGACGAAGGCGGCATCGCCGCCCAGCGCGAACGCGTCGCCCAACTCAAGCGGAAACTGGCCGGCAACGGCAAGCCCGAAGCCCTGAATCTCCTCTCCGTCGCCGATTTCCTCATCCGGAAATCCGTCTGGATCGTCGGCGGCGACGGCTGGGCCTATGACATCGGCTACGGCGGGCTCGACCACGTCCTCGCCTCCGGCGCCAACGTCAACATCCTGGTCCTCGATACCGAGGTGTATTCCAACACCGGCGGACAGGCCTCCAAGTCCACCCCGCTCGGCGCGGTCGCCAAGTTCGCCGCCGGCGGCAAGCCCTCGGAAAAGAAGGACCTGGCCCTGATGGCCATGAACTACGACAACGTCTATGTGGCGCGCGTCGCCTTCGGCGCCAACGCCCCGCAGACCATCAAGGCCTTCAAGGAAGCCGAAGCCCACGACGGCCCGTCCATCATCATCGCCTATTCCCACTGCATCGCGCACGGGATGAAGGAAATGCGCGACGGCCTCGAGCAGCAGAAGCTGGCGGTTAATTCCGGCCACTGGATCCTCTGCCGCCGCAATCCCGCCCTCGCCGCCGACGGCAAGAACCCCCTGCAGCTCGACAGCAAGGCGCCGTCGGTCGATCTCAAGGACTACATCTATAACGAGACCCGTTACAAGATGCTGCTCAAGAGCAATCCCGAGGCCGCCGCCAGGCTGCTGGACATGGCCCAGGCCAACGTCAGGAAGGATTGGGCCAAGTACGCCAAGCTCGCCGACCTGCCCGCCCCCGCCGCCCCCAAGGCATAGTCGGCTTGAATGCCCCCGCGCCCCGGAGAAATCCGGGGCGCTTTGTTCTCATCAACCGGATCGCTGCAACTGCGCCGCCGGCGGCACGCCCGGCGCCCGCTCTCCTCATGATCAAGGACCCGGCTCCGCCCCGGGCATCCGGTCCCGCAGGAATCCGGCCAGGATCCGCGCCACTGCGGCGTGGCCTCGCGGCGTCAGATGGATGTTCCCGGGAAAATAAAGCAAGTTCTCCTCCAGGGGCGGAGCCGCCCGGGCGATCTCCTGCAGGGCCGGCGTCAGGTCGATGAAGGAAATCCCCAATTCCCCCGCCGCCTGTTCCAGATGCCGCCGCTGGTCCCGGCTGAACGCCTCCAGCACGCTTCCCACCCCGGGGTCCCGGAAGACCGCCGGCGAATAGGCGATCGCGGCCGCCGGCGTGTAGGCCAGCACCGGCCGGAAGCCGTGATCGTCGGCAAGCCGCTTGAACTCGCGGAGCGGTTCGTCGAACACCTCGTAGGGGATTTCTCCGGCGACGGCCCGCCGCGCGTACACCACCTCGTCGCGGCTGCTCTGCTCGGGATTGAACGGAATAGATCCAACCTGGAACCGGTAGTCCACGCGGCCTTCCAGTTTTTCGAACCGGGCGTGTTCCCGCCAATAGATGACGCTGCCCGCAACCAGGTTCCACGCAAGGCTGCGGCGCCACAGGAATCCCCTCTTGCCTTCGTCTCCCGCGCGCCCGGCCCCGGGAGAGGCTCCCTTCCGGTACGCCAGATGCTCTGCGACATTCAGGATATCGTTGCCTTCGTAGAGGTTCATCACCACCACGCGCGGCGACTTGGCCAAGCCGTACCGCTTCAGGATCTGCAGGTATTCGTACGGACCATTGCCGCCCCGGCCCAAATTGTACGACGTGCATCCCAGCCTTTCGCCCAGCCGGATCGGCCAGGCGTCCCCGGGTTCCACCGCCGAGGGCCACGTGAACGAATCGCCGATCGCAACCAGGTCGATCTTCGCATGGGCGTCATAGATCCCGGGGGGATTGCCAAACCCGATCTCGTCGGTCTTCACCTCCCGGACGGCCCCGCAGTTGTTCGTGCCGAACGGCCGGAGTCCGTACGGCTTGACGGCAAACGGCTTGAAAATCCGGATGGCGTCTCCGCCGTCGTCGCGCGGCAGCAGGATGGTGTCGGCCCGGGTCGGAAAGCGGCCTTGCGCCAGCTTGGCGCGCAGCGCGGGTTCGAAATGCACCAGCGCCTTGGCCGGAACGGCCCACGGGCAGATCCGGAACGCGATTTCCAGTCCCACCGCGAAAACGCCGAGACTGATCAGCAGTTTCAGCGCCACGCCAGCCGCTTTCCGCCGCGTCGTCATGCGCCGTTCCTGGATGCCGCTGGACGCGCTGGAGTTATCATGCGAACCAAACGAAGGGTTGGCAGCAGGGGGAGAGACGCCCACTCCGGTTTTGGGAGAAATCGCAACCATGTCCATCAGGCTAAAGCCGGCGATTCCGACGGGCAATGCCCAAATCCTGAATTCTGCCCAAGAACCCGGGTGTTGCCCGGACGATCGCTGTGCCTTCGACGAAGCGTCATGCGGCGCCAAAGCTTCATCCGGCCCGCGTTCGCGTTCTGGAGCGCTGCCGCCCGCCCCGGGAGCGCGCCGGCTCCCTCCGGAGCCCCGACGACCTCGTCGGGCAGCTCGTTCCGCGCTCCGGAAAAATCCGGGGCGCTTTCGTTTCTCCGTTCAGCTTAAGCAATCTTCAGGATTGAGGCTTTGACCTGCGGCCTCCCAGGCGCGACATTGCCGCCATGGGAAACATATGTCCAGATTCGCCTTTCTGGAACGCGCCTGACAGCGGCCGGCCCGTGGAACTGTCGATCCTCATCCCGGCCTATAACGAGGACGCCTGCATCGCCGCGGTGGTTCGCGAAACAGCCTGTGTCCTGCACGGACTGGGCCGGTCGTTTGAAATCGTCGTGGTGGACGACGCCTCGAGCGATTGGACCCCGGGACGCCTGAATGACCTGTGCGCAGAAGTGCCCGAGCTTCGCGCTCTTCGACTGGCAACCAACTCCGGCCAAAGCGCGGCCCTGCAGGCCGCCTTCCGCACCGCGCGCGGCCGGATTTTGGTCACGCTGGACGCCGATGGCCAGAATGATCCCTCCGACATCCCCGCCCTGATCGACGAACTCGCAACCTGCGACCTCTGCTGCGGGTACCGCGTCCACCGGCAGGACGTCTGGTCCAAGCGCATCGGCAGCCGGCTGGCCAATACCGTGCGCAACCGCGTCCTGCGGGAAACCATCCGCGACACCGGCTGCACCCTCAAGGCATTCCGCGCCGAGTGGACCGCCCACCTGCCCCTCCAGTTCCGCGGCCTGCACCGCTTCATACCGGCCCTGCTGGGCATGGCCGGCGCACGCATCTCGGAAATTCCCGTGCACCACCGTCCACGCGCCGCGGGCCAAAGCAAATACACCAACTGGGGCCGTCTCAAGGAATCCCTCTGGGACCTCTGGGCGCTCCGCTGGATGCAGAAACGATACAGGTCAATCCGAACGGCTCCCCTGCAATGGACACGCTGAAGCATTTTCTGGACGTGCTGGCCCAGCCGATGGGCCTGCTGGGACTGGCGGGACAGGCCCTGTTCTTCTCCCGCTTTCTCGTGCAATGGGTCGCCTCGGAAAAATCGGGCCGTTCCGTGGTCCCGCTTTCGTTCTGGTACCTCTCCATCGGCGGCGGCGGGCTGTTGCTGATCTATGCCCTCTGGCGAAAAGACCCGGTCATCACCCTCGGCCAGGCCGTCGGCCTGTTCGTCTACGTACGCAATCTGATGCTGATCCACCGCCGTCAATCCGTTTCGCCCCCCACCGCCTCATGAATCCCGTCGCGCCGCGTCCCGTCTTCTGGCACCTGCTGCTGCTCGCCTCGCTGCTCTGGGGCGGTGAAATCCTGCGCCGCGACTGCTGGGAACCTGACGAGGCCCGGGTCGCCTACATCGCCCGCGAAATGGCCCGGGACGGACACTGGCTGGTCCCTCATCGCCACGGCGAGTTCTACGCCCACAAGCCCCCGCTGCTTTACTGGCTTATCAACCTGTTTTCGTTCTCCACCGGTCTGCCGATCGGACGCCTGACGGTGCGCCTGCCGGGGTTTTTCGCCGGACTGTTGACGCTCTGGGCCACGGCTCGCCTTGCGGAACGATGGGCCTCCGCTAAAGCCGCCTGGCCCGCCGTGCTGACGCTTTGCTCCACCTATCTGTTCTGGCATGAGATCGGTTTCGCCCGTCCAGACGGTCTCCTCCTCGGCTGGACCATCGGCGCGCTGGCCCTGTTGTTTTGGAACGACGACGAGCCGGCGTTCTGGAAACCCCTCCTGGCGTGGCTGTTCATGGGGTTGGGTATTCTGACCAAGGGCCCCGTCGGCCTCATCGTTCCGGCCGGTGCCTATGCCGCCGCGCGCTTCGCTGCCGGCGAAGGCCGGCTTCTGCGCAAATCCCATTGGATCTGGGGCCCGCCGCTTGCACTCGCCCTGCCCGCGACCTGGCTGGGTCTCGTCTGGTGGACCGGAGCGCCGGAAGGATATCTGAGGGAACTGCTCATCGGCCAGAATCTGGAACGCGCCGCCGGCGAACTGGGTCATCGCCAACCGTTCTATTACTACCTGCCGAGCGCCGCCGCCGATCTGCTCCCCTGGACGCTTGTCCTGCCCGCCGCCGCCCTGGCGCTCTTCCGCAATCCCGCACACCGGCCGCTCCTGCGTCGGCTGGCGGGCTGGTTTGGCTTCGTTTGGTTTTTCTTCAGCCTGCTCGCCAGCAAGCGCAATGTCTACATTCTCGGCGCCTTTCCCGCCGCGGCAATCCTTGTCGGGACCGCCTGGTCCGACCTGGACTCGGCTGACTTTCTTGCGGCGCGCTTCGCGCACGCCGCCTTCAGAATCCTCTTTCTCGCGGCCGGCGCCGGTCTGCTCGCCGCGGGTTTCTGGCCCGGACTGCCCATCGCTCCCTGGACGCTCCGGATCCCCGGACTGATCGCGCTGCTCGGAGGCATCGCTCTTCTTCCTGAAGCTCCCGGATTCCATCGCGCGTCGTTCTATCGCCGGGCCGCGCTGGCCTGGCTGGCGGCCGAAGCCGCCGTCGGCCTCTTTGTCTATCCCGCCGTCAACCCCCTGAAGACACCCGTGGCCCTCGCCGAGGCCGTGCGGGAACGCCTTCCGGCCGACCGGCCCCTGCTGCTCTACGCCATGAACGGTGAAATCCTCGCCTCCCACTCCAACCGACGCGGCGAACGGGTGGATACCCCGGACGAACTGTTCGCCGCCATGCGGCGCGAACGCCGCGGTTTCGCCGTCTTCAGCAAACGCTCTTTCGACGCCTGGCCCGCCGGCGCGCCGCTCACCGGCGCCACCGGCGACTTCCGCTCCGGCAGCAAGCGCTACGTCTGGCTGGAATTCGATCTGACGCATTCTGAACTCCCGGACGGCCTCCCAAGCGGCGCATCGAAATAGGCTCCGCCGATGATCTCCGCACCCCCTATGGCCCGCCGGTTCGACTGGCGCGGGCTCCTGCTGGTCGGGGGACTCGCTTTCGCCGGCGCGATTTCGTTCCAGGGCAGCCGGGGAATTTATCAGACAACGGAAGGCCGCTATGCGGAATGCGCCCGGGAAACCATGGCCTCCGGCGATTACGACGATCCAATCCTCAACGGCCAGCCCCATTGGACCAAGCCGCCGCTCACCTACATGGCGATCATGGCCGGCATGCGCGCGTTCGGCCCTTCTCCGTGGGGCGTGCGCGCCTATCTGGTCGTGGCGCTGGTTCTGGCCGCCGGCGCCGTTTGGCTGGCCGGCACCTCCATCCGGGGGCCGGAGACGGGGCTTTGGAGCGGACTGGCTTTCGCCACGTCGCCTTTCGTCGCCGGAGCGGCGAACGTCGTCTCGTCCGATTTGCTCACCACGCTCTGGGTCGCTGCGGCGTTTGCCGCGTTCTGGCACGGGCGGGTGCGCCGGTCTCCGGTTTCGTGCCTCGCCATGTGGGTATTCCTCGGCCTTGGATTCTTGACCAAAGGTCCGCCGGCCCTTCTGGTTCCGGCGGCATCCTTGCCCATCGCGGCCTACCTGCTGCGGCGGGAAGAGGGGCGGCGTTTCCCCTTCTGGCTGTCGTGGGCGGGACTGGGGCTCTTTTTGCTGGTGGGCGTCCTCTGGTACTTGGACAAAGCCGCGCAAACGCCCGGCTTGCTCGCCTATTGGCTCGGCCACGAACTCGTCGGCCGCAACGTCGGCGGCGAATTCAACCGGAGCCCCGGCATTCTCCCGGTTTTCACCATGTATCTGCCCATTCTCCTGGTCGGCGCCGGTCCCTGGCCCCCGCTCGTCCTTCTCCGGGGCCGCCCCCTGCGAGACGGGTGGGCGACCTCCCAAGACCGGCCTGCCGTCGTGCGGGCGGCGCGCGTCTCGCTTGCGGCAGGCGTGGCAATCCCGTTCGTCGTCTTTTCGCTCAGCCGTTCGAAGATGCCGCTGTATCTTCTCCCGGTCTTCGTTCCGCTGTCGCTGGCGCTGGGGCGGATGCTGGCCGCCTTGATCGATCAGGGCCGGGTGCGATCCCGCACGGCGAAAACGCTGGCCGGAGCGACGTTGGCCCTCGTCATCGCGGGCAAAGGAATTTTTGCGCGCGTGGACAGTCCGAAAGACATGACGCGCCTGGCCGCGGCCCTTGCGCCGGCGCTGGAAAACGAATCCGGCCATCCGTTCTACACCGCGACCGGCCGCAATTTGAACGGCTTGGAATTCCATCTGGACCGGCTGATCGAATTCATTCCGCCCAGAGATCTCTTCGCCCATCTGGCGGACCAGATCGCCCAGGGAAAATCACCCCGCTATCTCGTCTCGAATCGCAGCTGGGCGCATATGGCCGCCGCCCCTCCCGTGCCCTTGCGATCCGAAGCGCTCGGACGACACTGGCTCCTTCTGGCCCCGCGGGATGAACCGAACGCCGCCCCGCCGCCCCCCGCACCATTCCACTTGGAGCATCCATGAGAACCCGCTACGAAAAACTCCGCCTCCCCGTCTCGCGCCTCGCGTCCGCCGCCGCCGTCTTCTTTCTGCTGTTCTCGACGAACCGCTGGGAAAACGGCCGGGAAGCGATCACGACGGGACTGTTCACCCTCGGCATGTTCCTGGTCGCCATCGGTTCCCTGGGCCGCATGTGGTGCTCCCTCTACATCGCCGGCTACAAGGATCAGGTCCTGATCACGCAGGGCCCCTATTCCATGACCCGAAATCCGCTCTATTTCTTCAGCGCCTTCGGCGCCCTGGGCGTCGGTTTCTGCACGGAAACATTTACCTTCCCCGTCCTCCTCCTGACCGTGATGATCCTGTATTATCCTCTCGTTGTCCGGAAAGAGGAACGGCGGCTGCGTGAACGCTTCGGCCGCGAGTTCGACGATTATGCGCACCGCGTACCCGTCTTTTTCCCGGACTTCTCCCTGTTTTCGGAACCGGACACCTGTGTCGTGAAACCGGTTGTTTACCGCCGCCATATGTTCAGCGCCCTCTGGTTCGTCTGGATCGTCGGCCTGATCGAATTTGCCGAAGGCCTGAAGGAACTGGGCTGGATGCCGTCGTTCTGGTCTTTCTGGTAACGACGCTACCAGGCCGGCCGGCCCCCCGCCCTCCGCCATGATCCGCGTGCTCAACCGCCATGTGCTCCGGGAATTCCTCCGCGGATTCCTGACCACCTTGACCGTCCTGACGTTCGTCATGTACATCGGCGCGGCCGTGCAGGCCATCGACTACATGTCCCGCGGAATTTCGGGTCCGTTGATCCTGAAGATTTTCGCCCTTAACATTCCTTTCACCTTGTCATTCGTCATTCCCGTCAGCGTCTTGACTACGGTGCTGCTCCAATTCGGCCGCATGTCGGCCGACGGGGAAATCACCGCCCTGAAAGCCTGCGGAGTCAGTCTTTGGCAAATAGCCGCTCCGGTTGTCTTCGCCGTGATCATGCTCACGGCCCTTTGCCTGTTCATCAATGCGGAAGTCGCCCCGCGCAGTCATTTCCTGCGGTACAAGATGCTCCGCGAACTGGGCGAGGTGGATCCCCTGGCCCTGCTGGAAGAAGGCCGCTTCACCGACGGTTTTCCCGGGGTGAAAATCTACGTGGGACGGAAATACGGTGCGCGCCTGGAAGACATCGTGCTGTTCCAGTTCGCCGAAACAGGCGTGCGCGCCGAAGTCCGCGCCCAACGCGGAAGGGTGACGTGCGATTTCGCCCGGCAGCGCATGGACATCCGCCTCGAACAGGTCCGCCTGACCCAATACGACAGGCACAATCCGGATGATTTGTCCAACGCCCGCACCCTGACGGCGGAAAGCTATCCGATCTCGCTCGACCTGAAGAAACTGATGCGAAAGGGCCATTTCACCAGGAAACCCGCTTCGCTTTCCCTCAACGAACTGGTCCGCGCCATCCGGAACGTCCGGCGGACGTTCCCGGACCTTCAGGAGAATGGCGTCCCCCGCATGCGGATCAAACTGGCGGTGGAGGCCAGCAAGCGCCTGGCTTTGGCCTTGTCCTGCTTCTCTTTCGCGCTGCTGGGCATCCCGCTGGGCATCCGGGCTCATCGCAAGGAATCCTCCATCGGCATCGGCCTCTCGCTCGTGCTCCTGTTCGTCTATTACCTCTTCATTATCTTGGCCGATTCCCTGCTGGATCACCCGGAGTGGCGTCCCGACCTGATCCCCTGGATCCCCGTACTGGGCGGCCAGCTCCTCGGCGGATTCCTGCTCTATCGGAACCGTTGAAGGAGTCCGTCCAGAATAATTCCCCTAGCCGCGCACAAGCAGATAGATCGCCGCCGCGACCAGAAGCGCGGTCACGCCTTGCCGGAACCGTTCCGGCGGCACCCGCTCGATCGTCCGCTTGGCCACCCACGTGCCAAACACCATGGCGGCCCCCAATGCCGATCGCCAGCGGCATGAACTCGGGCGTCGGCGAGGAGCCCAAATGGGTTCATGATCTGTCGGCAGGCGGCGAGGACGATGCTGAAGGCCCCAGTCCCGGCAGCCGGCACTCGAACCGCGCGCCGGGCTGGCCGGGATTGGCCAGCTTCAATGCCCCGCCGTGCACCGCCGCGATCTGCGCCGCCAACGGCAGACCCAATCCCGCCGTGCCGGTCTCGCTCCCCGGCACCTGCGTGAACCGATCGAAGATTTTCTTGGCGAATTCGTCCGGAATGCCCGGACCGCTGTCCGTCACCGCCAGGCAAACCTCGCCGCCGGCCTCGCTGACGTCGATCCGGATCGTGCCGCCCTTGGGCGTGTGCCGCAGCGCATTGTCCACCAGATTGCCCAGCAGCTCGATCAGCAGTTCTTCAATCCCGGCCACGCGCGCGCCGGCCCCCGCGGCCATGGCCAATTCCACGCCGCGCGCTTCGGCCAGCGGCTGGTAGATCTGCCGGACCTGCTCGACCACGGCCCCCAGCGGAAGCGGCGCAAACCGCGCCTTCAGCATCCCGGCGTCCAGCCGCGACAGTTGCAGCAGCTGCTCGACGATCCGGGTCAGGCGGTCCAGTTCGCCCAGCATGGTTTCCAGCGCCTCCCGATACTCGTCCGCGGTGCGCGCCCGGCTCAAAGCGACTTCGCCCAGGTTGCGCATCGCGGCGATCGGCGTGCGCAGCTGGTGCGCCGCGTCGCCGCTGAACCGCTCCAGGCGACGCAGCACACCCGCGTAGCCGTCGAACGCTGCGTTCACGGTCTCGGCCAAGACCTTCGTTTCGTCATCCGGCATCGTCGCCGTCTCGATTCGCTCCGCCCACTGGCCGCCGCGGATACGCTGAGCCGTCGCGGCAACGGCATTCAGGGGGCCCGTGATCCGCCGCGCCAGCCACCACGCAACGCCCGCCAGCAGCGGCACCAGCAGCAAGGTCAGCCCCACGCCCTGTACAACCTCCATGATCCCCTCTGCGAAGTTTTCGTACGGATTGGCATGGCGGTGCGCCCATTCCACGAGTGTGTAAATCATCGCCTGGCTCGCCACGAACAGGCCCAGCAGCAGCAGCAGGTACAGAAACGTCCGCGAACGGAACGGAAAGCTCATGTGTTCTCCTCCGCCAGCCGGAACCCCACACCCCGCACGGTATGAATGAGTTTGGCCGCGCGGTTCTTGTCGATTTTCTCCCGCAAATGCGACAGATGCACGTCAATCACGTTGTCCAGCGGCGTCAGCCGCCGGTTGATTTTCCATACCTCGCGCGCCAGCAAATCCCGCGACACCGGCTGGCCACGCCATTGCGCCAGCAGCGCCAGCACATCGAATTCGCGGGCTGTCAGATCCACCGCCCGTCCCGCACGCCGCACCTGCCGGCGCAGGCGGTCGATTTCCAGATCGCCGACGCCGAGAACGTCGTCGTCGGTTTGCGCCGCTGCCGTTCGAAGCCGTGCGCGGATCCGCGCCAGCAGTTCGGCAAAGGCAAAGGGCTTGGTCAGATAGTCGTCCGCCCCCTCGTCCAGACCCGCCACCCGCTCCGGCAGGGTGTCGCGCGCCGTCAGAATGATCACCGGCATCCGGTGTCCGGCCGCGCGCACCCGCCGCAGCCACAGACGCCCGTCGCCGTCGGGCAGGTTCAAATCCAGCACCACCAGCGCCGGCACACCTTGCGCCAGCTGGGTGTCCGCCGCGGCCAGCCGGGCGGCCGTTGCAACGGCGAACCCGGCCTCGCTCAGCCCCTGCTGCAGGCTCTCCGTGACCCGCCGGTCGTCTTCCACCACCAGGATCCCGGCGGCCGCCTTGACCTCGTCTGCTTTCATGATGGCCTTCATTCTAAAGGCCCCGCATCCGATGGCGAGAATTTTCCGGCCGCTTCCCGGCCGCGCGCCCGCGCCGGAACCTGAAGGATTCTTCATGATTCCGTGTTCGGCACCGTGTGTTTCCCGTGGCAATGTGCGCCCATGAAAGCCCTCCCTGTCCATCCGGCCGGCTGGGGTATCGCTGCCGTTCTCTGCGGAATCGTCGCCGTTTTCGCCGTCGCCGCCCAGTGGACGACAGCCCCGCTTACCGCCGGCCCGATGCTGCAAAACGCGACTCCCGACGGCTTCACCGTGGTCTGGTGGAAAACCGGCCATAGCCCCGCCGAATTGCGGGTCCGCGGCATCACGGAAGCGGAAGTCGTTTTCCCGGCCCGCCGGACTGGCGACCGATTCGAAGCCCGCGCCACGGGCCTGGAGCCCGGCGTTGCCTGCCGCTATGACATTCTGGATATTGCCCCGGACGGTTCCCGGCGGCGGCTGGCCGAAGGCCGGGCGCGGACCGCGCCGCCGCCGGGCACCCCGTTTTCCTTCCTCATGTTCGCCGATTCGGGCAGCGGCAAACGCCCGCAATATCGCCTGGCGCAGACCATGGACCGCTATCCCTTCGATCTCGTTCTGCATGCCGGCGATCTCATCTACGGCCGGGCCGCTCCCGGCGATTACGCCGACAAGTTCTTCCGTCCCTACCGGAACTGGCTCCGCGACGTTCCCATTTATCCCGTTCTCGGCAACCACGATCTCAAGGAAGATGCCGGTCAGGCTTTCCTGCAAACGTTCAGCCTGCCGACAAACGGACCTGCCCGCCTGCCGCCCGAACATTGTTTCTGGTTCGATTACGGCGATGCGCGCTTCATCGGCATCGATTCCAACCTCGATCCGGACCTGCTGGCCGGCGCGGTTGTCCCCTGGCTGCGCGAGACGCTGGCCGCCGCCGGACGCCGCTGGAAATTCGTTTTCTTCCACCATCCCCCGTGGGCCGGCGGCAATCGTCCCGCGGACGCCAAGGTCTGCGACATCCTCGTCCCCGCCATCGAGGCCGGCGGCGCCGACGTCGTCTTCTGCGGACACAACC
Source organism: Kiritimatiellia bacterium (assembly GCA_040768005.1). Lineage (GTDB taxonomy): Bacteria > Verrucomicrobiota > Kiritimatiellia > CAIQIC01 > Lenti-01 > JAAZFE01. The sequence continues at coordinate 30,719 of JAXGNL010000008.1, forward strand.
ATCTCTATGAACGCATGCTCCCCCGGCGCAACGGCCGGGTCGTTCCCGCCCCCGAAGGCATCCTCTACGTCGTTTCCGGCGCCGGGGGCAAATCCCTGCACAAGGAACAACCCGAAGCGGTGCGGGATCTGGCAAAATTCGACGATTCGCAGTTCAGCTTCACCTGGGTCCGCGTGGATGCCCGCCGCGTGGCAATCGAACAGATCGGCGCTAACGACGCCGTCCTGGACCGGGTCGAACTGAAGCATCTCGACAGTCCGGGACCGAACGACATTCCTTAATGATTTTTAAGGGCCCGTCGTTTGCATGCGCTGCGGTTCCGGATAGGGTTCAGGAATCATGAATACCGCCTGGAAAACCCTGTTCGAAACCGGCCGCATCGCCCGCGCCGCCCTGCGGGAACAGCAGGAATGCATCCGTGAAGTGCATGCCCGCCTGGCTCCCCACCTCGCCACTCCCGCGACTACACCGGCAGAATACGCCGTGCGCCCGGCTCCGCTCCCCGAGGCCCGCCTCGGCTGGCGCAAGAACCTGTTCTCGACCCTCTTCCAGTCCGTCTATCACCTGATGGATATCCCCGCCCCGCGCCGGATGCTCTACGGCAAACTGATCCATCTGTTCCGCATCTGGGTCACCTCCGCCGACAATCTCCTCGACGCCGAGGACAAGGAAGTCGTGCCGCTGGTCATGCCCGGTTCCGCCCGGGTGATGCGCCAGGTCGTCGCGGTCATGGCCGCCGACCGCGTGCTGGCCGGAATCCTCAACGACGCCGTGGCGTCGGGAACGATCACGGACACCCAGCGCGACGACCTCGCACGCGAATCGCTCTGCCGCCTGCTGCCCAGCGCCGCCCAGGAGGCCACCGAGGAAGGCGGCATCACCAACCGCCCCCCGCCGGAGGAGGTGCTTGGCGTCATTCACCGCCTCAAGACCGGCCTGCTGTTCAATGTCGCCTTTGTCGGCCCGGAACTCGTCGAACCGGCCGCGTTCGGCCGCACCGGGCCCCTCCGCGAGGGCCTGATGAATTTCGGCCTGGGCTGCCAGGTGCTCGACGACATTCGGGACATGGCTCGCGACTTCCTTGAAAAGCGCCACAACTACCTTTTGTCCGTTCTGTCCTTTCAGGCTCCCGAACGCCTGCGGGAATGGACGGCCCGACCGCCATCCGTTTCCGACCGGCTGTATCTGGATGTCCCTCAGTTCGCCCTGCCCGCCGCCCGGCGCGGTTTCGACCTGATGGTCTCCGGCCTTCGCACCCTCGGCGAGGCCGGCCTGGGCTGCAGCGGCGCACAGGCCGAATCCATGGCCCGCGCCATGTTCCCCGTACTCGATCTGGAGGGCCTGTCCGTTGTCTAAGCGCCTCCATTCCCGCTCGCCGGTTGCCCGGCGCACCGCCGGCATCACCCTCGACCATGCCGCACCGGTCTATGACTGGCTCGCGCCGCTCATGACCCTCGGCTCGGAACATCGCCTGCACCGGCAGGTCGTCGCGCGCCTCGCGCTCGACCGGCCCGCGGCCGTCCTCGATGTCGGCTGCGGCACCGGCGCCCTCACGCGGCAAATTTACGACGCGCTCCCCGGCGACGCGCCCCGCCGCGTCTGCGGCGTGGACGCCGCCGAGGCCATGATCGCCGTCGCCGGCAAAAAAGCCGGTTGCCGCCCCGGCCTCGGGTTCGTCGCCGCCCTCGCGGAGGAACTGCCCTTCCCCGGCGGCTCGTTCGACCGCGTGCTTTCGACCTTCTTCTTCCACCATCTGAATTACGGACTTAAAATCCAGTCCCTCGCCGAAATCTGGCGCGTGCTGCGCCCCGGCGGACAGGCCGCGATCCTCGACGTCGATATCCCCTATTCGCTCTTCGGCCGGATCTGCGCCTGGTCCGGCTATTGCCTCTTCCGCCAGGCCGAAATCGCCGAGAACATCCGCGGCAGACTCCGCGACGCCCTCGACGCCTCCCCCTGGCACGGCCATTGGCAGATCGCTTCCCGCCACTCCGGCTACCTCTCGCTCTTTACGATGATCAAACCCCAGGAGCAACAACCATGAAAACCATGATCCTCGCCCTCGCCGCCCTCTGCACCGGCCTCTTCGCCGCTTCGGCGCAAGTCCAGCCCCCCGACGACCCCGTCGGCCTGGCCACCGCCGAATACTTCGCGAAAACCTTCGCCAACCTCAAGGCCGTCGCAGACAAGCAGCCCGACAAGGACACCTTCCGCGCCGCCATGAAACCGCTCGAGGAAGCCACGGACGGCTTTTTCGGCGGCTCCTTCATCGACACCAATTTCGTCATCCGCGAAGTCTTCTATCCCCGCGATTTCCTCGCCCGCGGGTTTGATCTCAAGAAGGTCAGGCAGCTCGACCATTTCTGGGACCTGATGCGAAAGAACCCCTCCCCGCAGCTCAGCGAGCCCGGCCACGGGAATCTCGTCCAGCCGCGGCTGATCGCCATGCGCTACCCCGTCCTGAAGGACGGGCAGCTGACCGCCGTCGTCAGCTTCTTTGTCCGCACGGAGCATTTTCTCAAGGCTGTCGGTCTCGACAAAGCCAAAGGCTATCGCATCACCTGTCGCGGCATCCGCGCCGAGCAAGACGGCAAACTGGGGACCTCCCCCAAAATCGTAACGATCTCCCTCCCCGCCAACGAGTGGGTCATCGAGTACGCGGAATGAACCTCCTCATCGCCGGCGCCGGCGGCCTTCTCGGCCGCGAGCTGGTCCGCCGGGCCCTCGCCCGCGGCGACCGCGTCGCTGCCCTGGTGCTGCGCAAAGGCGAGTTGCGCGTCATCGAACATCCCCGGCTGCGCATCATCGAGGCCGACGTCACGAAGCCCGACCAGCTCGCCGGCGTCTGCAAGGGAATCGAGCAGGTCATCTCCTGCATCGGCATCACCCGTCTCCGCGGCAGGCTGACGCACGAAATCGTCGATTACCAGGGCAACGTGAACCTGCTGGACGAGGCCCGGCGCAGCGGCGTCGCGAAGTTCGGCTTCATTTCCCCCGCCGGCACCGGGATGGGCTGCGGCCATGCGCCGCTCGTGGATGCCAAGTTCCGTTTCGAGCAGATTCTGCAGGCCTGCGGCACCCCCTGGGTGATCTTCCGCTCCGGCGGATTCTTTCCCGACATCGCCGGGATGCTGAAGTCCGCCGCCAAGGGCCCCCTCTATGCCATCGGCGACGGCGGTTCCCTCAGCACGCCCGTCCATGTGCCGGATCTGGCCGCCATCATGCTGGAGGAAATGACCACCTCATCCAATGCCGTGATCGGCGTCGGCGGCCCCGAAGACCTCTCCTGGCGCGAAATCTGCGAGGCCTGTTTCGCGGCGCTGGGCAAGCCCCCGCGCATTTCCCATGCCCCCGTCTGGCTCTGCCGGCTGGCGCTTGCCCTGATCCGCCCCTTCAGCTACCGCCACTGGGCCATGGGCAGACTGCTGGTCTTCCTGTCCACCCGCGACGTCTGCACCCCCCGGCGCGGCACCGTCCGGCTGCGCGACTATCTGGCCAGGGGCACCCCCCCTCCGGCGGTCCCCGACGCCCCCATGGCCTGACCGCCCCGGAGAACTCCGGGGCGCTTTTCCCCGCATTTTCCATGCCGTGGAAATCCGTTTTCCACGGCATGGAAGTCAACCGCTTACTTGCGGCCGTGGACTTTCAGCAAGTCCTCCAGGTCCTCCATCTCGGCCTGGAGATCCTCTTCGTGCTCGACCTCGTCCTGCAGGATCTGCAGCACGATGTTGTACGTCACGGGATCCTTGCCTTCGGTCAGCTTGAGCAGTTTCTTGTAGGTCATGATGGCGCACTGCTCTCCCTTGATGTTCTGCTTCAGCACGGCTTTGACATACGGATCGCTGGGCGCGTCATAGCCGCAGTTGGTCAGCTTGTACCACTCCCGGGGTTCCGTCACCGGTGTTCCCCCGAGCTGGATGATGCGGTTCGCCAGCATGTCGGCATGCCGCAGTTCATCCGTGGCATGCTGGATCAGTTCGGCGATCACCGCTTCCTTCATGGGACCCTTCACCACCTTGGCGCCGATCCAATACTGGTAGTAGGCCAGCCACTCGTCGGAAAACGCCTTGTTCAGGATCCCGATGAGTTTCCCCACATCCATGTCCACAATCGCAATACCCTTGGTGCCCATACCGTTCTCCTTGTTTTCCTGATGTTCCCGCCCTGCATGCCCGCAGAGCCTGTTGCTGTCTTGCATCCTATCCCCGCCTCCGTCGGCTTTCCAGCAGATTCCGCAGGACCGGATGCTTCCAGCCGCCGATCAGGTCATGGAAACCGGGAGGCCATGCCCGCTTGCCTCCGGCCGGAGGGACGGTTATCCTGATGGGGTCGGAGGCGGCCCCGTTCCCCGCCGGCACAGGAGAAGGCCATGCCCATCACGGTGGATCACGGAGATGAAATCCCGCTGCGCTGTCACCGGATCGAAGTTCGCATCCGCAAGCTGAGCCAGTTGTTTGACTCGCTGGACCCCTCCCCCTTTCTCGCCAAGGACCTCGACCCCGATGCGGAGCAGTACATCGTGGAGAGCGCGAAGGAAGTGGCGGCCCGCCTGCCCCTGGCCCTGGCCATCCATCTCAGCGAACCGCCCGCATCGCCCGGCGAAGGCCGGGATGCCGGCGAGGCCATCCGGGAGCATTTCGCGCGCCAGTCGGGCTATGCCGACCTCCGCCTGCGCCGCCTGATCCGCCGCGGCTGGATCAGCCTGGCCATCGGCATCGCCTTCCTCAGCGCCGTCCTGTCTGCCGCCGCCTTCCTGGCGCCCTGGACGGAATCCTCGACCGCCGCCGGCATCGCCCGCGAAGGCCTGTTCATCTGCGGCTGGGTCGCCATGTGGCGCCCCCTCGAAATCTTTCTGTTCGACTGGTGGCCCATCCTGGGCGAGCGTCGCCTCTACGACCGCCTGCGGCTCATGCCCGTGCGCCTGCTGCATCCCGGGCCCTGACCGCCCACGGCGCAGTTCCCCGGCTCACCGGCCTCTTTTCTTTTCGCTTCGGCTGTGATACGGAACACCCACCCATGAGACCCATCAACCGATTCCCCTTCCTCCATCGCTGGTTTGGAATACCGCAGGCGGGCAGCACGCTGACCCATGAAGTCGTCGGCGGACTGACCACCTTCCTGACCATGTCCTATGTGATCTTTGTAATACCGGGAATGCTGTCGGATCCGGCCATCGGCATGCCCAAGGGCGCCCTGATCACCGCCACCATCCTGGCCAGCATCTTCGGCACGCTGGTCGTCGGCTTGTACGGCAAGGTGCCCTTCGCCATGGCGCCGGGCATCGGCCTCGGCGCCTATTTCGCCTATTCGCTGTGCATCGCCAGCCAGGTCCCCTGGACGGTGGCGCTGGGGGCCGTGTTCACCTCGGGCGTGCTGTTTCTGATCCTGGGACTGATCGGCATCCGGCGCACCATCGCCGCCGGCATCCCTGAATCGCTGCAGGTGGCCACCGCGGGCGGCATCGGCCTGTTCATTCTGTTCATCGGCCTGAAAAACATGGGCGCGATTGTCGCGCACCCGGGCACGCTGGTGACCATCGGCGCGTGGAGCACGCCGCTGGGACTCGGACTGGCCGGCACCCTCCTCTGCGGCATGCTGGAAACCCGCGGCGTACGGGGCGGCCTCCTGATCGGCATCCTGGCCGTTACCTTCCTGGGCATCCTGCTTCAGGAAGTGGCGCCGCCGGCCCGCCTGATGGCCCTGCCGCCGGGCATCGGAGAAATCGCCGGCAGGCTGGACATCCGGGGGTCGTGGACCCCCGCCCTGATCGGACCGATCTTCGCCCTGATGTTCGTGGATCTGTTTGATTCGCTCAGCACCATGATCGCCTGCGGCAAGGACAGCGGCATCCTCGCCGGCGATCCGGCCATGACCAGGCTGGAACGCGCGCTGAAGGTGGATGCCAGCGCCACGGTGGCGGGCGCGCTTCTGGGCGTGCCGACCGTGACGACCTACGTGGAATGCGCCACCGGCATTTCCGCGGGCGCGCGCACCGGGCTGGCGTCGCTCGTCACGGCCGCCTGCTTCGCGCTGACCCTCCTGCTTTCCCCGGTCATCCAGGCCGTGCCCGCCTTCGCCACCGCACCGGCCCTGGTCATGGCCGGCGTCTTTATGTTCAAAAATGTCCGCCATCTGGAATTTTCCCGGATGGATGAGCTGATTCCGGCGGTGCTGACGCTGATCCTCATGCCGCTGACGTTCAACATCAGCGTCGGCATCGCCGCCGGCTTCATCAGCTGGACCGCCCTGAAGATTCTCACCGGACGCATCCGGGAAATCCGGGCCAGCATGTGGGTCTGCACGGTGCTGGCGTTGTCCGCCCTGGCCGAAATGATGCTGCCGGCGGGCCTGCCGTTTCTGCCGCACTGACGCCGATCCCCAAAGGAGGGGGGGGCCGTGATGTGCGGCATTGGCCTTACCCGTTGCGCTCGTCGCGTCCTTCGCGCACCCAGAACAGGAGCCGGGTGGAGCCGTAGCGCTTGTCGCGGGCAAGGCGCCACCCCGGCAGCTCCGGCAGGGCATCCTTGCCCTCGGTCTCGTATACCCAGACGCCCCCGGGCTTGATCCAGCCGCCCTTCGCCAGCAGAATCGCCAGCTTCTCCAGCCAGCCTTCTTCCCGGGCCTGCTCGATAGGGCGGATCGGCCAGCACCAGATCAACCCCTTCCCCGGGCAGGGATGCGCCAGGCGCTGGAACACATCGGCGGCTGTCACCCGGCCCGCTTCGAGGTACGCCGCAAGCCGCCACGTTGGCACGCAGATCGCGGAGCACGGCGCCTGGAGGACTCCACCCACTCGACCTGCGCCGCGCCGCGGCTCCAGGCCTCCAGCCCCATCGCCCCCGTGCCCGCAAACAAATCCAGCACCGGGCCTCGGAAAATGCGCCGCAGCGAAGAACACAGGGCCGCGCGCACCCGGTCCTGGGTGGGACGCAACCCGCCAGCCGGCACGCGCAGGCGCCGTTGCCGCGCGACCGCTCTGTTCACCCCGGTCAGCCCTCACCGACGCTCTCCCGGGCCCATTGGCAAACGGAAAGCGCCAGTTCCGCCTCAGCACCGTGAAATCCGTGATCGGCGCCGGGGACCAGCCAGTCGTCGAAATCAACAGAACGGGTCTTTCGCCGCAGAATCGCCAGCATGTCCGCGGGAGGAATCGCCGCGAACTCCTCGTTTTCGCCGAACACCGCCAGCACCGGACAGCGCAGGCGGCGGAAATGGGTCAGGGACCGCCGTAGCGGAATACGCCGGCCTCCGTGGCGCGGGGATTGGCCAGGCTGAGAAACCGCGCCGCCGTGAAGCGTTCATAAAGCCCCGTGACGGGCGCATCGGGACGGCCGGCGGCCACCTGCCGGCGGGCCCAGGCCACCTTCGCGTCGAACCGCCGGCCCAGATCGCGCCGGGTTACCGCGTAATCGTCGGCCGGCGCCAGCAGCACCAGCCCGGCCACCGCGGGATGCCGGCGCCGGGCCTGCCAGTACGCGATTTTCTGGCAGCCGGTGCTGTGACCCGCCAGCACCAGACGGCCGATGACCCCGGCGGCGCGCAACGCTCGGCCGCCGCATCCAGGTCATGCAGACAGGCGCCGAAACGTTCGGTTTCCGTCCCGCGTTCCGCCCCGCGGTTGTTGAACGACAGAATGCCCATCCCAAGCGCCGGCGCCACCTCGATAAACGCCTTTTTCAGGGCCGAGCGGTAGAAATTGCTGCCCATGCCGTGCACGAAAACCAGCAGCGGCGCGCCCGTGCCCGGTCCGGACCGATAAAAGCCGTCCAGCATCCGCATGCGCTGTCCGCCGACGGCCGGAAACGCCACCAGGCAACCCTCGGCTTCCCAGTCCAGCGGAGGACGTTCCGTGTCGGTCAGGGGGCGTTTCCTGTTCATGGCTCGGGGGTGGCTTGCATGTCCGGGGTTGTTTATATAGGATGAAGACGTGATGAACACCATGAAAAACATCTTGAGAACCGTCCTGGCCGGTTTCGCCTGCCTGGCGCTGGCCGCTTGCCGCCCCCCCGCCCCCGAACCCGCCCCAGCCCCGCCCGCCGAGCGAATGGCGGGGGATGAGCCGGCTCCGGTCCCCAAGCAACCGGACGAACAGGCCATGATTGACGCGTTTGAAGCCGAGCAGTTCGAGCAGGAACCGCCCTCCATTGAGTGGTAACCGCGGCATGACGCGTCGAGCCGTCGGAGGACTGGCCGTGCTCCTTGGCCTGGCGCTGGCCGGCAAAGCGGCTCCGAACGTGAACATGGAGGACGTGCCCGCCGATACGGTGGAGCGCGCCGGCCTGCTGCCGGCGGATGTCGCCATGCTGGAGAACCCGTCGTTCCGCTGGCAGCACCTGCAAACCGCGCATTTCCTTGTCCACCACGACCGCAAGACATTCGCCATGCGCGTGGCCCGGATGGGCGAAGCCTTCTACGACGCCATCAGCGGCGATCTGCCGGACCTGCACGACCGTATGGGCGCCCAGCGATCGCATATCTTCATTTTCCGCAATGCCCGCGACTGGCAGGCCGTTGTCGCCGCCACCCCCGGCATGGAGCCCTGGGCCGCCTCGTTCGTCCGCGGACAGGCGATGTATCTCCAGGAAGTCGGTTCGGGCCAGTCCGATAAAATGGGCATGCTGGCGCACGAAATGACGCATCTGGTGTTTAATCGCTTCCTGTCGGTTCGCCTCCCGTTGTGGCTCAACGAGGGTCTCGCGGAGTATTACGGCGAATTTGCCTTCCGCCGGGCGCGCGGACTGACCCATCGGGAACGCAATGTCTTCAAGGCCCTGCGCGACCGGATGCCGATGGCGCAACTGCTGACCGCCACCGGCTATCCCGTCGAACCGGACGAGGTGACCCGCTTCTACGCCACCTCCAAGCAGCTGGTCGGCTATCTGCTGTGGAAGCTCCCGCGGGAAAAATGGAATGCCTTTTTCGCCCGGGTCCTGGCGGGCGACACCGCCGAATCCGCCCTGCTGGAGACGTACGGCTGGGCCGATGTCGACGCGCTGGAAAAGGATTTCGCCCAGTTCAACCGCTAGCCGGAACACCCGCCCGGCTCCACCGGCCAGACCCATCCGAACTCCGCCGGCACGACGGCTCCCTCCCCCTGTACGGTGTTTATAAACTCCGATAGGTTAGGAGCGATATTCGGCCTGCGAATTCCAATATCCTCATTGTTTACAGGGGAATTCAGCCATGAACGGTGTTTATAAACTCCGATCGGCATCATTTGAATCCCTTGGCAAACCGGGCGTTTTCCTGGGCCGGCCTCATGCACCCCGTGTCTGCCTGTCCCGCTGTGCCCTCTGCGGCAACCACGGTTGTTCGGATTTGTTCGGATTTGGGCGTGGGCATGGCGTTCGCGCGGTTGACGCCCCCCCTCTTTTCCGGCACAATCCCCCCCCACTATGAAAACTACATTCTCTCCTCTCGAGCTCCAGCAGCAGCGCAATCAGGCGCTTCTGGCTGACTCGCTCTACATGCGCCGCAACGTCGTTTCTTCCGTCCCCCCCCTGCATCTGGACCTGGAACAGATGTCCCGGCTGTCCGACGAGGATATCGCCCTCTTCGAAGCCCTCCAGATCGAGTCCGCGCGCCTGGCGATCGAATCCGTGGCCTCGCTGGCCAAAATCAACGAGGTGGATCACATGGGCGGCGGCCTGGACCTGATCCCGCCCCTGCTGCTGTCGCTGGCGCTGGCGGACCATGGGGCCATCGATTTCACGATTGAAAACGCCCACACCTCGATCGGCTACTTCTCGGCCCTGGCCACGCTGGGCTATCTCGACCGTCAGCATGTCGTGGATTCGTTCCGGCGCGGGCTGGACATTCCCGGCCACGTGGCCTGGGTCCCGGGCGGCACCCAGCTCAACGGCGGACGCCTGGGCGTCATGATCCCGGCCGCCGTCGGCCAGGCCCTCGGCAAGCGCGCCGCCTTCGGTTCCGATGCCTGGGTGCTCTGTCATACCGGCGATGCCGGGTGGATCGCCGGTCACGCCCTGAACGGCTTTCATGCCGCCCGGATCCTCAAAGCGCCGGTAACGTTCATCATGCACCGCAACGGGATCCAGCTGTCGGGCACGACAAACCAGATGACCGGCGCCGATCCGCGCCCGATCATCGAGGCCCTCGGCATCCAGATCCTGGAAACGCCTTCGCTGTATGATGCCGGCGGATTGTGGCAAACCCTGCGCGAGGCCCGCACCCTGGCCCGCAACGGCGTGCCGTCGCTGATCTTCCCCACGGGCAAGAACGACGTGCCGCTTGCGCAGGTCGGCGAGCGCCTGGGCATCGGCGAAGAATTGGCCGCGTTTGCCGCCGCCCACGGCGTGGCCCTCGATACGACGGTCTGGCTGCCCGGCTGCCTGATGAGCTATCGCGACCTGCCGTCCATGCTGGAATGCCTGTTCTTCGTCAACGGGCTGCCCGGCGGCAAGGCGCATCACGACGGCCACATGAAAGGCCGCGATCTCAACGCCATCCTGGCCAATCCCATGCTGCAACTGTCGTCCAAGCAGTCGGTCGCGCTGGAACGCTGGCGCTCCCTGCCCCCGGTTTCGGTCGCCACGTCCGCCCGCCCGGCCCCCGGCACGGAAAACCTCGTGGTGCCGGCGGAAGCCGCGGCCAAGGCCGGGGCCGCCCTGCCCGCCCCCGGCGGAAAATGGGTCTCGCCGCGCGCCGGCGTCGCCCTCGCCTACGAAATGGTCGCCAAAGCCCATCCGGACGCCATGTTCGTGATCGACTGCGACCTCGCGCCGTCCACCAAGGTGGATCTGGCGCAGAAGGCGCTGGATGCCGACCGGCAGTTCCAGCTCTCCATCGAAGAACAGATCGCCACGATGCTGGCCAACGGTCTGGCCATGTCCACGCCGGATCCCAAGCTGGTGGTCTTCGCCACGTTTGCCGCTTTCTTCGAGGGCATCGCCCGCGAAGGCATGGAAATGTGGCGCTATCAGCGCAACCTGACCGGCGCCAACGAAGGCCTGAATGTGACCTTCCACCTGTCCCATGTGGGCTCCTGCACCGGGCGCGACCACTTCTCGGGCTGGTCCCTGGACTGGATCAACCTCGCCATCGGCTACCTGCCCTATCTGGACCGGTTCTACGCCCCGGCCGACGCCCGCGGCGCCTTCATCGCCATCCGCGACCTCGCCGCCCGCACCGGCGCTCACCTGATCGGCATCCCCCGCGACAACCTTCCCATCCTCACCCAGCCCGGCTCGGATACCCCGCTGTGGCAGCCGGACAGCCCCTGGACGGATGCCTCGCCGCTGCGCACCCGGCCGGGTGCGCGCAAGGCGCTGCTGGCGTTCGGTGCCACGGCGTTTGTCGCCGCCGAGGCCTCCGACAAGCTGAACGACGAGGGGATCGCCGCCGACGCCTGGGTCATCAACGGCCTGCCGCTGGAGAAGGACCGCCTGGCCACTCTCTTCCAACAGTATCCCGACGGCATCGTCACCATCGAGGACGGACTGATCGGCGACCCGGCGACCGGCATCCGGGGATTCGCCGGAATCGTCCGCGGCGCCGCCCACGGCCGCCCCCTGCCGCTGATCCACCTCGGCATCACCGATCCGCGCATCGCCCCGTCCGACGGCCATCTCGAACTGTGGCAGTACTTCGGGATCGATTCCACCGCCGCCATCGCCGCCGTCAAGGCGCTGTAGCGCGGCACCGGGCGGGGGCCCCGCTCCCCGCCCGCTTGTTTTCCCCTTTGCTGGACATTGGGCCCATGATGGCGGACAGTATTCTTCGATGAACCTGACGGAAGAAATCCTAAAGTGGAAGACGGAACGAAAGGCCGTCATCCTGGCCCACAACTACCAGCGGCCCGATGTGCAGGACATCGCGGACTTCACCGGTGACTCCTTGGAACTGGCCCGCAAAGCCACCGAAATCGACGCGGACACCATCGTGTTCTGCGGCGTGCATTTCATGGCCGAGACCGCCGCCATTCTCAATCCGGGCAAGACGGTGCTGATTCCCGACGCGCGCTCCGGCTGCCCCATGGCCGACATGATCACCGCCGACCGGCTGCGGGAGTTCAAAACCCGGCATCCCGGCGCCAAGGTGGTCTGCTATGTCAACTCCCCCGCCGAGGTCAAAGCCGAGAGCGATTGCTGCTGCACCTCCGGCAATGCCGTGAAAATCGTCCGGCACTATGAAAAGGAAGACGTGATCTTTGTGCCCGACCAGCACCTGGGCAGCGTCGTGGCGGAAACCCTCGGCCGCGACCTGATCCTCTGGCCCGGCTACTGCCCCACCCATGCGCGCATCAGCCCGCGCGACATCGCCCGCCTCCGGGACGAACATCCCGGCGCCTTGGTACTGGCCCATCCCGAATGCCCCCGGCCGGTGCGAGACGTGGCCGACCACATCCTCTCCACCGGCCAGATGTGTTCCTTTGTCCGGACCAGCCCCGCCGCGGACTTCATTATCGCCACCGAAGAAGGGCTCCTGCACCGCCTGCGGAAGGAAAATCCGGACAAGCGGTTCCACCGCGTCTCGCCGTTCGCCGTCTGCCCCAACATGAAGCTCAACACCCTCGAAAAGGTGCTGTTCTGCCTCCGCGACAGGGCCCCCGTCGTCACCGTCGATTCCGCCATCGCCGACCGCGCCCGCCGCGCCATCGAGCAGATGCTCGCCTGGTCCTGACCGGTCCCCGCCCCGGCCGTCAGTTCAGCAGGCCGTCCAGGGGATCGGGCTTGCCGCCGTCGTCCTCTTTGGGCCGGAAATGCGAACACGTATCCGTGGCCTGTACTTCGCACTGATGCAGCCCGCAGCGCTGAATGAACGGATTCACCACATACTCCGCGCAGTAGCGGCACATGCGCCCTTTTTCGTCCTCGGAAAAAACCTGGACCGGGCGCGGACGATCCGCCTCGGTGAAAACCTTGGGACGGGAGCCCTCCCGGAAGGGAATCTCCGCTTCGTCGGCGAACTCATGGCGGCACAGGGCGCAGTGCAGGGTTTCGCCGATCTTGGCAAACCCGTCGTAGTTCGGCTGGCGCAGCAGCCAGGACTCGCGGCCGCAGGCCGGGCAGCGGAATTCCAACCGGTCTGGCGCCTTGCCTTTCATGCTCAGAAGAGATGTTTGGCCAGCGAGAGAATCCCCTGCTTCCAGGGCACGCGGTGCGACACGCCGCTGGCGTTCCGGAACTGGTCCAGATGCTCCACATACCAGCGGTAGTTGCGCACCAGGGCGTCCTTGTTGGAAAACCGCGGCGTGAAGCCCAGAACGCGTTCGGCTTTGTCAATCGAGACAAACGAATCCTTGCTGGCGGTTTCATAGACCCACTTGTACAGCGGCGAAAGCTTGAGCATCTCCAGAAAGCGAAGCGTCCAGATCATCGGGGCGGCGGGAAACCCCCGGATCTTCTTCCCGTGCCCGGCGTCGTCCAGCACCGCCTGGTAGTCTTCCCCCATGGTCGTGAATTCCTTGGCCCCGATGTTGAAGATGTCGTTCACCGTGGCGGCGTCCAGCGTCATGGTCCGCCAGATGGCCTCGCACAGATCTTCCACGTCCAGCAGCTGATAGCGGTTTTTGCCGTTGCCGATCATCGGGAATCCGTGGCCGGTATGCGCCCAGTCATAGAGCATGGCAAACACGCCCAGGCGTTCCGGACCGATAAACGATTTCGGGCGGATGATCGGCACGCACAGGCCCTGCCCGCGGGCCTTCAAACATTCGGCCTCCGCCTCGATCTTGGCGCGTCCGTAAGGCCCCACGCCGATCATCTCGTCGTCCTCCATCAGCGGATGGTGATCGGGAATGCCGTACACCGCGGTGCTCGAGATCATGACAAAGCGCTCCACGCCGGCCTTGCGGGCCGCCTCCAGCAGAATCCGCGTGCCGACCACATCGGTGGTATGGATGTCCTCCGGCGAATACAGCGGAAGCGCCGCCGCTGTATGCACCACCTGCTGCACGCCTTCCATGCACCGGGCTACCGTCGCCGCGTCGCGGATATCGCCGACCACCGCCTCCACGCGGTCTTTTTCGGGATAATCAAATTCCACCAGATCCAGCGAGCGCACCTGCGGCACCCCTTTGGCGAACAGATGCCGGACCAGGTTGATTCCCAGAAATCCGCTGCCGCCCGTCACCAATACCTTCTGTGGAATCTGCTCGCTCATGAATGGCTTCCTTCGGTTGAAACTCCCGTCTCTTCTACCCGTCGCCCCCGCTAAAGTCAATTCAGGAGCCCATAAGAGCCGAAGACGGGCGCATCTGCAATAAGGTGAATCCCCTGCGCAATGAACCAGGGAATCTTGTTCTGGTCCCGCAGCCTCGGGCTTGCTTGCCCGACGAAGCCTTGGCGAAGTCTGGCTCCGTGGGTGAATCAGGTCCGTCAAATCCCCTTTCGGACTATGGATGTTATAACAACCATACTATGGTTGTTATAATAACCATAATCCCTTGGCGCAGGGAGAGGACCGGTCCCCAGCCAGTTAAAGGAAGACTACAGGCGTTCCAGTGCGGCCTGCAGCACCGTCTCGACGTCCAGCGTCTGCAGGCAGGCCAGGTCGCCGCGGGCGCAGGTGCGTGAATGGCAGGGCCGGCAGGACAGCCCCTCCCGAACTACCACATGCTCCCGCTGGCGGAACGGTCCGGTGCGGTCGGGATCGGTGGCGCCGAACACCGCCACCAGCGGCACGCCCATCGCATCCGCCCAGTGCATGGGGCCCGAGTCGACCGTGACCAGCAGATCCAGGCTCTTCAGCCGTGAACACAAGCCCGGCAGATCGGTTTGTCCGCACAGGTTGCGCGCCGCGTCGCCGATCTCCGCGGCCAGCCGGGCGCCCGCCGCCTCGTCCCCGGCCCCTCCCAAAATAAGAATCCGGCATCCCATTTCCGCCACCAGCCGCCGGCCCAGCCCGGCAAAATGCTCCAGGGGCCAGTCTTTTGTTCGCCAGCGGGAAAAGGGAGCCAACCCCACCTGCGGGCCGGGACGACCGTCCGGCGGGGATTCCGGCACGTTCAGGCGGGGGGCCGGCGGTTTGGAATCCCCGCCCGGGGCCACCAACTCCACGATCTCCATCAGTTCTTCGACGGCGTGTCGCCGCGGACCGGGCTTCCGCGCGGGACGGACATCATATACCCACGGGGCGCCTTCGCGGGCCCAGGCCGGCCCCGCGCGCCGCGTGCCGCGCGCCAGACGCGCCGCCAGGGCGCTTTTGAACAGTCCCTGCAAATCCACCACCCAGTCATAGCGTTCGCGGCGAAGCTCCCGCCAGAACGTCCCCCACCCCCGCCGCCAGTTCCGGCGCGGAAACTCGATGAGGCGGTCCACGTCGGGGCAGAGTTTCAGCAGCGGGCCGTATTCCGGCTGGACCACCCAGTCCTGGGCGGCCCCGGTGCGCTCCTTCAGCGCGCGCACCGCCGGCAGGGCGTGGGCGATATCGCCCAGCGAACTCAGCTTGATGACCAGAATCCGCTTCACCGCGTCACTTCGACAGAATTTCCTCGATCCGCTTGATCTTGAGGGCCTTTCCGGTGGCCGGATCCACCGTCAGCAGCGCGCCGTGCAGCCGCACATCGCCGCTGGCGATTTCAAACTTCGTGGGCATTCCGGTCAGGAACCGCCCGAGAATGGCATCGGTGGTGCGGCCGATGACCGAATCGCACGGCCCGGTCATGCCGGCATCGGTCATATAGGCCGTCCCCTTGGCCGTCACGGCCTCGTCGGCGGTCTGGATGTGGGTGTGCGTGCCGATGACGGCGGTCACCCGTCCATCGAGAAACTTGCCCATGGCGACTTTTTCGCTGGTGGCCTCCGCGTGCATGTCCACCAGGATCATCCGGTAGCGGGAGGCGTTTTTCTTCAGCCAGGCCTCGATGGTCCGGAACGGGCAGTCCGCCAGGCTGTTCATGAACGTGCGCCCCATCAACTGCACGACGGCCAGGGGACCGGCCGCGGTCTCCAGCACCGCCTCGCCTTTTCCGGGGCAGCCCGGCGGGAGATTCAGCGCGCGCACGATGCGCGGTTCCTGGTCGAAATAGCCCACGGCCTGCTTCTGGTCCCAGACGTGGTCGCCCATGGTCAGGAGATCGGCGCCGCCGGCAAACAGCTCTTCGGCCAGGGCGGCGGTAATCCCCCGCCCCGCCGCGCTGTTCTCGGCATTGGCCACCACCACGTCCGCGCGCTTCTCCGCCTTGTAGCGGGTCGCCACGCGCGCCATCGCCATCCGCCCGGGACCGCCTACAATGTCGCCGACAAACAGAATCTTCATTCCCCTCGATCCCTTCTCCCCTTACCGGGCATATTCCACGCAACGGGTTTCGCGGATCACCGTCACCTTGATCTGCCCCGGATAGTCCAGGGCGTCTTCGATTTTCTTTGAAATCCGCCGCGCCAGCTGGATGGCGGCGGCGTCGTCCACTTCCGTCGGCTCCACGAACACCCGCAGCTCCCGGCCGGCCTGCATGGCGAGACTGCGGACCACGCCGGGTTCGCCCCTGGCGATCGCCTCCAGGTTCTCAAGCCGTTTCAGATACAGACCCGTGGTCTCCGCCCGCGCGCCCGGCCGGGCCGCGGTGACGGCGTCGGCCGCGGCCACCAGCGCCGCGTAGGCGCTGCCCGGCTCCGGACCGTCATGGTGGCCGCGGACGGCCTCCACGATCGTCTCGCTTTCGCCGGCCTTGCGCAGCAGATCCGCACCGATCTCCGCATGGCGTCCTTCGACCTCGTGATCCACCGCCTTGCCCAGATCATGAAACAGCGCCGCCCGCCGCGCGGTTTCCGGGTCCAGGCCGATCTCCGGCGCCATCAGGCCCGCCAGCCGCGCGGCCTCCATCGAGTGCCGCAGGACATTCTGCGAAAAACTTGTGCGGAATTTCAGCCGTCCCAGCAGACGCAGGATATCCAGCGGCACCGGCGCCAGCCGCAGGGCCTCCGCCGCCTCTTCTCCCGCCTTCAGAATCAGCGCATCCAGGTCCGAGGCCACCTTGTCGGTCGTTTCCTCGATCAGGGCCGGATTGATCCGGCCGTCCGCCATCAGCCGTTCCAGCACGACCCGGGCGATTTCACGCCGGATCGGATCGAACGAGGACAGCACCACCAGTTCCGGCGAATCGTCAATGATGACCGTGACGCCGGTCGCCATTTCCAGCGCCCGGATGTTGCGGCCTTCGCGGCCGATGATCCGCCCCTTCATGCTTTCATCGGGCAGAGGAACCGGCGTCGTGGTCACATCCGACACCTGGTCGGCGGCATGCCGCTGAATCGCAGCCGTCAGAATTTCACGGGCCTGGCTCTCGGCCGTGGCGCGGGCGTCTTCCTGGGCCTTGCGCAGACGGACGGCGGTTTCCGTCTCCAGTTCCGCCTCCAGCCTCGCCAGCAGTTCGCTCCGCGCCTGTTCCGCGGTCAGGCCGGCCAGCGATTCCAGATGGTGCTGTTCCTCGGCCCGCATCCGGTCCAGTTTTTCCCGTTCGACCTGCAGCACCGCGCCATCCTGTTCGAGTTGCGCGGCGCGGGCATCCAGCGCCTGCGCCCGCTGCTCGGCGCGCTTTTCCTCGCGCTCCAGGCGCTCGTCCTGCCTCGACAGCCGGTCGGCGGCGGCCGACAGCACCTGCTGGCGCGCCTGCATCTCCTGTTCCATCTGCTCCCGGCCGCGGATCCATTCGTCGCGGGCCGACAGCTCGGCCTCCTTGCGCAGCATGTCCGCGTCGCGCCGGGCCTCCCGCAGGAGGTCCCCCGCGGCCCGGTTGGCGGCCGCATCGCGCATGCGCACGACCAGCGCATGCGCGAAAAAGCCGATCAGTGCAAAGCCCGCCGCGGTCAGCGCGGGCCATAGCCATTCCCAAAACATCATCCTAGCCTGTCAATCGTTCCAGTTTCGCCTCCGCGGACGGGGCGAAGCGTATTCGTTTTTCCGTCACCACGACATCCACCGGGACATCGTGGGGTTCCAGGGGGACCGTTTTCAGCAGACGGGCCTCCGCGCATAATCCTACCAGCAATCCGCCGGTTTGCGACAGCAAACGATCCAAATGCCCGCCGCCGTGCCCCAGGCGCCCTCCTTGCAGGTCGAAGGCCACGCCTGGAATCACAGCGATCTGCAGGCGTCCGGCGGGAACCGGACGGACGGGTTCCGGTTCAAGAATGCCGTAATGGCCCTGTCGCCAGCGGGTATCGGCCTCGACCAGCCCCCAGCGGTAGCCACGGCCCGCGGAAACCGGCACCGCCACCAGCGCGCCGGCTTCCAGCCGGTCGGCCAACAGAAGGTCCGTCGCCGGCTCGAACGGCGTGGCGCGATACAGCCCCACCGCAAACGCCGCGGCCCACCAATCCTCCGCCATCAGGCGGCGCTGAATCGCCGACGACACCGCCGCGGGCACCCGCGGCGTCCCGATCCGCCTGCGCAGCGCCGCCTTCACGGCACCAGCTTCCGCAGATCATACGTTTCCGGCGGACGCGCCGGACGCCCCCGGCCATCCACGACGCACCAGTACACATCCGCCTCGGCGATCCCATCCGTTCCCCGTCGGATCACCTGATGAAACACCCCGCTGACGCGGCGCGCCTCCCGCGGCTCCGTTTCGATCTCCAGGTCATCGTCCGCATAAGCCGGCGATCGGTACGAGATATCCAGCCGCGAGATGACGGTGAAAAATCCCGCGGCGATCAGCCCTTTGTAATCAAACCCCACGGCATGCAGGAACTGCATCCGGGCATGCTCGAGATAATGGACATACACCGCGTGATTCACATGCCCGTACGAATCGCATTCATAGGGTCTGACGGTCAACGATGTCACGTGTTTCATAGGCCGTTCATCCTACACCCCCTTCCGCACCCGCCCGCAACCCAAAACGCGCGGAGACAAGCCGCCGAACCGTGGAAATCCGCAGCGGAAAGCAACAAGCGGCTTGCCACCCGCAGCTCAAGCGAAGCGCAGAGCGAAGAGTGGAGCGGGCAACGGGAATCGAACCCGTATAGCCAGCTTGGAAGGCTGGAGCTTTACCATTAAGCTATGCCCGCAGGGGAAGCGATTCGGGCGGCATTCTGAAGGGTCATGGCGAACGGGTCAAGTCCGACTTGGCCGCCCCCGGGCGGCGGCGGCGAGCACCTCAGCCCCGCAGGGCCTCGGCGGCGTCGGAAAAGGGCTCGAGGACGCGCGGCAGAACGCCTTTGAGGAAAGAGATCACGACACCGTAATTGCTGACGGGCACGGCGCGCGCGCCGGCGGACTGCAGGCGATGGAGCATTTCGCGGCGGTTGATCATGCAGGCCCCGCAGTGAATCACCAGGCGGTAGCGGCCAAGATCCTCCGGCCAGTCGCGCCCGGATGTCACGTCAATGTGCAGGTCCTTCCCGGTTTTTTCGCGAAGCCATCGGGGAATCTTGCGCCGGCCGATGTCGTCTTCCAAGGCGTGGTGGGAGCAGGCTTCGCCGATCAGGATCCGGTCGCCGTCGCGCAGATCGTCAATGACACGCGCCGCCCGGACCATGGCCGGCAGATCCCCCTTGAGGCGCGCCAGCAGGATGGAAAAGGTGGTGCAGAGGACTTCAGACGGAGTCTCGGCCACCATCCGGTCCACCACCTGCGAATCACAGACCACCAGATCCGGCGGAGCCGCCAGTTTTCCCAGCGCGGCGGCATACTCGGTTTCACGGACGGCGATGGCCATGGCCCCTTCGTCGAGGGCGGCCCGGATGGCCTGGACCTGCGGCAGGATCAGGCGTCCCTTCGGCGCCTCCATGTCCACCGGGACGATCAGCACCGCGAGTCCGCCGGCCGGCAGGGCGCCGCCGTAGAAGTCCAGAACCTGCAGGGCGCCTTCCGGCGCCAGCCGGCCCAGGGCCTCCTTCAGGGCATTTACCACGGCATCGCGGCGCACGGGGTCCGGCGAGGATTCCAGCACATGGGGAATGCGCGACCGCAGCTGTTCGAGAAAGGTTCCCGACGGCCGGCGCAGGTCGGTCTTGGCCACCACCGCCAGCACAGGCACACCGGCGGCCTGGAGATCGCCGAGCAGGCGTTCTTCGTGATCCGTCCAAACGTCCGGCTCCGTCACCAGTACCGCGGCATCCATCCGGCGCAGCGCGGCGCGCATCCGCTGGCGACGCGATTCGCCCAGCTCGGTATCGTCGTCCACGCCGCCGGTATCGGTGAAGACCACCGGGCCGATCGGCAGCAGCTCCATGGTTTTTTCCACGGGATCGGTGGTGGTGCCGGGCCGGGGCGAGGTAATCGCCACGTCCTGCCCCGCCACCAGGTTCAGGAAGGTGGACTTGCCGACATTGGTACGGCCGAACAGCCCGATATGCAGGCGCATGGATTTGGGGGTCTTGTCCATCAGTCCCGGCCGAATTTCCGGTTCAGCTCGCGCGTGCTGAACAGGATGACCGTCGGCTTGCCGCGGGGCGAGGTATAGGGCATTTCGGTGCGGGCCAGATCCCGAACCAGCGCGCGGAGTTCGGCATCGGTCAGTTGCCGCTGGAGCCCCACGGCCTGCCGGCCGGCGGCGGCGGCGATGGCCGGGCGGGCCCAGTCCCGGGCGGTGCCTTTGCCGCCCTGCATGAGGCCGTCGGCGATGTCCGACAGCAGGCGGTCCGGGGCGGCCTCCGCCAGCCAGACGGGCAGCGCATCCACCAGAAACGTCCCGGAGCCGAATTCCGCCACGCCGAAGCCCATGGTTTTCAGCAGGTCCAGATGCTTGCGCAGGGCCTGGCCCTGGGCGGGCGAAGGCTGAATGGTCGCCGGCGGCAGCAGCCCCTGCGAAGGCACCGTGCCTTTTTCCACGGCCCCCAGCAGGCGTTCATAAAGCACCCGTTCGTGGGCGGAGCGCGGATCCATCAGCACGAGGCCTTGGTCGGTTTCCAGGACGACATAGCCTTCCCCCACCCGCCCCAGCAGGCGGTAGCGGCCCCAAGGGCTCTTCGCGGTATCCTCGCCGGATTCCGGCGCCGGAGGGGGCGTCCAATCCAGGCGGGGCTGCACCACCGCCGCCGGGGGCGGCGGCGCCGGGACGGACGAAATGGCCGGTTCGGCCGGCCGGCCGGGCGCATCCGGAGCGGTCGCGGGCCGCGCAGAACCGGTCGCCGGCTCGCGGGTGCGGTCCGGCATGCGGTTTCCCGGCAGCTCCGGTCCGCTGATGGCCATTCGGATGGCCTCGATGACGACATCGCGCACTTCGGTGGGACGCCGGAACCGGACTTCCTTCTTGGCGGGGTGGACATTCACGTCCACCAGGTCCGGCGGCAGGGAAATCTGCAGAAACAGCGGTGCAAACCGTCCGCCGGCCAGTACGCTGCGGTAGGCGCTTTGCACGGCGAAATTGAGCACGGGCGACCCGGACGGCCGGCCGTTGATGAACATGACCTGCCACTCGCGATCGAGACGGCTGAAGGGCGGCACGCCGGCAAAGCCGCCGATCTCCACCACTCCGTTGCCGAACTGCATCGGCCGCAGATGGGCGGCGACCTCTTCGCCGTAGAGGTCGCGGATCCGCTCCAGCAGGTCCCGGGCCGCCGGCAGGTTGTACACCTCTTCGTCGTCGGCGCGCAGCACAAAAGCCACCCCGGTGTTGGCCAGCGCCTCCAGCAGGAACGCCTGGCGCACATGGGTGAATTCCGTCTGGGCCGTGCGCATGAATTTGCGGCGGGCCGGCACATTGAAAAACAGATTGCGCACGGCGATTTCGGTCCCCGGCGGCACGCCGGCATCGCGCACGTCCTGGATTTTTCCGCCGAAGACCAGGATTTCCGTGCCGGCCGCGGAGCCCGCCCGGTTGGTGGCCAGGGTGAACTGCGAGACGGCGGAGATGGCCGCCAGGGCTTCCCCGCGAAAGCCCATGGTGGCAATGGAGTCCAGATCCTTCAGCTCGCGGAGCTTGCTGGTGGCATGGCGTTCGATGGACAGCAGGGCGTTGTCGCGGTCCATGCCGGCGCCGTTGTCGCACACCCGGACCAGGCGCCGGCCGCCGTCCACCACTTCGACTTCGATCCGGGAGGCGCCGGCATCCAGGGAATTCTCGACCAGCTCCTTCAGCACCGAGGCCGGACGCTCCACGACCTCGCCCGCGGCGATCTGGTTGATCACCGCGTCAGACAGCACCCGGATGACAGACGGCTCGGACATGGGGATTGGTTGTACCAGACCCGGACCGGAAACAGGAGACCTTTTTCAGGGGACGGACGATCGGGGACGCATCTGCGATTCGATGCATTCTGGGGGTCATATGGAACGTAGGCGCGCAGTGCCGGAGTCGAAATCACTTGTCCCGCCGCCGCGGAATCTCAGCTTCGTCCCAAACACCCTGCCTGCGGGATCAAGCCCAGCCCCCCCCCCGGTCATGTCGAGCGAAGTCGAGACATCTCAGCCCTACCCCGACGGCCCGCCTGCGGGACAAAGCTCAGATCCCTCGACTACGCTCGGGATGACAGCCCCCCCCTTCAAAACGTCCCCACGCATCTTATAATCTCCTGATCCAGCCGGGTCATCGCCCCGGCCTACAACGGATCCCGGCTGTGCTGTGGCCCAGGGCGCCGACCCGGGCTCCTGTCGCGTTCGGGTGGACGGATCCGCGCGGGACGGGAGCCCCGCGCTACGAGGGCCAATTCCGGCGACACTTACCCGCAGATGCGCCCGGCCGGAGGCCTACAGCACCTGGATCGGAATGTCGTCGGAGGATTCCACGACGATCTGCTGCTCCTCGACCGGGAGAAAGGTCGGGAGCAGGCGGTAATACACCTGCAGCGTCAGGGCGGCCAGCGTGGTGGAATAGACCGGGTGATAGTTTTCGCGGCCCGTGATGCCGGAGCGCAGGGCCAGGCCGGCGGACACCCAGCTGCCGTCTTCGTTCTGGCTGCGGATGAATTCGGGGGCGAATTCGTTGTTCCACTTCTGCCAGCTGCCGCCGCCCTGGTGGAATTTGGCCTGGGAGATGTAATACCACGCATACATGGGCCAGGCCGGCGGATTGCGCCAGTCGCAGCGGGCCGCATGCAGGGCGTCGAGACCGCGGCGCACCGCCGGGGAGCGGTGATGCCCGGTCAATTGCAGGCCCAGCACGGCCACCGCCGTGATGGAATCGGTGAAGTGGCTGCTCCCATCGGTGTAGGCAAACCGCCCGTCGTCGCGCTGGCTGGATTTGAAGTCCGCGGCGGCGAGATCCATGGCGTTCTTGAGGCCGGGATTGCCGGCGCCGGCGATGAACGCGGCTTTCATGGCCTGCATGCACCAGCCGCCCAGCGAGGTGTCCCGGCGGCCGCCCTTGGCGAAGCGGTAGTCGAATCCGCCGCCGGCCTGCTGTCCGTCCAGCAGAACCTGCACGCCCTTTTCCATGGCGGGGCGCAGCGCCGGGATGCGCGTCATGCCGTAGGCTTCGCTGACGGCATAGACGCAGATGGCCTGGGAATAGGTCCCGCCGGTGGTGTCGGTGCGCGCGAACTCGCCGGCCTCGTTCTGCCGCGCCAGCAGATAGCGCAGGGCACGCGAAACCGTTTGCCCGTAATTCCTCGACGCCGTGGTTTCCCCATGGGCCAGAAACGTCAGGATGCCGAGCCCGGCATAGGCTTCCCGGTCCTGGGTGCCCCACGAACCGTCCGGATTCTGGTTGAGGCGCAGCCACTCCAGGGCGCGCCGGACCGCCGCCTCGGCGTGCCGCCAATGCGGGCCGCCGTAGCGTTCGCCGGCGGCGGCATGGCCCCCCGCTCCGAGGCGGGATTGCAGGGGCGCGGCTGCCAGGTTGGGCATGATCAGCGAACTGGGCACCTGTTCGATGGCCAGCGCCTCCAGCGTGCGCGGCACGGGATCCGGCAGGGAGAAATCGTACACTTCGGGCTCAAGGGTGAATTCCGGCCGGACATCGGCCGTTTGGATGAAGGTCGGCTCCGGCTCAAACGGCGTATCCTGGGCCAACGGTTCGATGTCCGGCGGCGGCAGGTCCACATCGGGTTCCTTCACCTCCAGATAGGTCACCTCGATGACGGGCGGCTCCGGGGGTTCCTTGGCGAAATCGATCAGAAACAGCAGCGCCAGGATCAGCGCGACATGCAGGCAAATCGAGCCGGAAGGCCCCGCCAGCCACTCCGCGATGTTCCGGTGCAGGGCTTGAATGGACTTGTCCATGACCGCCTCCTTGTTCCATTCGACAGGATACCCCGGTCTCCCGCCGATGTCCACCCCCGCCGGAGACGCCCGGCCTCAGAGGATTTCGATCGTGATATCGTCCTCGGAGGTCTGGTCAATGACCTTGTCTTCGATGGGCTGGTAGGTCGGCAGGAACCGGTAATACACCTGAAGAGAGAGCGCGGCCAGCGTGGTGGCATAGACCTTGGTATTGATTTCCTCGCCGCGGAATTCGCGTTCCACGCCGTCGCCGGTCAGCGCCAGGCCGGGCGACAGCCAGCTGCCGTCCTCGTTCTGGTTGCGGATGAGGGTCGGGGCGCATTTTTCGTTCCAGGACGACCAGGCGGGGCCGCCCTGATGGAAGCGGGCCTGGGTGACATAATACCAGGCGTAGAGGGGGGCCTGGGGCGGGCGCGACCAGCTGGCATCGGCGTCGCGCAGGAATTGCAGCCCCTGGCGGGTGGCGGCCTCGCTGCCGTATCCCAGCAGCTGCAGGGAGAGCACGGCGGCGCCGGTGATGTTGGGCTGGCGGCCGGGATTGGAATTGGAATACGGAAAACTGCCGTCTTCCTTCTGCTTGCTCATGATGAACCGGGCGGCCTTGTCCATTCCGTCCTTGAGGCCGGGGTTCTCCGCGCCGGCGATGTAGGCGGCCTTGAGAGCCTGGGCGCAGAAGGCGGCCAGGGAGATGTCCCACTGCCCGTAGCCCTTGGAGCCGTCATACGCATACATCTGCCAGCCGCCGTGATCGTAGTGCTTCTGGGCGTCCAGCAGCACCTGGACCGCCTTCTCCATGACCGGCTTGATGGACGGGATGCGCGTCATGCCGTAGGCCTCGCTGATGCCGTAGGTGGCGATGGCGTGGGCATAGCACTTGGGGGCGCCGGTGAACGGCGGCGCAATGAAGCCGCCTTTGTCGTTCTGGCGCGAAATCAGGTAGCGAATCGCCTTTTCGACCGTTTCCCCGTATTTCTCCGACGCCGTGGTTTCGCCGTGGGCCAGATAGGTCAGCAGGGCCAGACCGGTGTAGCCTTCCTTGTCCGGAGAGACGGTGCCCCACGATCCGTCGGGATTCTGGTTGATGCGCAGCCACTCCAGGGCGCGCAGCACGGCGGCCTCGGCGTACTGCCCCCACTTGCCGCCGTAGGCGCCGATCGCCGCCTGGCGCCCCGCCCCGCTGCGGTTCTTCATGTTGCCGGGTGAGAGATTCTTCATGATGATCGGGCTGAGGGCGTCCGACGCGATGTCCAGTTCGGTCACCGTGTCCATGACGGGCGCCGCCGCGAAATCCTGGACGTCCGGAGGCGGGGTCATGTCCATGTCCACGTCCGGCGGCGTGATGGTTTCGACCAGATCCGGCAGCTCCTCGGGGGGCTTCAGATCCTCCAGCAGATCATCGAGCTGCTGTTCGTCCACCTCGATCACCTTGACCTCGATCTCGGGGGTCTCCTCTTTCGTGGCCAGATTGACCAGGAACAGCAGCGCCAGGATCAGGGCGACGTGGATGACGACGGATCCGGTCGGACCGGCCAGCCATTCGAAAATGTTTTTATGCAGCGATCTGAGTGATGCATCCATGGGGATCTCCGTTCACAAGCTAGTTCGATGCGCTGACCACCGAGAGGCTCCTCAATCCGTTCTTGGCGCACAGGTCCAGCGCGTGGATCAGCTTGCCGTGCTCCGCCACCGCCGACACCGTGATCATGATCGTCTGGCTGGCGTCCACCGCCGCCAGCCGGCCCAGCGCCTTCTCCAGCGCCTCGAGGCTGACCGGGTTGTCATTGATCGAATACCCGTCCTGATAGACCCCGATGCGCACCATCTGGGGCTCCGGCGCATCTTGCGGTTTGTCCTTGTCGGGCGCCGGCCGGAAGACGTCGAGGTTGGTGATGACATCAATCGGCTTGATCGTCACGATGAAGTAGATCAGCAGCTGGAACACGACGTCAATCATCGGCGTCATGGACAGCTCGGGAGGCGGGGGCTCCGGGCGTTTGCGTTTTCGGGCCATGGGAAACTCCTCTTCTGGGCTAGGACGCTTTTTCCTTCAGCGCGGCGAAGCGGATCTTCCACAGGCCCACGCTGCCGGCGATGTCCATCACGCGCTTGATCTGTTCATGCTTGGTCAGGGTATCGCCGCGGATGACCAGCGGCGTGCTCTGACCCGACGTCTTGACGGCATTGTACAGAACCGTTTTGAGCTGCGCCTCGTTCAGGCGGGTGTGCGCAACGGAGATGATTCCCTCGCTGTCCACGTCCACGACCACGGTGCGGGGATCCTTGACCTCCTCGACCGGTCCGTGGGGCGACATGGCCATGCGGACCTGGGTTTGCAGGGCCTTCTGGTCCATGTCCACGGTGGTGATGAAAAAGATGATCAGCTGGAACACGACGTCGATCATCGGCGTCATGTCCAGCTGGGCATCCGGATGGTTCTTTTTCATGGGCGCCTCCCGGCCGGCCTCGGGGGCCTATTCCTCCACGACTTCCACGTTGCGCAGGGCCTTGATCAGATCCATGGTCAGCCCTTCCATGCTCAGGATGATGCGGGAGAGCCGGTTCTTGAAGTAGGTGTAGAACGACACCGCGGGGATGGCGATGCACAGACCGGCGGCGGTGGTCCAGAGGGCCTGGGCGATGTTCATGGCCAGCAGGGACTGCTGGGCGGCGCCGGCCTGGCTTGTGGCGAGGTTGGCGAACGCCGCGATCATGCCCTGGACCGTTCCGAGCAGCCCGAGCATCGGGGCGATGCTGCCGCACATGTTCAGGTAGGACACGCGCTGCATCAGCTTTTCGCTTTCGAGATCGGCGGCGGACGCGACCTGTTCCTGAATGACTTCGAAGCCTTCCTTCACGTTGCGGAAGCCCGCCATCAGGATGGCGCTGAGGACGCCCGGCTCCTGCTCGCAGCGCTGCATGGCCTTCATCACGTCGCCCTGTTCCATCGCCTCGCGCACGTCGTTGACCAGCGAATCGGGGATGATCTTCTTGGGGTTGACGGTGATGGAGAAGTCAATGGCCAGCCAGGCCGCCGCCACGGAGCAGCCCAGCAGGGCCGTCCACAGAATGATGCCCAGCCATCCGGACCCGGCGATGATGGACCACAGGCCCATGCCGCCGCCGTCATCCGCCGCGGCATCGGCCGCCACGGCCTCATCCATGACCATTTCCTGGGCCCAGCCAACCGCCGGCAGCAGCACCAGGGCGGCCAACACCACCATCCAAATCACCACTAGAGATTTCTTGGACATGTCGTTTTCTCCTTGCTCGTTTTCTACATCGGTTCGGGGCTACAGCTTGGCCTGGGCCTGGGCGGCCTGGGGCGCGGACGGAAACTTCTCCACCAGCCGCCGGTACAGATCCTTGGCGCGCGGATCGCGCAGGGCTTCCAGGGCCTGGGCGGCCTTGAGATGGGCTTCGCCCTGGATGGCCGGATCCTTGACGTCGATGAACAGGATGGCGGTGCGCAGGAAGTCCAGCGCGGCCTGTTCCAGGTTGTTCTGGGCCACCTGAATGTCGCCGCGCATGATCTGGGCCCGGGCGGCATCCGGCCGGCTGCCGGAGGCGGCCACGGCATCCAGTTCGCGGACCAGCGCCGGGTACTGCTTGGCGGCCAGCATGGCCTGGCGCATGCCCCAGGCGGCGTCCGCATTGGTCTTTTTCAGGTCGGGGGCCAGCGCGAACAGCTTGTTGTAGGCCGCCACCGCCCCCTCGGCGTCGCCCTTGGCCAGGAGCGCCTGCGGCAGGAGCTTCGATGCCTCGATGTCCCAGTTCAGGAGCCGGTAGTCCGTGATGATCTTGCCCAGCAGCTTGATCGCGTTGTCGTGCTTGCCGGCCCGCAGGGCCTCCACGGCCTGGTCGAATTCGGCCGGCTTGTCGGCCACCGCCTGCACGTAGCTGCCTTTGGGAAAGGTCTGGATGCCTTTGAGGGTCGTCAGGTTGATGTCGCCGTTCTGGAGGGCGCGGATTGCCGTGCCATCCACGCGCCGGCCGTTCTTCAGCACGACATAGGGAGCCGCGAAGGCCTCGCCGACGGCCAGAGCCGCCGCCAACCCGATCCAAGCAAGTGTCTGTTTCGTCATCATGGCTGTTCTTCTCCCTTGTCTACATTCCTACGGGGCCGGGGCGGCCTGCTCCGGCGCGGTCGGCGCCACCTCGGCCGCCAGCTTCAGGGTGGCCGCGGTCCGCTTCTGGCGGATTTCGCCCACCTTGGGGCTGGTGGGATACAGTTCCAGATAGCGGTCCGCGCTTTCGATCACCTCGGCATGGCGGCCCATCTCGTCGGCCAGCGCCAGGCCTTCGAGAATGGCGGTTTCGATCTGCTTGCGGGCCTTTTCGGTCTTGCCGCCGCCGAAATACTCCAGGCGCTTGTAGGCCGCCAGCGCGCCGGTCTGGTCGCCTTCGGCCTTGAGCACCTCGGCATAGAGCAGGCTGGTGTCGTTGACCACTTCCGGCTCGCGCGCGTACTTGAAGATGTCGCCGATGGCCACCTTGGCGGCGGCGAGCTGGTTGAGCTTCATGTTGGCGCTGGCCAGCTTGAGCTTGGCCGGATAGAACAGCGCGGAGTTGGGCCAGCGCCGCATCAGGTCGTCGAGCGATTCCACCGCGCCGGCATACTGGCCCAGTTCGTAGCGGGCGGCGCCGATGCCGTAGAGGGCGCGCTCCAGCAGGGCGCGGTCTTCGGTCTTGCCCACCACCTGGCTGAAGGCCTGCTCGGCTTCGGTCCACTGTTCCTTGTCCAGCATGGCCTGGCCCACGCGGACGAATTCGCCTTCGGAATAGCTGCCGGGGCTGGCCAGCATCGCCCCCAGCGCCTCCCGGGCCTGGTCGAACTGTTCGAGTTCCAGCGCCCCGTTGATGCGCGCATACTGCGCGTTCTTGCCTTCATCCGTGTCCGGGTACTCCTGGGCCAGCCGGGCGAAGGTCGCGTTGGCCCCGGGATCCTTCAGGGCCATCTGGAGCGACCCCTTGAGGTTCAGGGCCTTCGGCGCCAGGGCGGACTGCGGGTGGTACTGGAGGAATTCGTCGAGCTTGGCGACGGCCGCCTTGCGGGTGGCGTCGCTGGGCAGCC
Organism: Kiritimatiellia bacterium; assembly: GCA_040768005.1. Taxonomy (GTDB): domain Bacteria; phylum Verrucomicrobiota; class Kiritimatiellia; order CAIQIC01; family Lenti-01; genus JAAZFE01. The sequence goes on from JAXGNL010000008.1 coordinate 59,856, forward strand.
GGCTCAGGCTGAAGGCCAGGTAGAAGCGCGCCTGTTCCAGCAGTTTGGCGTTGCGCTCCAGTTCCTCCGCGCTGCGGCCGTAGGGATTGCCTTCCGGAGAGAGGGCGGCGACAAGGGCATTGAACTGGCGGACGGCGTTGGGCAGGTCGCCGGTCTGCCGGTAGGAATCGCCCAGCGCAAACATCGCCTGGGCCAGGTTCGGGCTCGGGCTGCCCTTGCTTTCCTCGATATAGAGCTTCATGCCCTCGACCGCGCCGGCGTAATCCTTGTCCAGATACGACCGCCAGGCGCGCCGCGACAGCGCCTTGGTGTAGTTCTGGTCCTGGGGATAGTCGGTAATGATCTTGGCGTAGAACGCATCGGCCTTTTCCTGATCCTTGGCCTGCTCGGCCTTCTGGGCCAGGTAGAACAGGATCTGGCCCGCGCGGGCATCCCTCGGCGTGTACTTCAAGTACTGGTTGTACATGTACAGCCCCATCTCCGCGTTGCCGCCGTCCTCGTACAGCTTGCCCAGCGACACCAGCGCCCGCGCCGGGATGTCGCTCTTGCCGGCAAACCGCTCGCCGATGTAGAGCGCGACCATCTTGGCGTAGAGATGATCGTTCTGGTGCATGTAGCACTGGGCCAGGTTGCCCAGCGCGCCGATCGAGAGATCGCCCGCCTCCGGGAACTGCTCCAGCACCCGCAGGTATTCCTTGGACGCCTCTTGGTATTTCTTCTGGCGGAACAGATTGTCCGCCATCATGAATTCCGTCCCCGCCAGCTTGCTGGCCGCCACGGTGGACAGGTCGATCTTGACCGTCTTGCCGTAGGTCGTTTCCAGGATGTCCTTGATGGCCTTGGCTTCCATGCCCGCCGCCGGCCCCCAGGGGCTGTCGGCATACTTCACGAACACGTTGTAGTATTCGCCCAGGGCCTTGCTGTAGGCCGCCACGGCCTCGGCCTCCTTGCCCTCCTGCCCCGCCAGGCGGTCGGCCTCTTCCTTCCACAGGCGCCCCAGCAGGGAGCGCGCCCCCGCCATCGGGCTCTCCCGCATCGGCATCCCCAGCTCCTTCAGCGTCTCGTCAATCGGCTTGATGATGTCCATGTGGCTCATCAGCACCTTGCGCGCGCCCTCGGGATTGCCCCGCGCCAGCTCGACATTGGCCATGATCACGATGGAATCCACGAACTGCAGATCCAGCCCGCCCCACTGCAGGGTTTCGCACAGCTTCAGCACTTCCTCGAGCAGCTTGTTCTTCTCGTCGCCGGACTTCTTTTCCGCCGCCTTCACCAGCGCCTGCGCCCGCGCCAGGATCATCGAGCGCTTCAGGTCCGGCGATTCCGTGATGTCCTCGACCCGCTTGTAGCTGACCGCCGCCCCTTCGTAGTCGCCGATCATTTCCTTCATCTGCGCGTACTGGTAGGCCGCGTCGCGGTAGCGCAGCATCACGTCCTTGTCCGTCGGCGCCTTCCCCTCGTACAGCTTGAAGAAATCATCGTACAGCGCGCGCGCCTTGTCCGTCTCCCCGATCGCGAAATAATTCTTCCCCAGGGCCAGGCTGATGGCCTGCGCCTGCGGATTGGACATCCCCATCTCCCGCACCAGCGCCTCCGCCTCGTCGAACTTGCGCCCCTTGATCAGGATTTCGGCCTCGACGACCTTGGTGCGGTCGCGCTGCCCCGGATCCTTCAGCAGTATGGCATCCACCACCTTGCGGGCGAAATCCGGAAACGACGGTTCAAAGCTGATCAGCCCCGACGCAAACTCCAGGTCCTCGTCCACCCCCGCCCGCACCGTCGCCGCCGTCCCCGCCAGCAGGGCCGCGACCAGTGCCATCCGAAGCCCCGCTCCCGCGCCCGGCCCCATCCCCCGAAATCCCGGACGCCCAACCGATGAACGCGATTGCAGATTCATGACTTGTTCTTACCCTTTCCCCCGGGATATCGTCAAGCATCGAAACCGGTTTTGATGAGGATGTTATGATGTTCAAACCCTGCGGCGCAACCGGCAAACAGTTGTCGGCAATCGGATTCGGCGGCATGCGCCTGCCCGACCCCCGCCGGCCGGACAAGGCCATCGAACTGCTGCACGCCGCCCGCCGCGCCGGCATCACCTACTTCGACACCGCCCCGTTCTACTGCGACGACCGCAGCGAAGACATTTTCGGCGAGGCCCTGCGCACGATGCCCGACTCGCCCCTGCCGCTGTATGTCTCCTCCAAATGCTCGAAACCCGACGGCGACGGATTCCGCCGCAGCCTCGAGCGGTCGCTGGCCCGCCTGGGCCTCGACCGGATCGCCTTCTTCCACCTCTGGTGCGTGATGGATCCCGCCGACTGGCGGCAGCGGGTGGACGGCGGGGCGCTCGCCGCCGCCCTCCGCGCCCGCGACGAAGGCCTGATCGAACACGTCTGCGTCTCCACCCATATGCGCGGGCCCGATGCCGCCCGCCTCCTGGCCGACCATCCGGAGATTGATCTCGTCACCCTGGGCTACTGCGCCATCAACTTCCCGTACCGCCGCGAAGGCGTCGAAGCCGCCGCCCGCCTGCGCAAAGGCGTCGTGGCCATGAATCCCCTCGGCGGCGGCCTCATCCCCCAACATCCGGACGTCTTCGACTTCATCCGGGCCCCCGGCGACCCCGATGTCGTCACCGCCGCCCTGCGCTTCCTCGTCTCCGACCCCGCCGTCACCACCGCCCTCGTCGGATTCAGCGCCCTCCATGAACTCGAGGCCGCCGTGAACGCCCTGCACGACTTCACCCCCCGCCCCCCGGACCACCTGGAAACCCTTCGCGCGAACATCGAACGCGGCTTCAACGAAATGTGCACCGGCTGCGGCTACTGCCTGCCCTGCCCGCAGGACATCCCCATTCCGCAATACATGGATATTCACAACCGGATCCAGCTCGGCGCCTCTCCCGACGACATCCGCGACCGGTTTCGCCTGCATTGGGGACTGACCCCCGACGGCGCCGCCCGCTGCGTCCAGTGCGGCCTCTGCGAAACCCGCTGCACCCAGCACCTCCCCATCATCCGGCGCCTCCAGACCCTCGCCGAACTGCGCTTCCCGTAGCGCAAGCGCGCGCGGGGGGGGCAGGGACCATCGGGTTGGGACGTTGATCCGGCATTCCACAGCGACCTGATTCACCCCCGGCACAAGGCCATGGGGGTCTTTCTGGATTTTCCACACCGTGGAAAAAAGTTTTCCATGGCGTGGAAAACGGCGCGAAAATTTTTCCATACCGTGGAAAATCCCGAACCGTTTTTTCCACGCCGTGGAAAATCCGGATTTTTCGCCCTCCCTCCCCCGGCGGGCCGCCGGGAATCCGGCTCAGTACTTGCGGATGACGGCGCGGACAATGCCGCCGATTTCCAGCGAATGCTTCGGGCGGATGAAGTGGTACTTGGGATTGGCGGGATCGAGCCGCACGCCGGCCTTGTCGCGCATGTAGTACTTCAGCGTCCACTCGTCATCCACCCGGGCGACGACAATATCGTTCAGGTTGGGCCGGGGGCCCTTTTCCACCAGCACCAGATCGCCCGGCATGATGCCGGCGTCGATCATCGAGTCCCCGCGCACCGTCAGCATGAAGGTGTTGTCCGGATTCTTCACCAGGTAGTCGTCCAGCGTGATGGCTTCGGCGTCCTGCTGCTCCTCCTGGGTCGGAAAGCCGGCGGCGATGGACCCCAGCAGGCGGACCGTCCCCGTCAGCTTGGGCAGCAGCGCCAGACGGCCGTTGGCGTCCTTGATCACGTACCCATGCTCCTCCAGCCGGTTCAGCACCCCGAACACGGCGTTCTTGGACCGGTAGCCGAACAGATCGAGCATCTCGGCAAAGGTCGGCGCGCGGCGCTCGTCGCGCCAGAACCGGCGCAGCTGGCGAATCCGGCTTTCCAAATCGAGTACGCGGGGCATGGCATTATCCTCCGGTTGGGTGGTTATTCTGCCTCCATATAACTGAACTCCTGTTCATCTGGCAAGTCTTTTTTCGCACGGGGTGTCGGATTGGGCGCATCTGCGACGCCAGGATTGGCCCTCGTCGCGCGGGGCTCACGTCCCGCGCGGATCCACCCAACCGCACGCGGCAGGAGCCGTGTGCCGCGAAACAACAGGCTGTACGGCTGTCATCCCGAGCGGAGTCGAGGGATCTCAGCCGGGTCCCGCAGGCCGGGCCCGAGATGTCTCGACTTCGCTCGACATGACCGGTAAAATGTCACTGCATGACTTCATAATCGTAGATGCGCCCTATCGCCCTAGTCGGATTTTATCTTTTCATCGGGCCGAACACCCGCTAGGCTCGCCGGCGAATGAGAAAGACAACCCCTGGAGGTCTGCCGATGAAATCGAAATTCGCGTTGATGCTGTCCGCCTGCCTGTGCCTGGCGGTTCTGTCCCCCGCCGGAGCCGGCGTGCTGGGCGTGCTGGAAATCCGCGGCATGGACAATGTCGCCGGAGCGGTCCTGGAACTGAGCCAGGCCGTCGGCCAGCCCGTGCCCCGGGAAGTCATTACCATGGGCGTGAACGGCCTGCTGGGTTCGCCGGCCGGCGTGGGCCTGGAGCCCAACGGCACGATCCGGGCCCTGTGGATGGACAACGACACCCCCGCCGGCGCCCTGGTGCTTCAGCTGCCGGTGCCCGACGACGGCAGCGCCTATCTGTCCGCGCTCGCCGATTCCGGCTGGTCCAGCGACAGCGAAACCACGGACGGCCTGATCCATCTGGCCGCCCCGGCCGGCCAGTTCTCCCTGTGGACGGAAGCCTACGCCCTGAAAGGCGAGCGCACCCTGCTGGCCGCCCAGACCGCCCGCGACGTGCGCGCGGCCGCCGAAGCCGCCGCCGCCCTGCCGGCCATCCTGCCGGTTGAAGGCGTCGCCGCCGTCCAGGTTCACCCCGCCGCCCTCGTGGAAGCCTACGGCGACCGCCTGGCCGCCCAGATGCAAGAGGCCTTTGAAGCCGTCCCCGACGAGGCCGGTGATGCCGCCGCCATGGGCCGGCTGTACATCGAAGGCTATCTGGCCGTCGGACGCCAGATCCAGTCGTTCGCCGAGGGCATCGGCGTGGGCGATGGCCACCTCCTCCTGCACGTGGACATGACCCCGGTGGCCGGCAGCCGCCTGGCCCGCTGGGTCGCCACGATCGAGTCCCCCTCCCCGGCCACCGGGGTGGCCAATCTCCCCGGCGCGATCTTTTCCGCCGCCGCCCACCTCGGCGACCTGTCGCTGATCCGGGAACCCTATTTCCGCTATATGGAACAGCTGCTGGGCATCATGGGCCGCCAGATGCCCGCGGACTCCATGACCGACTACCTGGAATCCCTCAAGGCCTACTGGGAAAACTCCGGCAGCGATTTCGGCCTGGCCGTGCTGCCCCCCACCCGGGAAGCCCCCCTGCGCATGGCCGAATACCTGTCGGTCCGGAATCCCGCTGCGCTGCGCGGGCTGAATGCCCGGATGATCGGCGCCGCCAACAACCTGTTCCAGGCCTCGATGGCCACCGCCCCCTCCCAGCCCTTCACGTTCGAACTGGTCGCCGGAGAATCCCGCGAATACCGGGAAATCCCCGTTGACCGTATGACCTACCGCCTCACGGCCGGCCCGGACATGGCGAAAATCTGGCCCGAAGGCCGCACGCTGGAACTCGGCATCGAACAGGCCTGGCTGCCGGACGGCGTGCTGGTGGGCATCGGCGGCTCCGACATCACCGACCAGCTGGTGGACCGCGCCCTCGACGGCGCAGCCGCCCCGATCTCGGACCTCGATGCCTGGAAAGCCTTCTTCCCCCGCCCGGATGCGGGCCTGGCGGAAATGGCCCATGCCGCGGTGTTTGACGGCCTGCGCGAATATCTCGGCCTGCTGGATTCCGTGACCGGCGAGGAGATGGCCCAGGCCATCCCCGCGGGCCGCGGCAACCTCTCCTGGCTCTCCTATCGCTCGCCCAACGGCATCCGCGCCCGCATGCGCTTCGGCCTCGACGACCTCGGCGCCATCGCCCAAAAGGCCCGGGAAGCCCAGCAGCGCGCCGCCGCCGCCCAGCAGGCCCAGATGGAGAAATTCCAGCGCGAACTGGAAGAAGAAGGCTACGATTTCCAGGAGTTGGACGAAGCCGAAACCGGCGACGGGGAGATGGACGCGGATGAAGCGGACGACTGGGGAATGGAAGAAGACGAGGAAGAAGCGGAGAAGGATCTGTTCGCCCCCGCCGAAACCATCGACGAACCCGCCCCCATGGAGGCCATCGAAGACTGACCGGTCTTCTGGTCGGCCGCACGCCGGAGGGCACCCCGCCCTCCGGCTTTTTCATGGGTTCAATACGGGGACTCCCCCCGTCCCCTCCGAATCCCCCTCTTTGTCCTGCTCCTAATTGTACTCCTACTCGTAATCATACTCTTACTCGTAATCGTAATCTTAACTCGCAATCGTACTCCTGCTCGTACTCGCCCAGCTCCCGATGGCAGTTGATTGGATTAGAACATCTTCATGTATTCTGTAGCCGCAGAATTCGACCGGGACGGGGTTTCGCCTCCACCAAGGTTGCGGCGGACAGGCTGTCCCGGCTCCAACCAGACTCCAAACAGACCGGGACGGGGTCGTCCCGGCTCCAACCAGCCAGTGAATCCTTGTCTTTGGAGCCCCCGACTGCCTGCCCGCCGGTGGAGGGACCCCGTCGGGGGTATGGAGCGGCTATAGCATGATGAAACCTGCTTTATGGGATTGGATTACGAGTAGGAGTAGGATGCAAACAAAGTGGGGACCCGTTTGCCGGCGGGCGACCATGACCTCCCGCCTTTCGGAAACCGAATCGCCCCCCTCCCCCGCCTTCCCGCCGGCCGCGGGAGGCGGGGGCAACTCCTGATGCAAACGCCCCCGGCGGACATCCACCGGGGGCGGCGCGGGATCAGTCCACGCCCGGGGGCTTGCCGAGGCTGATCATGCACTTGTCTTCGACCGGCAGTTCCACGTCGGCCTGGCCTTCCGCCACCGGGACATTGGTGGACAGCGTCCAGTTCCAGGCGCCGTTGGTGATGGTGGTGGCCGTATAGACCGGCAGGCTGGTCACCGAGGGCGGCAGGTCCGCCAGCGTGGCGCGGAAGCCGAACTGGCCGCCGGCCGTCGTCACGTTGCTGATCTCGGCAATGGCCACTTCCTGCGTTTCGCCGCCGCTGCCGGGCAGAATCGTCACGCTGAAGTTCGTCGTGGCGAAGGCGTCATTGCGCTGGTTCTGTGCGAGGAAGTAGAACGTGAAGGTCCCGTCGTCCGCGGACGTGAAGGACAGCGTGCCGTTCTCATAGGTGGAAACGAAGGCGGCGGGCGAATTGGTCAGGGTCACGACCGGCTCGCCGTCGCCCGTGGCCGTCACGGAGACGGCCACCGCTTCGCCTTCTTCCTTGTCCGCGGGGATGGCGCCGACCTGGAACACCGGAGCCGGATAGTCGGTCACGTCCACGAACTGCAGGTACTGCACCACCGCGCCGTCGGCCCAGACCATGTCCGGCGATTCCACGCCGGTGTCCACGCCGCCGTCCAGGCCGATGTAGAAGTTCGTGATGATTTCCGAACCGGCCTTGGCCGTGGGCCAGATCAGCGCATTGGTGTCGGCCGCGGCCAGGTTGCGGATGTTGTACAAGCGGTCGGCCCGGTCCTCCAGCCCCAGCTTGTCGGCGAAGGGTGAGAGGTCATAGGTCTGGGCGTTGCCGGTCAGGCCGTCCGTGTCGCCGGTTTCGTTCATGAACAGCACGCTGACGATCACTGAATCGCGGATGTTGGGATTGGCCCCCTCCTCTTCCCACTTGGCCACCGTCATCATGCGCGGATTGTCGTTCAGGAACCAGCGGTTCTTGCTGCGCAGGGCCGGGCTGGCCAGGCGCGCCTGGTTGACACGCGCGTAGAACTGCGCCATCGCCCGCGAATCGCGGAAGGTGCCGTTGGTGTAGCACGGATCGTCCCATACGTACATCTGGTTCCACTTCTTGAAGTGGGGGATCCACTTCCCGAAGTTCTGCTCGAAGTGGTAGAAGCCCTTCCAGGCGTTGATGGTGTCGTTGGTCCCGGCGTAGGGGCTGATGGCGTGTTCCTGGCCGTAGAGCAGCATGGGCACGCCGTCGATGGCGGAGACCATCGCGTAGCGCGACGCGGTGGCCCAGGGATCGCCGAAGGGCAGCGGTTCGTCGTGGCTGGTCAGGTTCAGCAGGATGATGCCGTTGCCGTAGAGCGCGCGGCGCTCTTCCAGCGCAGCCTGCAGGGGCGCAGGTTCGCTGATCTTTTCCTGCGTGAAGCGGAAGACCATGTTTTCGTTCAGGATGTCGAAGTGGCGGTTCGAGCGCTTGCCGACGAGACCGCCGTCGAGCGATTCGGCCATGAACAGGAAGTTCCATTTCACGGAGCGCGTGCGGTTGATCAGGTATTCCCAGAACTGGCTGGGCAGGCCCTGCGCGTAGTCGCAGCGCAGGCCGTCGATGCCGTAGTCGTCCAGCAGCACGCCGTTGCCGTCCACCGCACCCGGCTGGTTGGCGCCGCCGTGGCCGGTCTGCTTGATCCAGAATTCCGGATAGCCGGCCATGTACTTCCACAGCAGCTTGGTCGCCGGCAGCATCTGGTCGTAGTAGTACTGGTCGTCTTCGTTGTACATCCGGCTGGTTTCCTCGGTCAGCTCGCCGCTGGCCTTCTGCTCCTCGGTGCGGTCGTCGAACCGGATCATGGTGGAATAGTTGCCGTAGAGCAGCTCGGCCACGTCGTCCCACTTGCCGAAGTCCACCCGCTCGGGCGCGACGCCGATGTCGTTGGTCCGGGCGTTGGTGTAATAGGTCGCCGGCATGGCGTAGTTGGTGGTGCAGGAGTACCAGTTGATGCCCATCTGGCCGGTGGTGGCGATGCGGCCTTCGGGCAGGAGCGTGGACAGGTCGCCGTAGGCGTTGGTCAACTCGGCCATGGCGGCCGCGCCGAGGCCGTTGGTGGCCCAGGCCAGCCCCGCGCCGTAGATGGCGTCCCAGCTCGTGTGGTTCATCACGCCGTCGAGCATCACGTTGATCGTGTTCAGCTCGCGGGCGCCCGGATCCATCGTCTCGCCCCGGGCCCGGTCGCACAGGCGCACGAAGTTCGTGAACGCCGCCACGGCAGACGCCTCGTCCGCGGCGTCGGACATGTCGGGATTCACGGAGAAGTAGTTCTTCGTGCCGTAGGGGCTGCCGGGCCAGTAGCGCTGGCCAGTGGCCGGATCGTTCTCGACCCGCTCGCCGCCGGACGGATGGATCGGCTGGAACCACAGGCAGTTCACGTTCAGCTTGTTGAGGTATTCCAGGCTGAACTCGTCGAAGTCGCCGCCGCCGAGAAGCTTCTCCGACAGCTTTTCGAAGGTGCCGCGGCCGGACTGTTCGGTGTTGGTGGCCTTGATGGTGAAGACATTGAGCTCGTACATCGTCTGGGCGAGCGCTTTGCGCGGCGAGATGACGACGGCGTGGTCGCGGCGCACGGCGCCTTCGGGCCCTTCGGAGTACCACGTCCAGTTGCCGTTGGTTTCGCCGGCGGCCATGAAGCGCGCGGACAGGCGGTAGGCGCCGCACTTGTCCACCGTCAGTGTCTTCTCCCACGCGCCCGCCCCCAGCGTCATCGGAACGGCCTGCCAGTAGCCGGCATCCACGTCATAGGTGGTCTCGGCCGTGATGGTGTCGCCGTCCGGGGGAATGATGCCGTCGGGCCAGCCGTCGCCGTTCATGTCGTCGTCGGCGTGGTCGCGCCGCCCCACGTTGGTGAACAGTTCCACCTTCTGGGCGTTGGCAGGGGCGTTGTAGCGGACCTGCAGCGTCACCACGTCGTCCGGATCGGCCTCGTCGATGAAGTACTTGGTCGTCGTGTAGTCGGCGGCCATCCAGCCGCTGTCGTAGTCGCGGGTGGCGCCGCGGACCTGGAGGTCGCCGGAGCCGTCGGACCACAGGCGGAACTCGAAGGTCGAGGCCCCGCCCCCGGCATTGTACTCCGCCTGCCGCCAGACATCGTTGCTGCCGCGGGCGTAGATTTCGTACACCAGCACCGCCCGCTCGTCGAGCAGGTTGCTGTCGGTGAGGTTGGCCACCCACCGCATCGCGTTGCCGTTCGGGCTGGGATCCTCGATCTCCCCGTCATAGACCATGCTGACCTGGTTGGTCAGCGCGCTCCAGGAACGGATCGAACGCTCGGATTTTTCGATGCGGGTCACGCCGCGGACCAGCGGCACGCTTTCGTCCTCCAGCCGCACGCGGTAGCGCACGACAGCTTCGTCGGCCCATTTCACGCCGTCCTTGACATAGCCGATCTTGGCGCCGATCTGGACGCTGGCCGCGCCGGCCGCGGTGATGTCGCCGCCGTGCCAGATGTAGCCGGGTTCCTCGCCTTCCGTGTCCTTGATGCCCACCTCGAACGGAGTGGCCTGGGCCGCGGCCTCGCGCTTGAACAGCTTGTACATCGCGGACTGCTCGGGATCCATCGCCACAAAGGTGGTGATCGGCGACACGTCGTTGGTGTATTCCACCTTCAGGTAGTACTGGAACACGCCGCCGGCCTGCCCGCCGGGCACCACCTGGGTGCCGACGAAGAACCGGTTGTTGTCGTCGTTCGTGTTGGTGGCCCACGCCAGGGCGGAACTGCTCCACACCCCGCTCGTGCCGTAGCGGTAGTACAGGGAGCCGCCGGTCATGTCGCCCTGGGGATGGTAGTTGCCGACGAAGATTTCGATGGTGTCGCTCTCGCCCGGCTGCACGGGGTGGCGCATGTACTTGTCCTCGTACGGCTCGCGGTTGGTCGGGCAGTGCCAGGTGTTGCCCAGCGTGTAGGTGTTGCTCTCGGCGGCCGTCAGCACGACCGCGGCATTGGTGATGGGATCGCCCCCGGCATCATGGGCGGTCACCCGCAGCCGCCACGAACCGGCCGCATAGGCCGTCCAGGTCCAGTCCCAGGTCGCGCCGGCGACGCCGGACCACGACTGCACGTGCGAACCGCCCACGGTCGTCAGCGCCGCGCTCCAGCTGGCCGCCGTCGCGTTCGCCAGGCTGAAGTCCAGGTCGAACGCCGCCCCCGCGTCGCCCAGCGTCAGCGACCGCGCCCCGGTGTATTCGATCCGCGGATTCCCGTCATCCTCTCGCGTGAGCGTCACGGAATCCTGCTTCAGGTCGCCCAGGGTTTCGGAGGTGATCTTCAGGTCGTTGAAGTAGAAGTTGTAGTCTTCACCGCCGCTGGCCGAGTAATGCCACGCGTGGAAACGGGCAATCGTACCCGAAAACGAGCCTGTATACGTGCGTGCAGAGCCAGCCAACGGCGTGATAACGGCGCTATACGTACTGGCAGAGGTCAGGGTGAATTCAATCGTAAGGCCGCCGCTCGTAAAGCCGATGTCCGTTGCGCCGCCGTTCATCGTATAGGTGGAATCGCCGCCTACAAAGTAAAATTCCCAGAGGTTATCCCCTCCGGCCGTTTGCAGGCCGATGCCGGCACTGTGACCGTTATCGATGCTGCCGTTGTCGATGGCGATAGAGAACGTATCGCCCACGGCCAGCGCGGCGCCGAACGGGCGGAAGACCTCGGAGGTATTTTCAGAATGCGCCCACATTCCGAAAGCGGGCTTGGTCAGATCGCAGGTGGCGTTGTCCGTGGCCAGGAACTGGCCAGCAAAGCCTTCAACTCCGGTTAAGCTCCAGACCCCGAATCCCGTGCCCTGGTTGTCGCCGTCCGACCACGTCGCGTAGTTGGCCGCGCTGTCCATGGCCGTGGTTTCCACATTGCCGGCTTCGTAGCCGTAGATGGTGACGGCGTTGGTGCCGACGTTGAGCGGGACCGGCACGCTCCAGTAGCCGGCCAGATCAAACGTGCCGGAATCGCCGGTCAGGGCGTTGGTCCAGTACAGGCTGCCGGCCAGGTTCGCGCCGGCAGTGCCCGCCACGGTGAGCTCGGACGCCTGCGTGGTCGAGTCGGGCGTGCTGATGACCACATCGGCGGGAACAGCCGGCCAGTCCTGGACGACGACGGAATAATTGTCGCCGTTGTTGTTGGCGTAGAGCACGGCGGTGCCGTTGCTGGCGGCGATGTAGTACTTCATCACGTAGCCGTTGGTCAGGCCGCTGTCCACCACGTAGGTGAAGGTGCTGAGGCGGCTGGTGACGCCGGCGTTCGTATAGACGTAGTGGTTGCTGAACGCCATCGGATAGGACGGCCAGACGGGGGCCGGATTCGTGGCCGGATCGTAGATGTCGTAGCCGATC
>JAXGNL010000009.1:0-69710 GCA_040768005.1 Kiritimatiellia bacterium
TAGGTGCCGATCTTGCGGCCGGATTCGGAGAGCGCGCAGACCATCTTCCATGCGGCGCGGGCCGGCGCGGATTTCCAGTCCGTGACCGCTTCGATGAAAAACCCGTACTCCCAGGGGCGTCCGGGCAGCGGGCGGCTCTGGATGAAGGTCAGGTTGACGCCGGAGGCGTCGAACGGGGCCAGGACATGCAGCAGGGCGCCGGGGCGGTTGCCGATGACCAGGTGGATCAGCGAGCGCAGCTCGGCGCCTTTGGCGCGCCGGGGGCGGGCGGCGGCATCGGCGGCCAGCGTGAAGAACCGCGTGACGTTTTCGCCGCCGTCCTGCACGTCGGCTTGCAGAATGGCCAGGCCGTGCAGTTTGGCGGCGGTCTCCGAGGCGATGGCGGCTGTTCCGTCCTCCTGGGCGGCGCGGCGGGCCGCGGCGGACGTGCTGGCTTCGGCGACCAGCTCGGCCTTGGGCAGCAGGCGCGCCAGCGTGGCGCGGCACTGGCCGAGGGCCTGGGGATGGCTGCACACGCGGCGGATGCGGGCCAGGGTGGTTCCCGGGCGGGCCAGCAGGTGCTGCTGCACCGGCAGCGAGAAGCTGTCCAGAATCGTGACCCGCGGATGATGGGCCAGCTGATCGAGCGTCTGGGTGACGGGGCCTTCGCTGGAATTCTCCACCGGGACGACCGCCAGGGGCCGGATCCGGCCGCGCGCGGCACAGAGCCGGGCGAAGATTTCGTAGTGCGACAGGCAGGGCAGCAGGCGGGCCCGGGCGCCGAAGCGCCGCCGGGCGGCGTCATGCGAATGGGTGCCTTCGGGGCCGAGATACAGGATGGGGGGGGGCATGGGACGGCCTTTCTGTATCAGGCGGGTTCGGGCCGCCGGCGTTCCTTCCGGGCCAGTTCGATCCACGGCGCCAGGTCGTCGAGAAAGGCCTGGAATTTCCCGGTTTCCAGCTGCTGGGGGGCGTCGCTGAAGGCGTTGATCGGGTCGGGATGGGCTTCGACGATCAGCCCGTCGGCACCGACGGCGATGCCGGCGCGGGCCAGGGCGGGAACCAGGCGGCGCGCGCCGGCGGCGTGGGAGGGGTCCACGAGGATGGGCAGGTGCGACAGCTGGCGGGCCACGGCCACGGCGCCCAGATCCAGCAGGTTGCGGGTGCTGGGGTCGAACGACCGCAGACCGCGTTCGCACAGGATCACCTGCGGACAGTTGTTCACGATGAGATATTCGGCGGCGGTGAGCCACTCTTCGACCGTGCTGGCGAGCCCGCGTTTCAGCAGCACCGGCTTGCCCGCCTTGGCGATCTGCTCGAGCAGGTCGTAGTTCTGGGCGTTGCGCGCGCCGATCTGGAACATGTCGGTCAGCTCCAGCAGCGGCTCGATCTTGTCGGGGCCGGGCACTTCCGAGACCATGGCGACATCGAATTCCTGGCGGATGTCGCGCATGATCTGCAGCCCGTCCTGCTTGAGGCCCTGGAAGTCGTAGGGCGACGTCCGGGGCTTGAACGGCATGGCCCGGAGGATCCGGATGCCGCAGGCGGTCAGGTCGCGGACGGCCGTGCGGAACTGGTCATAGGATTCGATGGCGCACGGGCCGGCAATGATTTCCATGTGCCCGCCGCCGATCTTCACGCCGCGGACCTCCACCACCGAGTCGTTCGGATGGTATTCGCGCGAGACCAGCTTGAACTTCTTCTGGACCGGAAAGACCGATTCGACGGCCGGCAGGTTGCGCAGCACCTCGAGGGACTGGTGGCTGAGTTCGTCGCCGATGCAGGCCACCACCGTCTGTTCGGTGCCGCGGATGACGCGGGGCTGGTAGCGCAGGGAGGCCACCATGTCGCTGACGGTGGCCACGTCGGTATCGCTGCTGTTTCGTTTCAATACGATGATCATGTTGAGGCTTTGGGGTTAGAGGTCCGTGTTCTGGGGGCCGGGCGGATCGGCAAAAAAAATCCGCGCATCCGTTTCGCCGGACACGCGGTTTTCGGAAGGAGTCCCGGGGCGATGGCTCACCGGGCCGATCCGGACCGTGCGTCCGGCGACCTAAAGATGAAGCCGAAATAGAACTCCTTGCCGTTCATGCGGGATACTCAACCACGCGGGCCGGGGGATGTCAAGCGGCGGCGGAGAAAATCCATCCGCCCGCCGGAACAGCCAACAGCGCAACTATGAATAGAGCGAATCACACGAATGGGGTAGAGGAGGCAGGGATCGAACAGCCGGGACAGGCAACTGCGAATCCCGGCCTCTTGGAGGGTCGGGACGAATGGGGAAGGGAAAAACTACGAAACACGCCAAAAGCTCGAAAAGCATGAAAGGGGGAAGAATATTCACCACAGAGGGCACAGAGGTTCACAGGGAAGGGGATCGGTTTGGAGTGCGGCGGCATGACGCCGCTTTGGGCCGGAACAGCCAAACGGCCGCAGAAGGATTGACCAGATTGGAAACTGCAGCTGCGCCTGCCGCCGGCAAAGGCGGGGCTTGCCGGCGGCCCGTTTCGCGCCGTAGGATCGGGGCATGGCAGGACGCTCCACATGGCGGCGGGTTTCAGGGCTGGCACTGGTCCTGCTGGTATCGGGGTGCTCGTCGCTGACGGCCTACCGGGCGCGCTTCACGGAGCCGGCCTACACGGTCACCCCGGAGTATTATGAGCGGTCCCCGCGGCGCGTGGCGGTGTTTCCGTTCGCGACCCGCCGGCTGACCGCGGCCAACCTGGAGCGGGCGCAGACCTGCCGCATCGCCTTCTACCAGCACTTCTGCATCCGGGACTTCGAAGACGTGGATCTGCACGCGCTGGACCGCCGGCTGCTGGCCGGCGAGGAGGCGCCCGCGCACGGGCTCCTGCAGCAGTTCACGGAGACCGTTCGCTGGCTGGATGTCGTGGGCGTGACGAGCTTTCTGGACTGGAAGGAGCTGACGGGCTGTCCGGAAGGCGGCAGCCGGATCTTCCGGGAATGGGTGAGGGGCGCGCGGAAAGACTGGCAGGCGGATGCCTATGTGCTGGGCATCACCCGCGGCTACGGCCGGCTGTATGCCGTGGTGTTTTCCACCCTGGGGCTGGCCACCCATGTCGAACTGCGGTCCACGAAGGACGACGCGCTGCTGTGGAGCGCGGAGCGCCGCTCCCGCAGCTATTCCCTGCCGCTGACGATTGATCCGATGTCTATTCCGACCCTGCTGTACCAGATCTGGCGCGATTCGCGCGGCGACCAGCTGGATATTCTGGCGTTTCATGTGTACCGCGATCTGGTGGCGACCCTGCCGCCGGTCCGGGCGGAGGGACCGGTCTGGGTGCGCGCCGACCGTCCCCGCACGCGGATTTTCCGGAAGCCGACCCTGTGGACATTCTGGCCGGGGGCCCATGTGCCCAAGGGCCGGCGGATGGCGTTCATGGGCGAGAAGAACGGCTGGGTTCACTGCAAAGGGCCGTACGGGCGAAAGGTGTGGATCCTGTGCCGCGACGGCACCCTGGTGGATGAAGAGGGCGAGCCGCTGCCGGTTGCGGGCGCGTTCGGGAGCCTGTGGGCGCCGGAGCCGCCCGAACCGTCCGCGGAAGATTGATCCCGCCCGTCCGCGCCCCGGCCGCCGGGCGTCCGGATTATCGTCCGGGTTTCTTGAGGAATGGCCGGGGCCGGGGCGACGGGGCGGCCGAGGGCGCGGTAAGGGCCCGGGTGCAGCGCGCAGTCGGCGGCCTCTTCGTCCACGCAGGGCTTGCCGGGATAGAGCTGGTAGTCGCGGCGGAACGGTTGGGGTGGCGTTGCTAGCGAAGACGTTGGAGCCGCATCGGAGCGCGCGGTCGCGCCCGTCGGGAAACAGCGCATCGAAGGCGGTCGTGCGGGCGTCGGGGACAGGCCAGGCGCAGGACGGCGATGGCGCGGAAAACAGGTCGGGATCGCCGGCGTAGGCGTTGGACTCGTTTTCGCGGGGTGCCGGGGCAGGGAATGAAGGGGCCGATGCCGATCATGTCGAAATCGAACTCCCGGCAAAGGAGGATGTTGCCGGCGAGGGTGTCGGGGGTTTCGCCGGGCAGGCCGATCATGAAGCCGCCGCCGGTCTGCACGCCCAGCGCCTGCAGGTCGCGCAGGCAGCGCAGGCGGTCGGCCAGCGTGCTGCCGGGATGCAGGCGGGCAAAGAGGTCCGGATCGGAGGTTTCGAAGCGCAGCAGGTAGCGATCCATGCCCGCATCGCGCCAGCGGGCATAGACGTCGCGCGGGCGGTTGCCGACGGACAGCGTGATGGCCAGCGCCGGGAATTCGGTCTTGATCCGCCGCAGCAGGGCGGCAAGATCGTCATCGGCCGGGCCGGGGGTTTCGCCGGACTGCAAGACGACCGTGCCGGCGGTTCCGGCGGCGGCAATGCCGCGGACGGCGGCGAGAATCTCGTCAGGCGTCATCCGGTAGCGGGCGGGGAGGGGGTTGGAGGCGCGGATGCCGCAGTAGAGGCAGTCGTTGGCGCAGGCATTGGAAAACTCCAGGATGGCGCGGACGGGGACGGCATCGCCGCAATGCGCCCGGCGCACGGCGTCGGCCCGGGCAAACAGCGCGTCCTGCGCCGGGCCCCGGGCGGCGAGCAGACGCCGCCATTCCGCGCGGGATCCGGATTTTCCATGGTGTGGAAAAATGTTTTCCATAGCGTGGAAAACTACCACAAAAATTTTCCATGGCGTGGAAAATCCGGATTTTCGAGGGGGAGGAGCGCCGCAACCCGCGTCAGGTTCGGCGGGCCGAACCGAGGCGGGGCAGCCAGCGCAGGGCGTTGCGAAGCTGCGCGGCTTCGGCGGCGGCGACGGCCTGGAGGCGGCCGAGCAGCTCGAGATAGCGCTCCAGGACGCGGCGGGCGTCGTCGCCGGCTTCCTTGTGGGAGAACAGCCCGCGGGGGCGGGCTTCGAAGTCGAGCTGCGGCTGCAGGATGCGGGCCTTGAATTCCGGGCCGAGGTCCTGATTGGTCAGCAGAAGGCGGCGGTCGGAGTGGCGCACGCGCGTGCATTCGTCGAGATACCACGTGGGCGAGCCGGTGGCATCCAGGTGCAGGAGCTGCAACAGATGCTTTTCCGTCCGCCAGAGGTCGAGCAGGTCCTTTTCCGCGACGCCCAGCAGGGTCAGGTGGACGATTTTGCGCAGCAGGGCGAAGTAGGCGGGGGAGTAGGCGGCGCCCTCCAGCACGGGAAGGTCCATGCGCTTTTGCAGGCCCAGCAGATAGACCGCCGGCCGGTGGAGGGCCTTGGCCATTTCGCCCAGCGTCATGCCCGCGGCCATGGCGGACCTGGCAGCGTTCGGACGGACGGGGGCAACGGGTTCATGTACGGCAGATTGCCAGAACCCGGCGGAAAAATCAGCCCAGAAGTTCGGGGGTCAGGTCATCAGGACCAGCGCCAGCCAAGGGACCAGATTGAAGCCGATAATCAGGATCTTCCACCAGCCGAGGTACTGGTAAAACTGCCGGGTAAAGGCCTCGCGGGGCATGGGAAACCAGCGGCCATGCAGGCGGGCGACCCAGTCGCCGGCCAGCATCAGCAGCAGCGAGGACAGCAGCAGCAGGCCCGCGTTGAAGATCGTGCACCATCCGAAAAACATCCGCAGTTGCTCCAGATTCATGATCGGACCTCCCTTCTGCCGAAAGCCTACGCCCGGCGGGGAGGATTGCAAGGGGAGATCCGGAAGGGGCCGCCAAGGGGGTGCCGCGGCTTGCCGCGGGGCCGGGCGGCTGATAGGGTGCGGGACCATGAAACACAACGACGACTGGACAAGTTTGCGGGACGAGATCGTGGCCTTTCGCGACGCGCGGGACTGGGCGCAGTTTCACACGCCCAAGAATCTCGCGGCGGGCATTTCCATCGAGGCCGCCGAACTGCTGGAGCATTTTCTGTGGTGCACGGATGACGGCGCCCGGGCGCTGATCCGCAACAAGGCGCGGCGCAAGCAGATTGCCGAGGAACTGGCGGATGTGGTGAATTACGCCCTGCTGCTGGCCAACGCGATGGAGATCGATCTGCCGGCGGAAATCCGGCGCAAGATCCGGATCAATGCGCGCAAATACCCCGTCCGCAAATCCAAGGGCATTGCGAAAAAATACACCGAGCTGTAAGGCCTCCGGGGGGGCGGCGCATCCAGGTGAAATCCGTCCCGGTTTTTGAAACGGTATAGTTATTGCAATATGTATACATATTGCAATATGTATAAAACCGGGGAATCGGTCAGTCCCGGGGGGGCGGGGCGAGGCGGGCGGCGATGGCGCGGGCCTTGACGGAAAGGAGAAGGCCGGCGGCGAGCTGGACCAGGCCGGGCAGGAACTGGCGAAGAACGTGAAACTCGGGGTACTGCGTCCCGGGGTGCAGAAGGTTGACGGCGGTGGCGGCGATCTGGGAGAGGGAGCGGACGGCGAGATAGACGCCGATGAGGGTGAGGCCGACGACGAGGGCGGAATCCGGCGTGAAGGCCCCGAGGGGGGCCTCGGTGTTCAGGTTCAGTTTGCCGGCCAGCCACTCGGTGCGGACCAGGAGGATCCAGACGGCGGCCAGCGAGGCGAACAGGGCCAGGAGGGAGAGCAGGAGGCCGGCGGCCAGCTGCGGGACAGGCGGATGGTCGCCCAGCGCCCAGAAGAACAGGCCGATGATCTGGAACGAGGTGATCAGGACAAGATAGAGCAGGACCAGGCCCAGCAGCTTGGCGAAGACGAGGAACAGGTTTTTCACGGGAGTCTCCGGGGGATCAGGCCTTGGCCAGGGCGATGGCGCAGGGGTGGCCGTTGATGTCGAGATCGCCGGGGCCGGGGACGGCGGCAAGTTCGACGGCGAGGGTCTCGGCGGCGATGGTGTCCCGGTGGGCTTCGATGGCGGAGAGCAGTTCGGCGTCGGCGGCGATCTTCAGGGTGATGCGGTCGGCGACGTCGAGGTTCTGGGTCTTGCGCTGGTTCTGGATGCGGTTGATGAGTTCGCGCGCGTGGCCTTCCTGGACGAGGGCGGGGGTCAGGTTGGTTTCGAGGGCGACGACGAGGGCGCCGCTGGAAGCGACGGCGAGGCCGTGCCGGGGGGTGCGCTGGATCAGGACATCCGCCGGATCGAGTTTGACGGGCTTGCCTTCCAGCACAATGACGACGGACTGGTTGTCGAGCAGCTCCGCGAGCTCCTCGGTGCCGAAGGAGGCGATGGCGGCGACGGCTTTTTTCATGAGGCCGCCGAGCCGGGGGCCGAGGGTCTTGAAGTTGGCCTTGGCGGAGAGCTCGGCGAGGGCGGTTTCATCGCGGCCGAAGCGGACTTCCTTGACGTTGAGTTCGTCGGCGACGATGTCGGCGAGGGGGCGGACGAGGTCGAGGACGGCGTCGTCGCGGCAGACGACATGGAGGGCGGCGAGGGGCTGGCGGACCTTGAGGTTGAAGTCGGCGCGGAGCTGGCGGGCGAGGCCGACGACTTCCTGGACGCGGGCCATCTGGGCTTCGAGGGCTTCGTCGCGCGGCAGGGTTCCGGGGAGGGGATAGTCGCAGAGGTGGACGGATTCGGGCATGTCGTCCGTCCGCAGGTTGCGGTGGATCTCCTCGGAGAGGAAGGGGGTGAAGGGCGCGGCGATCCGGCACAGGCGCAGCAGAACGGTGTGAAGGGTTTCGTAGGCGCGGGTCTTGTCGGCGTCGTCCTCGCTCTTCCAGAAGCGCCGGCGGGAGCGGCGGATGTACCAGTTGGTGAGGTCGTCAATGAACTGCACGAGGGGCCGGACGGCCTGCTGGAGGTCGTAGGCGTCCAGGGCGGCGACGACATCGCCGGCAAGCCGGTCGAGGGTGGAGAGGATCCAGCGGTCCATGAGGGAGGGGGAGGGGGGAGTTGGAATGGTGGAATGATGGAATGATGCAGGGGCCGATCCGTTCGGATCTGCGCCTTCTGTCCTCTGGCCTTTGGCGTCGCCGCATGGCGGCTCCCAGCCGTCCACGTTGGCGTAGGTGACGAGGAAGGAGTAGGCATTCCACCAGGGGATGAGGAGGTGGCGCAGGGAGTGGACGACGCCCTGTTCCGAGAAGCAGAGATCCTCGGCGCGGACGATGGGCGAATGGATCATGTAGAGGCGCAGGGCGTCGGCGCCGTAGGTGTCGAAGATGTAGTTGGGGTCGGGGTAGTTCTTGAGGCGCTTGGACATTTTGCGTCCGTCTTCGGCGAGGACGAGGCCGTTGACGATGACGTTCTTGTAGGGGGATTTTCCGAACAGGGCGGTGCCGAGGAGCATCAGGGTATAGAACCAGCCGCGGGTCTGGTCGAGGCCTTCGGCGATGAAATCGGCGGGGAAGAATTTGTCCAGTTCACCGGCCCGTTCGAAGGGGTAGTGCTGCTGGGCGTAGGGCATGGAGCCGGATTCGAACCAGCAGTCGAGCACTTCGGGGGTGCGGCGGTAGGTCTTGCCGTTGAGCGTGAAGGTGATCTTGTCCACGTGGTGCTTGTGGAGGTCGGCGACCTTCCGGCCGGAAAGCTGTTCGAGTTCGGCGATGGAGCCGACGCAGACCATGTCCTGGCCGTCCTCGGAGACCCAGACGGGGATGCAGGAGCCCCAGAAGCGGTTGCGGGAGATGTTCCAGTCCTTGGCTTCCTTGAGCCAGTTGCCGAAGCGCTTTTCGCCGACGGCCTGGGGGACCCAATGGACGGGGGCGTTGCTTTCGGCGAGGCGGTCGCGGAGATCTTCGACGCGGACATACCAGGCCTCGATGGCGCGGTAGATCAGCGGGGTGTCGGTGCGCGGGCAGAAGGGATAGGAGTGGACCAGGGTGGACTGGTGCACCAGCTTGCCGGCGTCTTTCAGCGAACGGATGATGGGTTTGTCGGCGTCCTTGCAGAAGACGCCGTGGAATTCGGGGACGGATTCGGTGAAGGCGCAGACATCGTCGAGATAGTCGCGCAGGGGGATGCCGGCGGCCTGACAGACGCGGAAGTCGTCCTCGCCGAAGGCGGGGGCGATGTGCACGAACCCGGTGCCGTCCTCGGTGCTGACGAAGCCGTCATTGAGGATGCGGAACGCGCCGGGGGCGTCGTCCTTGAAGGTATCGAAGATCGGCTCGTAGGTGAGTCCGAGCAGGTCGGCGCCCGTGAAGGCGGCGAGGGTTTCGTACTGGTCGGGTTTCTGGTAATAGGCGGCGAGCCGGGCTTCGGCGAGGAGATAGATGCTGCGGTCGGCGGCGTCGCGGACGGCGACATAGGGGATATCGGGTCCGGCGCAGATGGCGAGGTTGCCGTAGAGGGTCCAGGGGGTGGTGGTCCAGATGAGGGCATAGACGGGGGAGCCGCCGGCCTCGAGGCCGGCGGGCAGAGACGTCAGCTTGACGCGGACGGTGATGGAGGGGTCCTGGACGTCCTGGTAGTTGCTGCCGGCCTCGAAGTTGGAGAGGGGGGTGTTGAGCTTCCAGGAATAGGGCATGATGCGGTGGGACTTGTACACGCGGCCCTGCTCCCAGAGCTGCTTGAACACCCACCAGATGGTCTCCATGAAGGAGGGGTCCATCGTTTTGTAATCGTTGTCGAAGTCCACCCAGCGGCCCATGCGGGTGACGGTTTTGCGCCATTCCTCGACGTAGGTGAGCACCATGGAGCGGCAGGTTTCGTTGAAGACATCCACGCCCCGGGCGGCGATGTCGGCGGCGCCGGAGAGCCCGAGCTTCTCCTGGGCGAGGGCCTCGATGGGCAGGCCGTGGCAGTCCCAGCCGAAACGCCGTTCGACCAGGTGTCCGCGCATGGTCTGGTAGCGCGGCAGGATGTCCTTGATGGTGCCGGCGAGGAGATGGCCGTAGTGGGGGGCGCCGGTGGCGAAAGGAGGGCCGTCGTAGAAGACGTATTCCCTGGCGCCCCGGCGGTGGGCGATGGACTTCTTGAACGTGTCGTGCTCGGCCCAGAAGCGGAGGACGTCCTCCTCCATTTCGGGAAACGACATTTTGCTGGAAACGGGCTTGAACATGGAAACTTCCTTCTCGGGCCGCACCGGACCCGAATCAGCCGGTCATTCAAGAGCCGGCGCTTGATTTTGTCAAGGTTGCCGCAGACGGAAAAATCCAACGCTTGTCCTTACCCAGAGAGTCCGGGCAGATGAAACGGGCGGGAAAAAGCCATAGGAAGCCGGGGGCCGAGTGTCTCGGTTATAATTATAAGCGAGACGGCATGGTTGGGGACTGATGCGGATTTGAGCGATGTCCGGGACAGGTCCGGTGCCGACCTGATTCGCGCCGCAAGGGGCGCGAGGGGGGCTCGGAGAGGAGGGGGTCAGTCTTCGACGACGAGTTCGGGGGCGTAGCGGTTGTGGGAGGCGTTGAGGGAATTCGCCGGAGAGGGCGAGGCACTGCTTGGGGCAGATTTCGGTGCACTGCGCACTGGATGCACTGGGGAGACGAAAATGCGGATTTTCTTGACGGGGGGGGATGGCTTCGATGGCGTGGGCCGGGCAGACCTTGATGCAGAGGTTGCAGCCGATGCAGGTTTCGCGGTTGTAGGTCATTTTGCCGCGCAGTTTGTCGGGGACGGGGACGGTGGGATTCAGCCGGGCCTCGCCTTTGCCGACCTGTTCGAGCAGGCCGGTGACGGTGGGGGGCAGGTGGGCGGCGGGGAAGGGGTTGGTGTTGGGTTTGCGGAGAAGCTGTCCGAGGACTTCGTGGACCATGGGGAAGGGCATGTCGGCTCCTTTACTGGATGCGGGCGTCGGCGATGACGAGGAGAAGGCCCAGGAGGGCGAGGGCGCCCAGGGCTTTCCAGTAGATGTCCACCACCTGGTTGATGCGGAAGCGGGCCACGGAGACCCGGACGAGGGAGACGGAAAAGAACAGGACAAGGAGGGCCTTGACGATGAAGAAGGCGGCATCCGCGGCGCCGGCCGTCAGGGGGGAGGAAAAAGCGATCCATCGGGACAGGTTCCAGGGGAAGAAAAGGGCGACGAGCAGGGAGACGACGACGACGGTTTTGACGGCGAAGGAGAGGGTGAAGAGGGCGAGGTTGCGGCCGGAGTACTCGACGATGAGACCGCCGGCGATTTCGGTTTCAGCCTCGGGGGCGTCGAAGGGGATGCGCCCGAGTTCGCCGGGGACGACGAGGACCATGGTGGCCAGCAGGAGAAAGACGCCGACGGCGCCGAGGGGGCCGACGAGGGACCAGATGGGCGTGGCGGCGAGGGAGGAGAGGGCGAAGGGGGCGGGGGAGCCGGCCTGGACGAGTTTCCAGGCGAAGGCGATGATGGTGGTGGCGAGGGGCAGTTCGTAGGCGATCATGGTGACCATTTCGCGCTGGGCGCCGATGGTGGCGTAGGGAGAGCCGGAGGACAGGCCGCCGGCGACCATGGCGAGGGCGGGAATGGCGAGGAGGTAGAGGATGAGGACGAGGTCGCCGTAGGCGCCGAGGACGGGGAGGAAGCCGAAGGAGGCCATGGGGATATAGAGCAGGAGGGTGATGGAGGCGGCGAGGGCGACCAGGGGCGCGCCGTTGAAGAGCCACGGAATGGCGTTGGAGGGGACGATATTCTGCTTGGTCAGGAGCTTGGCAATGTCAATGAACGGCTGGCGGACGGGGGGGCCGATACGCGCCTGCATGCGGGCGGCGACGACGCGGTCGAGGCCGGCGACCCAGAGGCCGGCGAGGATGCCGAAGACGCTCATGGCGGCGGCGCCGCCGATGGCCAGAAGAATGGGGGCGATGTTCATGGGCGGATCCTATCGGGCCGGGGAGGCCTGGATGCGGCGGGTTTTTTCGACGGAGAGGCGGTGGAGGTCGTCCTTGGTCAGGATGCGGCGGTCGCCGTCCTTGAGGAGGGCGACGCGGTCGGTGCAGGAGATGCACGGATCGATGGAGGCGGCGATGATGGGGATGTCGGCGATCTGTTCGCCTTCCATCATGGGAATCCAGGCCATGTAGTTGGAGTAGGAGGAGGCCTTGACCTTCCAGGCGACGGGCTCATCCTTGCCGGCTTCGAGGCGGACGTAGTGCATGACTTCGCCGCGGGGGGCCTCGTGGCGGCCGACGGCTTCGCCGGCGGCGCCCTTGAGCTTGGCGAGGAGGACGGCGGGCTTGGGAATGGCGAGCAGGGGCCCGTCGGGCATCTGGGCCAGGAGTTGGCGGACGATGCCGATGGACTGCCTGACCTCGAGGAGGCGGGTGACGATGCGGTCATAGACGTCGCCGCGGACTTCGCCGGTGAGCAGGTCGGGGGTTTGGTATTCGATTTCGATGTCGGCGTAGGCGGCGTAGGGGTGGTCCACGCGGACATCCTTTTTGATGCCGGAGGCGCGGGCGGTGGGGCCGACGGGGCAGAGTTCGCGGGCTTCGTCGTAGGTCAGCACGCCGCAGTCGCGGCAGCGCATCTGGACGGTGGTGTCATCGAGGAAGACGGCGGCGAGTTTGCCGTAGGCCTCCTCGAAAAACTTCATGGATTCCTCGATGCGGGGAAACTGATCGGGGACGATGTCGCGACGGACGCCGCCGATCTGGATCATGGCGTAATGGACGCGGTTGCCGGTGAGGTACTCGAGGAGGTCCATGACGTTTTCACGGACGCGCCAGGCCATATAGAAGGCGGAATCGAAGCCGAGTTCGTGGGCGGCGACGCGGCCAAGAGGAGGTGGGGAGTGGATGCGTTCGAGTTCGCCTACGACGATGGAGCGGACTCTAGTGGGCGCGGTTGGGGACCTGGATCTGGGCGATCTGCTCGACGGCGCGGACGAAGGAAATGGAATGGGTAATGCCGCAGATGCCGCAGATGCGCTCGGCGAGGTACATGACCTGGATGCAGTTGCGGCGCATGCCCATCCATTCGATGCCGCGATGGGCCATGCCGGGGGCGAAGTCGGCCTTTTTGATCCGTTCGCCCTCGATATCGAGGGTGAACATGACGGGCTCCTTGAGCGCGGGGTGCGCGGGGCCGATCTGCGTGGTGTAGCCGGAGGGCTTTTTGACTTCGATGGTTTTCATAAATCCACTTTAGACAGGATTGACAGGATTGACAGGATCGGGAGGGGGCGGGGCAGCCGGCGCGGCGGGTTTTTCGGGGGGCGGGGGGAAGTCTTTGAACTGGCAGGAGTCGCGGCCGGTGGCCCAGAGGTCCTTGATCATGTCGGCAGGGATGCCGGTTTCGTCCTTGCGCCAGGGGAAGACGCCTTCGGGGAAGTCTTCGGGAAGGAAGAGGCGGCGGCCGTCGGGGATGTCCACGACTTCGATGCCGACCATCTCCTGTTTTTCGCGTTCGCTGGTGAGGGCGCCGGGGATGATGCCGCAGATGGAGGGCACGCGCAGGTCGGCTTTGTCGAGGGGGACGGTGAAGGTGACGAGGATCTCCTGGCCGGGGATGCCCCAGTACACATAGAAGTGGTACATGAGTTCGACGGCGGGGCCGGTGTCGGCGGAGGCGATGACGGACACATGGGGATAATGGATGTCCACGAGGCGCTTCAGCGCGGGGATCAGGGCGTCGCGGTTCAGGCGGACCCAGACCTGGTGGCTTTTGCGGCCCTTGAGGCCTTCGGCCCACTCGGTGGTGCGCGCGTCAAGGAAGCCGGAGCCGGCGGCGGTCCGGAGGGCATCGGCGATTTCCTGGGGAGTCAGCAGATTCATGATGCGGCATTCTCCTTGGCTTCGAGGCGGGCGAGGGCCTTGACGACGCCGTCAATGATGGCTTCGGGCCGGGGGGGGCAGCCGGGAACGTACATGTCCACGGGGATGACCTGGTCCACGGGACCGACGAGGGTGTAGGAATCGTAGAAGGCGCCGCCGGTGGTGCCGCAGGCACCGACGCAGACGACGAGTTTGGGGTCGGGCATCTGGTCGTACACGCGGCGGAGGCGGGGGGCCATCTTGCGGGTGACGGGACCGCTGATCAGCAGGAGATCGGCATGACGCGGGGAGCCGACGACCTTGATGCCGAACCGTTCGAGGTCGTAGCGGGGGGTGACGCAGGCCACGGATTCGATTTCGCAGCCGTTGCAGGAGCCCGAATTGAACAGGAAGGCCCAGAGGGATTTGCCGAGGGTTTGGGAGAGTTTCATTTCAAGGGGCTTTCAATATCCAATGTCCAACAAGGAATTTTCAATGTCCAAGGGATGGAAAGTTTCCATTCTGAATCCTGAATTCTGAATCCTGACTCCTATACCGTTAGGGCGATGACGAGCATGAGGGCCATGACGCCGAGGAGCCAGGCGACGTAATCGGAGGGGATGCCGGTGTGAAAGGGGACGAGTCGGCTGTAGTAGGCCTTCATGGCCTCGGTGAATCCCCAGTAGAGGTTGGAGGCGGGGATGTGGCCGCCGGCGTTTTCGGGTTCTTCGTTGCCGGAGATGAACGGCTTGAGGGCGTCGCCGCTGCGGTTGTCGGGGCGTCCGCGGGAGCGGACGAGCCAGGCGACGCCGAAGGCGACAGCGAAGCCGACGAGCCAGAGGAGGGGATTCCAGGCGCCGGCGCCGGTTTGCAGGGTCCAGGGGATATCCATCTCAATGTCCTCCGAGAATGGCGGCGATGTAGCCGGCGCGGTCGACGAGGGCGTTGACGGCGGGGGCGATCATGCGGTCGACGAATGCCTGCGGGACGAGGCCGGCAAGGATGACGAAGGCGGCGAGGATGGCCATGCCGGCGATCATGGGGGCGGGGACTTCGCGGACGCCGGCGAACTCGGCGCGGGGCGGGCCCATGAACATGGAGTGGAAGACCTTCACGAAGGAGGCCAGGGTGAGGATGCTGACGACCATGGCGAGGATGGCGAGGAAGGGGGAGAAGCGGAAGACGGATTCGTAGATGAGGAGCTTGGAGGCAAAGCCGTTGAAGGGGGGGATGCCGGCGATGGCGAGCGCGCCGATCATGAAGAAGACCATGGTCCAGGGCATGGCGTGGCCGAGGCCGCCGAGGCGGTTGAGGTTGCGGGTGCCGGTGCGGTAGAAGACGGCGCCGGCGGTGAGGAAGAGGAGGCCCTTGTACATGGCGTGGTTGATGATGTGGAAGAGGCCGCCGGCCATGGCGGTTTTGCCGTAGGCGGCCAGCGCGCCGGCATCCGCGAAGACGGCGAGGCCGACGCCGACGCCGAGGAGCATGTAGCCGGTCTGCGAGACGGCGTGATAGGCCATGAGGCGTTTGACGTCCTTCTGGGGGATGGCCATGGTGACGCCGACGAAGGCGGAAAGGGCGCCGAGGATGACGAGAAACCAGCCGAAGACGGCCCAGTTGAAGCGCAGCAGGTCGCCGTAGAGCGTGAAGAGGATCCGGAAGAGGCCGTAGAGGCTGGCCTGGCTGGACACGACGAGCAGGGCGGTGATGGAGGATGGGGCGGTGGTATAGGTGTCGGGGGTCCAGAAGTGCATGGGCACGGCGCCGCACTTCATGGCCAGCGGCACGGCCAGCAGGACCAGGGCGATCATGTCGAGGGCGCCGAACCGGAGCCGGGAGGCGACGGTGGCGATGTTCAGCGCGTTGTACTGGGCGAAGAGGATGCCGATGGCCATCAGGACGCTGAGGGCGCCCACGGTGCTGAGCAGGGCGTACTTCAGGCCGCCCTCGACCGCTTCGCCCTGGTCAATCCGGTAGGCGACGAGGGCGGCGCCGGCCAGCGAGGAGATTTCGAGGAAGACGAAGAAGTTGAACAGGTCGCCGGTGGAGACCATGCCGAGGACGCCGGCGACGAGCAGGAAGAGCATGGAATAGAAGCCGTCCTTGCCGGACTGGCGGGATTCGGCGGCGAGGGAATAGAGGGTGATGGCCAGGGAGGAGAGCGCGGCAATGACGACCATGAGGGCGCCGAGGGCGTCCACCTGGAAGATGATGCGGATGGGGATGCCGCCGGAATCCATGGGAATGGCGGCATGGGGGGCGGCGGCGCCGAAGACATAGAGGACGGTGCCGCCGGCGAAGACGCGGGCGGCGAGGGCAAGGCCGGCCAGCGAGGTCAGGGCCGCGCCGAGGATCACGAGGGCGGAGCGGACGGTGCCGCCCGCGCGCCCGGCGAGGGGGATGAGGAAGGCGGTGAAGAGGGGAATGGCGACCAGCAGGGCCGGCAAATGGAGGGCGAGCGAGTCCATCATCCGTTGAGCTTTCTGATGTTCCGGACATCCACGGTTCCGTACTTCTTGTAGATCACCATGGCGAACGACAGCATCATGGCGGAGGTGGCCACGCCGATGACGATGGCGGTCAGGGTGAGGGCCTGCACGGTGGGCAGGACCATGAGGGTCTGGGGGGCGTTGGTGAAGATGGGGGCGATGCCGTCCTGGCGGTAGCCGATGGCGACGAGGAACAGGTTGACGGCGGATTCCATCAGGGAGAGCCCCATCAGCATCTTGATGAGGTTGCGCTTGAAGAGGAGGGCGCCGAGGGCCAGCAGGAGCAGGACGGCGACGGTCAGGAAGGGCATGGCCAGCAGCAGGCGGGTGATCATGGCTCGGACTCCTTCAGGCCGGAGAGCATATAGAGCAGGATGACGGTGAGGCCGCCGAGGACTTCGATGCCGACGGCGATGTTCAAGAGCGGGATGAGGCCGGCGGTGTTGAGGACGCCGGGGTTGGCGCCGAAGGCGACGGGTTCGCCGAAGAGCCCGCCGGCGCCCGCGAGCCGGTTGTGCAAGAAGGCGCCGCCGGCGAACAGGCCGGCGAGGCCGGCGGTGATGAACATCAGCAGGCCGACGGCTTCGCAGAGCTTCATGGTGTTCTGGCGCAGGCTTTGGATGATGTCGGCATAGCGGCGCGAGACGAGCAGGAGGGCCGCGCCGGTGGCCATGACGGCGCCGCCCTGGAACCCGCCGCCGGGGGTCAGGTGGCCGTGGAGAACGACGTAGAGCCCGAAAACGAGGCAAAAGGGATAGAACAGGTCGGCGGTGGTTCGCACGATCTTAGTCATGTTCATATTCTTCTCCGGGCTTGAGCTTGCGGAACATCATGCCGACGCCGAGGACGGCGGTGAACAGGACGGTGGCTTCGCCGAGGGTGTCGAAGCCGCGGAAGTCGAAGACGACGGAGGTGACGACATTGTTGGCGGCGGCCTGATCCTGGGCGTGGGCCAGGAAGTAGTCGTCCATGTCGGTGCGGGCGGGTTTCCCGAAGGGCAGGCCGACGGCGATCTGGAGGAAGCCGGCCAGCAGGACCAGGAGGATGGCGGTAAAGAGGGCGGTGCGCATCAGTCCTTCTCCTCGTAGCGCTGGGTGCCGCGGATGGCGATGATGAAGATGGCGGTGGTGAGGCCGGCGCCGATGCCGGCCTCGGCGATGGCGACGTCGGGGGCCTGGAGCAGGTAGAATTCCAGCGCCAGCAGCAGGCTGAAGGCGGCGAAGGCGATGGCGGAGGAGAGCAGGTCCTTGAACGCAATCACCAGGACGGCGGTGACGATCAGGCCGAGCAGCAGGAGGGCTTGCAGCAGCAGCAGCGGGGTCATGGGGCGGGTTCCTCCAGCTTGTCCACCACGGCCTGCGCGGGCTTGTGGCCGCGGCGGCGGGCGGCGCGGGCAATGGCATGCGCGCCGGTGGCGTTGGTGATGGCCAGGACGACAACGGCGACCAGCGTGTGCAGCAGGAGCGTGGCGTACTGGCCGTCGGCGGTCTCGAACAGGCGGCCGAGGGCGTAGAGCGCCACGGCCAGCGACGTGAAAATGGAGCCGAAAGTGGTGGCCTTGGTGTCGGCGTGCAGCCGGGTATAGACGTCGGGGAAGCGCAGGATGCCGAACACGCCCAGGGCGTTGAAAAACAGTCCGATCGCGATGGCGGCGCCGATGAGCAGGTTGAGGATCACAGTTCGCCTCCGAGGTACTTGGCGATATAGAGCGTGCCCACGAACGACAGCAGGGCATAGACGATGGCGACATCCACGAAGAGGATCTGCCGGAAGGCGGCCGCCAGCACGATCATCGAGGCGACGACGAGGGTGTTGATGGCGTCGAGCGCGACGACGCGGTCGGCGGAGGTGGGCCCCTTGAAGAGCCGCACCATCGCCAGCAGCATCAGCGCGGCCAGCACCGTGACGGTGAACAACCAGATGCTCATTCGGCGATCCTCCGGATCCAGCTGGGGCAGTCAAAGGTCGAGAAGACCTCGCGCGCCTCCAGCGACTCGCGGGTTTCGATGCCTTGGGGGACGTTGATCATGTGGACAAACAGGTCGTTGGTGTCTTCGTCGATTCCGACGGTGAGGGTGCCGGGGGTGAGGGTGATGGAGTTGGCCAGCATCAGGACGCCGAGGTCGGACTGCATGCCGGAGCGGACGCGGACGATGCCCGGGCGGATGCGGCCGGTGATGACCCGGTAGGCGACATCCACGTTCGCCTTGGCCATTTCCAGGAAGAACGGGCCGCAGACATAGCCGATGGCGCGGACCCAGCGCATGGGCTGGAGCGCCGCCCGGCGGCGGGGATCGCAGAAGAATCCCCGGGCGACCCAGCCGACAACGGCGGCCAGGATCACGCCGGCCAGCAGGTCGGCGCCCGACCACAGACCCAGCAGGCGGCCGGATCCGGCCGTGAGCAATAGATAGACAACAAATGAAAAGCAACCCGTGGCAATAAAAGAGGCCATATTTGTCCAATCCGTGAAAAATCGCCAAGACTGTGCCAGAGCCAAACCGCCTTGGCCAGCGCAAAATGTACTTTTCGGCAGTGCGGCCCGAAGGAGTAAAGCGCTTGACAGCGGCGAATCTGTATCCATGGCGTGCGCCGGGAGGCGGAAATCCTCCAGAGAGGAGGAGCGGCCCGGTCAGCCGGGCGATGTCCGGCGGCTCTACTGCCAGAGAGCGGGCTGGCCGGTGGCGGCGATGACGGACCGCCAGAGTTCGCCTTCGGGGTCCACTTTCTTCCGGCTGGCGGTGGCGAGGGGGATGGGGGCATGGACATAGACCATGTGCCAGAGGCCGATGATGAGGTCGGTCTTGCCGGCCATGGCGGCATGGACGGCATGGCGGGCGAAGCCGTCGCAGAGCTGTGCGTCCTGCGAATTGGCGGGGACGGAGCGCACGATATAGGACGGGTCGATGTACTTGAGATTGACCTCGGTATCCCGCTCCTTGAAATACGCCAGGATCCGGTCGCGAAGGAACAGGCCGATGTCGGCCTTTTTCCGGTTGCCGGATGTATCGGTTTCCTCCAGCTGCTCCATCAGATCCTGGCCGGCGCCTTCGGCGACGACGATGACCGCATGGTGGCGCCGGGTCATTCGCTGGTGGAGGGCGGCCAGAAAGCCCGTCGGGCCGTCCAGCAGGAGGGGAATTTCGGGAATCAGCGCGAAATTGACCTCCTGGGAGGCGGCGGCGGCTCCCGCGGCGATGAATCCGGAATCGCGGCCCATGACCTTGACGAGTCCGATGCCGTTGGGCGCACCTTTGGATTCGCAGTGGGCGCCGTCGAGCACGGCGCGCGCCGATTCGATGGCGCTGAAATAGCCGAAGGTCATGTCCACGAACTGGATGTCGTTGTCGATGGTCTTGGGAACGCCGACCACGGCAATGGGCAGCCCGCGCCGGAGGGCCTCCCGGGCGATTTCGTGGGTGCCGCGCTGGGTGCCGTCGCCCCCCACGCAGATCAGGATGTGGATCTGGTGGCGGACGAGGAAGTCGACCATTTCCGCCGTGTCCTGCCGTCCGCGGGAAGAGGAGAGGATGGAGCCGCCGTCGCGGTGGATATGATCCACCCGTTCCGGCGTCAGCACCAGCGGAGGTTCGCCCTTTTCCGTGAGTCCGCGGAACCCGTGGCGGAGGCCCAGGACTTCCCGGACGCCGTAGTTGAAGTGCAGTTCGAGGAAGGCGGAACGGATGACGTTGTTGATGCCGGGGCAAAGGCCGCCGCAGGTGACGATGGCGGCGCGGGTTTGCGAGGGATCGAAGAACAGCTGCTGGCGCGGGCCGGCTTTTTCGAAGAACGCGGCACTGTCTTCGGGCTCCCCCGGGCCGACGACGACCTGATGGCGGACGCGCATTTCGTCCGAGACAAAATTGCTGATGGCGTCGTCCTGAACCGTATTGAAGGCGAGGGGGGAGGGGTGGCGGGCGGGGCCAAGGACGGGGATGCGGGTATCCAGCATGGGGGCGGCTCCTGGGGGTGTCGTGTGCGGATGGTTCATGGCAGCTGCGGATTGCGTGCGGTCAGGCGCAGGCGGTAGGTGATGGTCCGGGTGGATTTCGGCGGCACGGTGGTTTCGAAGCGCAGCTCGCGGCCGGCGGCCGTGGCGGGGATTGAAGAACGGACCAGATTCCATTCCATGGGCGTAACGGGTTTTTCAATGGCCGTGACCTGAACCGGGGTGTCCAGCCGGTTGGCCAGCAGGATGGAATGGTCGGACTGCCAGGCGCCCTCGGGCAGGGGGATTTCTTCGCTCGTCTGCCGGGTGGCGCGGACGGTATCGGTCAGCCCCATGTCCACCTGCAGGGTGCCGGGATGGGGGGTATGGGCCACGTGGCCCGTCTGGAGAGGCGCGCCGCGGGCCGCCCCCAGAAACAGGTCGGCCTGGCCGGGGGGCAGGGGAAAGCCGAGTCCATGGGATGCGCTGTTTGGAATCAGCAGCAGCCGCCGCAGGGGAAGCCCCCCGGACCGGGTGGGCGCGGGGATTTCGTCGGAATGGCACAGGTGGACGATTTGCGCGGGCTTGCGGACCACCCGAGCAAACAGGATTTCCGTTTCATTGCGCGCCGGAATGTCCGCCGGGGCGTCGAGGGGATAATGGCGGGGCAGTTCCGCCGGCGGATCGGGATGGAACAGCCAGAGATCGGAGAGCGGCGTATCGGGGTTGACCGCCAGCAGGCCGAACGGCTTCGGCGGCGGCAGAAGAGTGGCGTCACTGCCCGTCAGGGACAGCCGGGCATCGGGAAACGCGGCAGGCGTATCGTTGCGGATGCGGACATGGGCGGAGAGGTCCACCTGGACGGATTGAATGGATTCCGGTCCGATGCCGCGGACCACCACGCGGTAGAACGCCTGCCAGCCGAGACCCGGCAGGCGATAGGTCAGCGAGTGTCCCATGCGGTGGGACATGGGACGCTCCAGTTCGATGTCCAGCACGTCGTGCGACGGCCGGCGCACGGCGATGCCGTCGCGCGGCGTCCAGACCAGCGGAGCGGAATCCTCCGGGCCGGCACCGGGTTCGGGGGTGTCGCGCCAGCGCCATTCCCGAACCGGCCAGGGGCGGCCGATGCTCCAGACCTGCAGCGTGTCGAGATCGATTTCCGGCGGGGGACGGGTCCAGTGAACCGCCGAAATTTCCGTTTCTCCGGACGGCGGAAAGAACTCCCGCACCTGCGCCCATCCCTGGCCGATCGTCAGCAGCGCCGGGGGGGCGCCCGCAGCGGAAAGGCCGGCCAGAACGGTCCCGGCCAGAACCGACATGCCGAGATGGCGGGGACATTTCATGTGGAACCGGAGCATAAGCGCCGCATGCGGACGGGGCAAGGCGAGAATGGCTGCCGGGGGGCGGAGAGGGGAGGAGCGGGGCGACGCCGGCTTTGGCGTAGCGCGGGGCTCCCGCCCCGCGAGGATCGGGAAGAGGAGGAGAATGTCCAATGTCCAACAAGGAATATCCAATTATCCAAGTAGGTGAACAGCCTGCACGCGACAGAGCCGCGTGCTACGGGGGTGCAGGGCGCGGGAGGACTGCCGGCCGTCAGCCCGCCATGGTTTGGATGACGTCGGCGGCGGTATAGTCCGTCTGTCCGTCGGCGCAGAAGCGGCCGACGCCTGCGAGGTCGTCGCCCAGGGTGACGAGGGGAAGTTCGGGGGAGCCGTCGGGCTGGAGGCAGGGCAGGCCGATGTTGGCGACCAGGGCATTGCAGAGGCACTTGCGCCCGGCGGCGGCCTCGGGCTTGCCGCCCTTGGCGATCCAGGCCGCTTCGGGTTCGGCGGCGCAACGGTAGCCCAGGGAGCCGTCCGCTTTCCGGTAGGCTTCGCGCAGGAACCCGAGGTTGCAGACGCGTTGGCGCCGGGCGTACACATCGGGATCGGACAGCGTGCCTTCGAGTTCGGCCACCTTGAAGGGGAATCCGGTCGGGGAGGCGAGGGCATCGGTAAACACCCGGGCCTTGCCGGTCAGGGCTTTGGTCACCAGCGCGCGCCGCAGATCCGGCGCAAGGCCGGACTCCGTGCACAGGGCGAAGGCCGTGCCCATCTGGATGCCGGCGGCGCCGAGGCCGAGGGCCTCGCGGTACTTCTCGGGCGAGCCGTAGCCGCCGGCCAGCCAGAACGGCAGGCCGATCTTGCGGAAGATGTCCAGGTCGGCCACATCGCGCGGGCCATACACCGGCTGGCCGTCGGGGGTGAACTGCATCTGGCCGCGCGGGGGCGCGTTATGCCCGCCCGCCACGGCGGTTTCGATCACGAACCCGTCCACGCCTCCGGGGAGCCGCCGGGCCATCATCGTGCCCAGCGTCGCCGACGACACAATCGGCAGGAACGCCGGCTTCTCCAGCAGGGGCAGGGTCTGTCCGGGCTCCGCGAAGTCCGCCAGGTCCAGCGTCAGGACGACGAGTTCCGCCGCCTTGGGACCGCTGACCGCCACCGTATAGGACGCGGGCTGGTGGTTGGCCAGGGCCTGGATGGCCGTCGGGAACTCCAGGGGGATGCCCGCGCCGACAATGATAACGGCCGCCCCGGCGAGCATCGCGCCGTAGAGCGACGGCAGGTGCGGCATCTGGATTTTCTCCAGAAAATTGATTCCCACGGGGCCCGAGTGCCCTTCCCGGGCCAGAAAGACCTCGACGAAATTCGCGGCGATGCACAGCTCCTGCGCCGGCAGGTTGCGCTCCGCCGCAAGCATTTTTCCGGGCTTGCGGGGCTTGGACGGGTCCTGTCCGCCCGGAACGAAATAGGCGTCCAGGATTCGCTTGGCCACGCGGGGAAAGGGAAAGTGCTCCAGGGCGCGGCGGATGGCGCCGTCGGCGTCGCCGTTCTGCAGGCGGAGCGACAGCAGCTGGTCCAAGGCCGTGCCGGCCACGACGCCCAGCTGGCCCAGGCGGGCCACGGCCTTCGCCAGGCGCCAGTTGGAGACACCGGCGCCCATGCCGCCCTGAATAATCGAAGGGATGGTTAGATTCATGGAGAGCACCATACGCCCCTTGCCGGAAATGGCGAGCACCATTGCGCACCCCGCCGGGGCGCGGCTGCCGCCTCAGGACGATGGATTGTGTTCGGAGTTTCCGGCCCGGGGCGGAATGAGCAGAACGGGGCGGGTGGCTTTGTGGAGAACGCCCTTGCTGGTGGATCCCACGAGCCATTCATGCAGTTTGCCGTGGGCTCGCGTCCCCATCAGGATGATATCGGCGCCGATTTTGTCCGCTTCGCGCAGAATGGTGTCGGCGGTCGGCCCCTGCACCAGCAGGGCCGTGACCTCCAGACCGTCGCGGCGCAGCGTCTCGGCCATCTCTTCGAGTTGGACGCGCTGAACGCGCAACTGGTGGGCGATGGCGTCGCGCACGGTGTCGGGGCCGGTCTCGTATCCCACGAAGTCGGGGTTGGGCGCGGCCACATGCAGCAGCCAGAGCTTCGCCCCCAGTCCGCGGGCCCAGGGGAGGGCTTCCCGGAGAAGATCGGGGTGATCGGCGGCGAGATCCAAAGCGGCCAGGATTTTCATGATCAGCCCTCCTGCGTTGGCGTTGTCGTCTCTTCTATCCGGACTATATCGCATCCGGCCCGGGCGGACAAGGGCGGCTTCGGAGGAACAACCGGGGGAACAGCCAGGCAGAAAAACAGGAAACACCGGAACACAGGAGAACGGCCGGGGGAGGAAAAACTACGAAAGGCGCGAATAGAGGGAGGGAAAGGCAGGGGAGTATTGCAGCAGGAAGACAGGAAACACAGGACAACAGGATGACAGGATGTTTAGGATGGGAAACGGGGGTTCCGCGGACCCCGGACCCGGAATATATGGAATGATGGAATGGAGGACCCTTTCGCCTGCCCCCCTTCTGTCCCCTGACCCCTGTCCCCTGTTCCACCGACCTCGGACCGCGGACCGCGGGGCTTGCGGTTGGCGGGTTTCGGGGTAGGTTGGGAGGCATGAAAACCATGATGGTGCATCCCAGTTGGCGAGTATGGATCCTGGGGGCGGTCCTGGCGGGGGCGCGGGCCGCGGGCGCGGCGGAAGGAGCGGAGCCGGTGCAGAGCATCCATGAATTCACGATGACGGACATTGACGGCCGGGAGGTGGCGCTGTCGGACTACCGGGGCCGGGTGCTGCTGGTGGTGA
Organism: Kiritimatiellia bacterium; assembly: GCA_040768005.1. Classification (GTDB taxonomy): domain Bacteria; phylum Verrucomicrobiota; class Kiritimatiellia; order CAIQIC01; family Lenti-01; genus JAAZFE01. The sequence continues at coordinate 24,108 of JAXGNL010000009.1, forward strand.
ACGTGGCGAGCCGGTGCGGGTTCACTCGGCAGTATGCGGGGCTGGAGAAGCTGTACCAGGCCAACCAAGACCGCGGATTCGCCGTGCTGGGATTTCCCGCCAACAACTTCATGGGGCAGGAGCCGGGGACGGAGGCCGAGATCAAGAGCTTCTGCACGCTGACCTACGGCGTGACGTTTCCGATGTTTGCCAAGATCTCCGTGAAGGGCAAAACCATCCATCCGCTCTATGCCTGGTTGACGGATAAGAAACTCCACCCGGAGCATGGCGGGGCCATTTCGTGGAACTTCAACAAATTCCTGATCGGGAAGGACGGGCGGGTGCTGGGGCGCTACGGCAGCCGCACGGAGCCGGACGATCCGGAACTCGCGGCGGCGATCGAAACGGCGCTTTCCGCGCCCGTCCCCTGAGTGCAGACCGGCAGAGGCCGGCGCCGGACGCCAGCGGGTGAGCGGCGTTGAGCTTGTGCGCGGCCCGGAACCGCGACGCCCGGGCTTGACTGGGACGCAGGGCATGATAGTTTCGGCTCCGATAAATGGTCGCTAGGGGTGTCCTCGAGAAAGAGGGCTGAGAGTTCCCGTTGGGCGGGATAACCCTTGGAACCTGTTGGATCATTCCAGCGCAGGGACAGCGGATCGCTCGAAAGAAGCCGTGGTTTCTCCGATGGAACCGCGGCTTTGGCATGCCGTGGCGGCAGGCTCCCCGGCGCACCGGAAAGGAACCGGAGACATGTCAATCAGCGGACCCATCGGCAAGGAGGAACGGACGCTGCGGGAATGGGATTTCTTCCTGCTGTGGGCGGGGGCGGCGATTTCGCTGTCGGAGATCTGGGCGGGGGGCCTGCTGGTGTCGTTCGGGCTGGCGGCGGGCCTGGGGATCATCCTGCTGGGGCATCTGGCCGGCAATACGCCGATGGCGCTGGGCGGGCTGATCGGCAGCCGTCACGGGGTGCCGGCCATTGTCAGCACGCGCGGGGCGCTGGGCAACCGGGGATCGGCGCTGCCGGCGGTGCTGAACGTGGTGCAGCTGGCGGGCTGGACGGCGGTCATGCTGTGGATCGGCGGGCAGTCGGCGGCGGGCCTGGCGGGCGGGGCGGAGCACGCGGGGATCTGGATCGTGGCGCTGGGAGCCTTGACGACCGTCTGGGCCCTGGCGGGAAGCCGGGCCTGGCGGATGCTGCAGAAGATCGGCGTGGTGCTGCTGCTGGCGCTGTCGGTGGCGATGACGGTCCTGGCGCTGAGGACCTACGGGTGGCGCGAGCTGCTGGCCGCGCCGTCCGCGCCGTCCATGCCGTTCATGCTGGGGCTGGACCTGGCCATTGCGATGCCGATTTCGTGGATGCCGCTGGTGTCGGACTATACGCGCCACGCGGCGGTGCCGGGGCGCGGGATCCGCGGGACGTGGTGGGGCTATTTCATCGTGAGCTCGTGGATGTATGCCGTGGGACTGGTGGCGGCGCTGGCGACCGGCTCGGGCGCGCCGGAATCCATGCTGCTGCAGCTGATGGGCGGCCACGGGCTGCTGGCGCCCGCGGTGGCGATTGTGCTGCTCTCGACCCTGACGACCACCTTTCTCGACATCTATTCCAACGCGGTGTCGGCCCAGAGCCTGTTTCCGAAGATGGGCACGCGGGGGCTGGTGCTGCTGGGCGGAGCGGCGGGAACGCTGATCGCGCTGTTCTTCGATGCCACGAAATACGAGGCCTTTCTGCTGTTCATCGGGTCGGCGTTCTGTCCGCTGTTCGGCGTGGTGCTGGCGGACTATTTCATCCTGAAGCGCGGATGCTACGTGGCGGAGGATCTGTACCGGCGCGGGCGGTACTGGTATGCGGGCGGGGTGAACTGGAGGGCCATGGGGGCGTGGGCGGCCGGGTTCGGCGTCTATCACGCGTGCGCGAAGACGGGCTTTGCCGGCGGGGCCTCGATCCCGGCCATGGGGCTGGCGGCGGCGATGTATCTGCTGATTTCCATGAAAACGAAAGGACGGACATGAATCCGGAATCCACATGGGCCGCGCAGGCGGCCGCGAATCGCCAGGCGGTCAGGGCGCAGAAGCCCCTGGTGCACAACATCACCAACTATGTGGTGATGAATTTCACGGCGAATGTCCTGCTGGCGGCGGGGGCGGCGCCGGTGATGGCGCACGCGGAAAACGAGGTCGAGGAGATGGTGGCCTTTGCGAAGGCCCTGGTGCTGAACATCGGGACGCTGGATGACGCCTGGATTGCCTCCATGCTCAAGGCGGGGCGGAAGGCGTCCGAACTGGGCGTGCCGGTCATTCTGGATCCGGTGGGCGCCGGCGCGACAACGCTGCGCACGGAGGCGGCCCGGCGGATTCTCGGCGAAGTCCGGGTGTCGCTGGTGAGGGGCAATGCATCGGAGATTCTCGCATTGAGCGGTGCCGCGGCCCGGACCCGGGGGGTGGATTCGGCGGACACGGTGGAGGCGGCGGCGGCCCGGGCCGGCGCGCTGGCGCGGGACCTCGGCGTGCCCGTGGCGATCACCGGGCCGGTGGATTACGTCACCGACGGCCGGCGCGTGCTGCGGGTGGCCAACGGGCATCCGCTGATGGGGTGCGTGACCGGCACGGGCTGCGGGGCCACCGCCATCATCGGGGCCTTCGCGGGGGTGGAGGCCGACCCCGTTTCGGCGGCGGCCACGGGACTGGCCTATTACGGGCTGGCGGGCGAGCACGCGGCGGACGGCGCGGCCGGGCCGGGCTCGTTCATGATCCGCTTTCTGGATGCCTTCCACGGGCTGACGGCGGAGGACCTGGCACAGGGCGTCCGCATTCAGGAGGGATGAAATGGCCGCTGCGGATTACTCCCTGTATCTCGTCACGGACCGCGCGCTGGCGCGGGGGCGGCCGACGGCGGAGATTGTGCGGCAGGCGGTGCAGGGCGGGGTGACCTGCGTCCAGCTCCGGGAAAAGTCCTGCGGCACGCGGGAGTTCCTGGAGGAAGCCCGCACGGTGAAAGCGGTTCTGGCGGGCACCGGCGTGCCGCTGATCATCAACGACCGGGTGGACGTGGCGCTGGCGGCGGGAGCGGACGGCGTCCATCTGGGCCAGGACGACATGCCGCTGGCGGAGGCCCGGCGGATGGGACCGCCGGGGTGGATCATCGGGATTTCGGCGGAATCCGTGGCCGATGCGGTGCAGGCGGAACGGGACGGCGCGGATTATGTCGGCGCGAGCCCGGTGTTCGCCACGCCGACCAAGACCGACACGGCGCCGCCGCTGGGCCTGGCGGGGCTTCGGGCGGTTTGCGCTGCCGTCAAGATCCCGGTGGTGGCCATCGGCGGCCTTCATGCGGACAACGCGCACGACGTGGTTCGCGCCGGTGCGGCGGGCCTTGCCGTGGTGTCGGCCATCGTGGCGGCGGAGTCTCCGCGCACCGCCGCGGCGGAGTTGCGGCGGAGCATTCAAGGCATCCGGGAGCCCGGAAAGGAAGCTCTATAGTTATTGCAATATGGATACATATGCAATAACTATACAGGATCAAATCATGGTAGACGGCAGGCAGGGAGAGGGCGGCATGAGTGAGAAAGCGTATCGGCGGGTGTTGACGATTGCGGGATCGGACTGCGGGGGCGGGGCGGGGATCCAGGCGGATCTGAAGACCTTCGCGGCGAACGGATGCTACGGGATGTGCGTGATCACGGCGCTGACGGCGCAGAACACACAGGGGGTGACGGGAATTCATCCGGTGCCGGTGGAGTTCGTGGAGCGGCAGCTGGATGCGGTGCTGGGGGACATCGGCGCGGATGCGGTGAAAATCGGCATGCTGTACTCGGCGGAGCTGATCGCGGCGGTGGCGGGGAAGCTGCGCGCGTACGGCGTCCAACGGATCGTGGCGGATCCGGTGATGGTGGCGCAGAGCGGAGACAAGCTGCTGCAGGATGACGCGGTGGAGGCGTTGAAAACGCATCTGTTTCCGCTGGCGGAAATCATCACGCCCAATCTGCCGGAAGCGGCGGTGCTGCTGGGCCGGGAGGTGGCCGGCGCGGCGGACATGGAAACCGCCGCGGCGGATTTGCTGCAATGGGGCAGCCGGCATGTCCTGGTGAAAGGGGGGCACCTGGAGGCTGACGGAAGCGAGGATGTCCTGGTGTCGGCCGGGAGCCCCGGGGCGGAGCGCTTCGGGGACGAGCGGATTCAAACGCGGAACACGCACGGGACGGGCTGCACGCTGTCGTCGGCCATTGCGGCTCATCTGGCGAAAGGCGAAGGCGTGACGGAGGCGGTCGGCCATGCCAAGGAATACATCCGCCGGGCCATTCGGGCCGGCGCGGGATATCGCATCGGGCACGGGCACGGGCCGGTGCATCATTTCTGGCCGTTCTGGGAGTAAGGAGGGAGGATGAGGCCTGCGGTCCGAGGGGGGACAGGGGGAGCTGGATCAGCCAAGCAGGAAAACAGGAAACCCAGGAAAGCAGGAATGGGGAGGGGACAGGGGACAGGGGGCAGGAGACAGGAGACAGGCCGGTTTTCCGGATTTTCCACGGTGTGGAAAACTTTTTTCCATGGCGTGGAAAACCGGCGGAAATTTTTTCCATGGCGTGGAAAATCCGGAACCGGCCGAAGACGGGGGGTGGACGGGGATCAGGGGACGGGGGCGGGGGTGTGGTGGCGGGAGGGGACGAGGTTGCGCCGGTACCAGGCGAGGAGCAGGCAGGTCATGGGCAGGGCGATCAGGAGGCCGAGCGCGCCGAGCAGCCGGCCCCAGATGCTGAGCGACAGCAGGATGGCGACGGGGTTGAGCCCGAGGCTGCGGCCGATGATGCGCGGCACGAGCACCATGTCCTGGAGGGTTTGCACCACGGCGAAAACCAGTCCGCACAGGGCCAGGGCGATCCAGACATTGCCGCCGGAGGCGAGGGCGCCGAGGGCGGCCAGCAGGAAGGCGGGCACCGCCCCGACGATCTGCAGATAGGGGACCATGTTGAGCAGGCCGATGAACAGACCCAGCAGTATGCCCATGGGCAGGCCGATGAGGGCGAAGCCGGCGGCGAACAGGATTCCGACCAGGGCCGCAACAGCGGCCTGCCCGCGGAAGTAGCGGCGCATGCCTTCGGCGAATTCATGGAGGAAATCGAGGGTGGCGGCGCGGTAGTCTTCGGGGATCATGTTGGGCCAGGCGGCCTGGAAGTGGTCGTAGTCCGCCAGGAGGAAGACGAGATAGAACAGCACGATGACGAGGCCGACGGTGCCGATGACGAGGCTGGCGGCGCCGGAGAGGATTTTCCAGGCGCCGGGCACGGCTTTCTGGAGGGCGGTTTCGGCCCATTGCCAGAGGCGCTCGGGGGTGAAGAATTCCTGGAAGTCCGGTTCGGAGAGACGCTGGGTGAGGCCGGTCCAGAGGTCCTGCGGGAGGCGTTCCTGGAGCCAGGCGGGCAGCTGCAGGTTGGCGGCCTGCCGCAGCAGGCCGCCGAGGGCGGCGAATTCCCGGGCCAGCACGGGGACCAGTCCCACCACGAGGGCGGTGGCGGCCGCCAGCACCAGCAGCAGGCTCAGCGCGACGGCGGTCTTGCGGCCGCGGACCCGGCGCTGGATGGCGCAGACCAGCGGATTCATCATGTAGGCCAGCAGGACGGCGACGGCGAAGGGCGTCAGGACTCCCTGCAGAAGGCCCAGCAGGTGGATAAGGCCGGCAATGACGGCGGCGCCGATGGCCAGGCGGATGACGCGGTCGAACGTGAATTCGCGGTCGAGCAGTTTCATGGGGCGGTTCCTTTCCGGCGGGCGGCGGCGCGGGGCCGCCGGCGTTCCAGATGGACGATGGCGAAGGTCAGCAGGCCGAGGGCGGCGGTGGCGCCGAGCGCCGGGAGGGGCAGCGGCTGCAGCCGGAAGGCGCGGGCCAGGACGGGGATGTACATGACGCCGAGCTGCAGGGCCAGGGTCACGAGGGTCAGGCCGGCGAGCGCCGGGTTGGGGCCGAAGCGGAAGGGGGTGCGGGTCAGGGAGCGCAGGCCCCAGGCCTGGCCGATCTGGGCAAAGCCGATGGCGGAGAACAGGACGGTCTGCCACGCGTCGCCGCCGGGACGGAAGCGGTGCCAGGCCCCGGCCAGCAGCAGGGACGCGGCGCAGATGAACAGGCCCATCCAGCCGACGTGCCAGATGGCGGCGCGGTTGAGGATGGGGGCGTCGGGCCGGCGCGGGGGCCGGTTCATGACATCGGGTTCGGAGGGCTCGAGGCCCAGTCCGAGCCCCATCAGGCCGTCGGTCAGCAGATTGAGCCAGAGCAGATGAAGGGGGCGCAGGGCCATGGCGCCGATGCCGGCCAGGGGGGCGCACAGCATGACCAGCACCTTCGCGAGATTGCCGCCGAAGGAATATTTGATGAAGCGGACCAGGTTGTCGAAAATGGTGCGGCCTTCTTCGGCGGCGGCGACGATGGTGGCGAAGTTGTCGTCCAGCAGGACCATGTCGGAGGATTCCTTGGCGACATCGGTGCCGGTGATGCCCATGGCGACGCCGATTTCGGCGCGCTTGAGGGCGGGCGAATCGTTGATGCCGTCGCCGGTCATGGCGACGATCTGGCCGCGGTTCTGGAGGGCGGAGACGATGCGCAGCTTGTCCTCGGGGGAGACGCGGGCGAAGACGGATACCTCTTCGCAGCGGGCTTCGAGTTCGTCATCGGCGAGGGCGGCGAGTTCGGCGCCGGACAGGACGAGCGGCTCGCCGCCGCCGGGGGCCAGGTTCAGGCGGCGGGCGATGGCGGCGGCGGTCAGGGGGTGGTCGCCGGTGATCATGAGGGTGCGGATGCCGGCGGCGTGGCTGCGGGCGACGGCGGCGCGGACTTCTTCGCGGGGGGGATCGAGCAGGCCGGCGAGCCCGCAGAAGACCAGCTGGTCTTCGATGTCGCGGGTGGAGGCGCCGGGAGGCGGCGGCGCCTGGAAGCGGCGGAAGGCGAACCCGAGCACGCGCAGGCCTTCCGCCGCCATGCGCTCGTTGGCGGCGAGGAAATGGCGCCGGGCGCTGTCATGCAGGGGCACGATGCGATCGCCGGCGAGCACATGGGTGGCGAGATCGAGGAGGCCGTCGGGGGAGCCTTTGACGGCGGCCAGGACGGGGGCATCGAGAGGCGGGGGCAGGGGGTAGTCGCCGAGGCCGCCGTGGTGCAGGGTGGTCATGCGTTTGCGGTCGGAATCGAAAGCGAATTCCGCGAGGCGCGGCACTTCCCGGGCCAGGGACTGGGTGGGGAGTCCGGCTTGTTCGGCGGCGGCCAGCAGAGCGGTTTCGGTCGGGTCGCCGATCCCCTGCGGGGGGCGGCCGGTTTCTTCGAAGACCAGATGGGCATCGTTGCAGAGCGCGCCGACGAGCAGAAGCGGGAGGGTTTCGGTGCGGACGTCCGGGGCGGCCGGGGCCGGGGCATTCAGCACGGGCACGTCGTGGTGCAGGGTGTGGAGGCGGGCCACCGTCATGCGGTTTTCGGTCAGCGTGCCGGTTTTATCGGTGCAGATAACGGTGACGGCGCCGAGGGTTTCGACGGCGGGAAGTTTGCGGATCAGGGCATGGCGCTTGAGCATCCGGCGCCCGCCGAGGGCAAGGGTGGCGGTAATGACGGCGGGGAGGCCTTCGGGGACGACGGCGACCAGGAGGCTGACGGCGGTGAGCAGCATGGCGGTGAAGGGTTCGCCGCGGAGCAGTCCCATGGCCAGCAGCGCCAGCGCGGCGCCCAGTCCGGCCAGCGACAGGTGCTTGCCGACCTGAGCGAGCTTGCGCTGCAGGGGGGTGCGGCCGGAATCGATGTTCTGAATCATGCCGGCGATTCTGCCGAGTTCGGTGCGCATGCCGGTTTCGACCACGACGCCGGATCCGCGGCCCTGGGCGACCAGGGTGCCCATGAAAGCGAGGTTGGTGCGGTCGCCCAGGGGCATGGCTTCTTCCGCCAGGGGGGCGGTCTGTTTGCGGACGGCTTCGGATTCGCCGGTCAGGGCGGCTTCCTGAAGCCCGAGGTGGATGCAGGTGAGCAGGCGGAGGTCGGCGGGAACGACGTTGCCGGCTTCGAGCAGGACGATGTCGCCCGGAACGAGGTCGCGCCCGGGGATTTCGCGGATTTCGCCGTCGCGCCGGACGCGGACCGCGGGGCTGGCCAGCTGGCGAAGGGCGGCCATGGCTTTTTCGGCGCGGAATTCCTGGATGAAGCCGAGGAGGCCGAACAGGAACACGATGGTCAGGATGGCGACGGCTTCGACGAGATCGCCAAGGAAGAAGGACAGCACGGCGGCGGCGACCAGGATGAGAATCAGCGGTTCGACAAACTGGGCCAGAAGCATTTTCCAGGCGGGCCGGGAAATGGTTTCCAGCAGTTCGTTCGGGCCGTGGGAGGCGAGGCGGGCGGTCGCTTCGCCGGCGGAAAGTCCGTTCGGCGACGTGCGCCGGTCCGCCAGGACCTCCTCAACGGGCTGGGTGTGCGGGGCGGTCATCTGGAGGCTTTCAGGGGCATAATCAAACGGCGCCGTTCAAGCCGCAAGGCTTTTCGGACGCCGGGGACAGAATGATCATCTGGAGGCGCGGATCGGAATCGAACCGATGAATAAGGATTTTGCAGACCCTCGCCTTACCACTTGGCTACCGCGCCATTCATGTCGTGGGGCAAGATAAGGGGAGACCCGCGGTCTGTCAACCGTTTCGCGCCGGATGGCCGTTTTCCACCGGCCTTTCAGACTTGCAATTCCGGGCGATGGGCGGAAAATGTCCGGTTGACACGCTGATTTCGGGCGTAAAGCAAGTCGAAAGGAACAGGGACATGAAGCATACGATGGCATGGACGGGCCTGTTGGCGCTGGTGCTGGCGGCGGGATGCGGGAAAAAGGAAGCGCAGGTTGTCACTCCCGGCGGGATGAAGGCGGACGAGGTGGCGGTGTGGGTGGATCAGGCGGGCATTACGCACGGCCAGATCCAGCGCGAGGCCAGCCGGCTGTTTTCGCATGTGCCGCAGGACACCCCCGCGGAACAGATTCCGCGGATCCAGGCGCGGATCCTGTCGCAGGCGGTGGACAATCTCGTGGTGCGCCAGCTGGTCAAGGGGGAGATGGAGCGCTCGGGCGTGCTGATTTCGCAGGAAGAACTGGAGCAGGGGAAGAAGGATCTCGAAAAGGGGCTGGGGGAAGGCCATTCGCTGGTGATGCTGCTGGCGGCGGCGAACCTGTCCATCGAGGATCTGGAAAACAACCTGCGGCTGGACCTGTTCAAGAACAAGGTGGTGAAAGAGAAGGTCGAGGCCGCCCAGGCGGAGATCACGGACGATGTGGTGCGGAAATACTATGACGAGCACATTGACGAGTTCACGATTCCCGAAGGGCGGATCGCCTCGCACATTCTGATCCGGGTGCCGGCGAACGCGGAGGAAGCGGTCCGGCTGGATGCGCGGGCCAAGGCCGAAGGGGTGCGCAAGGCCCTGCTGGAGGGGGCGGAATTCGAAACGCTGGCGCGCGAGGTGTCGCAGTGCGCCAGCCGCAGCCGCGGCGGCTCGCTGGGCGTGGTGCCGCGCGGACGCGAGGCGCCGGCTTTCGAGGAAGCGGTGTTCTCGCAGGAGATCGGGCAGATCGGGGAGGTGGTGGAATCGCCGGTCGGCTTCCACGTCATCCGGGTGGATGGCGAGCAGGAAGAGAAGGTGGTGCCGTTTGAAGAGATCGAGAACCGCCTGCGCGTGCAGCTGCGGGCCCGGGTCCAGCAGCGGATCAATGCCGAGTACATCCGCGAACTCCGCGAAAAGGCGATGATCAAGCTGGAGGGGGATCTGGCGAAGATGGCGGAAGCCGCCGAGGCGGCGAAAGAAGAGGCGGAAGAAGCCGAAGAGCCGATCGTGGCGATTCCGGAAGCGGCCGCCGGCGAGCCTGCGGTCACCGCGCCGTAACGGGCGGGCCGAGCCGCCCGGAGCGTCCGGGCGGCCCGGTTGGCGGGAGCACAGGGCATGATTGCGCCGATGCCGGAGGGGTCTGCCGTCGCCGGGCAGCCGTTGCGCGAACTGGCGTCGGGTTTTTTCCGGGCGGATGGCGCGCTGGGCGGGTTGTGCGGCGACAATTTCGCGTACGAGGCGCGGCCCCAGCAGGTCGAGATGGCCTGCGCCGTGGCGGATGCGCTGGAGACCGAAGGCCATCTGATGGTCGAAGCGGGCACGGGCGTGGGGAAGAGCCTGGCCTATCTGGCGCCGCTGATTCTGCATGCCGGACGCATCCAAAAGCGCGTGATGGTGTCCACCCACACCATTTCGCTTCAGGAGCAGCTGGTGGGCAAGGATCTGCCGCTGCTGCAGGAACGGCTGGGCGTGCCGTTCCGGGCGGTGCTGGTCAAGGGGCGTGCAAACTATCTGTGCCGGCGCCGGCTGGCGCGGGCGCACCGCCACCAGGGGGAATTGTTTCCCGATGCCGTGGCGCGGGACCTGGAGCGCATCCGGGCCTGGGCGGACTCCACCGAAGACGGCAGCGTCCAGGAGATGAGCCGGCCGCCCCTGCCGGAGGCGTGGTCGGCGGTCTGCGCGGAGCACGGCAACTGCCTGGGCGGAAAATGCCCGGAGCGGGCGCGGTGTTTTCTGCAGCGGGCGCGCGCCCGGATGCAGGATGCCGACCTGCTGGTGGCGAACCACCACCTGCTGTTTTCCGATCTGGCGCTGCGCATGCAGGGGGCCAATTTCCTGCCCGACGTGACGGCGGTGGTGATGGACGAGGCGCATACCGTCGAGGATACCGCCAGCGAGCATCTGGGCATCCGCCTGTCGCCTTATGCGTTCGAACACTTTCTGCGCCGGCTGTACATTCCGGAAACCGGCAAGGGGCTGCTGGGCTATCTGCGGGCGGGCCCGGCGGCCCAGACGGCCGGCCGGCTCTGGGAGGCGGTGGCCGATCTGTTCCATGCGGTGACGAAGGCGGCGGGGCTGTCCGCGCACGAGGGAACCCGAACGGTTCCGCATCCGCTGGAGGTGGATACCGAGGTGCCCGAACTGCTGCGGGAACTGTCGAGCCGGCTGGGCACCCTGATCGAGGAACTGGAAGGGCGGGACGAGGATACGCGCTCGGAACTGAAAGGGCTGCGGGGACAGGCGGCGGGACTGCGCGGCATGCTGGAGGCCTATCTGGGGCAGCTGGAGCCGGATCACGTGTACTGGATTTCGCGCGAGGGCCGCCGGCGCCAGCCGGTTCTGCATTCGGCGCCGATCGAGGTGGCGCCCATTCTGGCCAACAGCCTGTTCGGGGCGCTGCGCAGCGTGATCCTGACCAGCGCGACGCTGGCGGTGGGCGGCCGGCTGGACTACTGCCGGGACCGGCTGGGCGCCGGCCCGGACTGCGCCCTGCGCTGCCTGGGCTCGCCGTTCGACCATGCCCGGCAGATGCGGCTGCACGTGGCGACGAACGCCCCCGACCCGAAAGACAAGGACGCCTTTGCCGATGCCGTGGCGCGGGGGGTGCTGCGCTGGAGCTTGAAAACAAAAGGACAGGCGTTTGCCCTGTTCACCAGCGAGGAGCTTCTCCGGCGCACGGCCGGGACGCTGCGCGCCCCGCTGGAGGCGGCCGGCCTGACCCTGCTGGCGCAGGGGCAGGGCATGGCCCGCCGGGCCATGCTGGAGACTTTCCGCACGAACAAAGGCTTTGTCCTGTTCGGGCTGGACAGCTTCTGGATGGGCGTGGACGTTCGCGGCGAGGCCTTGAGCAACGTCATCCTGACGCGCCTGCCGTTTGCGGTGCCGGATCATCCGGTGGTGGCCGCGCGCCTGCGGCGCATCAAGGAGCGGGGCGGCGACCCGTTCCGGGAATATTCCCTGCCCGAGGCGGTGCTGAAGTTCCGCCAGGGCTTCGGGCGGCTGATCCGCTCGCAGACCGACGAAGGCATTGTCGTGGTGCTGGACTCGCGCCTGCTGACCAAATGGTACGGGCGGGTCTTTTTCCAGTCGCTGCCGGAATGCCCCGTGGACACGTTTGAACTGTAGCGCCCGGGCGCGCGGGGAAATCGGGCATTGATCGGGGGGAGGGGGAAGGCTACAGTGACGGATCGAATCCATTTTGAGGTGAATCCATGGCGTATCCGCATTCCGAAATCGAGGCCCGTTGGCAGCAGTACTGGGAGCAGCACAAGACCTTCCGCACCCCGGAGGAGCCCGACCGTTCCCGGCCGAAGTTCTATGTCCTGGACATGTTTCCGTATCCGAGCGGCCAGGGGCTGCATGTGGGCCATCCGGAAGGCTATACGGCGACGGACATCCAGGCGCGCTACCGGCGCATGAAGGGATTCAACGTCCTGCACCCGATGGGCTGGGACTCGTTCGGGCTGCCGGCGGAACAGTACGCGATCAAGACCGGCGAACATCCCCGGGGCATTACCTACCAGAACATTGATAATTTCCGCCGCCAGCTGAAAATGCTGGGGTTCTCGTATGACTGGGACCGCGAGGTGGCGACGACGGACGACGAATACGTGCGCTGGACGCAGTGGATTTTCCTGCAGCTGTTCCGGAAGGGGCTGGCCTACGAGGGGGAGATGCCCGTGAACTGGAGCCCCGACCTGTGCGCGGTGCTCGCCAACGAGGAAATCGAAGAGTGGCGCGCGAAAGGCCACAAGGTGGAGCGGCGCGCCATGCGGCAGTGGGTGCTGAAGATCACCGAGTACGCCGAGCGGCTGCTGGCGGACCTGGACGGCCTGGACTGGCCCGAGAGCATCAAGGAAATGCAGCGCAACTGGATCGGCAAGAGCGAGGGCGCCGAGGTGGATTTCGCGATGGACGGCGAAACCATCCGGGTGTTCACCACGCGCCCCGACACGTTGTTCGGGGCGACCTACATGGTGCTGGCGCCGGAGCATCCGCTGGTGGACAAGGTCACCACGCCGGAGCAGCGCGCGGCGGTGGAGGCCTACCGCGCGGCGGCGGCGGCCAAGAGCGACCTGGAGCGCACGGAACTGGCCAAGGACAAAACGGGCGTGTTCACGGGGGCGCACGCGGTGAATCCGGTGAACGGGGAGTCGATTCCGGTGTGGATTGCCGACTACGTGCTGTGGGGATACGGCACAGGGGCGATCATGGCGGTGCCGGCCCACGACACCCGCGACTATGAGTTTGCGCAGAAATTCGGCCTGCCGATCGTGCAGGTGGTGCAGCCGCCGGAAGGGACGGACTGGCGCGGATACGTGGACGACGGCGTCGCCGTCAACTCCGGCGAATTCGACGGCCTGCCGACGGCGGAGTTCAAAAAGAAGATCACGGCGTGGCTGGAAGAACAGGGTCTGGGCCAGGGCAAGGTGAACTACAAGCTGCGCGACTGGCTGTTCAGCCGGCAGCGCTTCTGGGGCGAGCCGTTCCCGCTGCTGCACTGCGAAAAATGCGGCGTGGTGCCGGTGCCGGAAGAGGACCTGCCGGTGCGCCTGCCCGAGCTGACGGATTACCGTCCCACGCCGGATGGCCAGCCGCCGCTGGCGCGCGCGGAGGAGTGGCTGCAGGCGACCTGCCCGGTCTGCGGCGGACCGGCTCGGCGCGAAACCAACACCATGCCGCAGTGGGCCGGCTCGTGCTGGTACTATCTGCGTTACATCGATCCGAAGAACGACCGGGCGCTGGCCGATCCGGAAAAGGAAAAATACTGGATGCCCGTGGACCTGTACGTGGGCGGCGCGGAGCATGCGGTGCTCCACCTGCTCTATGCGCGTTTCTGGCACAAGGTGCTCTTCGACTGCGGCGTGGTCTCCACCCCGGAGCCGTTCCGGAAGCTGGTGAACCAGGGCATGATTCTGGGCGAGATGGACTACCATGCCGATCCCGCCGCGTTTGCGGCGCACGCTGCGGCCCTGAAGGAGCGCGGCATCGAGGGGATCGAAGACCGCAAGGACGGCGACGTGGCCTCCATCATCCTGAGAACCCGCCGCGACGGTCATTGGGCCGGCCTGCCGGACGACCTGGTGGAAAAGCGCCAGGGCAAGGTGTTCGTCAAGGACACGGACCTGGAAATCACCGGCCGCGCCGAAAAAATGAGCAAGAGCCGCGGCAACGTGATCAATCCCGACGACATCGTCAAGGAATACGGCGCGGACTCGCTGCGGCTCTATGAAATGTTCATGGGTCCGCTGACGCAGGTCAAGCCGTGGAGCATGAAGGGCGTCGAGGGGGTGTCCCGCTTTCTCAGCCGCGTGTACCGCCTCGTGGTGGACGACGAGACCGGAGAACTCTCTTCAAAACTGTCCGGCGGGGAGCCGACGAAAGACCAGCTGCGGGCGCTGCATGCCGCCATCAGGAAAGTCGGCGGCGACATCGAACGGATGGACTACAACACGGCGATTTCCGCCATGATGATCTTCGTCAACGAAGCCCAGGCCTGGGACGCCCTGCCGCGATCGCTGCTGTCGACGTTCGTCCTGATCCTCAGCCCCTTTGCGCCGCACCTGGCCGAAGAGCTCTGGAACCGGCTCGGGCATCCGGATTCCCTGTCGGGCGAAGCCTGGCCGGAGGTCAACGAGGCGTACCTGAAGGAGGACGAGATCGAAATTCCCGTGCAGGTCAACGGCAGGGTGCGCGGACGCATCCGCATCGCCCCGGACGCCGGTGAAGAGGCGGTTTTCGAGCTGGCCCTGGCCTGCCCGGAAGTGCTTCCGCATCTCGAAGGAAAATCCCTGAAGAAGAAAATCTACATCCCGAAGCGAATGGTGAACCTGGTGGCGGCGGGCTGACGCCCACCGCCGCGCGAGGAGAGAGGGACATGGGCAAGTTCTCGAATGCACTGCAAGGAAACCTGAACGACGACAAGGGGCCCGGCAAGGGCCGCGGCGAGCGCCAGCTCGACCTGTTTCTGTCGCTCTCCGACCGGCCCGACGCCAAGCCCCGGCTGGCCTCTTCGCATCTGCCGGCCGACGAGGAACCGGCCGGGAATGCGGCGCGTCCGGAACCGGAGATGGTGCTGCCGCCGCCGCGGGAGCCGCCCGATGTCTCGGCCGAAGTGCGCGCGGTGCTGTCGGAATCCGGCCCGCCCCGGCCGGTGGAGAACACGGATCCCGGCGGCACGGTCCGGCCGCCGCTGCGCACCGGCATCTACCGGCGTCCGCCCCGGAGGGCGCCGCCCGCGCCCGTTCCCTCCGCGCCGCGGCCGTCCGGCGGCCCGCCGCTTCGCCGGGCCTGGGGCCGGCTTCGCGATTGGCTGGGGGAGGTGGATCTGGATCGGCGGATGGTCTCGCTGGTGGTGCTGCTGGTGCTGCTGGTGGCCATCGCGGCCTTCTGGTCGGCCTGTCCGCGTTCGCCCGAGCCGGGCACCACCGTGGACCTGCGGGATCTCCAGGCCGAACCGGCCGCGCCGCCGGCCGGCGCCGCCGTCGCGGCGGCGCCCGCCGCCCCGGCCGCCCCGGAGTCGCCTTCCGGACCGCCCTTGACCCCGCCGGCCGCTGCCGCGGCCGCGGACTGGAAGATCGCCGGCGCGGAAACCACGGTGGCCGACGGCGTCTATCACGTCAAGTTCGCCGACCCCGTGTTTGTGTCCGCCAACTACCTGTCTCCGGAAGGCGTTCGCGCGCTGAAGGCGCTGGCGGCGAAACTGGTGACGCTGAAGGCGGGTGCGCGCGTGACCGTGACGGGCCACACGGACGATATTCCGCTGAGCCGGCCGACGCCCCAGTTCCGCAGCAATGCGGACCTGGCGGAGGCGCGCGCGCGGGCCGCCATGGAGCATTTGGCCCATTATGCGCGGGCCAACAAGTCGCTGACATTTGAAATGCGCGCGGGCACGCTCGCCGACGCGCCGTATCCCAACGATTCGGACCGCAACCGGCGGTTGAACCGGACGGCGACCATCCAGGTGGTCCCGGCCAAACCGTGATCCGACGCGCCGTCCCATCTCTCCTGGCAAAGGAATCCTCCCATGGCTGGTGAATATATTTTTACGCTGTCTCATTTGTCCCGCCAGCACGACCGCCTGACGGTCCTGGACGACATCACGCTGTCGTTTTTCTTCGGCGCGAAGATCGGCGTGATCGGCGGCAACGGCGCGGGCAAGTCGTCCCTGCTGAAGGTCATTGCGGGCCTGGACAAAGGCTACCACGGCGACTGCCTCGTGGCCCCGGGGGTGCGCGTGGGCTACCTGCCTCAGGAGCCGCAGCTGGATGAACGCCTGGACGTGGCCGGCAACGTGGCCGCCGGCGCCGCCTCCGCCCAGGCCATCCTCGACCGCTACGACGAGCTCTGCGGGAAGCTGGGCGAAGCGCTCTCCGTCGAGGAGTCCGCCAAGCTCAACAACGAGCTGGGCCGTTTGCAGGACCTGATTGACGCCCGCGACCTGTGGAGTCTCGACAGCCAGATCGAGCGCGCCATGGACGCCCTGCGCCTGCCGCCGGGCGATGCCGACGTCACCAAACTGTCCGGCGGGGAGAAACGCCGCGTCGCGCTGTGCCGCCTGCTGCTGTCGAACCCCGACGCACTGCTGCTCGACGAACCGACCAACCACCTCGACGCCGAAACCGTTGCCTGGCTCGAGGAATACCTCAGGAAATTCAGCGGCACGCTGGTGGTGGTGACGCACGACCGCTATTTTCTGAACAACGTCACCGAATGGATCCTCGAAATGGAGGCCGGCCGGGGCACCCCCTTCAAGGGCAACTACGAAACGTGGCTGGAAACCAAGCAGGCGATGGCGGCGGCCCAGAGCAAGCAGAACGCGGCGCGCCAGAAAATGCTGCAGCGCGAACTGGAATGGATCCGGCTGAATCCCTCCGGACGGCAGTCGAAGAACAAGGCCCGCCTGTCGCGCTACGAAGAACTGGCGGCCCGGCAGGTGGACACCCGCGAGGACTCCCTCGAAATCCAGATTCCCTCCGGCAAGCGGCTGGGCGACCTGGTGGTGCGCGCCGAAGGCCTTCGCAAGGTGTACGGGAACCGGGTGGTCATGGACCGGGTGGAGTTCAACCTGCCGCGAGGCGGCATCGTCGGCGTGATCGGCCCGAACGGCGCCGGCAAGACCACCCTGCTGCGGATGATCACGGGCGAAGAACAGCCCGACGGCGGCACGCTGACGGTGGGGGAGACCGTCGACGATGTCCTATGTGAACCAGTCGCGCGACGCGCTCAATCCCGGAAACACCGTGTACGAGGAAATCACCGGCGGGCAGGAGACGCTGGATCTGGGCGGCAAGCCGATGAACAGGCAGGCCTACTGCACCCGCTTCAATTTCCGCGGCCCCGACCAGCAGGTCGGGGAGCTGTCCGGCGGCGAGCGCAACCGCGTCCACCTGGCCAAGCTGCTGCGGCGCGGGGGCAATCTCCTGCTGCTGGACGAGCCCACCAACGATCTCGACGTGACCACGCTGCGCGCGCTGGAAGAAGGGGTGCAGTCCTTCGGCGGCTGCGCCGTGGTGGTCAGCCACGACCGCTGGTTTCTCGACCGCATTGCCACCCACATCCTCGCCTTCGAGGAGGACGGCACGACGACGTGGTTCGAAGGCAATTTCGAAGGCTACCATGAACAGCGCCGCCGCCTGCTGGGCGACGCCGCCGACCAGCCCCGGCGGATCCGCTTCCGCCCCATTTGATCCGAATGCCAAACCGCCTGTCCATTCCGCTGTGTCGCCTGCTGCTGGGCCTGTGCGCGGCCGGGGTGCTTCCGGCCCGGGCCCAGGCCCCGGCGCTGCGCTCCGGGCGGTCGGGGCGGGCCTCCATGTACAGCGCGGATCGCCGCTTCATGGTGTCCGGGCTCAGCTCCTCGGAGAACATGGTATTGGCCGGCCGGCTGGCCGACCTGGCCGCCCAGGTGGAGAAAACCACCGGCATGCCCCTGCCGATGGAGCGCGGCCAGGTGCTGGGCGTCATGGTCCAGAGCTCTTCCTCGCCGGACGCCGGCATCCTGAAGATGCAGGGATGGGACGGCGGGGGCTTCTACCAGCGCCTGGTCGTGCCCGGCCGCTACCGGCTCGACGGCGAAGACCTGCTGGAAGCGGCCGGCTGGCTGCTGCTGAACCGCTATGCCGCCGGCTACACCCCGTCCGCCGGTCGGAGCGGCATCGGCGCAACGATACCGGAATGGATGTCGGCCGGGCTCGTGCAGAACACCCAGGCCGCCCTGCACTCCCGCAACCGCGACTGGATCGTCCGGGAACTGGCCGACGGCCGCCACATGACCCTGTCCGCCATTGTCCGGCTGGAAAGCCTGCCCCCCGGCCGCTGGCGGGAAAAAGCCTATGCCGCCGCCGCCATGGAATTTCTCTTTCCGGACGGCGATTTGAATGCCTGGGCCGCTCTTTTCAAGGCCGTCGGCACGCGCCGGGCGATCGATGCCGCCTGGCTGCGGGAACACAGCGCCGCGCTGGCCGGGCCGCAGCATCCCGAGACCGTCTGGCGCGAGCATCTGGCGGAGCGCGCGCGCGCCCGCACGATCGCGGCCTGGAGCGATCGCGGCCTGCAGCTGGAGGAAAACCTGCTGCGCACGCTGAACATCCGTCCCCGGACCCTGGTGGCCGGCGTGCCCGACGACGTGCCCGAGGAACTGTTTGCCAAAGACCTGATGGACTACCGCGGGCAGGAATGGACCGGCCCCCTGGCCGCCGCGCTGTCGCTTCAGGTGCAGAGCCTGAGGCTGGGCGCGCCGCCCCTGCTGCAGGACGTGCTCGCTTCCTACGCCGCCTACTTCGATCAGCTGACCCGGCCTCCGGAGGCCAAAACCCCGTGGTGGCGCCGCCGCCGCCGCACTCCCGAAGACCTGCGGCCGCCCGATGACGCCACCTGGCAGGTGGCCCTCAATCAGCTCTGGCTGCGGGCCGAACACGCCCATCAGCGATTCCTCGAGCGTCACCAGACCCGCAAGCGCTACGTGGACGCCTTCGACCGGCCCGAACCCGGCCGCCTCGAGGAAACCGTCCCCGCCGCCGATCTGCCCCGCACCCGCTGGCAGCGCTACGTCGATGAGGTCGAGCAACGGCTGAACCAAGCGGGGTACTGAAAAAGCCGGTTGTGTCCACAGATGTCACAGATGGACACAGAGTAGAGAAGGAGGACCAGATGAAGAAAGAAGACCCGGATCCGCAGACCTATGCCATTATCGGTGCGGCCATGGAGGTTCACCGTGACTTGGGGCATGGTTTTCTTGAAGCCGTTTAGCAGGAGGCCCTGGCGATTGAGTTTGGCTTGCGGGGGATCCCTTTTGAACGGGAGAAGGAAATCGAGGTGGTGTTCAAAGGGGTCATATTGAAAACCGGGTATCGGGCGGATTTTCTATGCTATGGGGAGATTCCCGTTGAGACCAAGGCGATCCAGGCGCTGACCGGCAACGACGAAGCCCAGATCATCAACTATCTGAAGGGAACCAAAACACACCGCGGGCTGTTGTTAAATTTCGGGGCACCACGCCTGGAGTACTTGCGACGGGTCTTTTAATCTGTGCCCATCTGTGACATCTGTGGACAGAGTCGGCTCCGGTTGTGGACGGCCTACTTCTCCTTGATCATCACCAGCGCCATTTTAAAGGCCTGGACGGCGTGAAGGGCGTGGGGGAGGTTGGCGGGCATGATGACCATCTCGCCGGCCTTGGCCCGCACCGTTTTGCCGTCAATGGTGATCCGCACCGCGCCGTCGAGAATCCAGACCATGGCGTCATAGGGGGCCGAATGCGTGCTCAGGCCCTGTCCCTTGTCGAAGGCAAACAGGGTGACCGTGCCGGCTTTTTTGCCGATGACCGTTCGGCTGACGACGGCGCCCGGCGCCACCTCCACCAGGCCGGCCATCGCAATCGCCCGGGACATCAGGCTCTCGGTTGTCTTCGCTTTGCTGCGGTTCGTCATGGGGTGCTCCTGATCTGGCAATGGAATACCACTATACGGCGGAGGGACGGATTTGCAAACGGGGGGCAGGGAAAACGTCCGGGCTTCGCCTGGCCGCCCGGGTGTGATAGGGTCGCCCCCCATGAGCACACCTTTTGAGATGATCGGCACCGTGGAAGAGCTGCACCGCGCGGTGGAGCGGATGCGCGGGGAAAGCGCCGTTGCGCTGGATACCGAGTTTGTGTGGGAGAAGACCTACTACGCGCAGCTGGGGCTGGTCCAGGCCGCGCTGGCCGACGGCACCTGCTTCCT
The DNA here is from genome assembly GCA_040768005.1 of Kiritimatiellia bacterium. Taxonomy (GTDB): domain Bacteria; phylum Verrucomicrobiota; class Kiritimatiellia; order CAIQIC01; family Lenti-01; genus JAAZFE01. The sequence goes on from JAXGNL010000009.1 coordinate 44,133, forward strand.
GTTCGATGCCGTGGCGCTGCCGGACCTCGCGCCGCTGGGCGAAATCCTGGGCGACCGCCGGATCGTCAAGCTGCTGCACGATGCCCCCCAGGATCTGATGATCCTGCGCCGGGCCACGGGCGCTGTCGCCCAGACCATCTTCGATACCCGCCTGGCGGCCGGCTTTGCCGGCCTGGCGTCCACGCTGTCCCTCGGCCGTCTGCTGGAAGAAGTGATGGGCATCCAGCTGGCCAAGGCCCATACCCGGGCGGACTGGCGGGCGCGTCCCCTGGCGCCGGAAGTGCTCGACTACGCGGCCGACGATGTTGTCCACCTGCCGGAGCTGGCTGCGCGCCTCCGCGAACGCGCGCGCGCGTCCGGCATCGAAGCCTGGCTCGACGAAGAGCTGGCGTCGCTGGATGCGCCGGACGTGACGGAAGACAAGTCCCCCCTGGAGGCCTGGCGCCGCATCCGGGTGATGCCGCCGCCGCCGCCGCGCGTCCTGGCCGTGCTGCGCGAACTGGCCGCCTGGCGGGAAGAGCAGGCGCGCCGGGCCGATCTGCCCCGCCGATGGCTGATGGAAGACCGGGTCCTGGCGGATACGGCCCTGCAAATGCCCCGGTCGAAGGAGGACCTGGCCCGGGTTCCCGGGCTGTCGGCCAAGACCCTCCAGCGTCGCGGCGACGACCTGCTGGCGGCCGTGGCGCGAGGCCTGGAATGCCCGGAAGAAGACCTGCCCGAGCCGGAACCCGCTGCCCGGCGCGATGCCCCGTTTCGTCAGGCGCTGGACTCCGCCCTGAAAGCCATTCAAACCCATGCCGCCGGCATGGGGCTGGATCCGGCCCTGGTCTGCAGCCGGCGCGACCTGGCCGCCTGTTTGCAGGCGGAGGAGGCAGAGACATCCCTTCACCCCTTGCGTCGCGGCTGGCGGGCGGAATTTCTCCGACGGGCTTCCATCCCGTTGTCCCCGCCATAAATAATCCACCCTCCCGCCGGCGAAAAACAGCTGACTCGTCCGGAGGCTTTTGCTACAGTGGCCCCATGAACAAACGGACCTGGTTCTGGTTGGCGGGGATATGGCTCCTCGGTGCGGTTTGGACTTTCGGGCAGGATGGGCAGATTGATGCCGACCGCTACCGGCAGAGCCTCAACCGGGGCAGCGAATGCGTGTACGACGAAGCCGGGGTGTTCACTCCGGAGCAGAAGGCGGACCTGATCCGGCGCATCGAGGCGGCCTGGGAGGCCGATCAGGGGGCGCTGGTGGTCGCGGCCGTGAAAACCCTCCATGGCGGGGAAATCAACGACTTCGCCAACCAGCTGTTCCAGCAATGGGGCATCGGGGAGAAGGGCAAGGACAACGGCATCCTGCTGCTGGCGGCGATCGAAGACCGGAAAGTGCGCATTGAACCGGGCTACGGATTCGAGGGAGTGCTGACCGATGCCCGCTGCGGGCGGATCCTGGACGAACATATCCTGCCGCACTTCAAGGCCGGCGATTATGCCGCCGGGCTGGCCGCGGGGGCAGAGGCCCTGCTGCAGGTCATGGCCGGCGAGGAAATCCCGGAAGCCGCCGCCGCTCAGGGCAGTCCCGTCGCGGGACTGGTCGTGGCGCTGATCTTCGTCCTGATCTTCGGACTGATCATCTGGTCGGCCATTCGCGGGGCCAAGTCCGGCCGCGGCGGCGGGGGGGTATCGGGCGGCGGGGGCGGATTTTCCGGCGGGGGCGGGGGCGGCAGCAGTTTCGGCGGATTCGGCGGCGGCCGCTCAGGCGGCGGCGGTGCCAGCCGCGGATGGTGATGTGAAACAAGTGCGGAAAAGGAGCGAATCATGAACAAAGGTTGTTTGCTGGCCGCGGTTGCCGGCGTGGTGGTGCTGCTCGTGGTCCTGCTGACCTGGATGGGCATGTACAACGGCATCGTGACGCAGGATGAAGAATGCAACAAAGCCTGGGCCAACGTGGAGTCGGTGCTGCAGCGCCGCTTCGACCTGATTCCCAACCTGGTCAATACCGTCAAGGGCTATGCCGAGCATGAAAAAGGGATCCTCGAGGAAGTGACCCGCCTGCGCAGCCAGTGGGGCGAGGCCCAGACCACGGAGCAGAAGGCCGGCGTGGCCTCCATGCTGGAAGGCGCGCTGGGTCGCCTGATGGTCGTGGTGGAAAACTATCCCGACCTGAAGGCCAACCAGAACTTCATTTCCCTGCAGGATGAACTGGCCGGCACCGAAAACCGGATCAATGTCGAACGCCAGCGCTACAACAGCGCCGTCCAGGGCTACAACACCACCATCCGGCGCATGCCGACCGCCCTGGTGGCGCGGATCTCCGGGTTCCAGCCCCGCACGCCGTTCGAGGCCGCGCAGGGCGCCGAAACCGCCCCGACCGTCCAGTTTTAGCTGCGGGATTCACGCCGGGACACGTGCGGCGGAAAACCCGGACGCGTCCCGGTTCTCCCCGGGCCGGGCGGGGGCTGTTGCAGACCAGAGGACTCTCTTTGAAAGCGGTCCGGCTTCAGGGGGGAACGTCACTCCCGTCGCCGGCCTCCGGCAATCCTCTGGCCCCATCCGGGCTTCCGCCCCGCGAGCACAATACAGGCGCCCCCGCCGGGCTTGTTCAACCCGGGATTGCAGCGAGGCTTCGCACGCAACTGATCCCTGCTTTGTTCAACGCATTCATTGTTTGTTCAACAGGATCCCGTCGGCAGTGTAGACGAGTATATTGGTTGCGGTAACTCTGTAGTGAAGATTCAAGGTCTTCGTCACATAATCAAGCGCATCGCGCATTGTGATTCTCCGCAGATTCAGAGTGAGAGGAGGAAGATTGGAGCATGCCGGTAGAGAGCGATCTAATATGACTGGCCGGGGAACAGGCGGAGCGTTGATATCCATCAGGCCAATGGGCCTCATGTCGTCAGCTTCGGGCATCATGATTATTCCGGAAATCATGAATTCCAGCACATCCGTGGCATTCCCGTCACGGAATATGCATGTGGGGATAATCATGGTGTCCAGCCGGTCGCCGATTGTCCCAGATTGTGCATTTGTATATGCGAAAGCGGACGTCCATGCCGCCAAGAACAGAAATGCGATATGAAGGCCGGGTCACGGGGCGAGGTGGCACAACACACGGAAGCCCTTGATCTAGTGGACAAGGAAAATCGCGCGGTGGCGCAGCGGAAGTTCACGTTCTTATCTGGGGAGATTCCCAGGAGGAAATGCCTTGGGAAGTCCGTAGCGGCCATAGTAGCGCTGAAGCCCGTGTAAGCGGAGGGAGCGAAGGGCCGAACCGGTCGGCTGGCACTCGACCGCGGGATGGACATTGGAGCTGTTGACGCCCGATGGGGCCAGGTCTTCAATGAGTGCCGTTCCGGGGGAAGCATGGAGTGCCTGGGGCGGGGTCTTCGGATTCAGCCGTGCGGTTGGGGTTCATCCCTGATCGTCTGACCGGAACCGCCGGATGCGGAGCCGCATGTCCGGTGGTGTGGGAGTTGGGGCCGGCTCATTAGGGCCGGCTCCGGCGACCCGATTCGGCGCCTTCATCTACGCCATGGCAAAGGCTTGTACTTCTTGCTCCAGCCGATCACCGAGCTTGTCTTGTTCCTGTTCCAGGTCAAAATGCGCCTGTAGGTTCAGCCAGAACTGCGGCGAGATGCCGAAATACCGGCCAAGCCGCAGGGCGGTATCCGCAGTCACGCTACGGGTGCCATGCACGATCTCATTGATTCGCCGTGGCGGGACGCTGATGTCGCGCGACAGGCGATACTGGGAAATACCCATGGGGGCCAGAAATTCCTCCATGAGAATCTCGCCGGGATGGACGGGGGGCATTTTGTTGGTTCTCATGTCTTTTCTCCTAATGATAATCCACAATCTCAACATCATGCGCGGCCTTCTCTCCATCGAAAGCAAATGCGCCATTGGTCATTGATCCGAATGCTATGCTGTCCCGCTCGGTTGCCGGCCAGAGCTTCCAGCCGGTTCCCAGGCGGTACCCGCAGAGAGATCAAATCCGGCGCCGCATCAATCATCCAGAGTTTCCGCAAGGCCGTCCGCTGAATGTCATGGGGGAGCTTTCGCACAACCTCCCGCCGGAATATCTTTTCAGCCTCCGGGCTTCTGAATGACTTGATCATGGGCAGAACATAACGCGCCGCGGTAATATCGTCAAGCGTTACTATTCAGTTTCTTTCGGTGAACGTCAGCGTTCTCCGGACGGCGCACTTTGTGCGACGTACGGAGCAACGCCTTGTTCGCCGACTTTATTCATATGATGTGAATAGCGCTTGGATCTGCCCTTCGCCGTTGTATACCACGTCTAGGGGGCAGTTCGTATCCTTTAGGATATGATATTGAATCATCCTTTCATCTTCTTTGAGCGAGTAACTATGTCCCCATAAGGATTGGGAGGGGGATATAGGCTTACTGTTATAGCTCCATATCATTCCCTCAAGCTCGGTCTGCGTTTGAGCCTTCATCCACCGGGTTTCATTCATAAGGCAGAAGGCATAATGTCCGCTATCAGTCTTAAATAGCCATAAGCACAATGCGACAGAGATGCCGACTATCGCCAATAGGGTATATTTAATAATCGGCGCTTTCATTTCTTAGTTCCAACGTCAGCGTTCTCCGGACGGCGCACCTTGTGCGACGTACGGAGCAACGCCTTGTTGGGATTCTTTTCTTTCATAAAGGAATTGGATGCGATGCGATTCAATATCGTCAGCCAATGTAAACCACTCACCGATGGGGAGTGGTAGCTCGGTTTCGGTTGAAAATGAAGTTAACACGGGTTGCATCAGGACCAGTTCTCCAATAGTGTAGGGAACCCAGTCCGATAGTTTATGACAGTCAATCTTAAGTATGCACCGCACGCTCATTTCAGCTTCTTCAATCACATCAACCGAAATATAATAACCTAGTCCGGTGCGCTCGAATTTAGTCGGACGCCCATCGTTTTCGTATTCAGTGGGGTACTCGAGAAAGAAATCATATGGGCGTTCGCCCGTCTTTCCGTTGATGGGAACGGTAAAAACCAAGTTAGTTGTTTCGGGGAATATGACACTAAGTTTGTCGGCGCCAAAGGCCGTTAGCGAAATAAGGGCTGTAGTGAAAAGGGCAACGTAATATCTTGTAGTCATAGTTCTTCTCTCTTAATCACGGGTCAGGGGACCCGACACCTTGTGGCGGGTACCCTGGACCCGCTTGTGTACGCCCAGCATGGGCGTGAAGCGTATGGGGTTGAAGTCCCCTGTACATGGAATCAACCTACCGAAAGGAAGGGAAAAGTACGAGCCAAAAGCAAGGGCGGTCGGGTAACCGGCGGTCTGGAGGAAGCTGGCGGCGAAGTCACGGGCCGATGAACAAGAATTGCATAGCAGGCCGAGTGGGCCGGGTGAGTGGGCACAAGACCACGAAACCCGCTGGTTCAGCCCATACGGTAAATGCGGCGGCCGCGGGACGGACGTTCACGCTCTTATCTGGGGAGATCCCGTCCCGACCTCTCAAGAGTCGGGACCGGGAAGTCAGCCGAGGGCATAGTAGCCCAACGCCGGAGGCAATGCTCCGGACATGGTGAAGGCCCGAACATCGGAACCGGGGAGGACGCCCGTCGCTCCCGCCGCCTTGATGAACCCGAATGGGGGAGAGCGCGGCGGCAACACGGCGGCCCCGTCTGCCCCGCAACCCACCGACCTGCTCGAACGGGTCCTGGATCGCGGCAACCTCAACCGGGCCTGGCGCCGGGTCAAAGCCAACGGCGGCGCACCCGGCATCGACGGCATGACCGTCGAAGCCTTCCCGGAATGGGCGCGCGTGAACTGGGCTCCGATCCGGCAGGCGATCCTGACGGGAACCTACCGCCCTTCGCCGGTGCGGCGGGTGGAGATTCCCAAGGCCTCTGGAGGCAAACGCCCGCTGGGCATCCCGACCGTCACGGACCGGGTGATCCAGCAGGGCATTCTCCAGGTGCTCGGCCCGATGTGGGACCCCGGATTCTCGGAGTCCAGCTTCGGGTTCCGTCCCGGACGCAACGCCCACGGAGCTGTCAAGCAGGTCCAGGGGCTGATCCGCACCGGCCGCCGCTGGGCGGTCGATATCGACCTGCGGAAGTTCTTCGACACCGTGGACCACCGGATCGTCATGAGCCGGTTGGCCCGCAAGATCGAAGGCCAGCCGCTGTTGAGGCTGATCGGCCGCTACCTGCGGGCGGGCGTCATGATCGACGGACACATCGAACCCACGCGGGAGGGCGTGCCCCAGGGCGGGCCGCTCTCGCCCCTGCTGGCCAACATCGTTCTGGACGACCTCGACCGGATGCTGGATCAACGCGGTCATGCGTTCGCGCGGTACGCGGACGACTTCGTGATCCTGGTCCGGAGCGAACGGGCGGCCCAACGCGTGATGGCCGGCGTCTGCACCTTTCTGGAACGCAGGCTCAAGCTCCGCATCCATACCGGCAAAAGCCGCATCGTGCGCGGTTCGCAACTCGATTACCTCGGGTTCTGCTTCGCACGCGGCCGCATCCGGCTCACCCACGAGGCCCTGCTGAACTTCAAGCGGGAACTCCGGTGGTGGACCGGGCGGCACTGGTTGAAGTCGATGGACGTGCGCCTTGCCAAGCTGCGGTCCTACGTGCAGGGGTGGATGAACTACTACGGGCTCTCCGGCGTCTACCGCGACTGGCCGGGTCTGGACGACTGGCTGCGGCGGCGGATTCGGATGTGCTACTGGGTGATGTGGAAACGTCCCCGGCCCCGCATCCGCAACCTGCGCGCCCTCGGCGTCCCGATCCGCCAGGCGGTCGGCCTCGGCCGCAGCAGTCTCGGATCGTGGAAGTGCGCCCGACTGCTTGGGTTCGCGATGTCAAAGAGCTGGCTGGAAAAGCAGGGTCTCATCTGCCTCGCAGACGACTGGTGAGCGGCGCTGGTACTGGGTCCGGCGAACGCCGGTGAATCTGCAACGCGTACGGTGGCAGGGAGGAGCTAATCACTCCCTTACCCACCTCGATTCGCATTATTATTTTGGCTGTTCGGCTGTTCCATCGTTCCCTTGTCCGGGCTGAAATCGCTTTGCTTCCTCACCATCCGCCGGCATCACTCGGAATCATTATTTTCAGAACGTCAGCGTTCTGGGACAGCGCACTTTGTGCGCTGTACCCAGCAACGCCGTGTTCTGTGTCATTGTTTTATGATCCTCATCAGTTCTTCTGGGCCAAACCGCTCCCGCATGAGGTGGATAATTCCAAAGCGCCTGGCAGAATCCATTCGGAGGGATAACCCCCAGCCCCTTTATCTGTTTTTGTCGGGGGGCCAACATCGTTTCAAAGTGACGCTGGAAATCGGCGTATGCAGGCAATATCGGCTTCTGCTCTGAAGTGTTTTAAAGAACTCAAGTTCCGCAAGCACGTCAGGCCTGTGTAGATGGAAGCCGAGAACACAATGGAGTCCTCGTAGCGGTTCGCATTTGAGGGTGTAATACGTGTTTGACCTTTTTGAGCGCGTAGCCATCAAAAAGGTCTTCCAGTTCCAGATTGCTTATCCGCCAAGGAATGAACTTTAGCGGGGCGGGTAAGTTGAAATCCTGATGTTAAGTCCATTATCTCTTTCACAGAACGTCAGTGGTGAGGGCGCGAGTTTACGAGCGTACTTCCACCACCTTGTTGGGGCTGTTATTCGGTTTCATCTTTGAATTCTTTGCACCATTTGGCGGCGTAATAGGCGCTAATAGGCAGGATCACCAAGAAGTGGATTGCGGCAATCAGTCCTTTCCAGAACTGTGGCGCCGTTCCGGGCAGTAACTCGGCCGGCGAGATGGTGCTGCAGCCAAAACAGCAGCATGGCCAGATAGAGAACAGCTGCCCGACAATACGCCAGCCGCCAGCTCAAGCTATTTTCAATTTCTGAATATTCATTTTCTCGTGGCCCCAACGTCAGCGTCAGACGCGCCACTGTGGCGCGTATCCAGCAGCGCATTGTTGTGCCTTTTGTATTATTCATGCACGGGGATATTGTCTGATACGAAGTGAAGAATTCGACCTTTTTCGCGAATATATCTTCCAATTCTTTCCAAAATGCGCTTTGGGCCGAGCGGACTTGTCGTTAGGGTCCTTTAATCTCGCAAAAGAACCAATCTGAAAGATCTGGTTTTAGTAAACAAATAAATCCGGGGTCCTCTGTAGCCATGGGCCTTCTTGGCAAACTCCACATTCGATCAAACAAAGGCGAAGAAACGCACTGATGGAAGATTGACGCTTTACGAGGGTGTCGCTCATTGGCGTTTTAATGTCGTGTATTTTTCGACCAGACTCAAATACCCTCGCTCATGCCACCATACATGGCCGCGGATGCTTCATAAAAGTGGTGATGGCGTTGATTAAGGAATATTTCAAGGTCCCGCCGCCAGTATCTTAGAAATAAGCATGGGGTCATGAGAAATATTGAAGTCTTTGGAGTATTTCACCTGGAGCGATACCGCGCGTGTCTGCCGTTTATTTGTAACCAAGAAGTCGATACCCGTGTCCTTAGAGGGTATCCATACAGATAAATCGCGGAAATGTGCTTCAATATATGAGCCGACTAAGTACTCGCCAGCATGAACGGTAAATAGTGTCTTCATAATTGTCTTTCTCGGTGAACGTCAGGGTTCAGGCTCGACCCACGGCTGTACGGTGTAGGTGTGTAGCGAGCGGAAGGGTGTGCAGTGCGGCAGCTTGTGGGTCGTAGTCTGGAACCCCTTGTTCGACGATTTTTCATCCTCAAAATGCGAAAAATGGCCTGAAAATGGCCCAAAATGGGCTGTAGAGGCTATTTTGGGCACTATTTTCATGTTTTCGGGCCGTCGCGGAGGCTTGTAGCCGTCCGCTTGACGATTTCTCCTCAATATTGGCCTGCTGTCGCCCATAGCGCCATCATTTTCATCTACTTCTTTGTCGAACGCCCACCGTGACCCTCGTTTCACGCCGCGTCCGCGCGGTGTGAAACGTAGCGGTCCACGGTGTTGTTCGCACAGCTACTCCTGCTTCGCCAGTCCGTCCAGGCCCGCCAGAAAAGGCGACTTCACGATCTGCACGACAACAGGAGCGGTGACGGCGACAACTGCGTCGAGCGAGTAGCGAAATGAGACCTTCTGCTTGAACGTTTCCGCCTTGTCGTATCCCTTGTCCATCTCTCCTATGGTCTCCAACTGCTTGAGCGATCCCTTATTGTATGTCATGAGGGGTTTGAGGTCTTTGGACAGCAGGACGAAATCCATTGGCATAAGCACGCTGGCGAATTGCGCCCCAGCAAACATCGTTGTGAGGGAGGGGCGTGGATCATTGACGGCCAGCACGAGCAGCATATCTGCTGCTTTAAACTGATCCAACCCCGCTCGCACAGTCTGACCGGACAGAAGTGCTGTCGTATCCAGCTTGATGCTTCCACCAATCGCCTCGACCTGTGCAACAATGCTCGCAACGATCAGCTGACTGATTGAGTTCGTCGGAACCACAGGTCTGTAGGACAACCACTCCGTGAGATTCGTTCTGGCGTAGTCGGTCCCCATCTTTGGGTTCAGGTATTCCTTTGGCTCACCATCAACAATCGAGAAACTCTGGTAGTTGATGACGAGTACCCCCACCGATCTCGGTTGGTGCAGTTTCCCGAAATCAGTGGCCTGCCATTCTGCCTTCTCTGGTGCCTCGTCGGTGGCGACTTTCACCTTTGCCTCATCCGCAAGCCCTAGACTAGCCACCGCTAACACACCACACGCCCAAACCCATGCTGCCTTTGTCCTCATCTTCTCTGCTCCTTTCTCCATGCGAACGTCCGGCCTCTGCGGCGACGCGATAGCGACGTACGCAGCAGGCCGTTGTTGGCCTCATCTCTGTTTTCCTTCATGCCACGGTGGAGTTCGAGGCAAGCCAAGCGCTTCGCGCTCTGTGTCATCGAGGACACGGCACGTCAGCGGGTCGCCCCAACCATCGAGCGCTATCGTTCGATCTGGTGCTTCAGTCGCTCTACGTGCTCGGTCGCGGTCAAAGGGCTCTCGCGCCTCTGTGCCCCGAGCCGTTGGGCGTGAACGTTCGTCAAGATAGCTGAAGGCTAGATATTCTGGTCCCACTCCGGTCTTGATATGCATCCATTCGTTCAGGGGGTACTCTCGGCGAGGGCCGGGTTCAGGCATTCCGAGTGTTGGCAGATACAACGAGATTCCAGCAAATAGATTCAGACACACACCGATCACAACGCCAGTCCATAGGAGGCGCTGGGGCCTCTTCAAGTCCGCGAATGAGAACAGGCGTAGCCCCATCCATAGCCAGAGCCCAACCAACAAGCCGCCGAAGTTCATCCCCACATTGCTACGTGTAAATGCGAATGCGGTGTTGACCGTGATTTGGGTGAACCCCGGGAGGCATGCACCTTCGAGCATGCGCTCGTAGAGATCGACGGCACGGGGCACAACTGCGATAGCGACCACAACAAGAACAATGGTCAGTAGCGAATGTCCTGCCAGCGCAATGGCCGACATATAATTCGGGGTGGCTTTAGGGTGGGATGGAGCAGGAGTCTCATCCAGAGGAGACGGCCCAAATCGATTCGCACCGGCATTGCCACGAAAGAACCCAAGCTCGATGAATAGCCACAACCAACCGATGACGGGGATAAGCGAGATAAGCAAGAACCAAGCGGAATGGTTACGGTCATGCGCTCTTTTCACCCAGAGCGGCAGTTGAAACCAAAGCAGCGCAATGCTGAAGGCAGCAGACCACCCGGTGATGAGAAGAGGCGGACCATAAAGTACGGCAAGAACGGCAAATGGGATGACGGTCGCGAAGAACAAGGGCGCTACCCCTTTGTTCCAGAACTGGAAGCGACTCATCCGCCCCGAATACGAAGTCAGCGCCTGAACTATCGTCATCTCTTTTCTCCTTCTGCTGGTGACCAACGTCAGGGCTCACGCTCAGCGCACGTTAGTGCGCTGTAGTGTGCAGCCCATGGTTCGCATCCTTCTCTTTATGGGTCAGTAGAAACCTTCCAGTATTTCTGTGTAACTAATATTAGTGTGTATGAATTGATGGCTGGAGCGTCAGGCATCTCTACCATGCGTCCCGTATATGGTAGTATTTTTTTATACCACTCGGCACCATATCAGTGTAAACATTAACAGGGGGTGTAGCCTGAATGCCATTTGCAAGAGTTGTCCATCCATCCCACCCAGCAGGCAAATTTGTAGAATGTTTTATTTCGTATGTGTGATTTGCTGCGCTTTCCCATTGTATAACAGGATGTCCGCTTGCAGATTCTATTGAAGTTAAGTACGCCCTATCATCTGCGTCAGTTATATTAATAACGAACACCTTTTGCGTAAACAGCCCGCTCTGATCTGCAGACTGCGCGCGAATACTGTAAGTGTTTTTTTGCTCATAATCAAATGACGCCGTCGCTAGCAGGTTACTGCCGCTTATGCTGAAGGACCCGTTGTCTCCGCTCCCAGTTCCGGCAACCAGTGTGTAGGTGAATGTATTGGCGAAATCTGGGTCTTGGGTACTTAAGGAGCCAACCGTCGTGCCTACTGCCAGATTCTCAATCACGTTTGTACTGGACAGCAGGATGTTGGTCGGGGTCTCGTTCGTGTTGAGAACATTGATCGCAAACACTTTCTGGGTGGACAGGCCGCCCTGATCGGCAGACTGGACTCGGATGCTGTAGTTGCTCTTGACCTCGTAGTTGAATATGGCCGCCGTCAACAGATTGCTCCCGCTGATTGTGAACGATCCGTTGTCTCCACTGCCCGTCCCGGCAACCAGTGTGTAGGTGAATGTATTCCCCAGAACCTCATATTCTGCACCTTGAGCGTTTGTCCGGACACAGCCCTCACTTCGGCAGTGCGTTTCTTGAAAGTGTCAAACCCCGCCTGGGTTGCGGATATTGTGACCAAGAAGAGCCCTACTGCAACGATCGCCTCATCTTTCGTTCTCCTTTCGCTGCCTAACGTCAGCGTTTGGGACGCGCCACTTGTGGCGTACCAGCAGCGCATTGTTCGCTGCTCTATTTCTGCCATGTCTTTTTCATGTTCGCGATCACGCAAGGTGTCACGGTTCTTTGTAATGAACTCGGCATCCACAGGATTTTGAATCGGCCTCATTTCTGCGCTTTTGCCAAGATATAAATTCTGCTCGTCCAGCAACTTGCAGGACGTTGTCAAGATTCTCGTCGGATAATCGGGAATCCTAGCAGCGATTTTTTGTACTTCGCTTGCAGCTTCAATAGTAGTTATTTTCCAATACGGTAAATGCAACATAGTTCTTCACGAAGCGTATGGTGGGGCTTCAAAATATCGCCAATAGAATTAAGCAGCGCACGCGCTGCTTCAATTGTCCATAGTGATTTCTTTTCCAGAATGCCTCGTCGTACACCTCGCCATCCCCCGTTCCGTCATCCGGTTCCTCGTAGGTATCCACATCTTTGAGAAGTGGAGGGCCTGTGGCCACCTGACTCGATCATATTGACCTGGACGGCGATTATCGGAATAGAGTTGCTGGAGAGTTGTATAACGTTGAAGAACCGACGTGTGATGCACTCGGCCACGAGAACTGCATAGTGCTGCCGTTGCGGCCACCGTCGCCGTTGTCCCAGTATTCAATCGTACGGGTGATGTGTGATTCATCGTTTCGCTGAAAGCATAATCTCGACCTCATATTACTGAATCGTCTTCGGGATTTTTATGAGGACATCCAGTCGTCCACTGACGACTGGATACGTTCCTTTGATACCGACTCCAGATCGCCGAGTCCAAGGCAGGTCGGATTGTCGTATATTTGGTCACGTAGCCAGTATTCATACTAACTCCGGCATCAAGCGTATGCTCACAGCACTAGCAATAGTAATATCCATATTATCTCTTTCAAAAAGCGAACGTCAGTGGTGAGGGGCGAGTTTACGAGCGTACCTTCACCACCTTGTTCGGCTTCATTCATTTTCTTCAAGATCCGGATCTGACGCTGTAGGCAATACCGAGTGTGCTGGTGACGATAAGGATTGGCCATGCCGATAGCCCGTCTTGGCGGCCAAGGTCAACGCAGGCAAGGCCGATGCCGATGAGTAAACCGCGAGAGCGAAATATCTGTTCTTTTGTGTGTTTGGCGATTCGCCGCGTTTTAATATTTTCATTCATATTATTTTATGCCGAACAGCTCATCGGCCCAAGTCAGACTTGAAAAGCCGAAGTGGTTGATCGGAGAATAGCGAGAGGGCTCTCAGGTGTCAATGGGCACGGCCGGTCATGGGGCAATTGGTTCAGGGGAAGGCGATAAGCCCTGGGCGGCCTCTCCATCGACAAAGACTCCATCGCGCGGGACTTGGTGTTATGAGTTGCGCCTATTGGACAATATGCGCAAGATGCAAACACCAACCCGGCGAGGGAAGACAGCGGATCTGAAAGGGCAGTTTCGTTTCCTACCAGCGCGTACTGGAGGCGGAAACGGGATTGGACCGGGCGGTTCGTAGCCGGTATCGCTGGGCGATCGGGGAGTATCTGGGCTCATTTGAAAGAGACGAAGCAGCGGGCTTCGTTGGCGACGGCGAAGGCGTATTTCGACGGGGGCGCGGGCAACGAGATGGTGCGGGAAGCCGTTCGGTGGTTCTTCATAGCGGAAGAGAGAACCAGAACCCCTGCCTCCATGAAGCGCGATGGCCTGGCTGGAAACCTGAAGGATCGAAGAAGGCAAGAAGGCCGAAGCGGCTGATGTGGCCGGGCGGCAACGGAGATTGTGCCGGAGCAGATGGATCGGGGAAAGGATGGATGGGAACGGCATCTGGTGGATCAGTTGCGGATCAAGCATTACCAATGGCGGACGGAACAGACCTATCGGGAACTGGGCTTGGAAGTTTGCGGATGGCTGGGAAAGAAGCAACTGGAGGAGGCGACCGGGGAGGATTTGAAGCAATATATGACGCATCTGGCGGCCGAAAAGAACGTGGCGGCCAGCACCCAACGGCAGGCCTTGAACGCCCTGGTTTTCTTCTTCCGTGAAGTGCTGGGGCGGGAGCCTGGGGATTTGACGGGGTTCCAGGCTTCACGGCGTCCGCCCAGAATCCCAACGGTGCTGACATCGGCGGAGTGCCTCCGGCTGTTTGACCAACTGGCGGGGACGACGAAACTGATGGCGCAACTGATGTATGGGGCCGGATTGCGGCTGATGGAACTGCTTCGGCTGCGGATCATGGACGTTGATCTGGAGCGGGGAATCGTAACGGTTCGCTCGGGAAAGGGAGGCAAGGATCGGGTTACGGTCCTGCCGGAATCGCTAAAGGGACCCTTGGCTCAGCATCTGGAACGGTTGCGGAAGCTGTTCGAGGAGGATCGTGCGGAAGGCGCCGCCGGGACATGGCTACCCCCGCCAGTGGAACACAAGATTCCCAATGCCGGGAAGACTTGGGCTTGGCAATGGCTGTTTCCTTCCCGTCAGATGGCCATTGACCCCCGTTCAGGGATTCGCCGGCGCCACCATGTGCAGGATTCGGCATTCCAGACGGCGATCCGCAGGGGGGCGGAGGATGCGAAGATCGCGAAGCGGGTTACTCCGCATACGCTCCGCCACAGTTTCGCGACGCATCTATTGCAGGCGGGGCACGACATCCGTACGGTCCAGGAGTTGCTGGGCCATGCGGCCGTGGAGACGACGATGATCTATACCCATGTGCTGAACAAACCGGGGGTGACCGTTCGCAGTCCCTTGGATGCGGGGAGATAAGTGTCCGACCTGAAACGGGGCGACAAGACCGATGCGCTTGTCGTCCGCTACGAGTCCCGGGACGGGGCCCAGCGCCTGTGGATCAACCAGATCCTGCGGACGATAAACAGCGTAGCCTTGGCCGATGCGGTCGAGATGGGAGATGAGGTGAGCGGGCGGTTTGGGAGATTGTTTGGCTGAGACCGTTTGATCTGCGGACCGGCGCAAAATATTTCAATCGCCACAGTCGTTTTCGGGGAATTCGCATGGCGAAAGCGGCCATTTTAGCCGTTCAGCGGCCTCTGTTTTATGGCCGGATCCTTCCGTGTATGACATCTATTTACAGTCAGATATCTGCCTGTACGCATTAGCACTGTGCATTAGCACTGAGAAAATTTATTCCAGAGATAGACTGTTAATGCGCCCGTCAATATTGGCTGAAATAAAAAATGGCGGAGAGAGAGGGATTCGAACCCTCGGTACCGGTTGTTACCAGTACGACGGTTTAGCAAACCGTTGCTTTCGGCCACTCAGCCATCTCTCCGTACAGGGTGGGGGTAAGGTAGGGGATGGAGGCGGATAGGTCAAACGGGAATTCCGGAGAGGAGGGCAGGGGCGCATCTGCGATTCGGTGCACCCTTGGGGTCATATTGAGCGTAGGCGCGTAGCGCCGGAGTCGAAATATCTGAGCACAATCCCGATGGCCAGCCTTCGGGACCAACCCGAGATCCCTCGACTCCGCTCGGGATGACAGCCATATAGGACTACAAGGCCTTATTGCACAGCATGCACCGAATCGCAGATGCGCCCCAGGGGGCAGGCGGGAAGGGGGAGAGGTCGGAGGTCAGGGTTCAGGGTTCGGGGTTCAGGGGACAGCCGAGGTTTGATGTCCGAGGTCTTGCCACCTGCCAACAAGCAACGACCAACGGCGGGCGGGGTCAGCCTTCGCCGGTGATTTCGCGCAGGACGTCTTCGAGGGTGATGAGGCCGATGACTTCGTAGCGGTCGTCGGTGACGAGGAAGAGGGGGAGGCGGGTGACGCGCATGCGGGGCAGGAGGTGGTCTACGGGGAGGTAGGAAGCGACGAGCTGGGGGGGGCGCATGTAATCGGCGGCGGTCTTGGCGTCGGAGGCCGCGTCGGAGAGGATGTCGAAGACGTGCACGACGCCGACGAAGGCCTGCTGGGCTGGATCGTACACGGGCAGGCGGTTGAATTCGCGGCGGCGTGCGAGGTCGAGGATTTCCGTGGCGGTGGCGGTGACGGGGACGAAGGCCATCTGGTCGCGGGGGGTCATGAGGGCGCCGCAGGTCTTGTGGGTGAGGTCGAAGACGCCGTGGATCATTTGGGATTCGTGGGAGGTGAGGACGCCGGAGCGGGCGCCTTCGCGGGCGAGATGCAGGAGTTCTTCGCGGCTGACGAGCATTTTGCCTTCGACCTGGCGGCCCGCGCCGCGGGGCATGAGCCCGCGCAGGATGGCGTTGACGAGGAAGGTGACGGGGAAGAGGAGCCAGGCGGCGGTTTTCAGCAGGCCGGCGAGGGGCAGGACGCGGCGGGCGGGGGCGGCCTGGAAGAAGGCCTTGGGGATGTATTCGCAGCCGACGAGGATGACGGTGACGAGCAGGACGCCGGCGGCGGCGGCGCCGAGGGGGCCGTAGAGGCGGTGGCCGATGGCGGCGGCGAGGACGGAGCTGACGACGTGCAGGAGGTTGGTGGCGATGAGGGTGGTGCCCAGCAGGCGGTCGGGGTGGGCCAGGAAGTGGCGGATGGTCTGGGCGCCGGGGACCTGGCGGCGGACGAGATGCTGCAGCCGCAGGCGGTTGATGGCGATGATGCCGGTCTCCATGCCGGCGAAGAAGGCGGCGCCCAGCAGGCAGGCCAGCAGCAGGATGAGCTGGGAGGCGATCACGCGGGGCCTGCCTTGGGGGGGTCGAGTTTTTCGATGTGGGCGAGAGTGACGCGCAGGCGGATGGTCTGCATGACGCGCACGCGCACGCCCTGGGCTTCGACGACATCGTCCTGCCTGGGGACGGCGCCGAGGCGTTCGGTGATCCAGCCGGCGAGGCGGTCGGAGGTCTCGGCGTCGAGGTCGAGGCGGAGCTTGCGGTTGATTTCCTCGAGGGAGATGTTGGCGTCCACGAGCCAGGCGTAGGGGCCGGCGGACTGGAAGATGGGGCGGGGTTTGGAGAGCTCGTTGTAGATGTCGCCGGTGATTTCCTCGAGAATGTCGCCGCGGGTGACGAGGCCGGCGACGCCCCCGTATTCGTCCACGACGATCGCGATGCGGATCTGGTCTTTCTGGAACCGGCTGAGCAGGCGGTTGAGGGGGACGCCTTCGGGCACGAACACGGGGGGCAGGGTGGCGGCGGCGACGGAATGGGCGGGGTCGAGCAGGAATTTGCGGACGTTGAGGAAGCCGGCGATTTCGTCGAACTGGTCGCGGTAGAGGATGAGGAAGTTGCGGCGGGATTGGCGGGCAATGGCCACCGGATCTTCGTCGGGGTCGTCGAGGTCGATGCCGATGAAATCGACGCGGGGGGTCATGACGTCGGAGGCGTGGAGGTCTTCGAGATCCACGATGGCCTTGATCATGGCGAGTTCGTCGGCGTTGAGGATGCCTTCCTCGCGGGAGATGTCGAGGACGGTTTCGAATTCCTCCTCGGAGAGGGTTTTGCCGACGGGGCGGAAGAGGTGGGCGAGGCGGCGGCTGGCGCGGTCGAGGGCGGCGCGCGGGGGGGCGAGAAGGATTTCGGCGGCGCGCAGGACGGGGACGTAGACGCGGGCAAGGGCGGCGGTGTAGAGCAGGCCGAGGTTTTTGGGGCCGATTTCGCCGAAGAAGATGAGCAGGAGGGTGATGGCGGGGATGGCGACGAGTTCGCTGCAGGCGGGGGTCCAGAGGCGGGCGAGGGCATAGCCGACGTTGGAGAGGCTGATGTTGACGAGGGTGTTGCCGATCAGGATGGTGGAGAGCAGGCGGGTGGGGGAGGCCAGGAGCTGCCGGAGGCGCTCGCCGGTGGCGGCGTGTTTTTCGCCGATGCGACGGAGCTGGATGGGGTCAATGGAGAAATAGACGGTTTCGGCGCTGGAGAAGAAGGCGGAGCACGCCAGCAGCAGCAGGAACAGAATGACCAGCAGGGTCGCCATCACCGGCGCCTTCCGGCGGGAGGTTCTTCGGGGTCGTGGGCTTCAGGTTTCACTTTTCGCATTCGAATACGGGGCGTATAGTAAAGGGTCATGGTCAAAATATCCATCACAACTTCCCGGCGGACGGAATGGGTGCCGGTGACGCGGGCGATCCAGCGGGCGCTGGAAGGGGTTCCGGCATGGGACGGGCTGCTGCACGTGCACTCGCCGCATACCACGGCCGGGGTCACCGTGAACGAGCAGGCGGACCCGGACGTGGCGGCGGACATGGAGAAGGCCTTCGCCCGGCTGATTCCCTGGAACGCGGGCTATGCCCATGCCGAGGGCAATTCGGCGGCGCATATCCAGACGGCGCTGGTGGGCACGTCGGTCCTGGTGCCCGTGAAGGCGGGGCGGCCGGCCATGGGAACCTGGCAGGGGATTTTTCTGTGCGAATTCGACGGGCCGCGAACCCGTGAACTCTGGCTGACGCCGGTGAAGGAGGCGTGATGAGAGGGAGGCAGGGGACAGAGGGCAGGGGACAGAGGACAGAGGGCAGAGGACAGAGGACAGAGGGCAGAGGACAGAGGACAGAGGGCAGGGGACAGAGGACAGAGGACAGAGGGGGCTAGGGGGAGGGAGCGGACTGAAGGCTCTGGAGGTAGTCCTGATCCTCCCGGGAGAGGAGATGGCACTGAATCTGCACCTTGCCTCCGTCCTTCCTGCGAAGGGCGGCGGTTCCGTTTTGCACATGGACCAGGGCCGCCTCGAGCGTGGCGCCGGATTGGGACGTCCAGATTCTGCACTCGCGGTCCATGGCGGGCGGGACAGTGAACGACGTCAGGCCGGGGGCGGGCGCGGCGGGGCGCATCAGGGCGGGATGCCGTTCGGGTTTGGGCAGGCTCCTCAGGGCATCCTTGAGCAAACGGTCCTGTTCCGGGCTCTGGGCATACGGAACGGTTGCGAGCAAACGGGTCAGGGCGGCATCCATGATGACCGTCTTGGGAATGAACCGGCCCGCTTCGGGCGCCCGCAGCGCCTGCTGGACCACGTCGGGCAGGCTCTGCGACCCCTCCCGCGAGGACACATAGACGACCACGGTCTTCGAGCCCAGTTTATCCGCCGCGTTCAGGCTGGCGCCCGCGCACAGACCGCACGACGTGGTCTCGTCGGTATAGATGATCGTGATGGGTTTCCCCTTTGATTCCGCCTCGGCCTGGGCCTTTTCCAGTTCGGCAATGCGGTACACCTTTTTCGGCAGCGTGAACTCCGCCGGGGCGTTGCCCGCGATCAGCAGCACCGCGGTGCAGAGTGCGAATGTTTTCTTCATGGCTGTTCCTTTGGGGGGTTGGAGAGAGGGGGGGGAGGGGGAGAGCAGAGGACAGAGGACAGAGGACAGAGGGCAGCCCGAGGACGAAGGACTGATGACGGAAGACGGAGGACCGAGGTCCGAAGTCCGAGGTTGGAAGTCCGCCCACCCACCATCAACCACCGACCACCAACAACCAACTGAGAACAGAAGAACGGATCCCGACCTCTTGCCGAGTCGGGACGGATTTCGCGGATGGGGACCATTGGATCGAATCCGTGCAGTTCAGGGTTCATATTATAAACAGAATAACGACGGCGCCGATGATTAACACCGTCCACCAGGCGGTTCCCTCGGTTTTGGACAGCAGGACAAAGATTGTGCTGCTCACGGCAAATCCGATTGCCGTGGAGAGAAGCAGATGGCGATAGGTGGCTTGCCCCGCCTGAACGGACAGAAACCCCATGGCGAGGATCAGAAACGCATACAGACTGGAACAAAGGAACGGCTTGTCCGTGGCGATCAGCAATCGGACCAAGGCGGCATAGAACAGCGCGTTAATCATCACACACTCTCTCCTCTTGTTCTCAAAGCGCTAGCCGGGCGGGGTGGGATTTTTCTCCAGTTCCTGGATGCGCTGGCGGAGGCGGCGGTTTTCTTCGGCCAGGTCGGGTGGGGGCAATGGGGCGGAAGGGGACTTGATCTGGATCAAGTGATCGTTCGTCAGATAGACGCCGCTGAGCATGGAGGTTTTGACGTGGGCCTGATGCAGGTTGCCTTCGCAATCCCGGTACACGATCTGATAGATGCGGGAGTCCTTCTCGCCGAACCAGCCCGGTCCGAACGGCCTCCAACGACGATCCACCAGTTCCCATCCCCGCGCCCGGACATACTGCTCCACCCGGCCGCCATCCAGCCCGCCGGCAATCAGACGGAAAACAATGGCCAGCAGAATGAATCCGCCGAATACGAACAGGGGTTCCATGGTTATGCTTTTCCTGGCGTTGCGTTACTCCGCAGGCGCGGCCTTAAGGGCATTGCATGCAGGGGATTGTTCGGTTTTTTTTCCTGCTTCTCAAGCCGATTCTTCATGGACCAGGCGGCCTGGTCTCTGACGTCTTCATCCGGATCGTCAAGATACCGGGCGATGATTTCATATCGATCGGGAACGGAACTCCGCGACAAAGTCCGGATGGCAGACCACCTTGGACCGTCGACTCGTCCATCGAGGATGCTAAGGAGGAATTCGCGGGACGCCTCGGTCGCTGTCCAACCGAGGTAGAACAACAGACTGCGCTTCACCTCGTCGCATTCTTCGCTCCGGTAAGCCCGGAGCAACGCCTCCTCTGCGGCGGGCACGCGGGAGTAGGCAAGAATGCACGCCGCAGTTTCTCTGGCCGCAGGGCTTGCATCGGACAGATGCTGCAGCAGGAAGTCGTCAAAATCGTCTCCCAGAACCTGTTTCAGCGCAGGCGTTGCCTCAAAGTGGCCGTTGAAAGCGAAATGCGCCGCCCGCAGAATCCGTTTGGGGGAAGTCGAATGGCTGATGACCCAGTCGGGCCGCCATGCCGGCAGCATGACATAGGCAACCGCAGCGAACAGGCATCCTGCCGCCAAACCGGCAGCCAGCAGCGCGCGGCGGTGCTTGCTCGACCATCGTCCGACGGCCCGAAAGGGAAGCGAGACACAACGGGCGATGCGCTTCACCCGATCGCCGACCCCTTTTCTCCTCCAGCCCAGCACCACGAGCCCTGCCAGAACGGGAATGGCGACAAGCGCCCATGCCGCCGCCTGAAACCCGAGAGAGCGAAGTGGCGGTGTCCGACGGGAGGTATCGTCCGATTCCTTGCCAAAGGCAAGGATTCCGACACCCTCATGCCTTGGGAAGGCGGCATTCCATTTCGTGTATTGCATGAGCCCGATTCTGACCGGGTCAGACGAGAGGGCGGGGGGATTCGAGACGGCAAAGGCCGTCTGGTTGAAGCCGGAATCGCGCAGCCAGCGAAAAGCGTTGTAGTGAAAGTAAGACGGGAATGCCCCGGGGGCGTTGGTTCCCTGAGGGCCGCCCCAGAGCGTATTCCATGTGTTGTGTCCCAGCACCTCCAGCAACGGCACGATGTCTGCGGGCTGCGGAGGAAGGTGGACGATTACGCCCCGTTGCGCGAAGCCGTCCCGTATCCATTCTTCCTGTGTCTGGTCGCGGTGGGCATCCGCCCACTCCTTCCACGATTGCACATGGCGGTTCGCCATCATCATGAGCGCGGTTTCGGTGCATCCGCAGACACGGAAGTTGCCGCCGCCATGCATCATGTCGATGAGCCAAAGGCACCACTCCTTATCGCCGTAGTACCCGATCCTATCGCCGGCAAAGCACAGGTCGGGAGAGGCCGAGAGGCGGATGTACTTCTTCTGCTCTTCCTGCCAGCGTGCCCGCGCAGAATGTGCGGCACGCCATTCCGGATCGGCGAGACGGCGCACCGGGGCGAGTTTATAGGACCACCAGTACGCCGCGAAGACGCCGGCGCCGATCAGCAGGCAGCCGCAAACCCTGCGCAGGAACGCAGAATGTCGTGTCACCCATTTCATCTTGGCGCTGAAAGTTTCCCAATCACCGGAAGGCGTGCCTGGTGCGGAGCAGGGTGCAATATGCAAACCAGCCATGGCTGACATTGTATCGGTAGGCGCCGAGTGTGGCTCCGAGCCAGGCATTGCCGGCGAATGAGGTGACCAGCAGGACCCCGAGTGTTCCGATAATCCATTTCGTTTTCATGTATTCCTCATTGTAACGGATCAGGGAACCCGAATACCGAAAAGTCAAGTGCCCCTGATCAACCCACTTCGGATGCTTCACCACCGGCGGGAACTGGCGGAAGAACATTATAAATTATAGGACTGACCCCTTTCTGGGAGGGAAGGGGGAGTCAAGGCGGGAGGGGCGGGTTTAATAATAAATTAATAATTATGAATTAAAAATTGGGGGTTGATGTATAAAGGTTGACGGGATCGAGGGGAGTGGCCGAGGTCCGAGGTCGGAGGTCGGAGGACGGAGGACAGAGAACGGATGACGGAGGACAGAGAACGGAGGGCGGGAGGCGGAGGCGGAGGCGGAGGGGGAGGGCGGAGGACGGAGGACTGAGGTCCGAGGTCCGCGCTCCGAGGTCCGAAGTCCGAGGTCCGACTAACGACCAACCACCAACGAAGCAGGAAAACAGGCCTGTCCGCCTGTGGCGGAAAACCCAGGAAAACAGGAAAGGGAGGAGAAGGGGGGAAGGGACAGACGAGGTCCGAGATCCGAAGTCCGAGGTCCGGCCAACTGCCAACTGCCAACCACCAACCACCAACCATCAACCAACTATCAACCACCAACCAGCTACGGAATATACGGATTTCGCGGATTAGGACCCTGGGGTCTTGGGATCGAATCCGTACCGTCCCGGTTCCATCCGTAGCTGAACGGTCCTGGATCGGAATGGTTGAGCGGTCTGGTCAGACGGTCGGGACCGCAGTTCACCGCCATCGAGCCCTTTGTCCCCGGCGAAGACAAACACATCGGATTCGAATGCTTCACCATCGGCGGGAACAGGCGAAAGAACATTAAAATATAGGACTGACTTCTTTTCCCCTTTTCTGACCCTTTTTCAAGAGCGGCCATAACCAGGATGTCTAGGATGAGCAGATCCTATAGGATCTCATCTAAAGCCCATAATTCGAAAAAATGAACGGCTCTCGTTTTGTTCGTCCTGCATTTCTAGATGTTCGCCAGTTCCAGCGATAATGCCCCCTATGAAATCCCAATGCAGCAAATCAGTAGATCTCTGGACTCTGCTGTTTACCTGACTTTCAGAAGGCCACTCAATGGTCACCAATCCAGCCTCTGCCTGATTAGGAGTACGATTAGGATTACGATTAGGAGTAGGAGGAGGAGTGAGGGGACGTTGAAGGGCGCGATGGATCAGGTGTCCGCTTTCCGGATTTTCCACGGTGTGGAAAAAAAGTTTCCATAGCGTGGAAAACCGGACCCAAAAGTTTCCATGGCGTGGAAAATCCGGGAAGGGGAATTCAGCGGGGCGGGGGGCGGGTCATTTGATGCCGGCGGCGAGGTGGGTGGCGACGAGGTGGCGCTGGGCGAGGCGGAAGACGAGCAGGACGGGGAGGGTGATGAGGACGGCGCAGGCGAGGATGTCGCCCCACTGGACCGGGGGCTGGGTGAACAGGTTGGCCAGGGCGATCTGGACGGTGCGGGTTTCCTCGCGGGTGCAGACGATCAGGGGCCAGATGAAATCGCTCCAGTGGGTGAGCAGGTCCAGCACCAGGACGGTGGCGAG
Source organism: Kiritimatiellia bacterium (assembly GCA_040768005.1). GTDB lineage: Bacteria > Verrucomicrobiota > Kiritimatiellia > CAIQIC01 > Lenti-01 > JAAZFE01. The sequence goes on from JAXGNL010000009.1 coordinate 67,574, forward strand.
GGCGGGGCGGATGGCGGGCAGGGCTACGCTCCAGTAGATCCGGAAGGGGCCGGCGCCGTCCACGACGGCGGCCTCTTCGAGGTCGCGCGGCAGGGCGAGGAAATGCTGGCGGAGGAAGTAGATGTTGAAGGCCTTGACGGCGAAGGGGAGGATCAGGGCGGCGAGGGTGCGGCCGTGGCCGCCGACGAGTCCGAGGTCGCGGACGGTGAGCAGCAGGGGGACGGCGAGCACTTCGACGGGCAGGATGATCAGCACGATGACGAGGGCGAAGACGGCGCGGCGGCCGGGGAAATCGAAGCGGGCGAGGGCGTAGGCGGCCAGGCTGTTGAACAGGAGGCCCAGGCCCAGGATGCCGGCGGCCTGCAGCAGGGAGTTGAGCAGTCCGGTGCCGAGGGAGGCGCGGCGCCAGGCGTCGGCGTAGTGGCCCGGATGCAGGCCGCGGAAGTCCAGCAGCGACAGCCAGCCGCCCTGGAAGATGGCGGGTTCGGGGCGGAAGGAGGCGTGCAGCATCCACAGCAGGGGCAGCAGGAATCCCAGCGCCGCGGCGGCGGCCAGCAGCCATCCGGCGGCGCGCTTCATGAGCGGACCTCGCGGGCGAAGAGGCGCTGGGCGAGGGCCAGGACGGCGACCAGCGCCAGAAACAGCATGGCGGCGGCGCTGGCCCGGCCGAGTTCCTGGCCGAGGAAGGTGGTTTCGTAGATGAACTGGATGACGGACACCGTGGCGTCTTCGGGGCCGCCGCGGGTCATCAGGTAGGGCTGGGCGAACAGCCGGAAGGACAGGATCAGCGTGGCGGTCAGGACGAACACGATCGAGGGGTGCATGGCCGGCAGAATGACATGCCGCAGGCGCTGGGCGGCGCCGGCGCCGTCGATCACGGCGGCCTCGAGCTGGTCGCGGGACAGGTTCTGGAGACCGGCCAGGAAGATCATCATCTGGAAGCCGACGCCCTGCCAGACGGACATGAAGGCGATGGCGGGCAGGGCGAGGCGGGGATTCTGCAGCCACTCCTGGGCGGGGAGGCCGACGGCGGCGACGAGGGCATTGACGAGGCCGGCCTGGTCGCCGCGCATCGGCTGGTAGAGCATGGTCCAGAGGACGGCCAGCACGGGCATGGACACGACGACGGGGGCGAAGAAGACGGTGCGCAGCCAGCGCCACTGGGGTTCGGGCCGGTTGACCCACAGGGCGAGGAAGAAGGCCAGGGCGGCCTGAACGGGCACGACCATCAGGGCGAAGCAGGCGGTATTGAAGAAGGCGCGGCGGAAGCGCGGATCGGTCAGCAGGTCGGAGTAGTGGGCGGCGCCGGTCCAGGCGGCGGAGCCGGTGCGGAGCAGGTCGGCATCGGTCAGGCTCCATCCGGCGGCGCGGAGCATGGGGACGAGGGTGAAGGTGCCCAGCAGGGCCAGGGCGGGGGCGAGGAAGAGCCAGGGGATCAGGCGGAAGCGGGCGGCGGGCGGGTTCATGGCGCCGGCCTCCGGCGGTCCAGCCGGGCCTGGATCTGGCGCGCGGCGCGGTCGAGGCACTGCCGGGGATCGGCGCCGCGGGCGATGTCGCGCAGGGCGGCGGCGACATGGCGGGTCAGCGTGGGATAGTCGGGGGTGCGGGGCCGGGCGCGTCCGGCGGTTTCCTGCAGATGCCGGAACAGGTTGAACGGCGGGTGGGCGTACTCGGGGAAGAGGCGGTAGGCCGAGCGGCGGGCGGGGACGGCGCCGTTGGCGGCGACGATGGGCCGGATGCCGCGCCCGGGGTCGGTGACCCAGCGCAGCCAGCGGGCGGCGCGAGCGGGATCGGCGGCATCCCGGGTGAGGCTCCAGCACCAGCTTCCGCAGGCGGCGGCGGGGGTGTCGCCCATGGCGGGCAGGGGCATGACGCCCAGGCGGTCGCCCTTGGCCGCGAGATGGCTGCGGACCATCCAGTGCCCGGACCAGTCCATCGCGGTATGGCCGTTGCCGAATGGATCGGGATCCACGGGGGCCAGCGCGGCGAAGTCGCGGGCAAACACCTCGCGCCAGCGTTGCAGGGCGTCGGCGTTGGCCGGCGCATTCAGCACGCCTTCGACGCGGCCGTCGGGGCCGATGAGGCGGCCGCCGGCGGACCAGATCAGGGGGCTGAAGGCATAGGTGAACCATTCGTC
>JAXGNL010000010.1:0-60702 GCA_040768005.1 Kiritimatiellia bacterium
GCGACGAGATTTGAACTCGTGACTCCCGATGCGCTTGCGCGATCGGGACACCCCAAGTCCCGACCTTCTGCGAAGTCGGGACGCTACCAGTCCGAGATCGGGATGGGCTGTTGGATGGTATTCCGCGGGTTGCGGACAAATCGGGCGATGGCGTCCCGGTTTTTGGCGCGTTTGATGCGTCGCTCCAAGGCCATGGCTTCCTGGCGGGTGTTCACCGGTTCGAGAAAGATCAGCTGCCAGTCGTTGGCCCGAGCGGTGAAGGGCGTGGAGTGAGCGGCGTGGAAATTCACGCGCCGGTGAACATCGCCGGTCTGGCCGATGTAATGGCGATCCAAGGAGGGGCTGTAGAGAATGTAGACGTGAAACATGCCGTCCGGGCCGCAAAAGTGGTCGGGGCGACGAGATTTGAACTCGTGACCTTTTGCACCCCAAGCAAACGCGCTACCAGGCTGCGCTACGCCCCGACCAAAGGCGAATCATAAAATATCGGGGCGACTGGATTTGAACCAGCGACTTCTTGGTCCCGAACCAAGCGCTCTACCAGGCTGAGCCACGCCCCGTTCTATTCAAATGTAATCAACTTTCGGGCGCTCTACCATCCCGATCACGCCGCCTGCGGCGGGTATCGGGAACGCCCCGTCCTACATCACAATGTCAATCAGCACCGGGGACGCCCGGCCTTCCAATGGCATCCCTTCGGCCCGCCGCCTGTGGCGGCAAAACAAGGGGGGACTATAGCCGCTCGCCGTCCCGGCGCAAGCGAAATCGAGCGGAGGGGGGATCGGCCAGCCGGATCCGCGTCACAAGGCCGCGGCAGAGGGAGCCTCGGCGGGCGGCGCTTCGTTGGCGATCGGCGCCAGCACCAGGCGGAATCCATTGACGGCGCCCCGGGCGTTGCCGATGAATCCGTAGAGGGCATCCGACGCGAGCCGCACAGGCATATAGTCTTCCCATCCGCCTCCCTGCCAGCCGCCGAATTGGGCGCCGCCGCTTCCGCGCGACGTCGTCTCCCAGACATTGCCGCCGGCCCCGAAGAGCCCCCAGACGTTTTCGCCGCTCATCTCCACCGGCGCCGTCGTGGCAAACCCGTCCTGGTATCCGGAAATCGATGGCTTGTCCGGAAACGCCGCGCTGAGCGAGGCGTCGGCGTAGTTCCCGCGGGGGGGAGGCCAGATTTCCCCCCAGGGATACACCGAGGCCATTCCCGCACGGGTGTAGGCAACGGCCTCCGACCGCGACGGCAGGCGGTACCGCAGTTCCCCGGGCAGCTTGCCTGCCGCGCGCTCCTGCTCGGTCAGCCAGGCCGCATACGCCACCGTGTCATCGAAATTCACCCGGACCACCGGCTGGCGCGAGCCGTTGAGGCAGATTCCGTTGAATTCGCCGCTCTCATGTTCGGGATTCTTCCGGGCGTATTCCCCGTTGGTGACTTCGTAGCGCCCCACCCACAGTTGCATGGCGGGCACCCAGACGAATTCCATGGGTACGGTCTGCGCCACCCAGGGGCGGCCCGCTTCGGGCAGCGGCGTGGTCGCCACCAGCGGCGCCGGAGGCACGTACGCAGGCTTGACCTCGGTGACCACCGGCGGAGGCGCGTCCTTGCGGACAGGGTACGTCACCTCCGTCTTCCGGGGCTGCGCCATCCAGTCGGCCAGCGCCCGGCCCCCGAACCACAGGCCGCCCAGCAGGGCCAGCACAGCGGCAACCGTGCCGTACAGCTGGGCTATCCGGCGCCATTCGGCCTTGCTGCGTCCGCGGCGTCCTCCCACCCGCTCGCCGTTCATCGCGCGCACGAAATCCGAACAGGTCACAAACCGCTTGCGCGGCTTGACCGCCATGGCCCGGCGCAGCGCCGACTTGACCGCCAGAGGGAATCCGGCCGGCAGCCCGGCCAGGCCATCCTCTCCGGGCGGCTCGCCTGCCAGCAGTTCCCACGCCAGAACGGCCAGGGCATACTGGTCGCTGGCGGAGTCCGGCAGGCTTTCGCCGCGCAGTTCCGGCGCCAGATAGGCGCCCGTGGTGCCCGTGCGCACCGCTTCGCCGCGGGTGATCGTCAGATGACGGTGGGGCGCCAGGCCGAAATCCGTCACCCGCACCACGCCGTCCTCGCCCAGATAGATGTTCGACGGCTTGAGATTGCGGTGAATGATGTTCCGCTCGTGGGCGAAATCCAGCGCCGCGGCCACCTGCTTCAGCACCGGCAGCACCTCGTCCGGCGTGCGCCGCCCGCCTTCGCCCTGCCGGGCCCAGGTGCCGATGTCCATCCCGGGGGCGAAATCACCGACCAGATAGATCTGATCGCCCACATATACCAGCTGGCGAATGGCGGCGAGGTTCGAATGGGTCTGGTCGGAAATCCGCTGAATGCCCGCGTGAATGATCGACAGCACGGGCTTGGAATGCCCCAGATCGCGCGGCAGTCGCCGCAGCGCGACATCCTTGCGCGTCTCGCGGTCGTGGCAGCGCCACAGCTCCCCCAGGTCGCTGGCCCCCAGCACCGCCACGATTTCATAGCGGTCCCACAGCACCGTTCCCACCCGGAGTTCCGGATAGTGCCGGGATCCGGCATCCGGCGGCTCGTCGCCGGGCCGTTCCATCCTGGTGGTCTGATGCGTCATGGAGTCCGCATATTGCCAGCCCGTCCCGTTTCCGGCAATCGCAAAACCGGCCCGGAGCCGGTTCGAATTCGGAATTGAATCCCCCTCCCCCCGCCGCTAGACTGCCGCACATGAAATGGATTTCCGGGACCGCCGTTGCCGTTGCACTCTTCGCCGCCGTTGCCGCCGCCTCTGCCGAATCGCGCATGCAGGTCTCCGCGGCCTCGACCCCCATCTACAGCCAGCCCTCCACGGCCGCCCCGCCGGTCGGACAGGCCGCCCGCGGCGAAGTGCTGTTCGTCTCGCAAACCGATGGCGACTGGGCCGCCATCGCGCCGCCCGACCGCATTGACCTGTGGCTGAACCGGGATTTCATCGAAGGCAACCGCGTCCTGGCCCGCAGCATCCAGGTTCGGGCCGGTCCGGGCATCCAGTATGACGTGGTGGGCACCCTGGAACGCGGCGCACCGGTCATGCCCCGCGGAGAGGAAGGCGAGTGGGCCCGGATTGCTCCACCTTCCTCCGCCATCCTGTGGGTGCGAAAAGCCGACCTGTCGGCCATGCAGGCGCGCACCGAAGAACCCATCCGGGAGGTGGCGCCGGTGGTCCGGCCGGAACCGGCGGCAGTTGCCTCCGCCGCTCCCGCCCCCGCGCCCGAGACGAAACCGGCGATCGCGCCCCCCCCCCCGCCCGCGCCAAAACCGGAACCCAAACCGGAGCCCGCCCCCCGGCCGGAACCAGCCATGACTTCTGCGCCGGCTCCGGCTCCGGCGCCCCCCCGCGCGTCAAAACCGGTCCAGCCCACTCCTCGCATCGCCCCTTCCACGCCGCAGCGGTCCACGGCCGCCCCGACCGTTCAGGCTCCCTCCCCCCGGCCCGCTCCGGCCCCGGCACCCCCCTCCCCTGCGCCTGTGCTGCGACCGGCAACCGCGTTGCCGGCTCCGACGACCCCCGCCGCGCCCTCCCCGGCGCCCGCCTCCCCGCCAACACCGCGCCGCGTCGCCCGCTCCCATCGCCCGGCCGCCACCGTTCCCGCACCCGCGGCCACGGTCGCCGCCCAGCGCTCGCCGGATGTGGACGTCGCCGTGGATCAGGACCTGGTGGATGATCTCGATTTGATCGAGGCCCCCAACCAGGGCCGGCCGGTTCAGGTGGAAGGCGAGCTGCGCGCGGCGCCGTTTCTCGCCGCCTCCCCGTCCCGTTACCGCCTCCTGGCCTATGACGACCAGGTCCTGACCATGGTGTGCCACATCCATGGCCGTTCCGCCGAACTCCGCCACTATATCGGAAAGAAAATCTCCATCCGCGGACGCGAATTCTGGGTGGAACTGAGCGACATGCCGGTCGTCGTGGTCGGCCAGATCGTGCCGCTGGCCCCCGATCCCGTGGACGAACCGGTGCTGTTTTGATGCCGTCATCCCCTCCCGTGCCCCCCGGTGATTCGCGTCCGGTCGGACTCCTCGGCGGCACCTTCAACCCCGTCCACGACGGACATCTCTCGATCGCCCGCGAAGCCATGCGACTCTTCGACCTGTCGGCCGTCTGGTTCATCCCCTGCGCCATCCCCCCGCACAAGCCCGCCGACGGTCTCGCATCCAACACCGACCGCCTGGCCATGCTCCGCCTCGCCATCCAGGACGAACCCCGCTTCAAGGCCCTCGACATCGAATTCCACCGCCCCGGAAAATCCTACACTCTGGATACCGTCCGCGACCTGCGCGCCCGCCACCCCGGAACCGGCTTTGTTTTCATCATCGGCGCGGATACCCTCCCCGAACTGCATGCCTGGCACAAGCCCCTCGACCTGCTGCCCCTCGTCCGCATCGTCACGCTCGCCCGCCCTGGCTTCACCCCCGATCCCGACGCCATCCGCCTGCCCCCCCCCTGGCCCGGAAAACTCCTCGCCGATGTCCGCACCGGCCATCCCCTCGAGGTCGCCTCCCGCGACCTCCGCGCCCGAATCGCCGCCGGACTGCCGGTTTCCCTTGTCCCCCCGTCCGTCATCCAATACATTCAGGAGCACAACCTATACCGATGAAAAAAGCGAAACCCGCCCCCACGAAACCCGCCGCCCGGAAACCCGCCCGCAAGGCCGCGGCTCCCTCCGCCCCCGCCGCCAAAAAGGTCCGGAAAGCACCGGCGAAAAAATCCGTCCGGGCCCGCAAGCCGGCCGATCCGCAGCGGGAACTGGTTGAAAAAGTCCGCGGGATTCTCGATGCCAAGAAGGGCGAAAATATCGTGGTCCTGCACGTGACCGACGTGTCCAGCATCACCGACTACATGATCCTCTGCAGCGGCCTCAATATCCCCCACCTGCGCGCGCTGGCCGACGAAGTCGCCCGGCAGCTGCGCCTGCACGAGCCGCCCCTCGCCTGCCACCGCCGCGCCGGTTCCGCCCAGAGCGAGTGGTTCGTCCTCGACTATGTGGACTTCGTCGTCCATCTCTTCACGCCGCAGATGCGCGCCTACTACGCCATCGAACAGCTCTGGAAAGACGCCCCGGTCGTCTCCTGACCCCTGCCCTCTGCCTTATGGATTCCAAGGTCCTCCGACCTCGGATCTCGCCCCCCCCTGAACCCCTGAACCGTTGAACCCCCGAACCGTTGAACCCCTGAACCATTGAACCGTTGAACCCCTGCCCCCCCCCCCCCCCCCCCCCCCAAACCCCCCCGATTTTTAATTGGGTTTATGCCCCCATTGACCCGCTGGAACTTCTCCGTCGCCGACTTCTGAAACTCGGCCCCCAAATGCGCCACTTTGTCGGGGTGGTGCTTCATGGACATGCGCCGGTAGGCCTTGCGCACCTCGTCGTCGGATGCGCTGCGCGGAATCTCCAGCACGCGGTAATCCGCGTCCGGGTCGGCCTTCGGCGCGAACATCGCCGCAATGGACCGGCTGTCGCCCGCGCGAATGCCCAGCTCGGCCGCCAGCCGCCGAAGCAGACGGTCCTCCGCCGGATGCAGTTCGCCGTCGGCATGGGCGATGCTGAACAGATAGTGCAGCAGCGCCATGCGCTGCGAGTAGTTCATGTGCGAGCGGATCTGCGCGCAGACCGGACCGGTGGCGATCTCCCGCCTCAGCAGGTCGCGCAGCAGCCCCAGCGCCTCCTGCGCCATCTCCCGACCGAACTGCCGGCGGAAAAACGCCTTCACCACCTCCAGCTCGGATTTCGTCGCCCGGCCGTCGGCCTTCATCATCGCCGCCGTCAGCACCAGCAGGCTGGCAATGAAACTGTTTCGCGCCGCCTCCGGCCCCGTGGCGGAGCCCGCCCCGCCCGCCGTCCGGTCCCCGCGCTGGGCCGCATTGAACAGCGACCCCGCCGCATACCCCAGCAGGCCACCGATCGGACCGAAAAACGCCCACCCCAGCGCCCCCGTCAGCCACGGACTCACCATCTCACGCCTCCTGCATGCCACCCTTGATCATTGGATATCGGGTGTGGAATGTTGGATATTGAATTCATGCTTCTTGTCTGTTTCCCATCCGTGTCTATCCGTCCCGAGCTCTTATGAGGTCGGGATCCGTGGTGTGATCCCCGCCTCTCCCCTTCCCTGATTCTTTTCCTGTTTTCCTGTGTTTCGTGAGTTCCTGCTAATTGATTTTTTCTTGTTTCCTGTTTCCCAGCTGCCGCAGCCGTTTCTCGATTTCCGCCAGCCGCTCGTCGGCGCCATGACGATGCAACCGGATGTGCCGGCCGTTGACCATGAGAAATTCATCCCGCCCCTTCCCCAGCAGCAGGCGGTCGCCGTCCGTGCCCAGGCTCTTGAGCCCCAGGCCCGACGCCAGCACCCGCAGCCGCGCCACTGTAGCCGCCAGCCGCCGTCACCGCCGCCGGCAGCGGCCCGAACCGGTCGCGGAATTCCTCCGCCAGCGCGTCCGCCTCCCGCTCGTACGAGACTCCCGCCACCTTGCGGTACATCCCGATCCGCTGGCTCTCGTCTTCGACGTATCCCCGCGGAATCACCGCCGCGTCCCGCTCGCGCTCCGGGTCCGGCGTCAGGTCCAGGAAATCACAATGCACCGCCACTTCGATGACCGGCCGCTCCGGCTCGCCTTTCAGCCGCGCAATGGTGCGGTTCAGCGCTGGCAGTAGAGATCGAAGCCCACCGCCGCGATGTGTCCGCTCTGCGCCGCCCCCAGCACGTTGCCCGCCCCGCGGATCTCCAGGTCCCGCAGCGCCAGCTTGAACCCCGCCCCCAGGCTGGTGTGGCGCTTGATGGCCTGGATCCGGTGCCGCGCCGTCGTGAACAGCGCCCCGTGCCGCGGCAGCAGCAGGTACGCATACGCCTGGTTCTTGCTCCGCCCCACCCGCCCTCGCAGCTGGTACAGGTCCGCCATCCCGAACCGGTCCGCCCGGTCGATCAGGATCGTGTTGACGTTGGGAATATCCACGCCGCTCTCGATGATCGTCGTGCACAGCAGCACGTCGTATTCCCCGCGCACGAACCGGTGCATCACCCCCGCCAGCGCCTTCTCGCCCATCTGCCCGTGGCCCACGCCCACCCGGATCCCCGGCAGCAGCCGCTCCAGCCGCCGGCGCATCCAGTCAATGGTCTGCACCCGGTTGTGCAGAACGAATACCTGCCCGCCGCGGTTCACCTCCCGCAGCACGGCTTCTTTCACCAGTTCGTCGCTGTCCTGCGCGATGTAGGTCTCGATCGGCAGCCGTTCGCGCGGCGGGGTCTGGATCACGCTCATGTCCCGCGCCCCCGTCAAGCTCAGGTACAAGGTCCGCGGAATCGGCGTCGCCGACAGCGTCAGCATATCCACCATCTCCCGCATGCGCTTCAGGTGCTCCTTTGCCGCCACCCCGAAGCGCTGCTCCTCGTCAATGATCACCAGCCCCAGGTCCGCGAATTTCACATCGGGACGCAGCAGCCGGTGCGTGCCGATCAGCACATCCACCTTCTTCTGCGCCGCGCGTGCCAGCACCGCCGCCTGCTCGGCCTTCGACCGGAACCGGCTCAGCATCTCCACCGCCACCGGAAACCGCCCCATGCGGTCCAGGAAGGTCTCGTAGTGCTGCTGGGCCAGCACCGTCGTCGGCACCAGCACCGCCACCTGCTTGCCGTCCGCCACCGCCTTGAACGCCGCGCGCATCGCCACCTCGGTCTTGCCGTAGCCCACGTCCCCGCAGATCAGCCGGTCCATCGGACGCGGCGATTCCATGTCGGCCTTGACGTCCGCGATGGCCCGCAGCTGGTCGCCGGTTTCGGGATAGGGAAACGACTGTTCGAAGTCGTGCTGCCAGGCCGAGTCCTTCGCGAAGGCGTGTCCGTCCAGCGCCGCCCGCCGCGCCTGGGTCTCCAGCATCTGCGCCGCCAGATCTCTCGCCGCCCGCTCGGCGGCCACCTTCTCCTTCCCCCAGCGCTTGCCGCCCAGCGCATGCAGCGGCGGCCTGGTGCGCCCCACCCCGAGGTACCGGCTCAGCAGATGCGTCTGGCTCGTCGGCACGTAGAGCCGCGCGCCCTCCGCATACTCCACCGCCAGCGCTTCCTGCAGCTGTCCATCGAACTCGATCTCATACAGCCCCAGGTAGTTCCCGATGCCGTGGTCCACGTGCACCACCAGCTCGCCCGGGCGCAGGTCCGTCCAGTCTGTCAGCCGCTCGCCCGTCGCATCCCGCGCCGCGGCACCGCCGCCCGGCCGGCGGCGCGCCGGCAGCGCCTTGCGCGTGCCGTAGAAATCCGACTCGGCCACCGCCATCCATTTGGCGCCCGTCAGCTCGAAGCCCCCGCTCAGCGCGCCCGGCCGCAGGCGGAATCCTCCGGACAGCCGTGCACGTCTTCGAACCGCCGCGCCTCGCCTCCGTTGCGAAGAACAGCTCGATCCGCCACCGCTCGCCGCGCGGCCCTTCAGCGTCTCCAGCCATTTTTCGCGCTCGGTCTCCAGCACGTCCGCCGGCACCGCCCGCGCCGACAACGCCCCCAGCCCTTCGCACGGCTTCACCCGCAGATCGCGCCCGGCCAGACCTCCGCCCGCCTCCAGCTGCCCGCCCCCCGCAAACCGCTTCGCGATTCCCAGCCGCCAGTTCTCCTTCTCGAATTCGCGCGACGTCGAACCATCCGGCCCGCCGCGTCCCGCCAGCTCCGCGCTCATGGCAAAATGATGCAGCAGGGCTTCCGGATCCATCCACAGGAACGACGCGTTCTCCGGAAAATATTCCGTCACGTCCCCCTGTTCCGCTTCTTCGGCCTCCTCCGTCGCCGGGGGAATCGACAGTTCGCGGATTCCCTCCCGCGACCGCTGCTCGGACGGATCAAACCGCCGAAGGCTTTCGAGCGTGTCGCCGAAAAACTCCAGCCGCACGGGCCAGTCTTCCGTCAGCGGCCAGACGTCCAGCAGCCCGCCGCGCCGCGACGCCTGCCCCTTCGCCAGCACCTCGACCTCGAACTCGTACCCCGCCGCCGCCAGGCGCTCGCTCAGCGCATCCAGATCGTATTCCTTGCCGGCTTCCACCCGCTCGCCCAGCCGCCGCAGGCGCTCCGGCGACGGCACGGTCTCCAGCAGCGCCTGAATGCACGTCGCCACGATCCCCCGCCCCTTCCACGCCAGGCAGCGCTGCAACGTGCGCATCCGCTCGCCGCTCACGTCCGGCGACGGCTGCCCCGATACCGTCCGCGAACTCTCCACGTTCAGCGCCGGCAGGCGCGCCGCCGCTTCCCCCGCGCCCAGCGTCGCCAGATCCTGGCACAGCCGGTCCAGCGCCAGCGAACTCTCCATCACCACGATCAGCGGCCCCTTCGCCGCGCGCGAGGAGGAAATCGCCAGCCACGCCCGCGCCCCGTCCTCCACCTCCTGCACCGCCCCCCGCCCCCCCGGCCTCAGCGCCTCCTTCAAAACGCTCCGATCCCCGCCCCCGGCGGTGGATTGGAATTGGACGGTCCTTCATGCATATAGGTGCGCCATTCGATCCCAACCCATTCCCCGTTGTGTCCACAAACTTTTTCACCCCCCTGCTTTCCAAACACCCGGCTGGCGTGGAAGCCGGCCCTCCAATCATCCCTTCCCCATTCCCCTTCTGGAGGGACGGGTTCCGCACCCGCCCAGATTTTTGATTTCCTCTTCTGAAGGGACGCCTTCCACGGCGTCCACATCTTCGATCTCGGCCCCGCGCGGGAAGCCGGCCCCCACCCCCCATCCTCCTCCGCGCCCCGGCAAGAAACCCGCCCGTTCGCCTCCCCAACGCTTCGTTCCTTTTGCGCCTCCTTGCGCCCTTCGCGACTCTTTTCGTTAAGGCTTTTTCGATTTCTCCGTCCCGGCTTGGTATTTCCCCGGCGTCTCTGCCACCGCCGAAGGCACCAACCCCTGTCGCCGCGCGAACTCCAAGAACCACCGCTGCATTTCCACCAGACCGCTGGTTTCGCGGGGCGGGCCTTTGTACAGATCCCCCAGTTCCAGCAAGGTGTCTACGTCTTCCCAGCGATAAACCAAGTCGCGCAGGTGTTCTCGACGCATTTCCTCCAACTCGGCTCCGGCCAGCTGCCAGGTCCGGACCAATTGGCGTTGCTGCTCATTGGATGACTCGCTCATTTCGCCCCCGCCAGAATCTGCTTGGCCCGGGCGACGATTTCGGGCGTCTCCTTCAAATCGCAGAGAGGAACAAGCTGGGATAAAACGTATTTCGCATCCAAATGGGGATTGCGAATGGCAATGTTTTCCGCGTCGATCCAATCCTTCGGGCGGGCAGCAAACGCCTTCATCACGAAAAGATCTTCGGCCGTGCAGCAAGGCAAAACGACCCCGGGCGCGAATTCATGCCGGACGGCGCGGCGCACCATGTCGATTTCAAACGGCAAGGCCCCCAGGCCAATATCGACATCCTTGCCGCCGGCGGTCCGCAGCAACACCACCCGTCGGGTCAGGGCGAATGGCAGGGCGTTGGGCATCCGCGGCTCAAACGCCTCGAGCAGGGCCTTCGCATATTTCTCCTCATCCCCGAAATCCGCCAGCAAGGTCAAGTCGGCGTCCAACGTGGCCCGGGGTTCTCCCCAGCGCTGGATGGCCAGCCCTCCGATAATGCAATATCTCCACCCCCGCGCCTCCATGAAGGCGCCCACTTCCCTTGCGGCCTGGTACGCGTTCAATGACGGTCATCCTTTTTCCGGAACCCAGCATACCTCAAACGGCGGGACCGAAGGTTTCGGAAAACGAACTTTCGTCGAAAACCCATCCGTCTGGCGTGAGCCGCTCTGCCACAACTCCGGCATCCGTGTCCATCCGTGGTTGTTCCCTGTTTCGGCTCTCCGTCTCATGCCGTCAACACCGCCCGCCGCGACCGCCGCCGGTGTCTGTCCATCGCACACCGTCACCACCCCGTTCACCCACACCCCCGACACCCTCGCAAAATTGATGCGGCTTCTCATACGTCGCCCGGTCCCGGAACGTCGTTGGATCGAGCACCACGACGTCTGCAAAAGCGCCGGCGCGCAGCACGCCGCGGTCTTTCAGCCGGAACTGCTCCGCCGGCAGGCTCGTCATTTTCCGCACCGCTTCGCCGATGCCGACCGTCTTCCCATCCAGCGCCGCCCGCAAAAAACGCCCGAACGTGCCATACGCCCGCGGATGCGGATGGTCGTGACTCAACGGTCCCTCCGGCGACCGGATCGACGCGTCGGAACCAATCATCACCCACGGCTCCGCCAGGATCCGCCACATGTTCTCTTCGCTCATCCCGAAGAAAATGCCGCCCGTGAACAGCTCATCCGTCTCCATGAACCGCAGCGCCGCGTCCAGCGGATGCAGTTTCCACGCTTCCGCCGCTTTCAGGATCGGCTTGCCCGCGAACGGCGCGTTGTCCGGATGCCGTGTGCTGCCGACCCATACCCCCTCCCAATAGGCTTCGTCCCTCTCCGCCGCCATCTCCGCGCGGATCTTCGCCCGCTCCCCCGGATCGCGCAACCGCGCCAGAATCGCCGCGCGCCCGCCCTGCGACGCCCATTCCGGCAGAATCACGTCCAGATCCGTGCACGACGCCGTGTAGGGGTAGCGGTCGGAAGCCACCGAGAGGCCCGCCGCCCGCGCCGCGCGGATCTTCTCCAGCGACGCATCGAGCTTCTGCCAGTTGCCACGCCCCGCCGTTTTCAGGTGCGATATCTGCAGCCGCACGCCCGTCGCCCGCGCGACGTCCAATGCTTCGTCGATCGCTTCCAGCAGCGCGCCGCCTTCGCTGCGCATGTGCGTCGCGTAGATGCCGCCGCGCCGCGCCGCCACGCGCGCCAGCGCCTGGATCTCCTCCGGCTGCGCAAACATCGCCGGCGCATACACCAGCCCCGTGCTCAAACCGGCGCCGCCTTCCTCCAGCGCCTGGTCCAGCCATCCGCACATTTTCGCGATTTCATCCGGCGTCGCCGCCCGCGGCTCGATTCCCATGACCGCCGCGCGGACCGCCCGGTGCCCGATCAGCATCGCCGAATTCACCGCCGGCCGCTGCGCCGCCAGCAGCGCGCGGTATTCCGCCACGGACTGCCAGTCGCCCGGATATTCCTGCTCCAGCCAGTCCGACGGCATGGTGTAGCCCGGTCCACGCGGCGCCGCGCTCGCCCCGCAGTTGCCCGTGATCTCTGTCGTCACCCCCTGCCGGATCTTCGACGGCGCCCCCGGCTCGATCAGCAGGTACGCATCCGAATGCGTATGGACGTCAATAAACCCCGGACACACCAGCTGTCCCGCCGCATCGATTTCGTTCGCCGCCTCCGCCCCCGCCAGATTTCCCACCGCCGCCACCCGGTCCCCGGCAATGCCGACATCCGCCCGCACCGGCTCCCCGCCCAGCCCGTCGGCCACCCGCCCCCCGCGCAAGATCCAGTCCATCCGCTTCATGGACCGCACGCTACCACAACCCCCTCCCCGCCGTCATCTCTGCCGCTGCGCCCCGGAATGTTTTCCGCTTGCCGTTTTCCCGTTATGGGCATATGTTCATTTGACGAATCGCCGGAATCGGTCCGGCGGCCACCCGATTGACAGGAATGACGCATGAACTCGATTACCCTGGCCATTGCCCGAAACGCCCATGGCGGCTTGTACGCCGGCCATTTCGGCGATGCCGATTTCTTTGCCGCCTATACGCTCCGCGCCGACGGCGCCTGCCTCCCGGGCCGGATCGTCCCCAATACCTCCAAAACCCTGGATGAATCCCACGGCGCAACCGGCAAGATGAAATCCGTCCTGGCCGCCCTGGCTCCCCTGCATGGCGTCGTCGCCGCCCGGATCAGCCCCAATTTCAAACGCATGGCCCGCGAAGCCCCCATCCAGCCCGTCGTGGTCCGCTGCTCCTCCGAGGACCAGCTGCTGCCCTGCCTCTCCCGGGAATGCACCCGCCTGATAGAGTGGGTTGCCCGGCGGCGGCAGGGCAACCCCCTCCCCGATGTGCCCGTTCTGGACGCCTCTTCCGACGTCCCCCCGGGAACCTGACAAGCACCCGCCTGATTGCCAACACCCCCACCCCCGAAAGGAAACCCCATGAACCTCGTCTCCCTGGTCTCCGGCTTCGCCCTGGCCCTCGCGCTCGCCGCGCTGGCCGCCTTCGGTCTGTTCCGCTTCCTGCAGCGGCGGTTCCTCACGATGATGATCCGCGAACTGCCCAGCCCCCTTTCGTTTGACGCCACCGTCGAAACCTTGACGGCCAACATCAACGACAAGCCCGGCTGGCATGTCTTCAACACCATCGACCAGGGCCGCGAAATCGTTGTGAACGGCGGGAACTCCGTCGGCCGCATGACCATCCTGCAATTCTGCCACGGACCCTTCGCCTCCCGGATGTTTGCGGATGAATCCCGCCGGCGCATGTCGGTCTTCTCTCCCCGCAGCATTTCGGTCTATGAAAAGGCCGACGGCCAGACCTATGTCGCCATCATGAACGGCGATCTGATGATGAAATTCACCCCGCCGGCCACCCGTGCCATTATCCGCGAAGTCGCCCGCGACGTGAAATCCATGCTGGCCTTCCTGCACCCCGCCGCACCGCCCCCGAAAAAATGAATTGCCCAAACCCCCTTATGGGCATATGTTCATTTTGGTCGTGTTGTCCCGGCGGCAACCGGCCGGAAAGAAAAGGAGTACCCCATGCCTCGACAAGATGGAACCGGCCCTCAAGGCCAAGGCGCCCGCACCGGACGCGGACAAGGCCCCTGTTCAGGCGGCCAAATGCCGGCCCGTCCCGGCCCGAAGGCGCCTCCCCCGGCCGGCGCCGGGCGCGGCCAGGGCGGCCCCGGACGCGGGCAAGGCCGCCGGAGCGGTAGCCGCGGCGGTGGTCGCGGCGGATCCCGCTGATTTCACCCAATCCGTTCACCCCCTAGGAAACCATCCATGAAAGTCGTCATTACCTCCAGTTCCCAGACCCTGGCCGACCCCATTGACATGCATTTCGGCCGCGCCAAGTTCTTCATCCTGGCCGATACCGAAACCGGGCGGGCCACGGCCCATGACAACGCCCAGAATCTCCACGCCGCCCAGGGCGCCGGCATCCAGTCCGCCGAAACCGTCGCCAAACTGGGCGCCGAAGCCGTCATCACCGGCAGCGTCGGCCCCAAAGCCTTCCGCGCCCTGCAGGCCGCCGGCATCCAAATCGCCCTCGTGGAAGCCCCCTGCCCCGGCACCGAGGCCCTCCGCCGGTTCAAGGACGGCGAACTGCCTGTGCTGGATTCCCCGAATTCGGAGGGCCACTGGGTCTGACCGGATGTTTTTCAATTGTTGCAACAAGTGAATTCACTTGTTGCAACATGTGAATACTCCGAACCCGGTTATTCCAATCTGTTTATTCTGATCACGGCATGAGTTCCTTTCCCTCCATCGCCATTGCCAGCGGCAAGGGCGGCACCGGCAAAACCACCGTGGCCGTCCATCTTGCCGCGTGGCTGGCCGGCCGGGGCGAGGCAGTTCAATACCTGGACTGCGATGTGGAGGAACCCAACGGCCACCTGTTCCTGAAGCCGGTCATCGAAACCGCCGAACCGGCGGCCATCCCCGTCCCCGTCGTGGACAACGACCGCTGCACGGCCTGCGGAAAATGCGCCGCCGCCTGCGAATTCAATGCCGTCGCCATGCTGAAAAAGCCGATGGTCTTTACGGAACTGTGCCACGGCTGCGGCGCCTGCACACTGGTCTGCCCGGTGGAGGCCATCCGCGAGGAACCCCGCGGCATCGGCACCGTCGAAACCGGTCAGGCCGGCCCGATCCGGTTCGCCCAGGGCCGCCTGAACGTCGGCGAACCCATGTCGCCTCCGCTGATCCGCGCCGTCAAGAATCGGCGGGATCCCGCCGCCATCGCCCTGTTCGACTCCCCGCCCGGAACTTCCTGCCCTGTCATCGCCGCCGTGCGCGCCGCCGATTTCATCGTGCTCGTGACCGAACCGTCCCCCTTCGGGCTTCACGACCTGACGCTGGCCGTGGAGACCTTCCGTCCGATGGACCTGCCCTTCGGCGTCGTCGTGAACCGCGCCGATCCGGCAGATCTACGCGTCCAGGACTTTTGCCGCCAGCAGGAAATTCCTGTCCTGGCCGAGCTGCCCGACGACCGGCGCGTCGCCGAAACCTATGCCCGAGGGGAACTGTTGTTCGACCGTCTGCCGGAATGGCGGGACCGCATGGCCGAACTCTGGGCCCGCATCGAGGAACGCCTGTGAAGGAACTGGTCGTCATCAGCGGCAAGGGCGGCACCGGCAAAACCAGCCTTACCGCCTCCTTTGCCGCTCTCGCCCGCAAGGCCGTCTTCGCCGATTGCGACGTGGATGCCGCGGACCTGCACCTGATCCTGCAGCCCGAGGTGCGCCGCCGCGAAGCCTTCGTCAGCGGCCGCGAAGCCGCCATCCGGGAGGCCGACTGCGCCGGCTGCGGCCGCTGCGCCGCCCTGTGCCGGTTTGAAGCCGTTTCCGCCGTCGCCCGCGATTCCGACGGAGCGCGCGTCTTCCGGATTGATCCCGCCGCCTGCGAGGGTTGCGGCGTCTGCACATGGAACTGCCCTGCCACGGCCATCGATTTCCCCGAGCGCACCTGCGGCGAATGGTTTGTTTCGGCCACCCGCCACGGCCCCATGGTCCATGCCCGCCTCGCCCCCGGCGCCGAAAACTCCGGCAAGCTCGTTTCCCTCGTCCGCGAACAGGCCCGCGAAGCCGCCACGGAGTCGAATCGCGATCTCGTCCTGGTGGACGGCCCGCCGGGCACCGGTTGTCCCGTGATCGCCGCCGTCACCGGCGCCGACGCCATTCTGGTGGTCACGGAACCCACTGTCTCCGGTTACCATGACCTCTCCCGCGTGCTGCAGCTTGCCGCCCACTTCCGCATTCCCGCCGCCGTCTGCGTCAATAAATGGGACATTCATCCCGACATGGCCGACCGCATCGAGGAACATGCCCGCTCGGCCGGCGCCGTCCCCGTGGGCCGCGTCCGCTACGGACCGGAGGCCACCGACGCCCAGCGCCGCAAACTCGCCGTCGTGGAAGCCGGAGACAGCCCGCTCGCGACCGACATCCGCGCCGTCTGGCAGAACTGGCTGGACTCCACCGCCGAATCAGGCGAGAAGAAATCCCCATGAACCGGTTCCGCATCACCGTTCTGTCCGATGATTGTGTCAGCGCCCGTTCCGCCCGCGCGGAACACGGCGTTTGCTTTCACATCGAAACCGGCGACCGCCGCATTCTGTTCGACACTGGCCAGGGGCTGGTCCTGGCGGACAACGCCCGCGCCCTGGGCATCGATCTCGGCGCCGTGGACACCCTGGTGTTCAGCCACGGCCACTACGATCACACCGGCGGCCTGCCGATCGTCCTGTCCGCCGTCCGCAAACCGGTGGATGTCCATCTGCATCCCGATGCGCTGCAGGCTAAATTCCATGTCCACGGCTCCCGGGCGCGCTCCATCGGCATCCCCGATGCCGCCCGACAGGCCCTCGACGGCCCCAATGCCCGCGTGATCGCCTCCCGCGACCCCGGCGAGCTCGCCTCCGGCCTCTTCCGTACCGGCGAAGTTCCCCGGCCCCATCCCGAAGAAGAACTGGCGGAACTGTTCCATCTCGATCCCGAAGGCCAGGCGGTCGATCCCCTGCTCGATGACCAGTCGCTGTACATGGAAACCGCCACCGGCACCGTGGTCCTCCTGGGCTGCGCCCACGCCGGCGTCATCCATATCCTGGAACACGTCCGCCGCCTGACCGGCAACCGCCCCATCCGCGCCGTGATCGGCGGCATGCACCTGGGCGGAGCCGGCGATGCCCGCATCCGGTGGGTCACCGATCAGCTGCGGCTTTTCGCGCCAGCCCGGATCGTTCCGATGCATTGCACCGGCCCCCGGGCCGCCGCCGCCCTCTGGACCGCCTTCCCCGAGGCCTGCCGCCCCGGCGGCGCCGGAGCCGTCTTCGAGTTTTGAAGGAAAAAACACACCATGGACCATTCCCCCTCATCTGACTGCGATCCGCGCTCCTGCGGGACCTGCGCATCCCGCGGTTCCTGCCCCGGCATTCCCGAGCCCCCGCCGCCGCCCGACACCGTGCCCGAAGACCAGAAGCTCCGGCACCGCCTCGGCCGGATCCGCCGACGGATCCTGGTCATGTCCGGAAAGGGCGGTGTCGGCAAAAGCACCGTCGCCGCCAATCTCGCCGTTCATCTCCTGCTGAAGGGTCACCGCGTCGGCCTGCTCGACGTGGACATTCACGGCCCCAGCATCCCCGGCATGCTCCACTTGGAACACGCCCGCGTCACGGGCGACGGCGAATCGCTGCTGCCGCTGGAATATTCGGGCCTCAAGGTCATGTCCATCGGCTTTCTGCTGCCCAACAACGACGATGCCGTCATCTGGCGCGGCCCCATGAAGATGACCGTGATCCGCCAGTTCCTGCAGGATGTCGCCTGGGGCGACCTGGACGCGCTGATCGTGGACCTGCCGCCCGGCACCGGCGACGAACCGCTCTCCGTCTGCCAGCTCGCCGCCCCGGTGGACGGCGCCGTGGTGGTCACCACCCCCCAGCAGGTCTCCACCGCCGACGTCCGGCGATCCATCCGCTTCTGCCAGAAACTGGACATCCCCGTCCTCGGCGTCGTCGAAAACATGAGCGGATTCGTCTGCCCCAAGTGCGGCGAAACCACCCACATCTTCAAGACCGGCGGCGGCAAACAGATGGCCGCGGAAATGAACGTGCCGTTTTTCGGCCGCGTCCCGCTGGACCCGAACATCGGGCTGGCCTGCGACAGCGGCGTCCCGTTCATCTGCCACCAGGCCGCCCCCGAATCCGTGCAGACCTTCGACCGCATGGCCGAAGCCATTCAGTCCCTGAACCCGCAACAAGGAGATCCGTCATGAAAATCGCCATTCCCGTCGTGGACCAGCAGCTCTGCCTGCATTTCGGTCATTGCGCCCAGTTCGCCCTGGTCGAGGTGGACGACGCCAGGAAGGAAGTCACCGGCACCACCTACGCCGCCCCCCCGCCGCACGAGCCCGGCGTCCTGCCCAAATGGCTCCATGAACAACAGGTCAACGTCATCCTCGCCGGCGGCATGGGCACCCGCGCCCAGCAGCTCTTCGAGCAAAACGGCATCCAGGTCGTCGTCGGCTGCCCCCCCGCCTCCCCCGAGACCCTCGTCGGCGCCTACCTTACCGGCGAACTCCAGCCCGGCGACAACGCCTGCGACCACTGATCCGAAACTTAACATTTAAGGGCTGACCCCGGGGTCAGCCCTTAAATGTTAAATTTAGCCTCTCTCGCCATTTCCTTATCTGGGGGGTGGTCATAGTCCGGCGAATCATGAGGCTGACGGCGGCACCGGTGGTAACGCCCATCTGCCGGGCGATTTCCCGCTGGGTTTTTCCTGCATATTTCTGCAGCGCCCAGGCCAGGAATCCCCGAACAGCCCCGCCGGTTTTCCGGCGTTCGACTTGATTCCACTGCAACCCCGTGATTTTCCGTACCGCGGCCCGCACCTCGTCTTCGGATTTCCACGTCTGGATATGCCGCATGGAGAGATCTTCGCGCTTGCGCACCTGTTCCGCCATCCGGCCATGATGACTCTTCACCGATTCCACAAAGTCATCGGAACCAATAGCCATCCCTCCCTGGTTCATGAGCTGGACAAATTCTCTATCCGTCCGAGCGAGGCCGCGTTCCACGTACTGGGCATAGGCTTTTCCCCACCCGTTTGTTCTGGCGCCGGCCGTCATGCTTAACAGCGGTCCGGTGGTCAGCCACCCGCAAGGCGGAACCAGCCCGGCGTATTCCCGGAAACTGCTCCACCGGTACTCTCTCAGTATCTGAATACGCTCTGTCAGCGACCGCTCGCGAATTTCCGTTACCTGAACAGGATTGAGATGCACATAGCGGCTGAGTTTCAACAGATACTCATTCCCTTCTACGACCTGCGCGCCGTAGCGGCCCTGCATCAAATGTCCCGCCCGCTGGTGACGAAGATTGAAATACACTGCGTAGCCCGTCAGTAAGCTGCCCATGAACCGATCCAGATTGCCCTTTGGCGTCTCAACCAGCAAATGAAGATGATTCGGCATCAGGCAATACAAGAACACCCGCACGTCGTGGACCGCCAAGCTGTCAGCCAACCGTTCCAGAAAGCGCAAACGGTCCCGATCATCGCGGAAAACCACCTGTCGTTCATTGCCCCGGCTGGTCACATGGTACAGACCGCCCGGGATCAGGATGCGGGGTTTTCTTGCCATGGTTGAATTCAACCCATCAGGAAGCCCAGATTCAAAAGTTAAGATTTAAGGGCTGACCCTCAGAAACAAGCCTGGTGCCCAACCGACCTACTTCATTCTCTTCTTACACTCTTCACACACAAAGGATCCCCCGCGAATTTCAATCGTTCCTGCACGGTACCCACATATGCAGCACGGATTTTTTCGAAGGCACATTTCGCAGTAAAGCCTTTCGGTACCCTCCACATCTTTCCTCTTGGAAAACTCCATTCCTACTTGCGCTTTTCCGCACATGAAACATTTTATGCCGTCCGACTTAGCGCAAGCCAACGAGCAATAGTCTTTCTTATGAATGGTTACGTATTTCCCGCGAATCTGTGCCCCGCAATTCGCGCAACGACCACGAACCGCCCATGCTTCTCCCGCGCCTAACACAGTCATGAACAGAACCAAAAGTAACAGCCGATATCTCATGTGCTTGACGTACCACATTTCGCTTTGTTGCGCCAAGGCAATAACTCCACAGGAACTTGAAGAGAATGAAGAGAATATGAATAGGAAACCCCGGGAATCGGTTGACAGCTTCCCGTTATGGGCATATGTTCATTTCAGAAACAGGCGCCGTGTGCGGCGCCAACAAACCGAATCAAGGGAGAACAAAGATGCCAAGAGGAGATCGAACAGGACCGATGGGCGCGGGGCCGATGACCGGCCGCGCGGCGGGCTTTTGCGCGGGCTACGCCGCGCCGGGATTCGCCGGCGGCGGCTTTGGCCGCGGCCGGGGCATGGGCGGCGGGCGCGGCGGAGGCCGCGGTTTCGGCCGGGGCTACGGTCCCGGCGGCGGCTGGAACTGGCCCGCAACGGGCGCGGTCGCGCCAACGGGCGACCAGGAGCTGGCGATACTGCAGCAGCAGGCGAAACAGCTCCAGGCCGATATGGACCTGATCCAGAGCCGCATCCAGGATCTGGAAGCCAAGCCCGGCAAGAGCGAATAATCCGACCCGCCGGACCCGGCCGCCGTCCACGGCGCCGGGTTCCGTTTCCGAAACGGGGGCGGTCCGGCTTCGGCGCCAAACGGCCGAAGGGCCAGGCGTCCCCGTGACGGTGTTTTCCATGCCAACCTATCAAACCATTTTCGGCCCGGTGCCTTCGCGACGCTTCGGGCGGTCGCTCGGCGTGGACCTCACGCCGATGAAAACCTGTTGTTTCGACTGCGTCTTCTGCCAGCTGGGCCCGACCCGCCACCCCACGCTGGAACGCCGCGAATACGTGCCCGTCCAGACCGTGAAGGAGGAAATCCTCCGCTGGCGGGACGAAGGCGGAACGGCGGATTTCGCCACCCTCTCGGGCTCCGGCGAGCCCACGCTTCATTCCGGCTTCGGCGAGGTGCTCCGGTTCCTGAAGACCGAACTGCCCTGCCCCGCCGTGCTGCTGACCAACGGCAGCCTGCTCTATCTGCCCGAAGTCCGTGCCGCCGCCGCCGAGGCGGATGTCGCCAAGCTCTCGCTGAGCGCCTGGAACGCCGACTCGTTCCGCCGGGTCAACCGGCCCCATCCGGATCTCGATTTCGACCGTTCGCTTGCCGGCATGCAGGAATTCCGCCGGATCTTCTCTGGCCGCATCTGGCTGGAGGTTTTTCTGGTCGCCGGCCTGAACGACGCGCCGGACCAGGTGACCCGAATCGCTAAGCTGGCCGCCACCCTCGGCCCCGACAAGATCCACCTCAACACCGCCGTGCGCCCCCCGGCGGAATCCGCGGTCCAGCCCGTTCCGCAGGACCGCATGGAAACGCTGGCGGACCTGTTTCGCCCCCGGGCCGAGGTCATCGCCGACTTCTCCCCCCGCCCCGGCAGCGGCGTCGCCGTGAACGAAACCGCCATCCTGGACATGCTGCGGCGACGCCCCTGCACCGCCCGGCAGATCGCCGACGTTTTCGGCATGCACGTCAACGAAGTGGCCAAATATACCGGGCATCTCCTGCGCACCGGCCGCATCCAATCCTTGCCACGCGGGGCTGAAATCTACTATGAAGCCTCCCGGGCCGGCAGTCCGCCCGCGCCCGAATCAGAATAAGGATTCTTCATGAGCAGTCCCAAACGCCCGCACCAGCATTCGTCGCGGCCCAAACCCGCCGCCCCGCTGACCCCCTACGGCAACCGTCCGATGGTCACGCCCATCGTGCATGCCGTGAACTACGAATACCTGAACTTCGAGGTGCTGCGCCAGATCACCGACGGCGAGGTGGACGGCTACACCTACCACCGCGACGACAATCCCACGGTCCGTGCCGTCGAGCGCCAGATCGCCCGGCTGGAAGGCGCGGAAGACTGCGTGGTCTGCACCTCCGGCATGGCCGCCTGCACAATGGTCTATCTGACCTACCTGCGCGCCGGCGACCATCTGCTCCTCTTCCACGACATCTACGGCGCCCACTACAAGGTCTCGCTCATCCTCGAACGCCTGGGCGTGGATATCACGTGGGTGGATGCCGCCGACTGGCGCAACCTGGCGAAGCACATCCGCCCCAACACCCGCATGATCTTCCTCGAAACCCCCAGCAATCCCCTCTGCAAGGTGGTGGACATCCGGGCCGTGCGGAAGATGGCGGACAAGGTCGGCGCCCTGCTCGTCGTGGACAACACCTTCGCCACCCCCTTCCATCAGCACCCGCTGAAACTCGGCGCCCATCTCGTCGTCCACAGCGCCACCAAGGCGCTCGGCGGCCATAACGACCTCATGGCCGGCGCCATCGCCGGCTCCAAGAACGACTACGACAAGCTCTGGTTCACCCGCCAGGCCATCGGCACCACCCTCGACGCCTACTCGGCCTCCCTCCTCGAACGCGGCCTCAAGACCTTCCCTCTCCGCGCCGAACGCATGGCCGAAAACGCCATGGCCGTGGCGAAATATCTCGCAAAATGTCCCGGCATCTCCAACCTGCGCTACCCCGGTATGAAAGCCGACGAAGGGCACCGTGTCGCCGCCCGCCAGATGCGCAACGGCTACGGCGGCATGATGGCCTTCGATGTCGGCCGCACCCAGGCCGACGCCAAGCGCTTTGTCTCCGCCCTGAAAACCATCCGCCACGCCGTCAGTCTCGGGTCCACCGAGTCGCTGATCTGCATTCCCTTCCTCACCACCATGCTCTACATGCCCCCCGAACGCCGCACCTCCTTCGGCGTCCGCCCCCACAGCGTCCGCCTCTCCGTCGGTGTGGAACCGATCGCCGACCTCCTGGCCGATCTCGACCAGGCCCTGCGCCGGATCCCGCAGGCCAAGTCCAGAAAACGGAACCCGCCGACTGGGTCGCAGCCGGCGACCGCGTCCTGACGTTTTGAACCCGGCGGGGGCGGCTTCCCCCGCGAACTCCCGAAGGAATCCCCACATGAAAAAATCCGACATTGTCATCATCGGCGGCAGCGCCGCGGGGCTGACCGCGGCCATCACGGCCCGGCGCCACAATCCGTCCAAAAGCATCCTGCTCATCCGGCGTGAAGAACAGGTGCCCATCCCCTGCGGCATTCCCTACATCTTCGGCACCATCAGCGACCCGGCCAGGAATCTGATGCCCGACGCCCTGCTGGAGAAGAACCGGATCGATCTGCTGGTGGCCGAAGCCACCGGGCTGGATCCCGCCGCCAAAACGGTGGAGACAGACGCCGGCCCCGTCGCCTACGACCGCCTCGTGCTGGCCATGGGTTCCTCCCCTTCCTCCCCGCGCATCCCCGGGGCCGATCTTGACGGCGTGTTCTCCGTACGCAAGGATATTACCTATCTGCGCCGCATGCAGGAACATCTGGCCGGCGCCCGGAACATTGTCGTGATCGGCGGCGGCTTCATCGGCATCGAACTGGCCGACGAAATCAACAAGCTCGGCGGCAAGCAGGTCACCATCATCGAAGTGGCCGACCACTGTCTCAACCTGGCCTACGACCCCGAATTCTGCATCCGCATGGAAGAACACGTCCGGGCCCGCGGCATCGTTCTCCGCACCAGCACCCGCGTGGAGCGCATCGAAGGCGCGAAACACGCGGAACGTGTCGTGCTGGCCGGCGGCGAATCTCTGGCGGCCGACACCGTCATTCTGGCCGTGGGTGCCGTCCCCAACGCTGAACTCGCACGCGCCGCCGGCATCGAAGTCGGCCGCCGCACCGGCGCCGTCAAGGTGGACCAGACCATGCGCACCTATGCGGCGGATGTTTTCGCCTGCGGCGACTGCGCCAAGAAGATTTCCTTCTTCGCCGGCGTCCCCTCCCATCTGCGCCTGGCCTCGATTGCCACGGCCGAGGCCCGCATCGCCGGCGCCAACCTCTACGGCATCCGGCGCGAAAACATCGGCACTGTCGGCGTCTGGTCCACGGCGGTCGGCAATCTCGCCATGGGAACGGCCGGCCTCACCGAAAACATGGCCCGCGAACAGGGCTACGACACGATTGTTGCCACGGTGGAAGGCCCCAACCGGCATCCCGGCGGCATGCCCGGCGCCACCGTCACCATGGTCAAGCTGGTCTTCGAGCGCCATTCCGGCGTGATTCTGGGCGGCCAGGTCGCGGGCGACGTCGCCGCCGGCGAAATCATCAACATGCTCTCCGCCTGCATCCAAAGCCGGATGACGGCCGACCAGATGGCAACCTTCCAACTCGGTACGCATCCCCTGCTGACCGCCTCCCCTGTCGCCTACCCCATCGTGAATGCCGCCGAACTGGCCATCGCCCAGGCCACGGAAGGCTGACCCGCCGCACATGGCCCCGCCCCGTCCCATAACCGCCGACCAGCTGACCCGGATCCGGGACTGGCTTCAGGCCTTCGCGGAGCGGTTTCGCGATGCGGCGGGGGAACTCCCCGCGGCCGTCGCCCTCAAGCTCGACCACACCCGGCGCGTCGCGGAAAACGCCCGCGACATCGCCCGGGATCTGGACTGGAGCCCGGACGACGTGCGCCTCGCCGAGGCCCTCGGCTGGCTCCATGACGCCGGCCGCTTCGCCCAGTTCGGCGAATTCGGCCACTTCCACGATGCGTCCTCCTTCAACCACGGCCACCGCGGCGCCGACCTCGTCCGCAAATCCGGCGTGCTGGACAGCCTGGACGAGGACTCCCGCGGCTGCCTCCTCGACGGCATCCGCCACCACAACGCCAAGACCCTGCCGGAAGAGCTGCCGCCCGGCCGCCGCGCCTTTCTTGAGTTGATCCGCGACGCCGACAAGCTCGACATCTTCCGCGTCGTCGCCGAAGGCCTGGAACGCAACGGATTCCGCGAACTGGCCGGCATGTGGCCGCACATCAATCTCGACGGCCCCGTCAATCCGCGCCTGCTCGAAAACCTCCGCGCCCGGGACAAAGGCGATGTCTCCCACGTGAAGTCGTTGGCCGATTTTCTCCTGCTTGAAGCCTCCTGGCTCTACGAGCTCCATTTCACCCCCGCCCGCGCCCGCGCCCGCCGCGCGCGCGTCCTCGACGCCCTCGCCGCCCATCTTCCCTCCGATCCGGACGTCCGCGCCGTGCTCGACGATACCCGCCGCTTCCTGGAATCCGCCCCGTGCTGAAGAGCTTCCATCTCTGCGACACCCACCGCTGGCGGGTCCGGCGCTACCGGCATTTCGATTTCCGTCCCGGCCTCAACCTGCTGATCGGCCCCAACGGCACCGGCAAAAGCACCCTGCTGCGCACCCTCGCTTCCTGCGCCGACTGCCGGCGCGTCGAAGACGGCCCCACCGAATACGTCTTCTTCGACGCCGAGCGCATGAACCCCCGCCATCCCGACGCCCCCGTCCGCAATCCGACGGAAATGAAACTCCACGTGCGCTCGATGTTTTCCTCTCACGGCGAAATCCTCCAGGCCGTTTTCTCCACCCTGCGCCTGGCCCCCGGCTCCTGCCTCCTGCTGGACGAGCCCGAAGCCGGGCAGGATTTCGATCACGTGCTGGCCCTGCGCGCCGCCATGGACCGCGCCGTCGCGCGCGGCATCCAGATCATCGCCGCCACCCACGAAGTCCTCTTCTGGGAACGCGCCCACATCATCGAACTGCGCCGAAACTACCGCCACCGCGTCACCGAAGCCCTCTGCCGGATGCGCTGTCTGCAACACCCCGAAGAACCCGCGCCATGAACATCCTCCTCGAATGCGTTCCCTGCTTCGCCCGCCAGGCCCTTGATGCCGTCGTGGAAGCCGTCCCGGACCCCGCCCGCCGCGAACCGATTCTGCGACGCCTCCTGCGTGAAATCGCCGATGCCGACTGGTCCGGCTCCCCGCCCGCCATGGCCCAGCGCCTGCATCGCGCCATCCGGCGGGAACTGGGCCAGCCCGACCCCTACCGCGCCGTCAAGGACCGCATGAACGAGACCGCCCGGCAGCTGGTCCCGGCGATGCGCGCGCGCATCGCCGCCCATCCCGATCCGCGCGAAGCCGCCGTCCGCGTCGCCATCGGCGGCAACCTGCTCGACGTCGGCGCCAAAACCCAGATCGCCGCCGAAGACCTGTCCGCCCATCTGGAAACCATCTGGACCCAGCCGCTTCGCGGCGACCTCGAAGGGCTCTTCCGGGCCGCCGAACGCGCTCATTCCATCCTCTATCTCGCCGACAACGCCGGCGAAATCTTCTTCGACCGCCTGCTCATCGAGCAGCTCCCCGCGGAAAAAATCACCGTCTTCATGCGCGGCGCCCCCGTGCTCAACGACGCCACGCTGGCCGACGCCGAATCCGCCGGCCTGCCCGAAATCGCCCCGGTGCTCGACAACGGCTCCGACGCCCCCGGCACCATCCTGGAAGACTGCTCGGACCGCTTCCGCGACTGGTTCGACCGCGCCGACCTCATCATCGCCAAGGGCCAGGGCAACTACGAAACCCTCTCCGATGTTGACCGGAACATCTACTTCCTGTTTACCGTCAAATGCCCGCTGGTGGCCCGCCGCGTCGGCGAACCCGTCGGCAGCCTGGTGGTCAAACCCGGACAAGCGGAAAGCGAGGACTCCCCATGAACCACGGAAAACTGATCTTCAAGGAACTGAAAGCCCATGCGCCCTTCACGGCGGCAGGGACACTGCTCGGCATCCTGCTGCTGCTGGGGCTGCTCCGGATGAACCTCCCCGACGGCACGGCGCATCACCTGTTCGCCGTCCTGCATCCCCTGCACGTGCTGCTGAGCGCGCAGGCCACCGTGGCCACCTTCCGGCGGGCCGGGGGTCTGGGATTCTGGCGCATCCTCGCCATCGGCTATCTCGGCGGCGTCGGCATCGGCACCCTCAGCGACTGCCTGATTCCCTATCTCGGCGAATGGATGCTCGGCCTGCCCAATCCCGGTTTCCATCTCGGCTTCATCGAGGAATGGTGGCTGGTCAATCCCCTTGCGCTGGCCGGCATCGTGCTGGGCGCCTGGAGCGTCCGGACCCGCGTGCCCCACGGCCTCCATGTCCTGATCAGCACCGGCGCCTCCCTGTTTCATATCGCCATGGCCATGGGCGGCGTTCCTTCCGCGCCGATCCTCGGCGGCATCGCGGTCTTCCTGTTCCTGTCGGTCTGGATCCCCTGCTGCACCAGCGACATTGTCTTTCCGCTGCTGTTCGCCCCGGACAAGGACGCCATCACCGGCTGCTGCGGTCATTCCCATTCCCACTGAGCCGAGGCCTGCATGCCCAGCCTGATGCCCGGAATGCCCGGAACCAAGGAAGCCTACGGCATCTGCGTCGTCGGCCCGGATGGCCTCGTCCGCATCCCGCCCCGGGCATTCGTCCGCTATGATTGGCACGAAGACGATCTGGCCGTCGCCGTCACCACCCATCGCGGCGAACCGGGCTTCGCCCTGCTGAACAAGGCCCGCGCCGAAGCCTCCGTATTCCGGAAATACATCGACCAGCTCGACCGGCCCGATGCCGTGCGCGGATTCAACGGCAAAGCCTATGCCCTTCTCCGCGTCGGCCCTGGAACCGTCCGGCTCGCCCCTGCCCTGCTCGAGGCGTTTCATCTGCACGCCGGCGACCGGCTGCTGGCCGTCAAAAGCACCACCATCGCCCTGAGCTTCACGCCCGCGGACATCTGGAAGGCCAAGTTCCGCCGGCGCGGACTCGAACAGGCCGTCGCCAACATGGACCGCCTCGAGGTGTTCGACTAGGAGCGCATCTGCGATAAGGTGCATCCAAATTGGGAATTGGGCTGTCCGGCTGTCATCCCGAGCGAAGTCGAGGGATCTCGGCCTGGTCCCGCAGGCCAGCCTTTGAGATGAAACCCGGATCCCGCGGTGGCGGGACAAGTGATTTCGACTCCGGCGCTGCGCGCCTTCGCTCAATATGACCTGGGCGTGCACCCAATCGCAGATGCACCCTTCGACTAGGCAGCTAGCGCCCCGCGGTTGACGCCATCCCCGTTCTGGGTATATGTTCTTTTACATGCCCCGGCCCGTCCAGACCCGCAAAATCGAGTTCGTCCCGCGCGTGAACTGTTTCAAACCCGTCGGCGTGCCCCTGACCCGCCTGCAGGAAACCGCGCTGACGCTCGATGAACTGGAAGCCCTGCGCCTGGCCGACCTCAACGGCCTCTACCAGGAGGCCGCGGCGGAAAAAATGGCTATTTCCCGTTCCGCCTTCGCCCGCACCCTGGAATCCGCCCGGCGCAAGATCGCCGACGCCCTGATCCACGGCAAATCCCTGCGGATGGAAGGCGGGCCGGTCCAGGCCGGCCCCGGCCGGGCCGGCATCTGTCCGAGCGACTGTCCGTGCCGCCGCCGGAGGGGATGGCGGCGATGACCCCCCGCGCCGCCCTCCGTCTTCTGCAAAACGAAATCGTGCAGGTCGCCGGCTGCACCGAACCCGCCGCCATCGCCTATGCGTTCCGCACCCTGATCCGGCACCTGCCGCATCCCCCGGGACCCGACAGCCTCTTGGCGCGCCTGCACATCTCCCGCGACGCCTTCCGCAACGCCTCCACCGCCGTCGTTCCGCACCTCAAGAAACCCGGCATCCTCGCCGCCGCCGCCGCCGGCTGCGCCTCCCGCGCCGCCGATTTCAATGTCTTTGCCGACTTCGACCTGCCCCTGGCCCGCCGCTTCATGAAAAACGGCGACTGGCTGCGCGTCGTTCCCGTTCGCCGCAACGGGCTGGTTGTCGCCTTGTCGTTCAATGCCGATACCCAGATCCTCCTGAAAGGCCGCCACGACCACATCGAACGGCTCGTGGTGGACGGCCGCGATCTCACGCCCCGTCCCCGCCCCCTGCCCCCGCCCCCCCGGCTGGAAGACATGTTTGCCCTGGCCCGCAGGCGCGATCCGGAACTCGAAGCCCTGGCCCTCGACTTCATCACCCGCCAGGTGCCGTCCGAAAAGGGGTATGCCCTCGAAGACCAGGTGGCCCGCCGCGTTGCCGGCCGCATGGCCGGCTACGCCCACCCCGTCATGACCATCACCGGTTCCGGCAACCAGGGCATTTTCCTCGGCCTGCCGTACCGCCACCTCTACCGTCAGCGGGGCCGGGACATCCTTCCCGCCGTTGTGTTCTCCCTTCTGGCCCAGGTGCATCTCAGCCACAAGCACGACCGGCTTTCCTCCGAATGCGGGCTCGCCACCAAGGCGGCCCCCGCGCTCGCCGCCGGCCTCGCCTTCGCCGGCGGCGCCTCCCCGTCCGACATCCGGCGTTTGTTTCGTACCATCCCCGCCCGCATCGGCCCCCTGCCCTGCGAAGGCGCCGAGCCCGCCTGCGGCGGCAAGTCCCGCCGCGCCCTTCGCGCCGTCTGGCCTTTCTTTGCGGCCCCGGCCTGACGGTTCATCCCCCCGCCGCCGCCAAACCGCCCGTTTCCTCGATTGACGCCCCCCCTCCCGGCCGCTATCCTCTCCACCGTGGGCAGATTTCCACCTCCCTCCGGGAAAGGATGGCGCCATGAGCCGAGAACGCATTCTGCTGGTTGAAGACGAACAGGATATCCAGGAATTGCTGAAATTTCATCTGGAGCACGAAGGCTTTGCCGTCACGGCGGCCGGCACCGGCGAAGAAGCCCTCAAGCATCTGGCCACCCAGAACCCGGATCTGATCCTGCTGGATCTCATGCTGCCCGGCATCAACGGGACCGAAGTCTGCCGCCGCGTAAAATCCCGGCCGGCCACCGCCGACATCCCCATCATCATGCTGACGGCCAAGGACAGCGAAGCCGACATCATCGCCGGCCTTGAAATGGGCGCCGCCGACTATGTCACCAAACCTTTCAGCCCCCGCATCCTGGTGGCGCGCATCCATGCCGTCCTGCGCCGCCCCGATCCCGAACCCGCCGGCAGCGTGGCCACCCCCGCCATTCACATCGGGTCCCTCACCATTGACGCCGATCGCCACAAGGTCGAAATCAAGGGCAAGGACGTTCCGCTGACCTGCACCGAATTCCGTATTCTGCAGCTCCTGGCGTCAAGCCCCGGCCGCGCCTTCAACCGCCAGCAGATCGTGGACCAGGTCCGCGGCGAATCCTATGCCGTCACCGAGCGCATCGTGGATGTCCAGATGGTCAGCCTGCGAAAGAAGCTGGGCAACCTGGGCGACTGGGTGGAAACCGTTCGGGGCATCGGATACCGCTTCAAGGAAGTCTGAGTCCGTGCCGCGGCCGTTCTCCTCGCGCCGGTTCATGCTTCAGTACACCGCCGTGGCCGCCACGGCGGTTCTGTTTGTCTTTGTCCTCTTCCGCCTGCCTTGCCACCGGCGCGAACAGGCTCTGCTTCATCGGCAGATGGCCATGCTGCAGCGGCTGATCACCGTCAGCTATCCCCTGCAGGTCCCCGGCATGTTCCCGCAATGGCTGGCCCGTACGTCGCTGGAACAGTGGATCTCTTCGGGCTGGAACATCACCTGGCTGGCGCCCGATCAGCAAGTCCGCTGGAGCGCCCACCCCGTCCAGGCCGCTGAACTGCCGGCCCCCGTCCGCCAGGCGCTGGATGAGTTCCGCCGGAACGCGGACTCTCCTGCGCAGTGCATCCGCATTCCCCACGCCTGGCACCCGCGTACCTGGCACGTGCTCCCCCTGGCCCCCGGTGATGCCGACGCCGGCCTGCTGCTCCTCCAGGCCCCCCTCCCCCGCTTTCTGCTCGATGACATGGATTTCTGGGGCCTGGCCCTGTTGCTGATCGGCCTGCAGGTCCTCGGACTCCTCGTATATCAGTGGCGGATCCGGCGCCATATCCAAAATCTCCTCCGGAATACCGGGCTGGACGATCTGCCCCCCGTCCGGTCATCGGACAGTCTGGAGACCTGGACCCGGCGCTACGTGGCCTCCGCCGCCCGCGAAATCGCCGAAGACCGCGACTTGTTCGATGCCCTGTTCGAGCTGCTGCAGGACGGCATTCTGCTCCTCGATGCCGGCGACCGCATTTTACGCGCCAATTCCGCCGCCGCGAAAATGCTGGGACCGTCCGCCGCCGCCCTGGCGGGCCAGGCGCTCGCGGACACCCCCGGCCACGAACCCCTCGCCGCCCTGGCCCGGGAAATCCGCGAAGGCGCCCAGCGCCGCACCGGTGAACTCCTTCTGCCCGGCGCCCCCGAACCCTGCCGGGTTTCCGGCGCCCTGCTGCCTCCCGGCCCCGACGGCAAAACCCACCTGCTGTTCGTCCTGCGCGACCTGACCCAGCTGCGCCGCCTCGAAACCGCCGGCGAGGAATACGCCACCAACGTCTCGCACGAACTCAAAACCCCCCTCACCCTCATTCTCGGCTACACGGAAACCCTGCTGAGCCACAGCGAAATGGATGTCGAATTCCGCGAGCGCTCCCTCCGCACCATCGAACGCCACGCCAAGCGCATCATCCGCATCGTGGACGACCTGCTGCGCCTGGCCTGGCTGCGCAACGAAGCCGGCCTCCACGGCATCCCCCGCGCCCCTGTGAACGTCGCCGAAGTCCTCAGCGACGCCACCGCCACCTGCCGCGAATGGGCGCGCTCCGCCGGCATCGCCATCGAAACCAGTGCCCCCCCCGATCTGGTCTGGCCCCTCAACAGCGGCCTCATCGAGGAAGCCATCGTCAACCTTGTCAAGAACGCCATCCTCTACGCCCTGGAAGGTCCCGTCGAAGTCCGTGCCCGCCTCCTGCCCGCCGGTTCGCTGGAAATCTCCGTCACCGACCGCGGTCCCGGCCTCCAGCCCGAAGACGCCCAGCGGATTTTCGACCGCTTCTACCGCGCGGACAAGAGCCGCTCGCGCGCCTCCGGCGGCAGCGGCCTGGGCCTGCCCATCGTCCAGCAGATCGTCGAGGCCCACGACGGCCGCGCCCGCGTCGAAACCTCCCCCGGCGCCGGCTGCACGTTCATTCTCGAATTTTCCCCGCCCCCGGCCTGAGACCCCGGCCTATTCCCGGAATCCGTTGGTGATGGGCATCCGCCGGTCGCGGCCGAAGGCCTTGGGCGTGATCTTCACCCCCGGCGCGCCCTGCCGCCGTTTGTACTCGCTGCGGTCCACCATCCGGATCACCCGGCGCACCACGTTCTCCTCCGCGCCCGCCGCCAGGATGTCCTGCACCCCCGCCTGCCGTTCCACGTACTGTTCCAGAATCGGATCCAGCACGTCGTACGGCGGCAGCGAATCGGAATCGAGCTGCCCCGGCTTCAGCTCCGCCGACGGCGGACGGGAAATCGTGCTGGGCGGGATCACCTCGCCCCGGCGGTTGCGCCAGCGCGCCAGCTCGAACACCAGCGTCTTGGGCACATCCTTGATCAGGGCGAATCCGCCGGCCATGTCGCCGTACAGCGTGGCATAGCCCGTCGCCATTTCGCTCTTGTTGCCCGTCGTGACCACCATGTGCCCGTAGCGGTTCGACAGCGCCATCACCAGCACCCCCCGGATCCGCGCCTGCAGGTTTTCCTCCATCAGCGTGCCCGGCAGCGGCTTCGCCCACTTCACTTCCGCGCACGCCGGCCCCAGCAGGGCGGCAAACGCCTCGACGGCCGGCGCAATGGGAATCTTCAGGCAGGGAATCCCCAGGCGGGCCGCCAGATCCAGCGCATCCGCCAGCGTTTCCGTCGACGTGATGGCAGACGGCAGGGTCACGCCGAAAACCCGATCCTTCCCCAGCGCATCCGCGGCAATCGCCGCCACCAGGGCCGAATCAATCCCCCCCGACAGCGCCACCAGCACCCCGGGAAAGCCGTTCTTGTTCACATAATCGCGCAACCCGGTCTTCAGCGCCTCGTACACCTCCTCCAGAGGCTCCGGCATCGGATCCCGGCGTCCCGGCATCGGCGCCCAGCGCCCGCCGGCCTCCTTCACCTCAACCAGCAGCATCCCTTCGGCAAACAGGCCCGACCGCGCCGCCACCTCGCCGTCCGCCCCCACGGCCAACGCACCGCCGTCAAACACCAGCTCGTCCTGCCCCCCCACCAGATTCGTGTACAGCATCGGCGCCCCCGCCGCCGCCACGGCTTTCCGCGCCATCTCTTCGCGATCCCCCTCCCGCCCCCGGCAGTACGGCGACGCCGACAGATTCACCAGCACGTCGCAGCGGCCCTTCAGCCCGCGGAACGCCTCGCCCTCCGGCCACCAGGAATCCTCGCAGATGTGCACCGCCAGGCGCGCTCCGCCGCAGTCGAACACCAGCGGCTCCGCGCCCGGCGCAAACAGCCGCCGCTCGTCAAACACCCCGTAATTCGGCAGGCGCATTTTGTTCGCCGCGGCCGTCCGCCGCCCGCCCTGAAACAGCAACGCGGCGTTGTACAGCCGGCCCTCCCCGCGCATCGGCGCCCCGACGATGCTCAGCAGTTCCGGCGGCAGCTCCGCTGCCAGCCGTTCCCCCGCGGCATCCACCGCATCCATGAACCGCGGGCGCAGCACCAGGTCGTCCGGGGGATACCCGCACAGCGCCAGTTCGGGGAACACCGCCGCGTCCGCGCCGGCCGCCGCCGCCTCCCGTGCCCACCGCACGATCTGCGCCGCGTTGTTCTCCACCGCCCCCACCGTCGGATTCATCTGCACCAGCGCGAATTTCATGCCCGGAATTGAAGCACACGCCCGCCCCCCCCGCAATCCGATTCCCGGCGCGCCTACCGCACCAGGTCGCAGGCCTCCGGCGGCATCCAGTGCGCGTCCTTCCCTTCCCACTTCACGTTGCACCCGATGGGATTCGTCTGCGGCACGCTGACCGCCCGGCCCGACGTGATTTCCTCCAGCGCCCGTTCCAGGTCGTTCACCGTCATCTTCGAGGTGTCCCGCGGCTGGTCCACCCCGCGGCCCGTATAGACCAGCCGGCGGTCCCGGTCGAACACGAAGAAATGCGGCGTCCGCAGCGCCCCGTACGCCCGCGCCGTGTCCTGCGTCGCGTCGTGCAGGTACACCCACGGAAAATGAAACTCCTCCATCCGCCCCACCATGTGCACGAAATCATCCTCCGCATACGTGTTCGGACTGTTGGAATTGATGCCCGCAAACCGCACGCCCCGGTCCCGGAACTTCTCGGCCGTCGCCCGCGTCACCTCGTCCGAACCGATCACGTACGGACAGTGATTGCAGGTGAAAAATACCACCAGCACCTCCGCGTCCGCAAAATCCTCCAGCGCGTACTTTCTGCCGTCCGTCGCCGGCAGCACGAACTCCGGCGCCTCCGCTCCGATCTCCAATGTGAACGCCATGATCAGCTCCTTTCGTTGGGTTCACCTCCAGTCTACCGCGTTTCGGCGGGAATGGAAACAAACGCCCCCCGTCATTTCCTGGGAGCGCATCTGCGATTAGGTGCATGGCCTGGATTGCGTTTGGGTAGGGACGCCCCTCCACAGGCGGGCAGGCTGCGCCGTCGGCGTCCGCATCCCCGCCACCAACCCGGACAGCGGCGCGCCGTCCCTACCCGGCAGACCGACGGTCAACCCCGGCGCTTGAACCGGCCAGCGGTTTGGCCTAGCCTGCTTCCCGCAGGAAACGGCATGCCGGACATCTTCCATCTCTACAGCGACCTGGCCTGGCTCTGGCCCCTGTGGGGCGAGGCCGCCGTCGAGTACGCGCCCTACGACGACTTCGTCGCCCGGCTGATTCTCGAACACGCCCGCCGTCCGGTGCGCACTCTCCTGGACATCGGCTGCGGCGGCGGCAAGAACATCTTCAACCTGAAAACCCGCTTCCAGGTCGCCGGGCTGGATGCCAGCCCGGTCATGCTGGAACAGGCCCGCCATCTCAACCCCGAATGCGAATTCTTCCAGGACGACATGCGCACCTTCCGGCTGCCCCGCGTCTTCGACGCCGTCCTGATGGATGACGCCATTTCGCACATGAACACACGCGCCGATTTCACCGCCGCCTTCCGCGCCGCCGCCGACCACCTCGACCCCGGCGGCGTCCTCGTCGCCACCGCCGATGTCACCGCGGAAACCTTCCGGCAGAACCATACCGTCTGCACCCCCGCCTCCGGACCGACCGCGCAGGGCCCCGTCGAAGTCACGTTCATCGAAAACCACTACGACCCCGATCCGGCCGACGATCAGTTCGAATCTATCTGATCCGGCAGAACGGCCGCCTGCGCATGGAAACCGATCGCTGGCGCCTGGGACTGTTCCCGATGGATGTCTGGCGAAAGACACTCGCCGAGGCCGGCCTGTCTGTCCGCGAAACCGCCTATGCCGACGGCGACAGCGTCTATCCGGTTTTCGTCTGCCGGAAACCCGCCCCGGACGAATCCGCCCCCTGAGGCTTCCCGCCCCCCGCAGGCCAACGGACTCCGCCGCGATGAGTATCGCCCCGGGAACAAGGACGGGTTGCACAGTGGCCAATCCGTGGTAGTCTTGTCCTCCCAACCCGGAAGGAGAACCGGCATGAACATCGTACGATTGAGCTACGTCAGCCGCCTCTCGCGGGACACGGGACCCGACGCCCTGGGCAAGATCATGGAAACCTCCCGCCGCAACAACAAGCCGCTGGGCGTCACCGGCGCCTTGTGCTACTCCCCGCGCGGGTTTCTCCAGATCCTGGAAGGACCCGCCGGCCCCGTCAACGAACTCTTCCGCCGCATCGTCCAGGACAAGCGCCACTCCAACGTCACCCTCCTGGAGTATGTGCACATCCCCTTCCGCGACTTCGAAAACTGGTCGATGGCCTACATCCGCGCCGACGAGATCACCCGGAGCCTCCTGCGCAAATTCAGCACGCGCCGGATCTTTGATCCCTTCGAGATGGGCCCCGTCCAGGCCCGCGGGTTCCTGATGGCCGTCGCGCAGGAACGGCAGGACTTCCTCGCCAAGCAGCAGAATGCGATCCGCCAGCGCCGGAACTGAGCGGACTCCATCCCGCACGAACCAGAGCCGGCCGCCCTCACGCCCCGATCCTGCCGGCACCGGACCGCCTCCTTCCATCAAAGCGGGCTCCGTGTCTCGCCGGACTTCTTTGCCGGCATTTTTTAACGCATTTTGAATCTCCTTCGCTTTGACTTCTGCTAGTCTTGCACCGGATTGCCACAACCCCGGAGCCGACCATGCCGAATATCCAATTCCGGTGCCCCCGCTGCAACCAGCCGATCGAACAGCCCCCGGACATGCTGGGACAGCTGATCGACTGTCCGGCCTGCGGAGAGGTCGTCGAAGTGCAGAAGTCCATCCATCTGCCCCCGCCGCCGCGCCCGGGCCCCCGGCCCGTGCCCCGGCTCAAACTGCCCAAGCCGCCCCCCCACGCCCCCGCCGCCAAAACCAGGGAATACAAGGTCCTGGCCCCGTCCGATGAATCCTTCGCCGGCGGCGTTACCCCCGCCCGCCTCGAAGAGGTCCTCAACGCCTATGCCGCCAAAGGCTGGCAGGTGGCCGCCGCCCTGCACCCGCGCCACCCCGGCGACGCAGCCGATTCCCGCGATGACTGGATGCTGATCCTGGGCCGGACCAGATAACCGAACGGGCTTCTGTCCCCATCCGTTTTCCACACCGTGGAAACCGGCCCGCCCCGTTTTTCCGGATTTTCCACAGTGTGGAAAAAAGTTTTCCATGGCGTGGAAAACTCCGCCGGATTTTTTCCATGGCGTGGAAAATCCGGAAAAATCCGGTCTTCGCGGATTTCATTGTCTGCAAACCATGACATGCCCGGGCGGGCCGGGTTCGCCGCCGGCGGTTTTCCGGCGGTCAGTCCGTGACGCGCGCGGCCAGGACGCGCTCGGCCATGAGGCGGGTGGCGCCGGCCTTGCGGGCGACCAGCGCGGCGGCGGCTTCGCCCAGGCGGCGGCGCTCGGCGGGATCGTCCAGCAGGCGCTGCACGGCGTCCCGGAGGCCTTCGGCATCGGCCGCCTGCACCCAGGCGCCGGCCTCCGTGAAATCCCGCGCGATGGCCGGGAAGTTCTCCATGTGCGGCCCCGTGACCACCGGCTTGCCGTCTTTGGCGGGCTCGATGGGATTCTGTCCGCCGGTCTGGGTCAGGCTCTTGCCGACAAACACGACATCGGCGGCGGCGTAGAAGCCGCGCAGTTCCCCGGTGGTGTCCACCAGCAGGACGTCGGGGCGCTGGCCGGGCGCGGGGGCGTCGTCGGGAAACCGGCTGCGCTGGATGACCGTCAACCCGCGCTCGCGCAGCACGGCCAGCACGGCGTCGCGCCGTTCGGCGTGGCGCGGCACCAGCACCAGCATCAGCCGCGGATGCCGGCGCCGCAGTTCCGGCAGCAGCCCGGCCAGCGCCGCCTCTTCGCCGTCCCACGTGGAGCCGCCGACCAACACCGGATCGCCGGGGGCCACCCCGATCTTCTCCAGCACCGCCCGCGCGCGCACCTCGGCCGTCGGCGGCGTCGGCGCAATGTCGTACTTGGCGCTGCCGGTGATTTCCAGCCGGCCGGCCGGCGCCCCCAGCGCCAGCAGGCGGTCGCGGTCGGCCCCGCTCTGCACGCAGAACCAGTGGATCCGCGGCAGCAGGTCGCGCGTGATGAACCGGATCTTCCGGTAGCCCCGGAACGAGTGCTCGGATATGCGCCCGTTGATCATCACCGTCGGGATGCCCTGCTTGCGCGCGGCGCGGATCAGGTTGGGCCACATTTCGTTTTCAACCAGCACCACCGCCGAAGGGCGGATCCGCCGCAGCACGCGCGGAACGACCCACGGCACGTCGAGCGGAAAGTAGAGCGTGACGTCCGGCGCGCGCACTTTCTTCAGCGCCAGGGCGTGGCCCGTGGAGGTGTTGGTCGTCAGCACGAAGCGCACGGCCGGATCCCGTCGGCGCAGCTCGTCCATGAACGACAGCGCCACGGCCAGTTCACCGACGCTGACGGCCTGGATCCAGACGGGGCGGCCCGGCGCGGCAAGCCGGGCGGACTCGGCCTCCCCGTAGGCGCCGAAGCGCTGGGCGAAATCGCGGGCATAGCCGCCGCGCCGCAGCATCCGCAGGAGAAAATGCGGCAGCATCAGGACAAACGCGACGGGAAAGACGAGGTTGTAGATCCACCAGATCACGGCAAAATCCCTTTGTTCATTTGCAGGATGGGCAGCAGGACGGCCAGGGCGATCAGCAGGACGAACAGCCCCATGGCCACGGTCATGCCGATTTCCAGCACGAGCATGCCGCGGGTGGCCAGGCGGTCCCAGCCCTGCTGGAATCGCTGGGCGGCGCTGTCGAGCAGCCCGGGCAGGTCGCCGCCGGCCTCTCCCGCCTGCACCCACGCCGCCAGCGAAGGATGCAGCGGGCGGATGCCCCGGATCACCTCCACCAGCGGCTTGCCTTCGCTCAGGGCGCCGGTCTCGCGCAGCGCGCAATCGGCCAGCCAGGCGCTGCCGGAGGCGCGTCCCGCCAGCGGCACGCTTTCCATCAGCCCCACCCCGCGCTCCAGCAGCAGCCCCAGCACCCGGACGAACCGCAGGCTGGCGAGGTTGCGCCAGCCCGCGCCGAGCAGCGGCAGGGCGAACAGACGGCGGTCCAGGCGGATGCGCAGCGCGGCGTCCGCGCGCAGGCGGCGGCGCAGCCACGCCGCGCCGCCGACGCCGCCCGCCGCGGCCAGCAGCAGCCCCGCGCCCAGCGCGCGCCCGCCCGCCAGCATCAGCCGGGTCAGCAGGGGCAGCTCCAGGCTGGTTTCGGCAAAGAGCCGCTGCACCATCGGCAGCAGGAACACCAGCACCCCCCCGCCGATCACCAGGGCCAGCACCACCACGATGCACGGATAGAGCAGCGCGGTCACGAGCCGTTCGCGCAGCTTTTCCTGCTCCTCGAGAAATCCGGCCAGCCGGCCGAGCGCCTCGTTCATGCCGCCGGTGCGCTCGCCCACCTCGATCACCGCGCGCTCGAAGGGCGTCACCCGGCTGGAGATTTCCGCCAGGGCCGCGCTGAGCGGGCGGCCTTCGCGCACCGCGTCGCGCACCGCCGCCAGGCGCGAGCGCGCCTGGTCCAGTTCGGGAGCCTGCAGGATGGCGTCCAGCGCCGGCACCAGCGCGACCCCCGAGCCCAGCAGCGCCGCCAGCTCGCGGTAGAACATCGTGCGGATCTCCGCCGGAAATGTCGCGGGCCGGGCGGCCCGTCGCGCCGCGTCCCCCCCGGCGGCCCGGACGGCCTCGGTCAGAATCCCGCGGGCGGCCAGCCGCTTGCGGGCATCCTTGAGGTCGGCGGCTTCGATCAGCCCGGCCTGCGCCTGCCCGGCGGCATCATAGCCTTTGTATTCGAACGTCGTCATCGCAAGGCCATCCGGTTCAGTCGCGCCGCGCGCCGGCGGACCGCAGGACTTCGGCGACGGAGGTCACGCCGGCGAGCACCTTGTCGGCGCCGTCGGCCAGCATGTCGCGGAAGCCGTCGGCGGCGGCGAGTCGCCGGAGTTCGGCGGACGTCACGGCGGAGCGGATGGCTTCCGAGACCGCCGGAGTCACGGCCAGCAGTTCATGGATGCCCGTGCGGCCCTTGTAGCCGCCGAGGCATTCG
This sequence comes from Kiritimatiellia bacterium, assembly GCA_040768005.1. Taxonomy (GTDB): domain Bacteria; phylum Verrucomicrobiota; class Kiritimatiellia; order CAIQIC01; family Lenti-01; genus JAAZFE01. The sequence goes on from JAXGNL010000010.1 coordinate 39,028, forward strand.
GGGCAGCCGTCCGGCGACGCGGTCCAGGCCGGACGGCCGGCCAGGGCGGGCTGCCCCAGCCAGTCGGCGTCGCGACGGGTCAGCGCCGCTTCGCGGCGGCAGGCGGGACACAGGCGGCGCACGAGCCGCTGGGCCAGCACCGCACGGCCGGCGGCCGCCAGCAGGTACGGCGGAATGCCCATGTCCACCAGCCGCGTCACCGCGCCGGGCGCGTCGTTGGTGTGCAGCGTCGTAAACACCAGATGGCCCGTCAGCGAGGCGCGCACGACGATCTCCGCCGTCTCCAGGTCGCGCGTCTCCCCCACCAGCACCACGTCGGGATCCTGGCGCAGAATGTGCCGCAGGCCGCGCGCGAACGTCAGCCCGATCTTCGGATGCACCTGGATCTGCCCGATGTTCGGCAGCTGGTATTCGATGGGATCCTCGATGGTCAGGACGTTGAGATGGGCGGTGTCGAGTTCGCCCAGCGCGGCGTACAGCGTCGTGGTCTTGCCGCTGCCGGTCGGCCCCGTCACCAGCACGATGCCGTGCGGCTCGCGCAGGATGGCGCGGAAACGCTCGAGCATGGCGGGGGCCATGCCCAGCTCGTTGAGGGTGTAGCGGGTGGATTCGCGGTGCAGCAGGCGCAGCACGATGCGCTCGCCCTCGGCCACCGGCACGCTGGAGACGCGCACGTCGATTTCCTTCGCGCCGACGCGGACGCGGGCCACGCCGTCCTGCGGCAGGCGCTTCTCGGCCAGGTCCAGGCGCGCCATCACCTTCAGGCGGGCGGTCAGCGCGCTTTCGAGGTGCCGCGGCGGGGCCGGCTGCTCGTAGAGCAGGCCGTCAATCCGGTAGCGCACCGCCAGGGCGCTGGCAAACGGCTCGATGTGGATGTCGGAAGCGCCGCGCTTGACGGCTTCCAGCAGGATCAGGTTCACGTAGTGCGCCACAGGCGCGTCGGCGCTGCCCGCCAGCAGATCGTCGGTTTCGCGGCGGGGGGCCAGGTCTTCCCCGGCGGCATCGGGGGCGGCCGGGGCCGGCGCGCCGGCCCGCCGGAAATAGCAGCGATCAATCGCGCGCTGGATTTCGGGAGCGGGCGCCGACACCCAGTCGGCCTCCACGCCCAGCAGCAGGGCCAGATCCTCGTAGGCCTGCAACGGGGTGTCCGGCGAACCGGCCAGCACCACCCGGCCGTCGCGGCGGATCGGCAGCAGCACGCGGCGGCGAACCCAGTCCACCGGGACGGGCTCGATCAGCTCCGGATCCAGCCACTCTTCCTCAATGCGGTCCAGCGACGGAATGCCTGGCAGGGCTCCGCTCATTTCCGGCGGTCCGCCTTCGATTTCTTTTTGGCGTCGCGGCGGGCCTTTTCGTCCGCCTCCCGCTGCCGCTGGGCCTCCGCGGCCGGCGACGGCTCGTCCAGCGCCTCCCGGGCTCCCTGCAGGCTGGCCGCGCGCTCCAGGCGCGCCTTTTCCTTCTCCGCCATCTGCATGTCGGTCACGATGCGCGGCGTCACGAAAATCAGCAGGTTGGTCCGCTTCTTGACATCGCTGGTGGAGCGGAACAGCCACCCCAGCAGCGGCAGGTCGCCCAGCAGCGGCACCTTGGTCGTCAGCTTGGAGGTGTCTTCGCGGATCAGGCCGCTCAGAATGACCGTGGAGCGGTCGGGAATCGTCACCGTCGTCTGCACCTCGCGCTTGGCAATCGTCGGCGTGTACCGCAGCGCCTCGCTGCTCTCCTCCACCACCGACTCGATGCTGGGGTTGAGCTCCAGCCGGATTTCCCGGTCGGGATTCACCTGCGGCGTCAGCTTCAGCTTGATGCCCACATCCAGCCGCTCGATGTTCTGGATGAAATCGCGGTCCGAGCCCGACCCCTCGACCGACGACTTCAGGATGGGGATGTTTTCGACGACGCTGACGGACGCCTCGAGGTTGTTCTGCGCCCACAGCGGGATGTTCGACAGGATCTTGAGGTCGCGGTTGCCGGCCACCGCCTTCAGATAGAGGGGAATCTGGTTGTATTCCGTGCCGTCCGGCCCGGTGAACGTGCCGCTGATGACGCCCAGCGCCAGCCCCTGCGGAAAGGCCCCTTCGGTCAGCAGGCTCATCATCGAATCGCTGTCGCCGTAGCGCGTGCGGCCGAAGCCGCCGGTTTCGCTGCCCTCGGGCGTGTCCAGGCCGAACCATTCCACGCCGAGATCGAGCCCTTCCTCGAGGTTCACTTCGGCGATGAGCACCTCGACCAGCACCTGCTGCGGCACCACGTCCAGCCGCTCCACCAGCCGCCGCACGTACTCGAAGTCCTGCGGCGAGGCGTCCACCAGCAGCGCGTTGTTGGGTATGCTCGGCTCGATGGCGATGCCGCGGCGGGCGGGTTCCGTTTCCGTTCCCTTCCCCAGCAGGGCGTTCAGGCTCTTCGCCGCCTCTTCGGCGGACAGGTACTTCAGGAAAACGGCGTTCAGCCGCCCGAAGCCGTGCGGACTTTCCACATCCATCTTTTCGATGATCCGGCGGGTCTCGGCGATCTGGGAAGGCATGCCCACCAGGATCAGGCTGTTGGCCTCCGGCGCCTCCACCACCGTGAAGTCTGTCGGCAGCGTGCCGGTGCCTCCGGCCACCTGCTGAAAGTGGCGGTGCACCTTGTTGACCGCGCTGTCGGTGGCGCCGAACGTCGCGCGCAGCTGCTTGGCCACTTCTTCGGCGCTGGCGTGGCGAAGCTCGACCACTTCGACGGTGCTGCCGGCGCCGGGCTGGTCCAGTTCGGCCACCAGCTTCTCCAGCCGCTCGATGTTGGCCGCCGTGTCGGTCGCAATCAGGTGGTTGCCCGGCAGGAACACTTCCAGCGCCCCCTCCTTGCCGCCGCGCACCAGCGGCTCGAAGCTCTTCTTGACCTCCGCGGCATTGACGTGACGCACCGGGATGATCTTCGTCACCAGCCCGCCATCGGTTCCGCTCCCTGACGGCAGCGCCGGCGTGCCCGGCAGCCGCACCACGCGGTGGACGCCCCCGCGCTCCGCCACCGTGTAGCCGCTGCCTTCCAGCATGCTCAGGAACAGCGGATACACTTCCTCCGCCGGCACCGGCCCCTGCGTCAGGATCGTCACCTTGCCCGTAACGTCCTCGGGCACGATGAAGGTCTTGCCGGTGGCGGCTCCCACGATTTTAGTCACCGTGTGGATGTCCGCCTGCACGAAATTGAACTGGACGCTGCGCCCGGACGGCTCCGGATCCGCCGCGCGCGCCATCCCCAGGGACAGGACCGCCCCGCAACAGACCGCCGCCCACCAGCGCCCCGCCCCTTGCACCCGCCCGCAGAGGCTCATCGCGCAATCCCCCGCTCGCTGGACCGGATGAAATCCGCGAAGACCTGCACTTCGGGCAGGGGCGGCAGGTCCGCCGCGATGCGCTCCAGCGCCTGCGCCGTCGTGAGATCGCTGCGGAATACGATGCGATAGGCCTGCTTCAGGGCCTGCTGGGTCTCCGGCGAAACACCGTGACGCTCCAGGCCCACCTTGTTCGGGCCGTACACTTTCAGCGGATCGCCGTCCGCCGTCATATACGGCGGGACATCTTTGACCGCCTTGGTCGCGCCGCCCAGGATGCTCATCCGCCCGATGCGCACAAACTGGTGAATGCCCGTCAGGCCGCCGATGATGGCATCGTCTTCCACCACGACATGCCCGGCCAGCGTCGCGGCGTTGGCCATGATCACGCGGTCGCCCACGAGACAGTCATGGGCCACATGGCAGTAGGCCATGATCAGGCACCTGGACCCGACGCGCGTCTCGCCGCCGTCGAAGGTCGCGCAGCTCAGCGTGGCGCATTCGCGAATGACGGTCTTTTCGCCCACGACCAGACGCGGCGCCCCGCCCTTGAATTTCAGGTCCTGGGTCTTGCCGCCGACGCTGGCAAACGGCCAGACCTCGCAGCCCGCCCCCAGGGTGGTGTGGCCTTCCACGTTCACATGCGACCGCAGCACCACGCCATCGCCCAGCCGGACATGAGCTCCTACCGTGCAGAACGGGCCCACGCTCGCGCCTTCGCCCAGTTCGGCGCCCGGCTCCACCACCGCCAGCGGATGAATCGAAGCGCCCACGGCTAGCGCCCCCCCCCGCCAAACAGCATTTCCGCCTCGCAGGCCACTTCGCCGTCCACCAGCGCCCGACCCGAAACCCGGGCCATCCCCAGCCGCATCTTCAGGAAGCGAATCTCAATCCGAAGCTGGTCGCCCGGCACCACCGTGCGGCGGAACTTTGCCTTGTCCACCCCCAGGTAAAACGCCACCCGCCCCTCGCTCCCCAGCAGCTTGTTCAGCAGAATCCCCGCCGTCTGCGCCATGGCCTCGAGCTGCAGGACCCCCGGAAAGATCGGCAGGCCCGGAAAATGCCCCTGGAAACACGGCTCGTTCGCCGCCACATTCTTGATCCCGACAATCCAGTCCTTGTCGTTGCACTCCACAATGCGGTCCACCAGCAAGAACGGATGGCGGTGCGGCAATATGTTCAGGATGTCCTTGGCTTCGTATACCGTTCCCATAGACCTGGCCTCCACTGAAACCCGTATCCTACCACCCCCCGCCGCCGTTGGACAAACCCCAAAACGGGCCCCGGCCCCATTGGGGCGCATCTGCGATTCGGTACATGCCGCGCAAAAAGGCCTTGTAGTCCTGTATGGCTGTCATCCCGAGCGGAGTCGAGGGATCTCGGCTTGGTCCCGAAGGCTGGCCATCGGGATTGTGCTCAGATCCCGCGGCGGCGGGACAAGTGATTTCGACTTCGGCGCTACGCGCCTACGCTCAATATGACCCCAAGGGTGCACCGAATCGCAGATGCGCCCGCCCCATTCCGCTTGCCATTCCCCGGCCGGATTCGTCTAATGAAACGCATTCCGGACGGGTGGCGAAACTGGCAGACGCGCCAGCCTTAGGAGCTGGTGGAGCAATCCGTAGGGGTTCGAATCCCCTCCCGTCCATTCGCCTGGCCGGTCCCGGCCGGCCACCGGCGGTTTCCAATGCTCAGATCTCGATGGCCGGGCGCAGGGCGCCGAACGAGTCCGGGGCAAACGGAATCCACGCCAGCGCCAGCTGCTTCACGTCCGTGTCCGACGACCGGGGCCGCACGCTCTCTTTCTCGAAGGTCCAGTTCTGCGGATCGTACTCCGCGGCCACGCGAGCGGTTTCCTGCCCGGCTTCGGCTTCCAGGTCGGCCCGTTGCCGCTGCACCGCATCGAGGGCCTCCTCCGCCTGCCGCACATCCAGCTTCTCCTTGCCGGTGCGGCTCATGGATCCGATGCCCGTGGCGGCCCGCCCCAGCCCGCCCGCCTTGCGTCCCAGCAGCACGGACAGCGCGGCGGTGCCGAAGCTGATCCAGGTGCCCGTGCGCTGCCGCGACAGCTGCGCCTTCTCGTTTTCCACCTTGGCCTCCGCCCGGCGCTCGCGGTTCGACAGCGCAGTCAGTTTGGCGGCGTATTTTTTGCGCATGGCGTCGAGAGCCTCTTCGCGCTTTTCGCGCAGCAGCTGGCCCGCCCGGATCCGGAAGTCGCCCTCCGTCTCCCCGGGATGCCCCCGCAGCTTGTGGGCGGGCAGCACCAGCAGCTCCAGGGAAAACTGCTCAAGCAGCCAGCTCTTGGCGTCTTTCTCCAGCCGGGCGTGGCGCCTGGCGTCGGCCAGCGCCGCCGGCACGTCGGCATGGACCGCCTGCGGCAGCGGCTGCGCATCCTCGGCCTCCGGCGCCGGGCGCGACGCCGCCCAGTCCGGCTCGCCCGCGTCGTTCACCGGCACCAGCCGGCGCACCGTCTGCCATTCGTCCAGCCCCTTGCGCGCATCGGCAAAATGCAGGCGGGCCGTCGCCAGCAGGGCCGGACGGTACACAATGCCTTCCCCGCCGGCATGGCCGTGCGGACGCAGATAGACCTGCGGAATCGATGCCGGCACCACCATCCTGGTTCCGGCCTGAATTCCCTTCGGCACGGACAGCGTGTCCCCGGCCGACGCGGCCTCCCGGCGGCCGGCCATCAGGCCGCCCACCTGCGCGGGCGACAGCGGCCCGCGCAGATAGGACAGGCACCAGCGCGTCTCGAACAGCACCGGGGCCTCCTCGTGCACGTTGCGCATCAGAAACACCCGGCTGCCCAGATTCGCCATCAGCCGGTCCAGCGTCCCGCGGTCCAGCCCCTCCCCTGCCGCCGCGCTGGTCAACCCCTCGATCACCCGCATCTTGTCGCGCTCGGTCTGCAGGCGACCGATGAACCACGTGCCCGTGTTCGACAGCCCCCGGTAGTCGAGATCCACCGGATTCTGCGTGGACAGCACAATCCCCAGACCGAACGCCCGCGCCTGCTTCAGCAGCGTCAGCATCGGCGCCTTGCTCGGCGGATTCGCCGTCGGCGGGAAATAGCCGAAGATTTCATCCATGTACAGCAGCGCCCGAAGCGCGGACGTGCCCGTCTGCCGCCGCGTCCACGCCAGCACTTCGTTCAGCAGCACCGTCACGAAAAACATCCGCTCGGCATCCGACAGGTGCGCAATGGACAGAATGGATACGCGCGGCCGGCCTTCCGCCGTGTACAGCAGGCGCTGCACATCCAGCGGCTCGCCTTCCGTCCAGGCCGAAAACCCCGGCGAGGCCGCCAGGTTGTTCAGCCGCATCGCCAGCCCGAACCGGTCCTTGGCCGGAAAAAACGACTCCAGCGGCAGGATGCCGATCTTGTCCAGCCCCGGCTCCTGGATCGCATGGATCAAAGTGCCCAGGTCCAGGTTCCGGCCCGCGCGCCATTCGCGGTCCACCAGATTCGCCAGCAGAATGTGTTCGCGCGACTGGATCGGGTCTGCCTCCACCCCCGCCAGCGCCAGCAGGCCCGACACCGCGGCGGATACCCGGTCGCGCATCGCCGCCGCGTCGTCGGCAAATCCCGGCGGCGGCGCGTCCAGCGACGACAGAATGGACAGCGGCAGGCCGGTCCGCGACCCCGGCGTATAGATCGCGAAATCCGCCGCCTCCTTCAGGCGGGCAATGCGCGCACCGTCCTGTCCCCACGAGGCCAGCCCTTTCGCCCAGGTGGCCGCCGTTTTTTCCGCCGCCGCCTCCGGGGCCAGCCCCTTGCGCGCCGCCTCCCCCGCATCCACGTACGGCAGAAAATCCCCCGGCGCCAGCTCCGGGAACGTCAGCAGCAGATTGCCCATGTCCCCCTTCGGATCAATCACCAGCGACGGAATGCCGTCCAGGGCCGCTTCTTCGATCAGCCCGATCCCCAGCCCCGTTTTGCCTGAACCCGTCATGCCCACGCAGACCGCGTGCGTCGTCAAATCCTTCGCGTCATACAGCAACGGCGTCTCTGTCGCCGCCGCCGGCGCATCCGGTTCCCTCACCCGCCCCAGGTAAAACACACCCAGCTTTTCAAAATCGGTCATGCGCCTCTCCTTTTCCTGTGCCCCGCCATCTTACCCCTCTCCCCCCGCCCCTGTCAGCGAAAAGTGCGATCCGGTTTGTTTCACCCCAGCCATTCCCCATTGGCTGCAAACAAGGATGCCGGCGGATGCCGGGTTTTCCGGATTTTTCACATCATGGAAAAGGCTCAGATCTCCGACAGGGCGGGTTCGGCCTTACATCAGCGACAGGGCATCCACGTTCACCGCGATGGTGACGCCCCTGGGCGGCTTGCAGGCCTTGAGAAGCGCCCGCAGCTTCGGCACATAGTCGCGGGCGGCGGCCGACCGCAGCATGAACTGCGCGCGGTGAAAACCCTTGGCCTTGGCCAGCGGAGCCGGCGCAGGCCCCGTCAGCCGGACCGTTTCGGGCAGGACCGCCTTCAGCTTCTCCGCCACCTCCCGGGAACAGGCGTCCACCGCCTGTTCTTCCTTGCCCCGGAACAGTACCGTGGACAGGCGGGTGAAGGGCGGATAGCCCAGTTCCCGCCGCAATTCGATCTCCTGGTCGAAAAACGTGTCGAAATCCGCGTTGCGCGACGACTGCACCGCCGGATGAAACGGCGCATAGGTCTGCACCAGCACCTCCCCCGGCACGTCCCCGCGCCCCGCCCGGCCCGCCACCTGCGTCAGCAGCTGGAACGTCCGCTCCGCCGCCCGGAAATCCGGCATCTGCAAACTCAGGTCCGCCAGCACCACCCCCACCAGCGTCACATTGGGAAAATCCAGCCCCTTGGCAATCATCTGCGTGCCGACCAGAATGTCCATGTCCCCGCGACGGAAACGTCCGAGAATCTCGGCATGGGCGTCCTTCGCCCCGGTCGTGTCCGAATCCATCCGCTCCACCCGTGCCCGCGGAAAAATCTTCCGCACCGCCGCCTCCACCCGCTGGGTGCCCACCCCGCTCATCTTGATGTTCGGCGCGCCGCAGGCCGGATTCCCGCACCGCGCCGGCACGGCGCGGACCTCCCCGCACACATGGCACAGCATCTGCTCGGCGTTTTTGTGATACGTCATCTTCACGCTGCAGTTCGGGCAGGTCTCCACGTGGCCGCAGAGCGGACACATGACCGTGGTGGCATACCCCCGCCGGTTCAGAAACAGCAGCGTCTGCTCCGCCCGGTCCAGCCGCAGCCGGATGGCCTCGATCAGGTCCTGCGACAGCAGATGCGGCACACCGGCCTTTTCAGTCTCCACGCGCATGTCCACCACGCGCACCGCCGGCATCAGGCGGCGGTCCACCCGGTCGCGCATCCGCACCAGCCGGTACTTGCCGAGACGCACGTTGTGGAAAGACTCCAGCGACGGCGTGGCGCTGCCCAGCACCACCGCGCAGCCCTCCAGGCGGCCGCGCATCACCGCCACGTCCCGGGCGTTGTAGCGGGGCGCCTCATCCTGCTTGTAGGCCGGTTCATGCTCCTCGTCCACCACCACCAGCCCCAGCGGGCGCACCGGGGCGAACAGCGCGCTGCGCGCCCCCACCACCACCCGCGCCCGCCCTTCCGCGATGCGCTTCCACTCGTCGTGCCGCTCCCCGTCCGACAGATGGCTGTGCAGCACCGCCACCGTTTCCCCGAAGCGCCCCCGGAACCGCTCCATCGCCTGCGGCGTCAGCGAAATCTCCGGCACCAGGGCAATGGCGCCCTGGCCTGCCTCGAGCGCCGACTGGATCGCCGCCAGATACACCTCCGTCTTGCCGCTGCCGGTCACCCCGTGCAGCAGCACCACCCCCGGCTTCGCCGCCGCCATTTCCTCCCGGACGGCCGCCAGCGCCGACGCCTGCTCCGCCATCAGCGGCGGCGCCACCGTCGGCAGCACCGTCATGCGTTCATGCGGATTGCGCCGGATCACCCCCTTCGCCAGCACCAGCCAGCCCTTCTTCTCCAGGCTGCGCAGTCCCGCCGGGGACACCCCCGTTTCCGCCTCCAGCGCCGCCGCCGTGCATTCCCCCCGCTGCTTCAGCAGCTCCCACGCCGCCGCCTGCTTCGGGCTCCTCTTCGCCAGCACCGCCTCATCCACTTTCGTCGGCCGCGCCCCCTCCGCCCGCCGCGCCACCCGCTGCTCCTTGTGCTTCGCCCCCTCCCGCCGCACGGCCGCGGGCAGGATCGCCGCAATGGCCTGCTCGAACGGCGCCGCATAGTAATCCGCCATCCACCGCGCCAGGCGCAGCATCGCGGCATCGAACAGCGGGGGAATATCCACCAGCCCCTCGATGGACTTCAATTCCGGGTAGGCCGACGTTTCCGGCAGCGCCGTCACGAATCCCCGCGCCCGGCGGCGGCCGAAGGGAATGCGCACCACGCTGCCAATGCAAACCCGTTCCCGCCATTCCTCCGGGATGCGGTAGTCGAATTCCCGGTCCAGCGCCAGGTCCGTGATGATTCGCGCAATCCCCGACGGCACGGAACCCCTCCCCCTACATGTCCTTGGTGAGATAAATCACCATTCCGAAAATCCAGAGAATCATCACCGCCGACAGAAACGAGCTCATGACCCGACTATCTCAAACCCGTGACGGATTGCAAAGCTCCCTCCCGTCGGCTTTCCGCCCGGCCCGGCCAGCCGATTCCAGCTCCCCTCCCCTGTGCGGTCATTATGGTTATTATAACATCCATAGTATGCTTGTTATAACAACCATAATGGACGCACGGCCCGTTCCGGCCGAGGGTTGATAGCCCCGTCCGCCCGGGCCGCCCCGGCCGGAACAGAAAACGGCCCGGCGGATGCCGGGCCGTTGCAGGGCGGGATGGAGTACCGGGGTCAGCCCTCGGAGTATTCCGTCCCGGGCACCGTGGCCAGCTGGTCGCCCAGCAGTTCCTCGGCGGAAATCGGCTCCGCCAAGGGAACCAGCTTGATGTTGCGGTACATCGAGAAGCCGGTGCCGGCCGGGATCACGTGGCCCATGATGACGTTTTCCTTGAAGCCGTGCAGGTTGTCCTGCCGGGCCAGGGTCGCGGCATCGGTCAGCACGCGCGTCGTGTCCTGGAAGGACGCGGCGGAAATGAAGCTTTCCGTCTCGAGCGAGGCCTTGGTGATGCCCAGCAGCAGCGGCGACGCCTCGGCGGGCTTGCGGCCTTCCTCGGCCACCTTGCGGTTGACCTCGAGGAAGGTCTGCTTCTCGACCTGCTCGCCCCAGAGGAATCCGGTGTCGCCGGGTTCGGTGATCCGGACCTTGCGAAGCATCTGGCGCACGATGATCTCGATGTGCTTGTCGTTGATTTCCACGCCCTGGAGGCGGTACACCTCCTGGACTTCGTTGACCAGGTACTCCTGCAGCTCCTGGGGCCCGCAGACCTCCAGAATTTCCTGCGGCACCACCGGCCCTTCCGTCAGCGGCTGGCCCTTCTTCACGCGGTCGCCCGCGTACACCACGACATGCTTGTTGAGCGGAATCAGATGCTCTTCCACGTCGTCGGTGATGGGATCGCGAACCAGCAGCTTGCGGCGGCCGCGGGCGCTGCCGCCCATTTCCACCAGGCCGTCGATCTTGGCGATCTCGGCGGCATCCTTGGGCTTGCGGGCCTCGAACAGTTCCGCCACGCGCGGCAGGCCGCCCGTGATGTCCTTGGTGCGGGCCTGTTTGCGCGGGGTCTTGGCGATGACCGAACCGGCGGTGACGGTCGCGCCCTTGTCCACCACCACGTGCGCCCCGGCCGGCACCGTGTAGGTGGCCAGCACGTTCTTGCGATCGGCCGGATCCCGGATCAGGATCTGCGGGTGGATTTCATCCCGGTGCTCCAGGATGACCAGATCCTCCATGCCCGTGGCTTCGTCAATCTCCTTGCGGACCGTCACGCCGACAATGAAGTCGCGCGTATCCACGAGGCCCGAGTATTCGCTGAGAATCGGCACGTTGTAGGGATCCCACTTGGCGACGGAATCGCCCTTCTTGACGGCGCCGCCGTCCCGGACGGGCAGCACGCTGCCGAGGGGCACCGTGTAGCGTTCGAGTTCGCGGCCGTCCTTGTCGTACAGACCGAGCATGCCGCTCTTGTTCAGGACGATGTGGTTGCCGTCGGGGCCCGGCACCGAATACAGCTCCTCGTACTTGATCACGCCGTCGTGCTTGACGACGATTTCCGGCTGCTTGAAGGTGCTGCTGGCCGTGCCGCCGATGTGGAACGTCCGCATCGTCAGCTGCGTGCCGGGTTCGCCGATGGACTGCGCGGCGATGATGCCCGTGGCCTCGCCGAGGACCGCGGTGCGGCCGTTGGCCAGGTTGCGGCCGTAGCACTTCGCGCAGATGCCGCGGCGCGACTCGCAGGTCAGCACGGAACGGATCTTGACGCTGTCGAGCTCCGCCCGGCGGATCTTTTCCACGACCTTTTCGTCAATCTCGTAGCCGGCGGCCACGATGATTTCGCCCGTGCGCGGATCGCGGATGTCGTCCACGGTGGTCCGGCCCAGGATGCGCTGGCCCAGCGGCACCAGCTCCTCGTCGCCCTGCATGATGGCGAAGACCTCGATGCCGTTGAGCGTGCCGCAATCCTCCTCGACCACGATCACGTCCTGGGAGACGTCCACCAGCTTGCGGGTCATGTAGCCCGAGTCGGCGGTCTTCAGCGCGGTGTCGGCCAGACCCTTGCGGGCGCCGTGCGTCGAGATGAAGTACTCCAGCACGCTGAGGCCTTCGCGGAAGTTCGCCAGAATGGGGCGCTCGATGATTTCGCCCGAGGGCTTGGCCATCAGGCCGCGCATGCCGGCCAGCTGGCGGATCTGCTGGCGGTTGCCGCGCGCGCCCGAATCCACCATCATGAACAGCGGGTTCACTTCGCTGCGCGACTCGTTGTATTCCATCGCCCGGAACATCTGCCCGGCGATTTCGTCCGTGGCGTGCGTCCAGATGTCGATGATCTTGTTGTAGCGCTCGCCGTCGGTGATGACGCCCTTGCGGTACTGGGCTTCCACTTCGAAGAGGGACTTGCGGGCCGCCTCGATGGTTTTGGTCTTGGCCTCGGGCACGATCATGTCCACGATGCCGACGGAGAACCCGGCCTGGGTCGCGCCCTCGAAGCCGAGATCCTTGATGGCGTCGAGGGTCCGCACGGTCTCGTCGTGACCGGCGACCTGGTAGCAGTGGCGGATCAGCTCCTCGAGCTTCTTCTTCGGCACCGGGGCGTTGAAGAAGCCCATGGCGTCGGGCCAGATTTCGTTGAAAAACACCCGGCCGACGGTCGTGGTGATGACCGACTGGTCCTTCACCCCGTACTTGGTCTCGGTCTGGTGGTCGGGGTTGCGGAAGCGGATGCGGTCATGCAGCTTCAGCGCCCCCTCGTCGAAGGCCGTGTGCACCTCCTGGGTATCGCCGAACAGCGGCAGATGCTCGATGGCGGCGGGATCCCGGGCCTGGCGGGAACGCAGGCGGGCCTGCTGCGAGTCCACCGTCAGATAGTAGCAGCCCAGGGCGATGTCCTGCGTGGGCGTCGTGATGGGCTTGCCGCTCGACGGCGAAAAGATGTTGTTCGGGGCCAGCATGATCAGCTTGCTTTCCATCTGCGCCTCGATGGACAGCGGCACGTGCACCGCCATCTGGTCGCCGTCGAAGTCCGCGTTGTAGGCGGTGCAGACGAGCGGATGGATCCGGATGGCTTCGCCTTCGATCAGCACCGGCTCGAACGCCTGGATGGACAGCCGGTGCAGCGTCGGCGCGCGGTTGAGCATGACGGTATGGCCGCGGGTCACCTCTTCGAGGATGTCCCAGACCTGATCCTCTTCGCGCTCGATCATCTTCTTGGCGCTGCGCACGGTGTGCACCACGCCCATCGCCTTCAGGCGGCGGATGATGAACGGCTCGAACAGCACGAGAGCCATCTTCTTGGGCAGGCCGCACTGGTTCATGCGCAGGCCCGGGCCGATCACGATGACCGACCGGCCGGAATAGTCCACGCGCTTGCCCAGCAGGTTCTGGCGGAAGCGGCCCTGCTTGCCCTTGAGCATGTCCGACAGCGACTTCAGCGGGCGGTTGCCGGCGCCGGTCACGGCGCGGCCGTGGCGGCCGTTGTCGAACAGCGCGTCCACCGCCTCCTGCAGCATGCGCTTTTCGTTGCGGACGATGACGTCCGGCGTCTTGAGCTGCAGCAGGTTCTTCAGGCGGTTGTTGCGGTTGATGACGCGCCGGTACAGGTCGTTGAGGTCGCTGGTCGCGAAGCGTCCGCCCTCGAGGGGCACGAGGGGCCGCAGGTCCGGCGGAATCACCGGCAGCACCTGCAGGATCATCCACTCCGGCCGGGTGTGGCTGGTGCGGAACGAATCAATGATTTTCATCCGCTTGGTCAGCTTCTTGCGGGTCTGCTTGCTGCGGGTGTTCTCCATCTCGGTTTCGAGACGGTCGAGTTCCTCGGCCAGGTCAATGGCGGCCAGGATGTCGCGCACCCCTTCGGCGCCCATGCGGGCCGTGAACGAATCCCCGTACTTGTCGAGGGCTTCGCGGTATTCCTCCTCGTTCAGGAGCTGGCGGGCCTCCAGCGGGGTGTCGCCGGGATCCACGACGATGTAATCCTCGTAATACAGCACCCGCTCGAGCTGCTTGGCGGGCATGTCCAGCACCGTGGCCAGGCGGCTCGGGGCGCACTTGAAGAACCACAGGTGCGACACCGGCACCGCCAGTTCGATGTGCCCCATCCGCTCGCGGCGGACGCGCGCCAGGGTCACCTCGACGCCGCAGCGGTCGCAGACGATGTTCTTGTGCTTGATGCGCTTGTACTTGCCGCACGAGCACTCCCAGTCCTTGGTGGGCCCGAAGATCCGCTCGCAGAACAATCCGCCCTTTTCGGGCTTGAACGTCCGGTAGTTGATCGTCTCGGGGTTCTTGACTTCCCCGTGGCTCCACGACCGGATCGTCTCCGGCGACGCCAGGGTGATGGTCACGTAATCGAATCCCGGATGGGATTCCGTATCAAAGATCGGCTTGGCAGGAATGGGTTCCACCGGGGGCCTCCTCTATCTCACGGTTAACTGGTTGCAGGTTGCACGCACGGCCGGGCGATCAGTCCTCTTCGCGGCGCTGCACGCGGATGTCCAGCGCCAGGCTCTGGATTTCCTTCATCAGCACGTTAAAGGACTCGGGCACGCCCGCCTCGAGCGAGTTGGTGCCCTTGACGATCGACTCGTAGATGCGGGTGCGTCCGGCAACATCGTCGCTCTTGACGGTCAGCAGCTCCTGGAGGGCGTAGGCGGCGCCGTAGGCCTCCATGGCCCACACCTCCATTTCGCCGAAGCGCTGGCCGCCGTACTGGGCCTTGCCGCCCAGCGGCTGCTGGGTCACCAGGCTGTAGGGGCCGACGGCGCGCGCATGGATCTTGTCGCTGACCAGGTGGTGCAGCTTGAGCATGTACATCACGCCCACGACCACGCGCTGGTCGAACGGCTCGCCCGTGCGGCCGTCGTACAGCACCGTCTTGCCGTCCTCCGGCAGCTGGGCCTTCTTCATCAGCTCCCAGATCTCGGATTCGGGGCAGCCGTCGAAAACCGGGCTGGCGGCATGCAGGCCGAGGACCCGGCAGGCCATGCCCAGATGGGTTTCGAGCACCTGGCCCACGTTCATGCGCGACGGCACGCCCAGCGGGTTCAGCACGATGTCCACCGGCGTTCCGTCCGGCATGAAGGGCATGTCCTCCTCCGGCAGAACCCGCGCCACCACGCCCTTGTTGCCGTGGCGGCCCGACATCTTGTCACCCACGCTCAGCTTCTTCTTGCTGGCCACGTACACCTTGACCTGCTTGATGATGCCGGTCTCCGCGTCTTCGCCGCTCTCCAGCCGCAGCGCCATGTTCTCGCGGTCGTCCTTGAGCTGGGCGAACTTCGAGCTGTACTCGCCGATGATGTTGCTGATCTTCTGCTGGATGGGGCTCGGATCGATCGCGATCACGTCGTAGGCCGCCGCCAGCTTGCGCAACAGCGTCTTGGTGATCTTGCGGTTGGCCGGAATGATGATCTCGCCGGTTTCGCCGTTGACCACGTCCAGCGGGATCTTTTCGCCCAGCAGGATGTTCGACAGCGCATCGGTCAGGCTTTTCGGTCAGCTCCGCCCGCGCTTGTCGAAGTCCTCCAGCATCTGCTTCTGCTGCTTGCGGCGCTCGTTGGCGCTCATCTTCGTGCGCTGGGGCAGGTCGCGCGACGTGGTCTTCACGTCCATCACAATGCCGTAGGTGCCGCTGGGCACCGTCAGGGAGGTGTCGCGCACCTCCGCCGCCTTCTCGCCGAAGATCGCCCGCAGCAGCTTCTCCTCCGGGGCCAGTTCGGTCTCGCTCTTGGGCGTGATCTTGCCGACCAGGATGTCGCCCGGCTTGACCTCGGCGCCGATGCGCACCACGCCGTCCAGCCCCAGGTTTTTCAGGGCCTCTTCGCCCACGTTGGGAATGTCCCGGGTGATTTCCTCCGGGCCCAGCTTGGTGTCGCGGGCGCCGCACTCGAACTCCTCGATGTGCACGGACGTGAACACGTCCTCGGCCACCAGGCGCTCGTTCAGCAGGATCGCGTCTTCGAAGTTGTAGCCGCACCAGGGCATGAACGCCGCCAGCACGTTGCGGCCGAGCGCCAGCTCGCCGCCCGCCGTCAGCGGGCCGTCCGCCAGGACATCGCCCTTCTTGATCTTCTGGCCCTTCTTGACGATCGGGTGCTGGTTGATGCAGGTGCCCGCGTTCGAGCGGGTGAACTTGCGCAGCTCGTAGGATTGATAGTCTTCCTGCGGCGTCTTCTTGGTCGGCATGGCGCCGTCCTTCGACACCACCACCTTGTGGGCCGACACATAGGCGACCTTGCCCGCTTCGCGGGCCAGGATCATGACCCGGCTGTCGCGCGCCACGCGCCCTTCGATGCCGGTGGCGACATACGGCGCCTCCGCCTGCAGCAGAGGCACGGCCTGGCGCTGCATGTTGGCGCCCATCAGCGCGCGGTTGGCGTCGTCATGCTCCAGGAACGGAATCAGGCCCGCCGCCACGGACACCACCTGCTTGGGCGATACGTCCATGTAGTTGACCCGGCCGGCCTCCACCTCCAGAAACTCCCCGCGCCAGCGGCCCGCCACCGTTTCGCGCTCGAACGAGCCGTCCGCATTCAGCGGAGCGTTCGCCTGCGCAATCACGTAGTTCTCTTCCTGGTCCGCGGTCAGGTAGTCCACCTGCGCGCTGACCTTGCCGTTGACCACGCGCCGGTACGGCGTCTCGATGAAGCCGAACTCGTTAACCCGCGCATACATGGACAGCGACGAAATCAGGCCGATGTTCGGGCCTTCCGGCGTCTCGATCGGGCAGATGCGGCCGTAGTGCGAGGAATGCACGTCGCGCACCTCGAAGCCCGCGCGCTCGCGGCTGAGGCCGCCCGGCCCCAGGGCGCTCAGGCGCCGCTTGTGCGTCAGTTCCGCCAGCGGGTTGGTCTGGTCCATGAACTGGCTGAGCTGGCTGCGCCCGAAGAAATCGCGGATCACCGCGGCCAGCGCCTTGGGATTGATCAGCTTCTGGGGGGTCAGCTTCTCGGCCTGCTGGTCGAAGACCGTCATGCGTTCGCGCACCAGGCGCTCCGTGCGGGCCAGGCCCACGCGGCACTGGTTCTCGACCAGTTCGCCCACGGTGCGATGCGGCGGCCGCCGAGATGGTCGATGTCGTCGATCGTCCCTTCGCCCCGGCGCAGCCCGATCAGGTACTTGACCGCGGCGACAAAGTCTTCCTTGTCCAGCGTCCGGCTGTCGTTCTTGGGGTCCAGGCCCAGCTTCTGCTGGATCTTGTAGCGCCCCACCCGGCCCAGGTCGTAGCGGCGCGGATCGAAGAACAGCCGCTTGAGCAGCTGGCGCGCGTTCGACGTCGTCGGCGGATCGCCCGGCCGCAGCTTGTGGTAAATGTCCTTCAGCGCGTCGTCCGCGCTGGCCGCCGCGTCCTTGCGCACGCTCTTCAGCAGCAGCCCGTCGTCCCACGAGACGTTCACCGCGTCGAGCTTCGCGATGCCCGCCGCCTGCAGCTGCTTCAGCAGGTCCTTCGTCACCGGCTCGAACTTCTTGACCAGGATGCTCTGGCTGTCGGCGTCCACCACGTCGGCCTTGACCACGCGGTTCTCCAGCTGCTCCGGCTTCGCCTGCGCCACCGGAATCGTCTCGAACGTGTAGAACAGTCCCAGCAGCTCCTCGTCGCTGCCGTAGCCCAGCGCCCGCAGGAACGTCGTCGCCAGGAACTTCCGGCGCCGTTTCTTGCGGTCCAGATAGATGTTCAACAAATCGGAGGTGTCGAACTGCACTTCGACCCACGAGCCGCGGTCCGGAATGATCCGGAACGAATGCAGCAGGGTGCCGTTGGCGTGGACGCTCTGCTCGAAGCAGATGCCCGGCGAACGGTGCAGCTGGCTGACGATCACGCGCTCGGCGCCGTTGACGATGAAGGTGCCCTGTTCGGTGATCAGGGGCACTTCGCCCATGAACACCGTCTCTTCGCGCACCTCCGCCTCGC
The DNA here is from genome assembly GCA_040768005.1 of Kiritimatiellia bacterium. GTDB lineage: Bacteria > Verrucomicrobiota > Kiritimatiellia > CAIQIC01 > Lenti-01 > JAAZFE01. The sequence continues at coordinate 56,868 of JAXGNL010000010.1, forward strand.
TCTTGAGGCGGAAGGTCACATGCAGCGCCGCCGTGTACGACTCGCTCTCCTTCAGGCATTCAAACGCCGTCTGTTTCGGCGGCGTGATTTCATACTTCACGAAATCCAGCAGGCATTTCCCGTCGTAGCTCTCGATCGGGAACACCTCCTTGAACACCGCCTGCAGACCGACGGACTTGCGCTTCAGGGGCGCCAGGTCCATCTGCAGGAATTCGCGGTACGAGCGGGTCTGGATCTCGATCAGATCCGGCAGCTCAACCACATCGCTCAACACGCCAAAATTGATTCTTTCCACCATCGGTTCACCTGTGGGCTGGGGGTGAAAGCCTCGAACACCAAAAGACAGGCGCACCCCGGACACGCCAAAGGCGTCCCGGGGCGGCCGTCACACGACATGTCGGGGGCTACTTGATGGTGACTTTGGCGCCGGCCGCCTCCAGCTGCTTCTGGATCTTCTCGGCCTCGTCCTTGGCGATGTTTTCCTTCACCGGCTTCGGCGCGCCCTCGACCAGGTCCTTGGCTTCCTTCAGCCCCAGGCCCGTGATCGCGCGGACTTCCTTGATGACCGCGATCTTCTGCGAGCCCGCGCCCGTCAGTTCAACCGTGAACTCGGTCTTCTCTTCCGCCGCCGCCGCGCCGCCGCCGGCCGCCGGGGCCGCCGCCACGGCCACAGGGGCCGCCGCCGAAACGCCCAGACGCTCTTCCAGCGCCTTCACCAGCTGCGAGAGCTCCAGAACTGAAATCGTCTCGATCCAGTCCACGAATTCCGCCATCTTGCCTTCCAATTTCACTTCATCGCTCATGGGTTTTGATCTCCTGATCCTTGTTTTTTAAATCCGTGATCCTCAGTGCCGCCGGCCACGGGCCTAGGCGGCGTTTTTCTTGTCCGCGGCAGCCTTGAGCACGTACACCAGGCTCGCGAGCTTTTGGTTCATCACGCCAACCAAATTCGACATCGGGGCCGCGATCGTGCCGACCAGCATGCCCTGCATGACCTTCTTCGGGGGCAGCGTGGCCAGCGCTTCGACATCCGCCGCCTGCAGCACCGCGCCGTCCATGCGCCCGAGCTTGACGACGGGCACCTTGTTGGCCTTGGCGAATTCGCGCAGGGCCTTGGCCGCCGCGGCGACGTCGCCCGCGCCGAAGACCAGCGCCGTGGGCCCCTTCAGGCCCGGCTCGATCCCCTCGTAGCCCAGTTCCTTGGCCGCCACGCGGAACAGGCGGTTGGGCACCACCTGGAAGCGCGCCTGCGTCTCCTTCAGCGTCCGGCGCAGCGCCGCCGTCTTCGCCGTATCCATTCCCGTGAAATCCGTCAGGAGGACGAACGCCGTGTCCGCCAGCTGCTCCTGGATTTCCCTGACAATCGCTTGTTTTTCCGGTCTCATCTTCGGGTCTCCCAGCCTCAGGCGAATTCGCGCGGATCCAGGCGCAGGCCCGGGCCCATGGTCGAGGTAATCGTCGCGCGCTTGATGAACACGCCCTTGGCCGCCGACGGCCGCGCCGCGTTCAGCGCATCCACCACCGCCTTGCCGTTCTCGCGCAGCGCGCCCGCCTCGAACGACATCTTCCCGAAGGGCACCATCACGTTGCCGTGCCGGTCCATCCGGAACTCCACGCGGCCGGCCTTGCAGGCCTTCACCGCCGCCGCCGTGTCGTCGCTGACCGTGCCGGTCTTCGGGTTCGGCATCAGGCCGCGGGGACCGAGCACCTTGCCCAGCTTGCGGACTTCCTTCATCGCGTCCGGCGTGGCCACCGCCACGTCGAACTCCGTGAATCCGCCCTGCACCTTGGCCAGCAGGTCTTCAAAGCCCACGTGGTCCGCCCCCGCCTCGCGGGCCGCGTCCGCCGCCGGGCCGCTGGCGAACACCAGCACCCGCACCGTCTTGCCGGTCCCGTGCGGCAGCGTCACCGTCCCGCGCACCGCCTGGTCGCTTTTCGTCGGATCCACCCCGAGCCGGAAGGCGATTTCCGCCGTCGCGTCGAACTTCGTCGTGGGATGGTCCTTCAGAAACTGAATGGCCCCCTCCATCGTATAGAGGGTGTCGCGGTCCGCCTTGGCGGCCGCCTGCGTGTATTTTTTGCCGTGAAACGCCATGTCGCCCTACTCCACTTCAATGCCCATGCTGCGGGCCGTGCCGGCCACCATGCGGATCGCATGGTCTTCATCGTCCGCGTTCAAATCCTTCGCCTTCACCTTGGCGATCTCCGCCAGCTGCTGGCGGCTCACCTTGCCGACCTTGTCGCGGTTCGGCACGCCGGACCCCTTGGCGATCCCGGCCGCCTTCTTCAGCAGCGACGCCGCCGGGGGGCTCTTCGTCACGAACGTGAAGCTCTTGTCCTGATAGACCGTGATGACCACCGGGATGATCATCCCGGCTTCCTTCTGGGTCGCCGCGTTGAATTCCTTGCAGAACCCCATGATGTTCACGCCCTGCTGGCCCAGCGCCGGGCCCACCGGGGGCGCCGGGTTCGCCTGACCCGCCGGAATCTGCAATTTGATGATGCCTGTGACTTTCTTTGCCATAATCCGTCCGCCCGGGGCTATTCGCCCCTTTCCACCTGCCAATACTCCAGTTCCACCGGCGCCGTCCGGCCGAAGATCGAAACCGATACTTTCAGCTTCCCGCGCTCGGGATCCACTTCCTCGACAATTCCGCTGAAGCTCAGGAACGGCCCGTCGGTGATCTTCACCGACTCGCCCGGCTCAAACACCACCTTCGGCTTGACCCGCTCCTTCTTCTCCTCGATCTGCTGCAGAATCTGATCCACTTCGTCCGGGCGCAGCGCCACCGGCCGGTCGCCGCCGATGAACCCGATCAGGCCCGGCGTCGCCTGGATGAAGCTCCACGGCTTCTCCATCAGCTGCCGGGGCTGCGCCGTTTCGTCGTACAGCGCCATCTCGATCAGCACGTACCCCGGGAAAAACTTGCGGGTCTGCGTCGTGCGCTTGCCCTGCTTCACCTCCGAGACCTTCTCGGTCGGAATCAGCACCTCGCCGATGTAGTCCTGCATCTCCTCGATCTGGACCCGCCGGGCGATGTTCTCGCGCACCTTCCCCTCCTGTCCGGAGAGAGCGTGCAGCACATACCATTTCTTTTCCATGACGCCTGTCTTCCCCGCCTTACTGGATGACCCAGCGCACCAGCTGCTGCAGGACCATGTCGCACACCGCCACGAACCCCGCCAGCAGCGCCACCGACAGAATCACCACCACCGTCGAGTCGAACAGCTCCGGACGCGTCGGCCAGGCGCACTTCTTCAGTTCGGTTCCCACCTCGCCGAGAAAGCCGCGAAACCCGCCTATCGTTTCTGCAATCCTGCTCATGTCTGTGTGCCTTTGCGTTGGCCGGCCCCCGCCCGGAATGGCAGGCCAGGAGGGACTTGAACCCCCAACAACCGGTTTTGGAGACCGGTGCTCTGCCAAATTGAGCTACTGGCCTGTGGGCTGTGCCGTCGGGATCGTCCGCCTACTTCGTCTCGCGATGCAGCGTGTGCTTCCGCTCCGCCGGACAGTACTTCTTCAGTTCCAGACGCTCCGTCTTGGTCTTCTTGTTCCGGCTGTTCATGTAGTTGCGCCGCTTGCATTCGGTGCACGACAGCGTGATGATTTCCCTGGGCATGGTTCCAAACTCCCGTCCGCGGATGCCCCCGGGGCGGCGGCGCCGCCCCGGGAATCCCGGTCCATTGGTCTTATTCCACGATCTCCGCCACGACGCCGGCGCCGACCGTGCGGCCGCCTTCGCGGATGGCGAAGCGCATGTTCTTCTCCATGGCGATCGGGGTGATCAGCTCGACATCCATGTCGATGTTGTCGCCCGGCATCACCATCTCGACG
>JAXGNL010000011.1:0-57970 GCA_040768005.1 Kiritimatiellia bacterium
CTGGGTCCATCGCGTGCACCGCTACCAGATGGAATGTTCGACCGACGGGCTGGAGTGGTCCCTGCTGGCGGATGCCAGCGAAGAAGAGCGCCAGGGCTGGGACGACTGGATCGTGGACAGCGTTTCGTTCCGCTACCTGCGGTTCACAGGCGTGTCGAATTCGGCCAACCACTGCGTGGTGATCTCCGAGCTGGAGGTGTACGGCACGCGTGATCCGCTGGATTCCGTGGAACTGTCCAAGGCCACGGTGAATGTTCGCGAAGGCGGGACGGGCCGGTTCTTCGTGCGGCTGCCGGCGGCGCCGACGGGCAACGTGGCGGTGACGATCAGCCGGGTGTCCGGCGACGAGTCGCTGACGGTGTCGGCGGGCGCGGTCCGGGGCTTCAAGGCCTCGAACTGGGACGTCTGGCAGGCCGTGGTGCTGTCGGCACCGGCCGATGAAAACAGCACGGAGGAGACCGCCACGTTCCGCATTTCCGCGTCCGGCTACGCCGATGCCTTCATCGAAGCGACGGCGCTGGACGACGACATCGCCGAGAACCTGGCGCTGGCCTCCGGCGGCGCGACGATCTCGGGGACCCAGGCCAACCTGCTGCCGCGGATGATCGACGGCGAATTCAATTCCAGCGCCAACTACGGCTACACGGTGTGGACCGAAGAGCCTCCGGGAAGCCTGGTGCTCGATCTGGGCGCGGTCATGACGGTGTCGCGCGTGCGCCTGCTGAACTGGGACTGGGTGTACCGGGTCCATCGCTACACGATCGAGTCTTCCACCGACGGCGAAAGCTGGTCGCTGCTGGCCGATGCCAGCGGAGCCGACCGCCAGGGCTGGGACAACTGGAACGCGGCGGACGCCTCCATCCGCTACCTGCGGTTCACGGGCCTGACCAATTCGGCGAACGGCTATGTATGCCTCTCCGAGCTGGAAGTGTATGGCACGCGTCCCGAGCCGGGCGGAACCGGCAAGTCCCGCGCTGCCGCCCTGGACAGCCTGCCGGTGTCGGTGCTGACCAGCGATGGGCTGGAAGACGAGACGGGCTGGCTGGCGGTGGACGGCGACCCGCAGACCGCGTGGATCGGCCGGCAGACGGGCGGCGGCTATGTCGTCGTGGAATACGCTCCGACGCTCACGCTGTCGTCGCTGGCGGTGGATGTGGACGAGGCCTCGCTGGTCGACGCCCGGATCTTCACCAGTCTGGATGCGCAGGAGTGGGCTCCGCTGCCGGATGATCTGGAGCAGAATCCCGTGGATCTGAACTTCCTGTGGGTGGTCTTCCCGGACGACGGCACGGATGCCGTGCCGCGCGTGCTGGAGATCTGGACAAACCCGGCCGAATAGCCCCCGGTCCAGCCTCATGGAATCCGCCAGGCGGCGCATCCGCGCCGCATGGCTTTTTGCTGTCCGTGAAATTCCCTGATCCCCTTGATTTTATTGGGGAATCCGCACGAAAAGCCTGATCAAAACGACAGCGGAATAACATTATACTAATCAAAACATAAACAGTTTCTAACAAGTACAGGGAGAATGAATTAACGCATATTTTACCCCCGTCTAACATGGATCTAACCATCGTTTGTCATTTTTGTTCACCAGAAATGAAGAAGGTGTGCAACATGACGATCCGCAGCGCGCATGGACTGGCGGCGATGATGGCCGGATTCTGCTTGCTGGCGTTTGCGGCAGAGGGAAAAACGCCGGGCTGGATGAAGCCCGATTTCGTGGTTTCATCCGTGGTTCTGGATCCGGCTGTTCCTTCTGCCGCCGGCGAATTCACCGCCACCGTGACGGTTGTGAACCAGGGGGACATTTCCGGTGACGCCGGCGTGGTGCGGATGTGGGCGTCGAAATCCAAGACGGCCAAGGCCGGCGAAGCGGGCGATGCCGAACAGGTCCTCGGCCTGCTGGAGGTGGGCGAGACGCGCGAACTGACTTTCTCTCTGACGGCCCCGGATGAATCCGGCACCTTTCACGCCCGGGCCTTTGTCGATGCCGACGCGGCCACCAAGGAGAAAAGCGACGGCAACAACCAGTTGACGGCGGTTTATACGATTGACGCTCCGCCCACCTGGATGAAGCCGGACTTCGTGGTGGAATCCCTGGAGCTGATCCCGGCCGCCCCTCCCGCGGGCGGGACATTCTTCGCGACGGTCACGGTATTGAACCAGGGAGATATTCCCGGCGACGCCGGCGTGGTGCGGATGTGGGCTTCCAAGCCCGGCAACGCGCAGCCCGGCGAGGCGGGCGACGCCGTTCAGGCCGCGGGAATTCTGGCGGTCGGGGAAACACGCGTGTTGACGTTCCCGCTGACGGCTGCGACGAAGCCGGGCACGCATCACGTGCGGGCGTTCGTGGATGCGGATGACGGCACGGTTGAAGAGAGCGACGGCAACAACCAGTTCTCGGTCACGTACACCGTGGATCCGACCGGGCCGCTGGCCGCGGAGATCCAGCTTCTGGACCTCGATCAGGTGTACGACGGCGGGCCGCGCGCGGTGACGGCGGTGACCGTCCCGGCGGGACTGGCCGTGACGGTTTCCTATGACGGGTCGGCCGACGCGCCGGTGCAGGCCGGCACGTACGGCGTGGCGGCGACCGTGACGGAGCCGGGCTGGTTCGGCGCGGCCACGGGCATCCTGACGGTGGCGCGGGCCGGCCAGGCGATTGAATTTTCCGCATTGAACGACTGCCTGGTCCCGGACGTCGTGGAACTGTCCGCGACGGCGTCGAGCGGCCTTCCGGTGGCCTTTTCCGTCGCGGACGGACCCGCGATTCTGGACGGCAGCGTACTGACATTCACCGGCGCGGGCGACGTGACGGTGACGGCCTCCCAGGCGGGCGACGCGAACTGGCAGGCCGCGGCGGATGCGGTACGCACCTTCACGGTGAGCAAGGCCCCCGCGGCCGTGACGCTGTCCGGCCTGGCGCAGGTGTACGACGGTGCCGCGCACGCCGTGACGGTGGAGACGGAACCGGCGGGACTGCCGGTGACCGTGACCTACAACGGGACGGCGGAAGTTCCCGTCAACGCGGGCGTCTACGCCGTGACGGCGACGGTGGAGGACGCCCGCTATGAAGGCGCGGCGGAGGCTTCGCTGCAGGTGGCCCGGGCGCCGGCGCAGATCGAACTGGAGAATCTGATTCAGGTTTATGACGGTGGTCCCAAAGAGGTGGCGGTCGAGACCAACCCGGACGAATTAAGCGTGGTGGTGACCTATCTGGCGGACGGCGGTTTTTCCCGTCGCTCCGGCACCACCGAACCGCCCGTGCAGGCGGGGACCTATGTCGTGGAAGCCTACCCGGGCGATGAAAACTACGAAGGGTACGCCGGCGGCACGATGGAGATTCTGCCGGCTTCGCAAACAATTGATTTTCCGGAAATCGGCGACCGCGAAATCGGCGACATCGTCGAACTGGCGGCGACCGCATCCAGCGGCCTGCCGGTGGAGTTTTCCGTGGCGGCCGGTCCCGCGGTGCTCAACGACCGGACGCTGAGCTTTACCGGGGCGGGCGAGGTCAGCGTGATGGCCTCGCAGCCGGGCGACAGCAACTGGGAACCGGCGCCGGACGTGGTCAGAACGTTCACCGTGACGGATCCCACGCCGGTGCTGCTGATGACCGAAGGTCCCGTGCGCGTCCGCGAAGGCGGCGAAGGCCGCTTCTTCCTGCGCCTGGACCGGGAGCCCGAGGCCCCCGTGGTGGTGCAGGTGCAGCGTCAAGACGGCGACGGGACGCTGGATGTCCAGGCCGGCGCCACGCGGGTTTTCCGGGCGTCGAACTGGAACGTCTGGCAGGCCGTGGTGCTGGGCGCGGCCGAGGACGACAATGCCGGGAGCGAACAGGCCGTCTTCCGCCTGTCGGCGGCCGGCCTGCCCGATCAGTTCATCGAAGCAGTCACCCTGGACGACGACGGGCCGGAGAATCTCGCGCTTGGCGCGGCGGTTTTCGAAACCGAAGGCGTGCGAAACGCCGATCAGATGCTGGACGGCGTCCACACGGCCGGCACGAACTACGGCTACACGGTCTGGACCGAGGAGCCGCCGGCATCGATGGTGGTGGACCTCCGCGACGTGATGACGGTGTCGCGCGTGCGCCTGCTGAACTGGACCTGGGTGTATCGCACGCAGCGCTATACCGTGGAGTCCTCGGTGGACGGCGAAGAATGGTCCCTGCTGGTGGATGCCGGCGGCGAGGACCGCCATGGCTGGGACGACTGGCCGGTCGCCGAGGTTGAAATGCGCTATCTGCGCCTGACGGGCCTGACGAATTCCGCGGGCGACACGGTGGTGTTCTCCGAACTGGAAGTGCTGGGCGAGCGGCCGCCGCTGCCGCCGCTGGTGATTTCCAAGAGCGAGGTCTTTGTCCGCGAAGGCGGTCAGGGCCGATTCTTCCTGCGCCTGAACGAAGAACCGGTCCAGAACGTGGTGCTGCAGGTCAGCCCGGTCGAGGGCGAAGGCATCCATGTGCAGGCCGGTGCCGTCCGGGTGTTCCGTCCGACGAGCTGGAACGTGTGGCAGGCGGTGGTGCTGGCGGCGGACGCCGACGCCAACAGCGACGGGGAAACCGTCCGGTTCCGGATTTCGGGCGCCGGGTTCGAAGACACCTACGTGGAGGCGACCGTCCTGGACGGCGATATCGGGGAAAACCTGGCGCTGCACGGCTCGATGGACGGAACGTCCGCCAACATGCTGGACAATGTCATAGACGGCATTCATGCCGACAGTGCCAATTACGGCTATACGGCCTGGTCGGAAACCCCGCCGGGCACCATGACGCTGGACCTGCATTCCGTGGCCACGATCAACCGCCTGCGTCTGTTGAACTGGGACTGGGTTTACCGCGAGCACACCTACCGGATTGATTCCTCCGTGGACGGCGTGACCTGGCCCGTTGGTGGATGCCGGCGCGGAACTCCGGCACGGCTGGGATGAATGGGAGGTCGAGGACCGCCTGGTGCGTTATCTGCGCTTCACCGGGCTGTCCAACACCGCCAACGGCTATGTGTGCATTGCCGAGTGGGAAGTGTACGGCACGCGCCCGCCGCTGCAGGATCTGGAGATTTCCAAGTTGTCCGTTCCGGTGCGCGAAGACGGCCAGGGCCGTTTCTTCGTCCGCCTGACCAACGAGCCGACCGCCACGGTGCTGGTACGCGTGGACCGGGTGGACGGAGACGAAAACCTGCGGGTGCAGTCCGGCGCGGTCCGGGCGTTCACGCCGCAGAACTGGGACGTCTGGCAGTCCGTCACGCTGTCGGCGGACCTTGACGACAACGCCGAAAGCGAGACGGCGACCTTCCGCGTGTCGGCGCCCGGCGCGGCCGATGCCTTTGTCACGGCGACAACGCTGGACGGCGACATCGGTGAAAACCTGGCGCTGGCGGACAACGGAACTCTGATCTGGGGCACCCGGGCCGGCGTGCAGGAGCGGCTGATTGACGGCGTTCACGACCGGAGCTCGAACTACGGCCACGTGATGTGGGATGTGGATCCCGCGGGCACCACCACGCTGGATCTGGTGGAGCCGGCCGCGCTGTCGCGGCTGCGCCTGCTGAACTGGGACTGGACCTGGCAGGTGCAGACGTACTTCATCGAATCGTCCCTGGACGGCGTGACCTGGGAGCTGCTGGTGGATTCCCGCGGCGACCCCCGCCACGGCTGGGACGACTGGGCGCTGGACGGCCGCGAAGTGCGCTATCTGCGGCTGACCGGCGCCTGGAATTCGAACGGTTCCAGCGTGGTCATGCCGGAACTGGAAGTGTACGGCGAGCGGGCCGGAGCCAAGGCGGTGCCGGCGGCCGTCAAGCTGGCGCGCGCTCCGGCGTCCGCTCCGGTGGCCGTTGACGGTGAATGGGAAAGCCAGCCGGTCTCGGTCCTGACCAGTGAAGGGCCGGAGGATGACAGCGGCTGGAACGCCCTGGACGCCGATCCGGAAACCGTTTGGGCCGGCCAAAAAGCCGGCGGCGGGTATCTGGTCGTGGAATACGCGCCGACGCTTGTTCTGAAGTCGCTGGCGATTGACGTGGACGACGCATCGCTGGCCGACGCGCAGGTCTTCACCAGCCTGGACGCGCAGAACTGGCAGCCGCTGCCGGAGGATCTGGAGCAGAATCCCGTGGAACTGAACTTCCTGTGGGTGGTGTTCCCGGACGACGGCACGGATGCCGTGCCGCGCGTGCTGGAAATCTGGACGAATCTCGCCGAGTAATCCGGGGGCAGGTTGACTCCGCAGGCGGCGCTTCGGCGCCGCCTGATGCGCGTTGATCAGCGACCACCCACGAACAACCAAACTTGCCGCCGGGCGGCGCCCCGCGGTATGGTCCAGGCGATGAGGGCATGGCTCAAGCGCGCGTACCGCGACACGGATCTGGGATTCCGCCTGCTGTTTCCCTGGGTGCGTCTTCGCGACTATTGGGCGGAAGGCCGATGGCGCTCCGATCGCACGGCGATCGAGCGCGGGTACGAGCGCGCCTTCGGCCGGCCGCTGGACTGGGCGAATCCGCTCACGCTGAACGAAAAGCTCAACTGGCTGAAGCTCTTTTACCGGAATCCGCTGCAGCGCGTGGCGGCGGACAAACATGCGGTGCGCGAGCATGTCCGGGCGCGGGCGGGCGCGGAGTGCCTGATTCCGCTGCTGGCGGTCTACGACCGGGCCGATGACATTTGCTTCCGGAATCTGCCCGGCGCTTTTGTGCTGAAGGTCAACCACGGCAGCGGGCAGAACTGGATCGTCCGGGACAAGCATCGGGAGGACGAGCGCCGTGTTCGCCGCCAATTCCGCGAGTGGATGGCCGAGAATCACTACGCCAAGTCGAGGGAATGGCCGTACCGGGGCATGACGCCGCGGATCGTCGCGGAAGAGCTGCTGCTGGACGAAGACGGGCGGATTCCCAGCGACTTCAAGCTGCATTGCTTCAACGGGCGGGTGGAGTGCATTCAGGTGGACCTGGACCGGGATACCGCGCACCGACGGAATTTCTACGGTCCCGCCTGGCAGCGTCTGCCGTTCGTCTGGACGGAGTGGGAAGGCTCTGCCCCGCTGTGGCCCGGCGGACGGGACGTGGAACGCCCCGACGCCCTGCCGGAGATGATCCGCCTGGCGGAAACGTTGTCGAAGGATTTTCCCTATGCCCGCATTGACCTGTTCTACTGCCGCGGGCGGGTGTATTTCGGCGAAATCACCTTCTTCCATGGGGGCGGATTCGAGCGGTTTGATCCGCCGGAGTGGGACCGGAAGCTGGGGGAACGGCTGGCGCTGCCGCCAGCGGCGGAGTAAGGGCGGAAATCCGGCCTAGTGGCTTTGGCGGAGCTGCCGCAGGACCTGCCGGAGCCCGCCGATATCGGGATGGCGCTGCACGGCTTCTTCCACGCAGGCGGTGGCGGCAGGAATCCATTGTCGTTCGCCCGTCTGGATGCGCTGGAGCAGGGCCTGATAGATCAGGCGGCGCAGGGCGAGGTCGTCGAAATCGGTGCGGGCAAAGGGCAGGCCGGCGGTGGCCCAGTAGATGGCGTGGGCCTGGGGGGTGCGCCAGTCGAGGGGGCCGATCCGGTCTTCGATCTGCCGCACAAGGGCGGGATCGAGGCGGGCCCTGCCGGCATCCACTTCGGCAGCCCATTGCTCCCGGTAATAGCCGGCGGCCGTATCGGAATCCGTGCCCATCTTGTGCAGGAACAGCCAGGCGAGTTCCTGGTGGAGCCGCGCGGAGCCGGGATTGTAGACCAGCCCTTCGTCTCGAAGCAGGACCAGGCCGTTGCGGACCCACCGCCATTTTTCCCCGGGGGAGGGCATCAGCGCGGAGAGGTTGTAGGCCATGTTCCAGGCGTGATAGGCCCAGATGGGCGGCGATCGCGGCTGGAGTTTGGAAATCCAGTCGGAGAGCTGGACGAGCTCGAAGTAGCGGCCTTCGTCCTGCAGGGCGCCGGCGCGCATCCAGAGAATGTCCGCCAGGATGCCGCGGAAGCCGCCGAGGGCGATGGTGGTGAAGGCGACGGACGGGGGCAGGTTTTGCGTGGGCGGGGCCAGCGTCAGGCGGGCGTCTTCCCGCTGGCGGAGCAGGCGGAAATTCAGCGCGCCGGCGAGGGGGAGGGCCGGCAGGGCGACGAGCAGGAGGAGGGGGACAATGAAAAATGAAGAATGAAGAATGAAGAATTTTCGGGAAGCCGCATTCATGGCTGGGACTGCCTGGTGGTGATCAGGATGGAGGATAGCATGCGGCAGAGCTCGTCCGCTTCGGCCGCGATGCTGTCGTATTCCTTTGGAGTGAGATAAGCCGTATCCTTCAGGAGGCGGAGCCAGTACCGAGTTTCACGGGATTCTTTGTAAGCGATGGACATTTTAGATGCAAAATCGGCCCGCGATTGTCCGCCGATGGCTTCCTCGATATTCGCGCCAATACTCGTTCCGCTGCGCAACAGCTGCCTGGAAAGAACAAATTCCTTCTGATGTACGGACAAATGCCGATACAGCTTCACCATGCGAATGGCGAATGCGTAGCTTTTTTCCTGAACCGGATTGGTGTTTTTCACCATGTGTAATTCTTCATTCTCAATTCTTAATTGAGTTGAGGCAATGCCCATTCGCGTTTGTTGAGGACGGCGGCGGAGAGGAGGGCGAGGAGGCCGGGCAGGAACAGTCCCTGCTGGAGCAGGGCGCGGGCGACGTCGCGGGGGATGCGGCGGCGGCGGCCAGGTCATCCCGGGGCGCGGTAATCGAGCAGGGGCGCAGGGCGAGCCAGGTGCCGCGGTAGGCGCAGAAGAGTGTTGGCCAGGGCGCGGGCGGCCCGGGAGGGCGGAGGGAGTCGGCGGAGTCGCCGTCGTGGGCGTGGCCGGCCTGGCCGAAGGCGGCGACGTTGGCGACGAAAGTCTGCCGGTCCGCCTGGGCGGCGGCGCGGATGAAGCCGGAGAGCTGGAGGACCAGCATCAGGACCAGCCCGAGGAACGCGGCGACGGGCATGGAGAACAGGGTGCCGAGGGTGACGCCGATGGCGGCGAACAGGGCCAGGCGCAGGAACATCAGCAGCAGGGCCCGGAGGTAGTTGGCGGCGAAGGTGCCGTGCGGGCGGCGCAGGACCAGGCCGTCGCCGGGTTCGAAGAACAGCGTGGCGCCGTGGGTGCCGTGGTTGCGGAAGGTGACGGCCAGCGGGGCGGCGGAGGATGCCGTGTCCGGTGCGGGCGGATTCGTGAACAGAAGCATCTGCTGGACGCCGGGAGGACGAGGAAATCCCCGCAGAAACGGGGGCGCCGAATCCGTCCAGATCGAGGGTGGCGTCCATCAGGGCGGCGCCGGGGCGGACGCATCGCAGCGAAACTGGACAAACCAATGGGCGGGGGCGCTTCCGGCGGTGGGAAGGTCCAGGTTTTGCTTTCGCCGGGGGGATGGCTAGAGGCGGGCCAGCCGGGCGCGGCGAAGAGAATCGAGGAGACGCCCGCGGACGCCGATGCTGCTGCGCGCGCTGTGATTCGGGTCGGCGCGGACGTCATCTTCGATGTCGGGGAGGGGCGGAACGGAGTCGAGCGCCGAGGGCCGCAGGCGGGCGCGGTCCAGGGCGGCGGGATCGAATCCGCCGCGGCGCAGCTGGGCGTGCAGTGCCGGCGGCGGCGGCCCCGCCGACAGCGCGCGCAGCAGCGCGTTGAGAACCAGCAGGGCGCATCCACTTGCCCAGCCAGATATGCAGGCGGGGGACCGGCTTGACGAGCACCAGCTGGAGGGTTTTGTCGTCGGCCTTTCGAGATGGCCGCGCAGCCGGCCCAGAGGGTCACGAGGGAAAAGCAGGAAGCCGGCGATGCCAGGGAATAGGTGAGTTGCAGGCGGATGAGGCCTTCGGGCGTGCCGTCGTGGCGGATGGCCAGCGGTGCAGGAAGCGCGGCGGCCAGCAGCAGCGAACAGCGCCAGCACCACGCGCGAGCGCAGGGTCTGGCGCAGGGCGAGCAGGGCGATGGCGGCCACCGGGTTCATGGGGATCGGGGAGTCGGAGGCGGCCCGGCCGCGAGGCGCTCCACGAGCTGGAGGTCCTGTAGGCCTGTCGGCGGACATAAACGGGCCTTCATTTTTTCCAGCAGGATCTGCCAGCGGTCCGCAGAGGGATCGAACGGCTCCGTTGCCCATCGTCTACGGCTTGGTGATGCGGCGCCAGAGGATCCGGTCGCCGCCCTGGAACAGCACCCGGATCTCGTATTTGGTGTCGTCGGTTTTTTCCTGCCAGCCGATGTTCTTGCGCATGTCAGTGAAATGTAGCATACTGCGGGTGCAGGGCAACGAGCAATGACGGAGGCGGCATCACAGGATCGGCAGGCGGATTCGACCCGGGGGTTGCGGCGGGCGTTCGCGATCCTGGGGCGCGAGCTGGCCTGGCTGGACAACGCGGCGACCACCAGCGGCCGGAAGCTGGTGCTGCGGGCCATGGACGAGTTCATCGCAAGCACAAGGATCCCCGGCGCAGCGCATCAGCTGGGCACGGAAGCCACGCTGGCCTACGAGGGCGTCTCGTTCCAAGGTCGCGGCGGATTTCTCGGGGCGTCCGCGCCGGAGGAGGTGTGCTCGCGGGCATGACGGCGGGGATCAACCTGGTGGCCAACGGTCTGGCGCGCGCGCTGGGAGATCGGTCCGGGCGACGAGGTATGGGTGTCGGCGGAGCATCACAGCAACTGGGTGCCCTGGCAGCAGGTCGCGCGCCGGATGGGGCGCAGCCCTGAAGTGATGCTCGAAAGCGGACGGGCGGCTGACCGAGGCGTATCGAAAGGGGCCGAAGCGCATCGACCAAATGGGTGGCGGTGACGTGGGTGTCGAATGATTGGGGTGGAAAACGAGATCCGGGCGGTTCGCGAGGCGGCCCATGCGGCCGAGGCGCGGGTGCTGGTGGATGGCGCGCAGGGCGGCATCTGCCCGCGGATGTGCAGGCCATGGGATGCGATTTTCTGGCGTTTTCGGGCCACAAGATGTACGGGCTGATGGGAATCGGCGCGCTGTGGCCGGGGAGCTGCTGGAGCAGATGGAGCCGATGATCTATGGCGGGGAAATGATCGCCCGGTGGAGGATGGCGAATCCACCTGGACGGAGGTGCCGTGGCGCTTCGAGGGGGGACGCCGCATGCGGCGGGGGCGGTCGGTCTGGCGGCGGCGGTGGACTGGTTGAGGAACTGCCGCCGGCCGCGCACGAGCATGAAGCGGCGCTGGCCCGCCAGGCGGCGGAAGAGCTGGTGGCTCTGCCGGGGCGTGGGGGCCGGCCGAAGGACCGGCTGTCGCTGGTGAGCTTCAGTGTGGAGGGTGTCCATCCGCATGATGTGGCGCAGGTGCTGGACAACGCGGGAGTGGAAATACGGGCCGGCCATCTGTGCGCGCAGCCGCTGCTGCGGCGGCTGGGGGTGGAATCGGTGGCGCGGGCGAGTTTCTTTCCGGGCAATACGGCGGACGAAGTCCGGCGGCTGGTCGAAGGCGTGCGGGCGGCGCAGGAGCTGTTCACATGAACCAGCTGTATCAGGCGAAACTGCTGGAGCAGGCCATCAGCCGCATGGGGCGGGGGCGCGCCGCGCGGCACCGAAGACGCCGAGGCGATCAATCCCGGCTGCGGGGCCGAAATCCGACTCAAGCTGGCGTGGACGCCGGAAGGCCCGCTGGAAGGCCTGGTGCATGAACTGCACGGGTGCGCCGTGAGCGCCGCTTCCGCTTCCCTGGCGGCGAAGCGGCTGGAAGGGCGGACCCGGAAGGAGATCGAAGCGATCTCCACAGCCTTTGCGGCGCGGCTGGGCCGGAGCGGTTTCGAGGAGGAATGGGGGGATTTCCAGATATTCAACGGCATCGAACGGTATCCGGCGCGGATTCACTGCGCGCGACTGGTCTGGCAGGCGCTGGCCCAGGCCCTGGCCCGGGAGAACCAGGCGGGGAGGTAACGCCATGAAAACCGCCCGATACTGGACCTCGCTGGAAGGCGGGGCGGTGCAATGCGAGCTGTGTCCCCACCGGTGCCGGATTGCCGAAGGCCAGCGCGGCCGCTGCCGGGTCCGCCTGAACCGCGGCGGGAACCTGTTTTCCGAAGCGTGGGGCCATCCGGTGGCCCTGCAGGTGGACCCCATCGAGAAGAAGCCGCTGAATCATTTTCTGCCCGGCAGCCGGGTGCTGTCGCTGGGCACCCTGGGCTGCAACCTGTCGTGCCGGTTCTGCCAGAACTGGGAACTGAGTCATCCGGACGGCACGCGAGCGATTCGGGGCGAGGAAGTGCCGCCCGGGGACGTGGCGCAGTCGGCGGCGGACCGGGGTATCCCGTCGGTGGCGGCGACCTACAACGAGCCGGCGGTCTGGGCGGAATACGCGATGGATATCGCCGATGCCTGCCATGAGCAGGGCGTACGCATGGTGGCGGTGACCTCGGGATATTTCTCCGCGGCGTCGCGGCTGGATTTCTTCCGCAAAATGGATGCGGCCAACGTGGATTTGAAATCGTTTCGGGATGACTTCTACCGGCGGCTGTGCGGTGCGCGGCTGGCACCGGTGCTGGAGACGCTGGAGGCGATCCGGAACGAGACCGCCTGCTGGCTGGAGGTGACCACCCTGCTGATTCCGGGGGAAAACGACACGGATGCGGAACTGGATGAGCTGACCGCGTGGGTGGCGGAGCATCTGGGGACAAGCACCCCGTTGCATTTCAGCGCGTTCCATCCCGACGGCGAAATGCTGGATGTCGGGCCCACCCCGCCGGAGACGTTGTGCCGGGCCCGGGAGCGGGCGCAGGCCAACGGGCTCCTCCATGTTTATGCCGGCAACGTGCGGGGGCATCCGGAATGGACGGCCACCTGGTGCCCGGGATGCGGCGCGCGCCTGGTGGATCGCGAGGGGTTCGGGGCGGAGATGACGGGAATGGGGAGGGACGGATGCTGCCGGGTGTGCGGGGCGGCTTGCGCGGGAGTGTGGACGTAAGAGTTGAGGGGGGGGCTATGATCGTGAAGGCCGGAAGGAAACAGGAGCCGCTATAGTTATTGCAATATGTATACATATTGCAATAACTATACAATGCTCTAAAACCCGCTGGGCAGGGAGGTGGTTTGATCGGCGGACAAGGGGGCGCATCTGCGATTCGGTGCACCCTTGGGGTCATATTGAGCGAAGGCGCGCAGCGCCGAAGTCGAAATATCTCGGCCTGATCCCAACGGCGGGCCGGCGGGACCGAGATCGAGATCCCTCGACAGGCTCGGGATGACAGTCGCTGATGGCCATGGCTTATTTCTGGATTGCGAATACTTAATCGCAGATGCGCCCAGGACAAGGATGCTGGTGCAATAGAACGCCCCGCGCGGAGGCGCGGGGCGTGTCGATTCCCGGTGGGGAAAAACTTAGAACGAGTAGCTGGCGGTGAGGCCGCCGTAGAAGAGGTCCTTCTCGGGGTAGTATCCCTCGGCATCGATGTCGTCGCGGACATCGCTGTCGAGAATGGAGCTGAAGGCGGCCTTGAGGCCGACGGACAGGGTCTCGGTGACGGCGTAGTTCAGGCCGGCGTCGAACTCGACGTGGCTCCAGGCGGAGCCGGCGTCGCCGCCGTAGTTGTCGGCGACATAGTATTCGCCGGCGAAGCCGACGGTGGCCCCGAGATCCAGCGACAGCTTGTCTTCGATCAGATCCAGACTGTGGCCGATGCCCAGCAGGACGATCCAGTCATCGGTGTTGGCCAGATCGTGGCAGAGGGTCAGGGTGGGGGAGAGCAGGAGGTCTTCGGCGGCCAGTTCGACATAGACTTCATAGCCGTCGTCGGCGGGGGCGTCGGTGACGAGGGCAAGTCCTTCATCGTCGAGGACCATTTCGCCGGTTTCCTCGTCGGTGACGATTTCGCTGGCGTCCTGGGGATAGACGAAATAGGTGCCGCCGACGGTCACGCTGACGGGGCCTTCCAGGGGGAGGGTCCAGTTGAGGCCGAGGTTCAGCTCGCCCCATTTGCCGGCGGTGTCGGGATACCAGGGCGATTCGTTGTCGGTCAGGTTCATGCTGCTCCAGAGGCTGAAGCCGAGGCCGAAGGGGCCGGTGACGTCGAGGCCGGGCTGGAAGACGGCTTCGTCGTTGCCGACGGCGCCGCGATAGACATAGGCGGACAGGACTTCCGCATAGACTTCGGCATCGGCGGCCAGGACGGCGGCCGGTGCGGCCAGCGCGGCGAGAAGGGCCAGAGCAATCAGTTTCTTCATGACGATTTTTTCCTTTGGGTTTTGGAAGGACCTTGCCGGTGCCTGCGGCTGCCGTGCGCGGATGAATTTCCCGCGTTTGGCTTGGCCTTGTCAATGCGTTTGTGGGGGCGGGCCGGTTTTTGTCCGGGGGGCGCCTGCTTGGCCTGTTGGGCCCCGCGGCTCCGTCGTTTGCCTTCTGTTCCGCGGCGCGGGGGGCGTCGTTCGGCGCCGGGCAGGAAGAAATCCACCCGGCGGAGGCGTTCATCCACGGCGGCCAGGCCGACGTCGACGGGCTGGCCGAGGCGGAAGGGAGAACCCTTGCGCGCGGAGGCGGAGCAACCGTCTTCCGAGACGTAATAACGTTCGCGGCCCAGGGCGTGGTAGGGCAGCATGCCCTGCTGCAGGGTGTCGTGCAGTTCCACGATGAGCCCCTTGGGATTCAGCGAAACGATGGTGCCGGGGAAGGGGCCGGTTTCGCCCTTGTCCAGCAGGCCGGCATAGTAACGGATGCGCTTGATCTGGATGGACTGCGACTCCAGTTCGGCGGATTCGCGTTCGGTGGCCGAGCAATGGATGGCGAGCTTTTCGATGTCGGCCCTGGAATAGGCCGGTGATTTCCGCCCCTCCTCGAGGCCGATCAGGATGCGGTGCAGGACCAGGTCGGGGTAGCGCCGGATGGGGGAAGTGAAGTGGGCGTAGTGCTCGAAGCCCAGGCCGAAATGGGGTCGGGATTCGGTTTCGTACACCGCGCGCTTCATGTTGCGCAGCAGGGTCAAAGTGACGATGTACTGGTCGGGCCGGCCCAGGACGGATTTCGCCACGCGGTTGAGGTCGTGGGCGTTTTCCGGGACGGTGCGGTGGCCCAGGGCCTTGAGTTCGCCGGCCATGCGGGCCCATTGTTCCTCGGAGGGTTCGTCGTGGACGCGGTAGATGCCGGGCACGTTGGCGCGGAAGATCTTTTCGGCCACCACGCGGTTGGCAGCCAGCATGCATTCCTCGATGAGGTTGTAGGCTTCGGTGGCGCCGCGCTTGGCGAACCCGACGGGGTTGCCCTGTTTATCCAGGACGCATTTGACTTCGGGCAGGGCGTAGTCGAGCGCGCCGTTCTGGAAACGCAGGGCGCGGATCTTGCGGGCCAGCTTGCGCAGAAGGTGCAGGGCCTGGCGGACCGGTTCGGGGCGTCCGTCCAGGCGGCCGTGATCGAACAAGTCCTGCACCTGTTCATAGGACAGGCAGGCGCGGGACCGGATGACGGATCGGTAGGTATCGGCGGATTCGACGCCGCCCTGGGCGTCGAAAACGATATCCACGGTATGGGCCAGATGGTCTTCGTCGGGCTGCAGGCTGCAGACGCGGACGGTCAGATCCTCGGGCAGCATGCGGACGACGCGGTCCACCAGATAGGTGCTGTTGCCGCGGCGGAGCGCTTCGCGGTCAATATCGGAGCCGGGTTCGACGAAGGCGGCGACATCGGCGATATGGACGCCCAGGCGGCAGCGGCCGTGGGGCAGGGGCTCGATGGAGACGGCGTCGTCGTAGTCGTGCGCGGTGGCGGGATCAATGGTCATGATCAGCTTGTCCCGCAGGTCCCGGCGGTTCCGGTCGTGCAGGACGCGCGGCGCCAGGCGGGGGGAGACGCGACGGGCCGCTTTCCGGACCGGCTCGGGAAATTCGTCGGAGAGTCCCCGGTCCAGCAGAAGCGCGGGAATGTCGTTTTCCACCGCGTCGGGGTCGCCGAGATCCTCGGCGAACGCGGCGGTGACGGGCCGGCCTTCCGACGGCTCGTCCTCCGTGATGCGCGCCACGACGAGGTTGCCCAGGTGGGCTTCGAGCTTCTTCAGGGGATCGGTCAGCTTGATATTGGTTCGCAGCAGGGAGTCACGGGGGACGATATAGGCATAATACGGCGTGGCTTGCAGAATGCCGACGACCCACTGGCGTTTGCGTTCCACGACGCGCAGGACGCGGGCGGCTTTGGTGTCGGGCTGGGCGCCGAACAGGCGGGCGGAGGCTTCGCGGCGGACGGGGAGGGCGAGGATGCGGTCGCCGTTCATGGCGGCGCCGGTCGAGGCCGGGTCGATCCACAGCGGCGCCTGCTGGGGATTGTCGGGAATGATCCAGCAGGAGCCGTTCAGGCGGACGCGGAAGGTGCCGGCAATCTGTCCGGCGGAAGCCGGGGCGGGGCCCCAGCGGCCGCCGCGCAGGGAGGCCGCCCGGCCCTGCGTTTCGAGGGAGCGGAGCGCGGTGCGCAGCAACCCGCGCTGACCGGAGGACAGCCCCAGCCGTTTGGCCAGGTCGCGTTCGGGGAGAGGGGAGTATCGGGGGGAGGAAAACAGCGCGGCCACGCGGCGCGCCAACTCGTTGTCTTTTGTCATATCCGGCAGATCATGGTTGAAGATCGGGGCCGCTGGCGAGAAGAATTTCAGCCGGGGACCGGGAGCGGACGCATCTGCGATTCGGTGCATGCCGATTCAAAACGGCCTTGTGGTCCTGTATGGCTGTCATCCCGAGCCTGTCGAGGGATCTCAGCCTAGTCCCGCAGGCTGGCCATCGGGATTGTGCCCAGATCCCGCGGTGGCGGGACAGGTAATTGCGACTCCGGCGCTGCGCGCCTTCGCTCAATATGACCCGAGCTTGCACCCAATCGCAGATGCGCCCACCGGGAGCCAGCGGGCGTTGCCGGCGGGCAGATCCAGCAGCAGGACGGTAGGCGGTCCGGGGCGGGGCCGCGCGCAGGAGCCGGGGTTCAGGAGGCGGGTGGGGCCGGCCTGTTCGTCCTGCGGCCGGTGTGTATGGCCGGTGAAAATGAAATCAAACCGGCCGGAGGCGACGGCGTGGTGCAGGCGGCGGGCGTCATGACCATGCAGGACGAGGCAGCGCCGGCCGTCGATTTCGAATTCAGGGGCCGCGGCACGTTCGATGCCGGCGGGGGCCGGGGCCAGGCGGGCATCCGTCACGTGGTCGCAGTTGCCGATGGCGACATGGGCGCGGATGCCGTGTTCCTGGCAGGCAGCGGAAAGCAGATCAACGACATCCTCGCCGGCATCGCCGCAATGGATCAGGTGTTCCGCGCCGCGGCGCATGAGCAGGTCCAGGGCCCGCCGGGTTTCCGGCAGATGGTTGTGGGTGTCGGATAGAATGCCCAGACGCATGACAGGTCCGACTCTGGCGCGACTTCACTTGCAAGGCAAGCCGCAACCGGGCCATGAGTCCACGCGGGGCGACCTGGCACGGCTGGGGCGGAAGACGGCCCGGCCGGCCGAAAAGCCCAAAATAAAAGTGCGAACGGCAATGAATTCCATTGCGGCCGATGAGGCGGGGTCTATAATTCAGATGTGGGCCAGAGGTTGAGCGGTGGAGGCCTGCAACAAGGAGGCGCAGGATGAATGGGAAATCCTTTCTGCGGGGGGTGGTGGTTCTGGGGGTGCTGCAATGCGGAGGGCTTGATGTGCAGGCCCAGGTCCTGCTGGATTATTCGACGTTCCTGGGCGGGGCAGGCGATGACAGCGCCCAGGGCGTCGTGACGGCGCCGGACGGCTGCATCTGGGTATGCGGCTATACCTCGTCGACCAATTTTCCCCTGGTGGATCCGATCGATTCGACGCTGGGCGGGAGTCAGGATGCGTTCGTGAGTAAATTCAGCGCCGACGGGGGGACGCTGCTGTTCTCGACCTATCTCGGCGGCAGCAGCGAGGATCTCGCGATGGAGATTGACGTAGACGCCGAGGGAAGCGTGTACATCTGCGGACGGACGGACTCCGCAGACTTTCCGACGCTCAATGCCTTTCAACCGGCGCGCAGCGGGTTCTGGACGGACATGTTCATCTGCAAGCTGGATGCCGCGGGCACCCTGATCTATTCGAGCTACCTGGGCGGATCGATGTTTGATTACGCCGATGACGTGGCGGTGGACACGTCGGGCTGCGCAGTCGTGGCGGGCCGGGCGTGGTCAACGAACTTCCCGACGGTCAATCCCTACCAGCCGACGAACAAGCTGGCGGCAGGCTACAACTTCACGCTGACCAAGGTGGCGGCCGACGGCGCGTCGCTGGTGTATTCCACCTATCTGGGCGGAACCGGTGCGGGCCACGAGTATCCGCGGGTCGCGGTATCGCCGGCCGGGGTGGCGTACTTCTGCGGGGCGACGACGTCGACCGATTATCCGGTGACCCCCGACGCCTACCAGGCGGCCCATGCGGGGCCTTCGCCGTCCAGCTGGGACGCGGTCGTCAGCATCCTGTCCGCCGATGGAAGCACCCTGCTCTATTCCACCTTCTTCGGCGGGGCAGAGGACATCGACCAGGCGGTGGACATCGGGGTCGCGGACGACGGTTCGTTCACGCTGGCGGGCATTACCCAGTCGGACGATTTGCCGGTGGTGAATCCGATCCAGGCGGCCATCTCGGGCCAGCCGGATTTGTTTGTGACGCGGTTTGCTCCGGATGGACAAAGCCTGGAGTTCTCGACCTACCTCGGCGGCTGGGACTGGGACTACGGGAAAGCGGTGACGGTCGGCGCCGACGGCCGCGTAGTGGCGCTGGGGCTGTCGGTTTCAGTGAACTTCCCGGTATACAAGGCCTTCCAACCGACCAACGCCGGCAGCTACGAGGCCGTCATCGCCCGGCTGAGCCCCGACGGCAGCGCACTGGAGTATTCGACCTATCTGGGCGGCGGCGCGGAGGAATTCGGCCAGGCGGTGGCCTTGGACGCCGATGGCAACGCCGTGGTCGTTGGCGAGACCAAATCCGCCAATTTCCCGACGGTCATGCCCTGGCAGGCGGCCAAGAGCGGCGGCGGGGATGCCTTCGTGGCGCGGCTGGCCGAGCCGGACTGGAGCCAGGTCAACGCGGACGGCTTCGACACGGGAAACAACTTCAGCGCGTTCTCCCTGGCGGTCTACAGCAACCGGCTGTATGCGGGCACATGGAACAACTCGGACGGGTGCGGCGTTTGGCGCCGGGATGGTCCGGGGACCGGGGACTGGACGCAGGTCAACACAGACGGCTTCGGAACGTCGGACAACCGGGGCGCGCATTCGATGGCGGTCTACGACGGGCGGTTGTACGTCGGAACGGGGAACTCCGCAGCGGGGTTCCAGGTCTGGGCGTATGACGGGTCCGCCTGGGACCGGGTCGCCAGCAACGGGCTGGGCAATGCCGCCAACACGTTCGCGGGTTCGATGGCGGTCCACGACGGCAAGCTGTACGTGGGGGCGTACGGAACGGCGGATGTCTTCGCCTACGACGGCGCCGCCTGGGCGCCGGCCAACGCCGGGGAATTCGGCAATGCCAACAACGGCGGCGTCCGCAGCCTGGCCGTGTACGACGGGCACCTGTATGCGGGGACCTATAACACGGCTGACCTGGCGGAACTCTATCGCTACGACGGGCCGACCCCTTCGGATTGGACGCTCGTGGCCGCCGGCGGACTCGGCGGCAGCTTCGTGGAAATCCGCAGTCTGGCGGCCTACGGCGGCAAGCTGTTCATCGGGGCGAGCGGCTGGAGCACGTCCTGCCAGGTGTGGGAGTACGACGGAACGAGCCTGGTCCGCAACGATCCGGGCGCCGCGATGCAGTACGATTCCGCCCGCAGCATGACCGTGTTTCGGGACCACCTCTACGTGGGCACCGGCAACGACAGCGGTTCGCCGTCGGGCGGCCAGGTCTGGTCCTACGATGCGGCCTCCGGCGTCTGGCAGCAGCTGAACGAGAACGGCTTCGGCAATGCCGCCAACGAGGCGGTGCACAGCCTGCAGGGCCACGGCAACGCCCTGTTTGCGGGCGTGGCCAACTCCGACGGGGACGGCGGGAAGGTGTATCGGATCGGATGGGATTCGCGCATCGACCGGGTTACGCCGTCCTCGGGTTCGCTTGGGGGCGGGTACGAGGTGGTCATTGACGGCTGGAACCTGAGTGACGGGACCGCAGGCGACGTGCGGGTCGTTTCGACCTCCGGCGGCGTGATGATTCTGGCCGATGCGTTCGAGTATCTGTGGCTGGACGCGCCGGTGCAGCTGGATCCGGTGGATATTACGCCGACGAATCTCGTCGCACGCTGGGAGCTGGTGCCGGCGGCGAGCCGGCACGTGCTGGATGCGGGCACGGACACGAACTTCGCGGCGTACGTGCCGGGCTACGAGAAGCTGGACGTGGCGCTGGCGGAACAGTACGCGGTGGAAGGACTGACGGACGGCGCGTGGTACGCGCTGCGTCTCTTCGCGTGGAACGCGGGCGGCCTGAGCTGGCCGTCGCGGACGGTGTGGGTGCCGGCGGGAACGAACACGCCCTACGAGACGCATCCGCCGCTGGCCGGCCCGGTAAGCCAGGGGGCGGTGATGGATCACTCGCTCTCGAACATGTTCCACGGGGCGGGGCTGGTGTATGCGGCGGAGTCGAGCGACACCAACGTGATGACGGTGGCCGCGGGGGCGGGCGGGCGGCTGGTGATGGATCCGGTGGGACCGGGGACGGCGGAAATCACGGTATCGGCGACGGATCCGGCGACGGGCTACACGAGCACGTACTCGTTCACGGTGGAGGTGGTCGGGGCGCCGGTGCTGGACGCGGATGACTTCCTGGCGCGCGAGCCGTGGAATCCCCGGTTTACGCAGGCGCTGGAGGTGCGCAATGACTCGGGGCTGGATGCCATCGGCGTGCGCGTGCTGTTCACGAACCTGATGCCCGGGATCATCGTGGAAAACCAGACCGGCACCTCTTCCGACGGGCGGCCGATGATCGAGATGCAGACGGCGTTCACAAACGGCGCATCGCTGACCTTGAACATCGTCTATGTGTGCACGGGGGCGTACCGGGCGGACCAATATCCGCCGGCAATCGAGCTGCAGTACATCCTGCCGGAGTGGACACCGCCGCTGCCGGGGGAAGGAACGGTGCTTGGCGAGGGGTATCCGCTGCCGGACGGGCGGTATGTGATCCAGTTCGACTCGGTGCCGGGGCGGTTGTATGCCGTGGAATACTGCACCCAATTCCCGGGCGGGGAGTGGGTGGAGGTGCCGCTGCGGCTGCGGGCGACGGCGAACCGGACGCAGTGGATCGATGCGGGACCGCCGGCAACGCAGCCGTCCGCGCTGGGCCAGATCCGGGCCTACCGGGTGAAGGAAGTGGCGGAATAGGAAAAACGCATGCCTGGCATGGGGGCCGGACGGGGTATGGATTTCCAAGATCCGGCTCGGAAAAACCGCTTGTTTGCCGGTGGACAACGCGCCATCATCCGCGGGCAATGGAACGGTCCCTGTTTTTCGATCAATTGGCGGCGGAGGACGATCCGCTGGCCATCAAGCCGGAGCATGAGCCCCGGATGGAACAATTGCGCCGGCGGCTGGGCGATTTGCAGGGCAAGCGGGTATTCGAGCCCGGCTGCGGGGCGGGCCCCCTGACCCGGCGGCTGGCGGAGTGGGTGGGACCGTACGGCCGGGTGCTGGCGCTGGACCCCTGCGAGGGAATGACCGCCCGCTGCGAGCAGGCGGTGAACGGACACGGGCATGTCGAAGTCCGCCGGGGCCGTGCGGAGGACGCGGTGCTGGAGGAGAAGGCCTGGGACCTGGTGCTGTGTTTCCGGCTGTATCCGCATCTGGACAACCCGGTGAAATTCGTGCAGCAGTGCCGTCGCTGGCTGGCCCCGGAAGGCGAACTGGTGGTGGCCAATCTCGAAGGCAGCGCCTCGCTCAATGCCCTGCATGCCGAGCTTCACGGGGTGCACAACGACCGGATGCCCTCGGGCGACCGCCTGGCCGCCCTGCTGGCGGAACAAGGCTGGCGGGTGGCGGAAGCGGTTGACGCGCCTGAAGAGTATTTTGTCCGGGCGCGGCCGGATTGAGACTTCCCGGGAATGCCGGCATGGAACGTTCCGCCTGTACTTCCGGATGCCGGCCTGGGGTGGCCACGCCATGGCGGATCGGACTGCAATCGGCGCGGGCGAATCTGGTTCCCGGCATCGTGTTGCAATCGGCGGCGCTGGCCGTGGTGGTGGCCTATTACGCCGCGCCGGGGTTTCATGCGGTCCTGGAAGAGATCTCCGCCTGGCAAGTGCGATATGGGATCGGGTTTTCCATCGCTCTGCGCATGGTGACCAACGGCCTTATTCCTTCTCTGTTCTGCGCGATGATTCCCGGACTGCGCCTGCGGCGTCCGTGGCGGTCGCTGGCGTTCCTGGTGATCTGGTGGGGATTCATGGGAGCGTTGACGCATGCCTTTTATGCGTTTCAGGCCTGGCTGTGGGGCGCAGAGGCCGGCGTTCGCACCGTGCTGCTGAAAACGGCAACCGACATGCTGGTGTATTCGCCGTTTCTGGCATCGCCGATCAATGCCGTCGCGCATCTGTGGCAGGATCTGAACTGCTCCTGGCGCGCCACGCGGCTGCAGCTGGGGCCGGGCTGGTACCGGCGGATTGTGCTGCCCAACCAGGTGCCGGGCTGGGCGTTCTGGGCGCCCAGTGTCATGATTCTCTACAGCCTGCCCGTGCCGTTGCAGATGCCGATGGCGGCGCTGCTGGGGTGTTTTTGGGCGCTGATGTGCCTGCAGATCGCCCTGCGCACCCCGGTACCCCTGAACGAGCGGGCGCCGGGGCCGGATGGCGACACACCGGAAGGCCGGTCATGACGGATCGCCGCGGAAAACGGAAGGCGGCGCAACCGGGTGCAGCCGGGGTGGATTTCGGTCCGGAACAGTCGGTGCACGGATCGGCATGGGGACAGCAGCACGGCGGGTATTTCAGCGACCCGGAGGTGGCTCGTGCGATGGTGGACGCCGTGGGCGGCATCTGGCGGAAGGCGAATCCCGACGCCGTGGTGGATCTGGGCGGCGGGACCGGATATTTTCTCGGGCAGCTTCGCGGGGCCGGCCTGGGCCGGTCGGCTGCGTTCGTGGTGCTGGATGCATCGGCCGAACAGCTCAGGCAGGCGGAGGCGGCGGGCCTGGCGTGCGTGCAGGGGTCGGTGAACACATTCCGGCGCGGCGAAGTGGCGCCGGCGGGAGGCCGGGTGTTGTACGTCATGCGTTCAGTGCTGCACTATGCCGGCCGGCGGGGCTGGCGGCGGATCCCGGAGCACATCCGGCAGCAGGCGGAAACCGGAGAATACTGGGTGCATCAGACCGCGTGTTTTGAGCGCCGGGAGGACGCGGACTGCCTGAACTCGCTGTACGAAAAAATGCGAACAGGAAAGTGGTATCCGGCGGTCCGCGTGTTGGGCGAGGGACTGGAATCGGCGGGGTGGGAGGTGGTGTTCTCCTGTCCGGCGCCGGTGCTGCACCTGAAATCCGGGGAGCTGGGCGCGCGCTATGGACTGGATGCCGCCGACCTGAAACGGATCCGGCGGGAAATGGGTGCGGAACATGGCGCGGAAAATCCGGTGTTTCAGGCCGCAGGGGATGGCTTCCAGGCCGAGCTGCATTACCGGATCTGGATCTGCCGGGCCGCGCCTTGAGGTCTCCGGCGCACAAAGAAACGGGCTTTCTTCCATGGAAGAAAGCCCGTTTCGCGGGATGAACGAAATCAACGGGTCAGAACGAAGGTTTCGCCGTCATCGCTTACGGTCAGGGTATCCCGATTCAGGGCATAGGCAATGGTGTCCGTTTCCCCGCCGCTCACGGTGGTCAGGACGCCGTTCTCCGCGCTCCACGTGCCGGATTCGGTCTCGCTCATGCCGTCAATCGTGGTGGTGGAAACGTATTCGCCATTGCTTCGGAAGGTGATTGTCAAAGAGACGTTGTCCGGCAGCTCCTGACCGTTGAACGACTGGGCGGTCCAGGTTCCCACCAGGGGATCGCGGTCGCTGCTGCTGTCATCATCGTCACAGCCGAGTCCGGCGAGTCCCATTCCCGCGGCCAGCGCCAACGCCAGCATCCATTGCATCCATTTCATGAGGGTTCCTCCTGCGGTTGTTGTTCTCTTTTATGGCTGGTCACCTTTCCAACCCGGGACCATTCTGCGTCCGGACAAACGGGCAGACAAGACGAGAAATCAAAAAAGTCGAGATGGCAGAAGACGGCGAGGCTGACGGCGAGCCTGAGAGAAATGGGATTGGCGGGGAGAAAAATGTGTTGTAAGGTGGTGCCGCGATGAGAGAACTGCTTCAGGCGGCGGGGTTTTGGGGGATGGCGGTGTGCGGGGTGCTGTCGCTGTGGCCGGTGGCGTTTGCCCGGCGGTGGAAGTCGTGGAATCTGTATCTGCCGGTGGCGGGGCTGGCGCTGTACGGGCTGTATGAAGTCGTGTTGCCGCCCGAGGTGGACCAGGGCTGGCGGATGACGGCGGTGGTGGCGCTGCTGCTGTTTCTGTGGGTCAACGGCATGGCCAAGGTGGCGCTGCTGGCGGTGCTGCAGGAGAAGACCGGCGGCAGCCGGCGGCGGCTGCACCGCGAGCCCCAGCGGATGTGGCAGGCGATCCTGGCGGCGCCGATCCTGGCGGGCTGCCTGGTCTGGTGCTGGAGGACGCTGGCATGAATCCGGAGGTTCCCGTGACCCGCGATGAAGTCCTGCAGTTCCTGAACCGCAATCCGGTCTGTCATCTGGCGACGGTGGAGGACGGCCGTCCGCGCGTGCGCGGCATGTTCATGTACCGGGCGGACGAGTCCGGCCTGATTTTCCATACGGGGACGAACAAGGCGCTGGCGAAGCAGGTGCAGAGCGGGGCGCCGGTCGAGGTGTGCTTCAACAATTCCGACGTGCAGGTGCGGGTCTCGGGGGTGGCGGCCATGGCGGACGACGAGGCCCTGAAGAAGGAAATCATTGCGGCCCGGCCGTTCATGCAGTCGTGGATTGACAAGTACGGCGCGGAGATGCTGCTGGTGTTCCGGGTGACGCAGTGCCGGGCGGCGGTGTGGACGATCGAAAACAACTTCAAGCCGACGACGTACCAGGCGCTATAGGCCGGCCGGCCGCCGGGAGGGGGGGCGCAGGCGCAGGCGGCGCCGGAGCCAGCGCAGGGGGTGGCGGGCGCCCGCGCGCCAGAACAGATGGACGCGCCACCAGAACGGGGAATCGCGGTCGCCGAGATAGCGTCGGAGAAATTCGCGGCGAAGGGGCTCGGGGAGATCAAGGCGGCGCAGATCGTCGAGGTCGAAGAACCGCTTCAGAAACCGGGGAAAGCGCAGGCGGACGGGGTGGACGTGGTCGGTGTCGATCAGGTGGATGGTGCCGTCGTCGGCGATCAGGAAGTTGCCGCAGGCGAGATCGTCGTGACGAAGCCCCCGGCGGTGCATGGCGGCGATGACATCGGCCAGCTGGCGGGAGAACTGCTGCAGGGCGCGGGCGTTTTCGTCGGGCGGCAGGCCGGCGGTTCCGAGCAGGCAGTGGCGCAGGGTGAAGCGGGCGGGGATCTGGGCATAGAGCAAAAAGCTGTCGCGCCAGCGGGAGGCGCGCCGGGCCTGCCAGCAGGCCAGGGGACGATAGGTGGGCACGCCGGCCTCTGCCAGTCGGCGGGCGCCGAGAAGCGCCCGGCGGGAGGGGTCGCGCAACAGGTGAGACGCCAGGGTGTTCAGACGTCGGGCGGGGCGGTGACCCGCGGGGGCGGCGGCGGCGATCTTCAGGATGCAGGCCGTTTGGGAGGCCGGCAGAACCAGGGAATAGACTTCGTAGCGGGGATTGCGCGTGGGAAGGCGGGCGAAGGCGCCGGTTTCGCGCCAGCGGCCGGTGGCGATGAAATCGCGGACCTCGGCAGCTTCGGGCTCGTCTTCAAGAATCCGCAGACGGCGGACCGGGACGGAATCAGTTAGGGTTGCGCCAGGCATAGCGGGGATATTGGCACGACAAAGGCCGGGACGCAACGGCAAGGGACGATTACCGGCCAAGCCGCCGGGCGGCGGCGGCCAGGGCGGGAAGGGGCCGGGCGTTCAGCGCGCGCAGGAGCTGGCGGGCGGCGGCGGGAATGTGGCGGGAGAAGGATTCCATGCCGGGCTTGCGCGACAGGACGGCATAGGCGCCCATCGCCTGGCAGAGGCGCTGGACGGCGGCGGCGGGAAAAACCGGAAGAATGGCATCACCTTGCGGATGCCGCCGGGCGTACTCCCTCAGCAGGCGCTGCTGGAGCGGGGCGGACAGGTCGGCGTAGGGGTCGCACAGGAGGCTGGCAAGATCGTAGGCGGCGGGGCCGCGGCGCATGCCCTGGAAGTCGATCATGACCGGCTGCGTACCGCGGAACAGGACGTTGCTCGACTGCCAGTCGCGGTGAATCAGCGCCTGCGGCGACGCGGCCAGCTCGCGGGCGACGGTGTGCAGTTCCGCGGCGACGGCGGCGACCGTGCGGGAGGAGGCGTGCAGGCGGTCCAGAAGCACATGCCGGATGAAATAGTCGTGCTCCCATCGGTACAGATCCGGACCGAAGGCGGGCATGAGCGGCAGGCGGACCTGGAGGGCGGCGGGGAGGCCCGCGGTGTGCAGGCGAAGCGTCAGGTCCAGCAGGCGCCGGTAGGTGCGGCGGATGTCCGCCGGGGTCATTTCCGGCAGGCGGGTCTCCAACGTGCCGGGTCCGAGATCTTCGATGAGCAGCAGGCGGTCGCGAGGAGCCTCCATCAGCAGGCGGGGAACCGGCAGGCCCAGCGCCTCCAGAAACCGCGCGTGGCGGGCATAGAGCCGGTTGTCCGGCCGTTCCGGGGACCAGCGAACCAGCATGGCCGGGACGGGGCGGGTCCCGGGCATTCGGACGGGCGGCAGGCGGAAAAATTCGCGGGCGGAGCCTCGCGGCGGCAGCACCTCGACGGGAGAGTCGGGCGGAAGCGGCCGGTGCGCGGAAAGCGCGCGACGCTCGCGGGGGGTGAGCACGGCGGCGGCGGGGAGGGTGAAGGAGTCGCCTTCATGACCGAGCCGCCGGGCGGTGTCGCGGTGGGCCTGCACATACTGACCGGGAGTGCCGATGTCCGCCCAGAACGAACCGGGGACAAACACCCCGGCGATGCGGTGCCGTTTGCGCCGGGCCCGCTGATAGGCGGCAATGATGGTGTCGAATCCGTCGGGCGCAATGAAGGGGAGAATGCGCGGGTCGAGCAGATGCAGCCCGCAGAAGGTGGCGTGTCCTTTGCGGGGATCGTGGAAGTCCTGGATGAATCCGCGCCGGCAGCGGACGGTGCGTGGCCCGGCGTCTTCGGTAAGCCAGCAGGAGGCGAGGGGGCGCAGCCGCTCCCAGGCCTGGAGCAGAGGGCGCGGATCAAGATCGGCGACGACATCGGCATTGAGCAGCCAGAAGGGCTGGTCGAGAAACCAGCGGGCATTGCGCAGGGCGCCGCCGGTGCCCAGGATGAGCGGTTCGAAGACGGCGCTGATGCGCAGGGCGGGAACGGGCTGCGAGGCGAGATAGCGGACGATAGGGCCCGGGGCGTGGTGCAGATTGACGAGCACGTCGCGGACCCCCCAGGCGGCAAGCATGTCGAGGGTTCGCGCGAGCATGGGGCAGTCCCAGAGGGGCAGCATCGGCTTGGGGGTTTCCAGCGTCAGGGGGCGCAGGCGGGTGCCGAGGCCGGCGGCCAGGACGAAGGCTTTGCGGGGAGGGCGCATGGGGGCGGACGACTCAGCGACCGACGGGGGTATGGATGCGCATGCCGTCGGCGATATGCGCCGGGGTGCCGGTGGGATTGCGCAGATGCACGTCGCCTTCGATGCGGATGCCGGCGCCGAAGTGGATGTCGCCTTCGATGCGCAGGGAATCGCAGTGCAGCAGGGAGGGCGCGCCCTTGGCGAAGCGTTCTTCGAACGCGGCGATGTTCTTGTAGAAGATGGGATCGAGCTGGATGTCGGGCGGCGGGCCGAAGCGGCGGGGATGCAGGGCGACCTGGTGTTCCGCGCCGAGGGTATACAGGTCGGAGCGGATAGCGAGCAGGTCGTTGGTGGTCTTGACGGGGGCGAAGCGGAAGCGGGGCACAACGAGCGCATCGGAGCCGTCGAAGCAGGCGATGGCGGAGCCCATGGCGGATTCGAGCTGGACCACGGCGGCGGAGTCGGGCCGGGTGGGATCCACGGTCTTGCGGTTGACGATCAGCGGCAGTTCGGGAAGGCCGTCGGCATCGCGCAGCATGCCGTGCAGCGCCTCGAGGTTCAGCCAGAGATTGTTGGTGTTGAACAGCCGGTATTTGCGGATGTCCTGGAAATCGGCGGTTTCGTTTTCGGGGCACTGGGCGGATTCGCGCAGGAGCAGGCGCCCGCTGGTCTTGTCCCGGGCGAGATGGCCGCCCTTGCGGTCGCTTTCGGTGCGGGCGGTGACCTCCATGAGGAAGGGGGTGCGGTGCCGGGCGATGTGGCCGAGAATGCCCATATGGAGCAGGGCACCGAGGTTGTCGGCGTTGGAAACGAAGGCGTAGCGGAAGCCGTCGGCCAGGAGGCGGTCGAGCAGGCCGGTGGTCTGGAGGGCGTGATAGATGTCGGCATGGCCCGGGGGGCACCATTCCAGGGCGGGGTTTTCCGGCCAGCTCACGGGGATCCGGGTGGCGGGATCGAGCTTGGGCACGCGATGCTGGGAGAACGACAGCGGCAGACCGCCGGGATTGCCGAAGCCGGGCCGGCCCCGGGCGATGGCGGCCAGCGAATCGGCATCGGTGGAGAAGCTGTTCATCAGCAGCAGGGGGAGGGGAGCGCGGCAGCGCTGGCGGAGAAATTCGATCTGCCGGACAATGATGTCGAGGAAGGTCAGGCCGTTCTTGGCGACGATGAGGGACTTGGCCTGTTCGAGGCCCATGCTGGTGCCGAGGCCGCCGTTGAGCTTGAGAACGACGGTCTGGCGGATGGCGTCTTCGGCGACGGCGTCGGCTTCGTCCAGGTCGTCCAGCCGGGGCAGGTCGCCGAGTTCGCCGAGCGCCGCGCCGGGGATGACGCCGAGATCGCCATCAATCCATCGCCGGACATTCCGCAGAAAGGCTTCGACGACCAGCGGCGGTGCGCCGTCGCCGGCCATTCGCGCGCGGATGGCGGCTTCGATGGAGGCAGACGTCACCGGGAGAACTCCTTATTCGGCAGGCAGCCGGGACTCGATGGCGTGGCGCAGTTGGGCCAGGCGTTCATCGCGCCGGGCGCTCTGCATCTGGTGGACGCGGAGAACTTCGGCTGCCCACTGCCTGCGGGGCAACACCAGCAGGCGGTCCACCGGCAGGTAGGCGGCGACGCCGGGATGGAGTTCCTGGAGGGAATAGGTGGCGCTGCCGCCGGCAAAACGCACGAAGACCTTGTCGTCCTCCACGGCGGTGATCTCGGCGTTTTCCCGGAGCGGCTGGCCTTCCGGGCCGGGCAGGACCGGGAAGACGATCTGGCGGCCCTGAATGCCGCGCCCGGGACCGACATCGGTCAGGACGGGGGCGGCGGGCAGGCTGTTCTTGGCGGCTTCGACCACCTGGAACATGTGCTCGCGCAGCAGGGCGGTCCGCTCGCCGGCATGATTATCGAGAAATTGTTTGGAGGTCTTCTCGAGTTCCCGGGCGAGCGATTCGGCTTCGTCCATGGCGTCCAGGGCGGCCTGGATCAGCGTGTCGGAGGCCTCCAGGCGGGCCTCGGCGACGGCCGTACGCAGGCGGGCGATTTCCGCTTCCTGTCCGAGGGCGGCGGCCTGCGCGCCTTCCTGGAATTCGATGAAGGCGGCCTGCTGGTCCGCGAGATCCTCGCGGAGGGCGCGGGTCTGGCGGGCGAACCAGGCGGTCGAAGCGAACAGGACGATCAGCGTGACGAACACGAAGGCGGCGGGCGCCAGGCGGGTCCAGCGGCGGGCGGGGGGCAGATCGGGGATCTGCAACGGGTTGCCGCATTCGGGGCACTTGACGATGAATCCAGCCCCCCGCTCATCCACTTCGAGATTGTGTCCGCATTCCGGACAGTCAAAATTGATCAGCGCCATGGTTGCCTGTTCTTTCCGCAAGGGCAAAGCCTTGTGGATTCAATATACGGGGCGGCGAGGGGGATTCGCAAGCGAAATGGGGGCATGGAAATCCGTTGCGCGGCGGGGGGCGGGCGGGTATCCTGCGGGCATCATGAAGAAACGCAAGGCCATCGTGGAGCGGAACACGCGCGAGACGCAGATCCGCGTAGAACTGGATGTGGATGGAAGCGGGCGATCCGCCATCGAGACCGGCCTGCCGTTTTTCAATCACATGCTGGAACTGCTGGCGAAACATTCGCTGATGGATCTGACGATCCGGGCGAAGGGGGATCTGGCGGTGGATTATCACCACACGGTGGAGGATGTCGGCCTGGCGCTGGGCGACGCGCTGAATCAGGCGCTGGGCGACCGCAAGGGCATCGAGCGCTATGGATTCAGCCTGATGCCGATGGACGAAACCCTCAGCCGCGTGGCGCTGGATCTGGGCGGACGCCCCTTCCTGGTCTTCGACATGGCGACCAAGAAGAAAAAAATCCTGGATTTCGAACTGTCGCTGCTGGGCGAATTCCTGCGGGCATTCGTGACGCAGTCCCGGATGAATCTGCACATCCGCCAGTTCTACGGCCGGGATGCGCATCACGCCTACGAGTCGGTGTTCAAGGGGCTGGCGCGCGCGCTGAAGGCGGCCTGCCGCCGCGATCCGCGGGTCAAGGGCGTGCCGTCGAGCAAAGGCGTGCTGTAGCCGCCGGGGCGGCGGAAACCGGCGGCAACCGGAACGGACGGGATGCGATGATCGGCGTGATCGACTACGGCATGGGGAATCTGGGCAGCGTGACCAATGCGCTGCGCTATCTGGACGTGCCCTGCCGCGTGCTGGACCGGCCGGAGACGATGGCGTCGTGCCGGGCGCTGATCCTGCCGGGGGTGGGGGCGTTCGGGGACTGCATGACCAACCTGGAGCGAAGCGGTTTTGTCGAACCGTTGCGCGGGTGGATGGCGGCCGACCGGCCGCTGCTGGGCATCTGCCTGGGCCTGCAGGTGCTGTGCGCGGGGAGCGAGGAATCGCCCGGCGCGGCCGGATTCGGCGCGATTCCGGCGACGGCGAGGAAATTCGAGGCGGCGGCCGGGCGCAAGGTGCCGCAGATCGGCTGGAACCGGGTGCGGCGGGCGCCGGGGCGTGACTGTCCGCTGTTCCGGGGCATTCCCGACGGCACCTATTTTTATTTCGTCCATTCCTACTATCTGCCCGGGGCGGGCGAGTGGGACGCCGGGCGGACGGAGTACGGGGTGGAATATGCCTCGGCGGTCTGGCGGGGGCGGACGGCGGCGGTGCAGTTCCATCCGGAAAAAAGCCAGCAGGCGGGCCTCCGCCTGCTGCGGAATTTCACGGACTGGAGCGAGGAGCGGAACGATGGCTGAACTGACGATACTGCCGGCGGTGGATTTGAAGGGCGGGCGCTGCGTGCGACTCCGGCAGGGGCGCGCGGACGACGAGACGGTGTACGGCGACGATCCGGCGGCTCAGGCCCGGGAGTGGGCCCGGCAGGGCGCCGCGTGGCTGCATGTGGTGGATCTCGACGGCGCGTTCCAGGGGCATCCCGTCCATCTGGACGTGATCGGCCGCATGGCGTCGGCCGCGGGGATTCCGGTGGAATGCGGGGGGGGGCTGCGCACCGATGCGGACCTGGATGCGCTGCTGGCGTGCGGCGTCCGCCGCGCCATCCTGGGCACGCGCGCTCTGGAGCGGATGGAGGATCTGGCGGCGCTGGCGGCGAAGCATGGCGATCGCCTGGCCGTGGGCATTGATGCCCGCGACGGCCGGGTGCAGGTGAAGGGATGGACGGAAACCTCCCGCACCACGGCGGTCGAACTGGCCCGGCGGGCGGCCGGTGCGGGCGTGCGCACGATCATCTATACCGATACCGCCACCGACGGCATGCTGCGCGGTCCGAATTTTGACGGCAATGCCGAACTGTGCGATGCCGTCGGGCCGGACTGCCAGGTCATCGCCTCGGGCGGCATCTCCTCCGCGGACGACATCCGCCGTCTGCGGGCGCTGGACCGGCCCAACCTCGCCGGGGCGATTGTCGGCAAGGCTCTCTACGAAGGGCGCGTCACGCTGGCCGACCTCCTGGCCGCCGCCCGGGACTGAAGCCCGCCGCGCGGATCCGGATTTTCCACGGCGTGGAAAAATATTTTCCATAGCGTGGAAAAACCGCGGAAAAATTTTCCATGGCGTGGAAAATCCGGAAAACGCGGGGGTTGCCGGTCACATGGGGCCGAGGGGATTGACGATGCGGGACAGATAGCCTTCGAGTTCGCGGCCGTACTCGGTGTCTTTGCCGGCGAGGGTGAGCTGCTTGTGCAGCATGGCGAGACCGGCGGGGCCGACTTCGGCCTCTTCGGCGGAGGCGAAGCGGTTGGCCGGATCGGGGTCGAGAAGGCGCCGCAGCAGCTGCAGGAAGGGGGCGTTGTGGCGGACATGGTCGGGGAGCATGTCGAACAGCCGGTTCGGGAGATCGCGCTTGGCCTGGAGCAGATCGGCTTCCGTGAGGGGGGTGTCGGCGTTGAACAGGCGTTCGCCGCGGAGCATTTCCAGGCCGACGAGTCCCAGGCTGTAGAGGTCGGACCGGGGCCGGGCGACGCGCTCCTGGTGGATTTCCGGGGCCATGTAGGCGGGCGTGCCCAGCAGCAGGGTCATTTTTTCGTCGCAGAGCATGGCGCGGCCGTAGTCAATCAGCTTCACGTAGCCGAGGCGGTCGATCATGATATTGGCCGGTTTGACGTCGGCATGAACAAAGCCCATCTCGTGAAGGGTTTCCAGCCCGCGCAGCGCCTGGCGGAGAATGTACAGGGCGATGCCGGGCTGGATCATGATCCGGCCGTTCTCGAGGCGGAACACCACGTCGGTGAGGCGCCGCCAGTCTTCCTCGCTGGACTGGGCGCGGGCCTGTTCGAGATGGGTGCCGTCGAGCAGTTCGCGCAGGGAGATGCCGTTGACGACCTCCATCTGTGGATGTAGCCGATGCCGTTGCTTTCCTCGTAGATTTCCGGAACGACGAGGGGCGGGATTCTTGACGAGCTGGAGTTTGGAGGTCTGGGCGGCGATGCGGCCCAGCAAGCCGGTCAGTATTTCTTGGCGTTGGCGTAGATGCCGGGATCGAAGAGCTTGAGGGCGTGGCGGGTGACGCATCCGCGCGCGCCCTGCCGCAGGCCGAGAAACACGATGCCCTGGCGGCCGCGGCCGAGTTCGCGGGGGAAGCGGTAGGCGACGGGGTAGTAGATGGCGCGGGCGGCGGGGATGGCGCGGTAATTGGCGACCAGCTGGCGGCTGCCGGCGCCGACGGCGGCGGGGACCGACGGCGCCAGATCGCGCAGGATCGGCGTCCGTCCCGGGGTCGCCCGGAAGGGGATCCAGGGCGGTGGTCTGGTCGAATACGGGTTTCTTTTGCACGCGGGAGTTTACCGGAAGGGGAGTCTTTGGCAATATCGGCGTTGCATGTCCATGTGGAGTACATTCGATGCCGCGCAGGAGCGGCTGTTCCCACGCCGCCGTGCCTTTCCGCGGCGTCGTCGTCGGACTGAGCGGACTGGCGCTGGCAACTGCGCCATCGCGTCCGGTCGGCCCGGGGATTGGAACGGGTGCTGGAGCTGTCGGCGGACGAACGCCGGGCGCTGGCCGCCGGATGCCTGGCGGATGCCGCTGGCGGTGACGCCGTACATGCTGGGACTGCTGTCCCGGGAGGCGCCCGGCGGGCCGTTGCGGCACCCTGCTGCCGGATGTGCGCGAAGCCCGGACGGGGAAGGGCGAACAGCGCGATCCGCTGGGCGAGGAGGCGCATCAGGTGGCGCCCGGCCTGGTCCGCTCCTATCCGCACAAGGCCCTGCTGCTGGCCACGGCCGACTGTGCCTGCTTTTGCCGCTACTGTACGCGCGCGCGCACCGCGCCGGCGCCGCTCGGCGGCCGGCCCGGCGCCCCCCCGCTTGATTCCGGGCGGGCCCTGGCCTGGCTGCGCCGCCATCCGGAAGTGCGCGACGTGCTGGTGTCGGGCGGCGATCCGCTGGTGATGTCCGACGCGCGGCTGGAGCGCCTGTTGCGGGCGCTGCGGGCGATTCCGCACGTGGAGCTGATCCGCATCGGCACCAAGACCCCGGCCGTGCTGCCCCAGCGGATCACCCCGGCGCTGGCGCGTCTGCTCCGGTCCGTGCGCCCGCTGTGGCTGAGCCTGCATTTCACGCATCCGTCGGAGCTGACGCCGCGCGCCGCGGAGGCGTGCGGGCGCCTGCTGGATGCCGGCTTGCCGCTGATGAACCAGACCGTGCTGCTGCGGGGCATCAACGACGACGTTGACACGATGCGGCGGCTGAATGAAGGGCTGCTGCGCCTGGGCGTGAAACCCTACTATCTGCATCAGGGCGATCTGGCGGCGGGCACGGGCCACCTGCGTTCCACCGTGGCCCGGGGGCGGGCGATCCTGCAGGCGCTTTGCGGGCAGGTGTCCGGCTATGCGATTCCGCATTTCATGTTCGATCCGCCCGGCGGCGGCGGCAAGCGGCATCTGTTCCCGGGCGGCGGACGTGGCGGCGACTGATCCGCCCGCGGCGGTCGTGGAGCCCGTGGTGCTGTCGGCTAGCCGCGCCACAGACATTCCGGCTTGCTACGCCGACTGGTTCATGAACCGGCTGCGGGCGGGTTTCTTTCCGTGGGTGAATCCGTTCCGGCTGTCGCAGGTTCAGCGGGTTTCGACGGCCCGGGTCCGCGTCATTGTGTTCTGGTCGAAGCATCCGGCCGCGCTGCTGCCGCACCTGCGCGAACTGGACCGCCGCGGCCTGCATTATGTTGTGCAGTACACGCTGAACGACTGGGAAGCGGAAGGCCTGGAACCGGGCCTGCCGCCGCTGGCGGAGCGGATCCGGCTCTTTCGGCGGCTGGCGAAGCGCCTGGGACCGGAACGCCTGATCTGGCGGCTGGACCCGCTGCTGCTGGCGGACGGCCCGGGGGTGCCGGAGGTGCTGGAGCGGGCGCAGCGGCTGGCGGCGACACTGGCTCCGCTGACGCGACGGCTGGTATTCAGCTTTGCCGACATCGAGCGCTATCCGGCGGTCCGGCGGCGCCTGGCCCGGCTGGGGATCGGGGCGCGCGAACCGAGCGCTCAGGAGCAGCTCGATCTGGCGTGCGGAATCGCGGAAATCAACCGGGCCTTCGGGCTGGAACTCATGACCTGTGCCGAGTCCGTGGACTTGTCGGAGATGGGCATCGCCCGCGGCCGCTGCGTGGATGGCGATCTGATGGCGCGTCTGTGGCCGGGGGATGAGGAGTTGATGGCCTTTCTGGCTTCTCCGCAGGCCCGAAAAGACCGGGGCCAGCGCCGGTCCTGCGGCTGCCTGCTCAGCAAGGACATCGGCCGCTACGGCACTTGCCCGCATGGATGCGTATATTGTTATGCCACGGCCTCGCCGGCCGCGGCGCGGCGGCGCGCAATGGCGCATCGCCCCGGCGGCGAGCGCATCTGAGTCACGGGACGCATCCCCGTTTCACTGGCTGACCTCGGTCGGATTCAGGGAGTGGATTTGGAGTGCGGCGGCAGGACGCCGCTTTGGGGCCGCGACATGTCGCGGCCCGGGAAAGCGCGGTCATGCCCGCGCACTCCAAAAGGGGCAATCGATGGAACCACGTCCTTCCATTTCCGGTCGGCCAATGGAACTGGGCTGTGCCTGCTTCGTGTGCGGCCGGATGGAAGGATTGCGTTCGAAACGGGAATGCCGTAGAGTCGCCCCTTCATGATTTTGAAGCGTTCCATCCGACATCCGATGCGCTGGGTTCTGATCCTTGGCCTGATCCTGCCGGCGGTGGCGTTTGCGCAGGTGCGCGCGCTCCGGACCGTGTCCTATGCGGGCAAACGGTATGTGCAGGTGAAGGATCTGGCGGCCATGTACGGGCTGCCGCTGGCCGCGCCCGGCGGCAAGACCCTGCTGATCCGCGGGCAGTACGTCAGCCTGCAGTTCACGATGGACGGCCGCGAAGCCTTTCTCAACGGCAGCAAGACCTGGCTGCACGCCCCGGTGATCAAACTGCGCGGGCAGTGGTGTCTCAGCGAAGCGGATGCGCAATGCGCGGTGGATCCCCTGGTGCGTCCGTCGGCCTATCTCGGGGGGCGGGCCACGCGGACGGTCGTGCTGGATCCGGGGCATGGCGGCAAGGATCCCGGGGCCATTGCCAGCGGCCTGCAGGAAAAAGACCTCGTGCTCGACATCGCCTTGCGCGTCCGGGCGCATTTGCGCGCCAACGGGGTGCGCGTGGTGATGACGCGCGACACCGATCGCTTCTGGACGCTGCAGGACAGGCCGTTCCTCGCCGCGCGCGGCGCCGGCGATGTATTTGTCAGCCTGCATTTGAATGCCACCGGGACGCGCAGCGTACAGGGCGTGGAAACCTTCATCACGCCGGTGGAGCAGTATCCGCCCACGGCCGACCCCCGGCTGGCCGGCAAGTATCCGGCGGTTCCGAACAACCGCTTCAACCACTCGAACATGGTGCTGGCGCATCAGATTCAGCGGTCGGTGGTGGGGATAACCCGGGCGGAGGACCGCGGCCTGAAGCGGGCGCGTTTCCATGTCCTGAAGAATTCGGCGATGCCGGCGGCGCTGGTGGAGTGCGGCTTCCTGACGAATGCGCAGGAAGCCCAGAAGCTGGCGACGCCGTCGTACCGCGAAACGGTGGCGCAGGGCATCGCCCAGGGCATTCTCAACTATCTGGCGCTGGTTAACCGGGCGAAGGTCGAGATGGGTGCGCCCTTGATCCAGGCCCCCACGCAGGTGGCGGGGCCGGCCGTGCCGCCCCCGCCGGTTACGCCCATCCCGATGGTGTCGCGCGCCTGGGGAGCGCCTCCCGGCACGCATCTGCATGCCACTCCCGGGGCCGCCTCGGCGGCCATTCCCGCGCCCGTGGCCGAGCCCCCGCCGGCGGTCGTGGTCGCCTCGCCGCCCGTGGCCGCCGCGCCTGTGGGTTCCGCGCCGTCGGCCGCCGCTCCGCCAACGGCCGCCGCTCCGCCAACGGCCGCGGCGGCGCCGGTCAGTGCGCCTTCGCCGGCCCGGATCCCGGCCCCGGATCTGCCCCGTCAGGCCGTCGCCCCGCCGCCGTCGCATCTGTTGAATCCTTCGCTGGGCACTCTCTCGAACTAGCTTTTTCCGCCGCGATGGCGCATCATAAGGAGTTGAGCCCATGAACAAACAGAGCCAGGCCTTTTTGCGGAAGCTGATGTCGGCGATTTCCCCCTCCGGCTACGAGCAGGACGCCGTTCGCCTGCTGCGCGAAGAAGCCGGGCGTTTCGCGGCTGACGTGCGCACCGATGTGCACGGCAACACGGACATCGTGGTGAATCCCGGGGGATCGCCGCGGGTGATGCTGGCGGGGCATTGCGACGAAATCGGGTTCATCGTGACCCTGATTGACGCCCGCGGATACCTGTGGGTCGCCCCGATCGGCGGCTGGGATCCCCAGATTCCCCAGGGGCAGCGCGTGTTGATCCGGACCGCCAAAGGGGTCGTGTCCGGCGTAATCGGCAAGGTGCCGATTCATCTGCAGAAGCCCGAAGACCGCAAGCAGGTCACGCCGCTGACCGATCTGTGGGTGGACATCGGAGCGAAGGACAAGAAGGATGCCGAAAAGCGGGTGTCCATCGGCGATCCCATGGTGTTGGCCCAGGACGTGATCGAACTGCCCAACCGGCGGCTGGCGGGACGGGCGTTCGACGACCGAGCCGGCGCGTTTGTCGTGCTGGAAGCCGCCCGCCGGCTGGCGGGTTTGTCGCCCCAGGCGGAGATCCATGCCGTCGGCACCGTCCAGGAGGAAATCGGCAGCCGCGGCGCCATCACGTCCACGTTCGGGATTGACCCCGAAGTGGGCATGGCGGTGGATGTGACGTTTGCCACGGACCACCCGATGATGGACGGCCCGGAAAAGCGCGAGGGCAGGGTGGAACTCGGCGGCGGCCCGGTGCTGTCGCGGGGCGCCAACGTGAATCCGGTGCTGTTCGAGCATCTGCTGAAAGCGGCTCGCAAACGGAAGATCCCGGTGCAGGTGGTGGCCGACGGCCGCGCCACGCCGACCGATGCCGATCCCATCCAGATTTCCCGCGCGGGAGTGGCGGCGGCGCTGATCAGCGTTCCGCTGCGCTACATGCATACGCCAAGCGAAGTGGTCAGTCTGGATGACCTCGACCGGACCATCGAGCTGATCGCCCATGCCGTCGCCGCCATGAAGCCGGGGCAGACGTGGATTCCGTTTTGAAAAAGAGATCGGATTTCAGAGCAGGGTGCGGGATGGATCGGCCCGGGATCGATGTCCGGCGTTCGGTGCGGCGGGAAAGGGTTTCCCCGGCCGGTGAATGCCTGCGTCTGAGCTCGTTTGAAGGAGACAAGCATGATTAACGTGAAGGTCGTCGGATGCGGGGGCTATGGCGGGGTCGGGATCGTGGAACTGCTGTTGCGGCATCCGGAGGCGCGGATCCGGACGCTGGTGGCGGCGACGGAAACGGGCATGCCGATGGGCGAACTGTACCCGCATCTGAAGGGCTTCTGCGACCTGCCGATTCTGAAGCCGGATGATCCGGCGGC
Source organism: Kiritimatiellia bacterium (assembly GCA_040768005.1). Classification (GTDB taxonomy): domain Bacteria; phylum Verrucomicrobiota; class Kiritimatiellia; order CAIQIC01; family Lenti-01; genus JAAZFE01. The sequence goes on from JAXGNL010000011.1 coordinate 38,559, forward strand.
GCAGGAACCCGCCGACGTGGTGTTCTTTTCGACTCCCGATCGGGTGGGGATGGCGCAGGCCCCCGCCGAACTGGCCAAAGGCGCCCGGGTGATTGACTACAGCGGGGACTTCCGTTTTGACAATCCGGAGGATTACGCCGAGTACGCCCGGCGCATCGGGCTGGACCCCGTGCACCAGACGCCGGAGCTGCTTCCGCAGACCGTGTACGGCCTGCCGGAATTGAACCGCGCGGCCTACGGGGAGGACCGGCGCCTCGTGGGCAATCCCGGCTGCTTCGCCATGAGCTGCCTGCTGGGGCTTTCCCCGGCCGCGGCTGCCCGGCTGGTGGAGCCCTCCAGCGTGATCTGCGACTGCAAAACCGGCGTCTCCGGCGCGGGCAAAAAGCCCTCCGCCCTCCACCATTACCCGGCGCGCTATGAAAACATGCAGGCCTATCGCCTCAGCGGCCACCAGCACGTGATGGAAGTCGAGCGGATGCTGGGCAAGCTGGCGGGCGAGCCGGTGCCCGTGACCTTTACCGCGCAGGTGGTCCCGGCTTGCCGCGGCATTCTCAGCACCCTGTACGGCACGCTGCGCGACGGCGTCAGCCTGGAGCAGGTGAGGGAAGTCTATGCCGGGTTCTACAAGGATCATTCCTTCGTGCGCCTTTATGACCGCAAAGCCGCGATCGGCACCGCCCATGTCCGCGGCAGCAACTTCTGCAATCTGATCGTGGACGTGGATGAACGCACCCGCCGCCTGCGCGTGGTCTCGCACATTGACAACCTGATGAAAGGCCAGGCCGGAAACGCCCTGCAGAACATGAACCTGATCTGCGGCCTGCCCGAAACCCTGGGCCTCGACCACCCCGGCGCCTATCCCTGAACAACAGGGCCCCGAAACCCCGGGCACACCGCCGCCGGGACGTTTCCGGAGAATTCAGTATGGAAGGGCTGTGGGAAAGGGGGTATGGTTTGGCTTGGAACCAACCGGAGGTATCAGTCCATGAATAAGTTCGCATGTCTGCTTATGATGCTGCCCATGGCGGCGCTGGCGGCGGGGCCCCAGGTCACGATTTATAATGATGGATTCGCCACGGTGAAGGAAGACCGCACGCTGGCGCTGGCGGAGGGGGTGTCGGAGGTGCGGGTGACGGACATGTCGCGGCAGCTCGAGCCGGATTCGGTGATGATCCGGGAAATGGGCACGGAGCCGTTCGGGCTGCGGATTCTGGAGCAGAGCTTCGTTAACGATCCGCTGACGGAAGGCCTGCTGCTGCATCAGCTCGAGGGGCAGACGCTGCGGTTCGAAGAAAAGCGCGAAGACGGAACGGTCAAGGAGCACACGGGCAAGGTCATTCGCAGCGGCTACGTGCCGGGCGAGGGCATGTGCGAACAGCCGATCATTGAATCCGACGGCGCGGTGCGGTTTTCGCTGCCCGGCCAGCCGGTGTTCGAGGGCATTGACGCCGGGGCATTCCTCAAGCCGTCGCTGGTCTGGCAGCTCGCGTCGCAAAAAGCCGGGGATTGTCCGATCGAGGTGGCCTATATCACCGCCGGCATGGAATGGGAGGCGACGTACAACCTCGTGATGCCCGCCGAAGGCGGCGACACCTTCGACATGTCCGGGTGGATCTCGCTGCAAAACGAGACCGGCAAGGATTTCCGGGAGGCCGAGGTTAAGCTGATCGCCGGGGATGTGCAGAAGGTGCAGCCGATGCCGCGGCGCGGCCGCCGCGAGGTCATGTATGCCATGGCGGCGATGGAGGAGGCCATGCCGGAGGAGCGGGCGTTCGACGAATTCCATCTCTACACGCTGCCGAGGCCGGTGGTGCTGCGGAACAACGAGCTCAAGCAGGTGGAGTTCCTGCGGGCGCCGGGCGTGAAGGGGCTGCGCTATTACACCTACAATCCGATGATCGGGGCCGGCTGGCGCGGGCGCGGCGCGAATACCGACCCGGACTACGGCACGACCGCCGACAAGAAGGTGGGGGTGCGCATCGAGATCGAGAACCGCGAGGACAACGGGCTGGGCGTGCCGCTGCCGAAGGGCCGCATGCGCCTCTACCGGACGGATGTGGACGGCCGCCGCGAGTTCACCGGCGAAAACGAGATTGATCACCTGCCCCGGAACGAAAAGCTCAAGCTCGACATGGGCAGCGCGTTTGATCTGGTCGGCGAGCGAAAGCGCACGGACTTCACGGTGGACAGCACCGCCAAGCGCATCAGCGAGTCGTTCGAGATCAAGCTGCGCAACCGCAAGGAAAAGGAAGCGGTCGAAATCCGCGTGGTGGAGCCGCTCTACCGTGCGGCCAACTGGGCCATCCCCGTCTGCAGCCAGGAGTTCGAGAAGATCGATTCGCATACCATCGAGTTCCGCGTGCCGGTGCCCGCCGACGGCGAGGCCGTCGTGACCTATACCGTGAACTACTCGTGGTAGCGGCCGGAGGAGAGCGGTCAGAGGACAGAGGGCGGAAGTCAGAAGCCGGTTTTCCACGGTGTGGAAAAAAGTTTTCCATGGCGTGGAAAATCCGGAGAATAAGTTTCCATGGCGTGGAAAATCCGGAAGGATTGGAGACAGGCATGAATTGGAGAACGAGGACAATCGGGATCGGGCTGGCGTCGGCGCTGCTGGCGGCGCCGGGGATGGGGATGCCGGTGATCCAGCACGACCCGGTGCAGGTGGCGGAGAAAGGCCAGCCGCTGGGCGTGCGCGCGACGGTGCGCGATACGGCGGCGCGGGTCGAATCGGTTTCGCTGCTGTACGCGCCGTCGCGGGGCATGACGCCGTTCCGGGTGGCGCTGACGAGTTCGGGGGCGGGGACGTGGTACGGGTCGATTCCGGGGCACATGATCGGGCCGGGGTCGGAGATGCTGTATTACCTTCAGGCGGAGAATGCCGACGGCGAGACGGCGGAGACGGACTGGCACACGGTGCGGGTGGTGGAGCGCGGGGTGGCGCCGGAGGCGATTCCGGCGGCCAGCGACGTGGCGCGGCAGGCGCAGCAGCGGGCTTCGGCCCCGGTTTCCCCGGCGCCGGCGGCGGCACCGGCGCGGCCGAACCGCAGCAAGTACCTGATTCCGGGCGCGGTCATCGTGGGCGGGGCGGTGGCCGTGGGCGGCGCGCTGGCCATCAGCGACAGCGGGGGCGGCGGCGGGGGCGGCGGCGGAGCGGATGTGGTGACCAACGCGAACTTCGGCGGCACCTACACAGTCTGCTTCGAACCGACCTCGGAGACCAACACGGTGCCGGTGTGCGACAGCGGGCTGGTGAATGTGTACGTGCGGGAGGGGACGGTCGAGGTGGTCGGGCTGTGGGGGGCGGACATTTTCACCACGACGCTGAACGGCAGTCTGTTTTCCGTCACCAAAACGGTGCCGGCAACGGCGCTGTTCCCGGAGGCCTATCTGATTCTGGCGGGTGAAATCCGCAGCGGGCGGTGCACGGTGACGGTGAACGGCTATTCGCGGGATCCGGCGAATCCGGGCAACTACAACGGGCAGTTGGATACCACAATGAGGTGACGGCATGGCAAGGACTCCCTTTCTGGAATTGGCGGAAAAACGGCGCAGCGTGCGGGCTTACAAGCCCGATCCGGTGCCGGAAGACCAGCTGCAGCAGGTGCTGGAGGCCGGGCGGCTGGCGCCGTCGGCGGTGAACAAGCAGCCGTGGCGGTTCATCGTGGTTCGCGACGAGGTGACCCGGCGGGCGCTGGGGGCGGCCTATGCGCGCGAGTGGTTCTGGAAAGCGCCGGTGATCATCGCCGTGTGCATTCTGCCGAAAGACGCGTGGACGCGCGCCTTCGACGGGAAGAACTTCGCGAGGGTGGACGGGGCCCTGGCGATGGACCACATGCAGCTGGCGGCGGCCGAACTGGGCCTGGGCACGTGCTGGATCGGCGCGTTTGATCCGGCGGCGGCGCGGGACATCCTGGGCCTGCCCGACGGCGTCGAAATCGTCGGCATGACCCCGCTGGGGGTGCCGGACGTCGAGCCGAATCCGCGCCCGCGATCGCGGCGCCCGCTGGGCGAAACCGTGATGAAGGAACGGTGGGGGTGAAACACCGGATTCCAACTGCGAAAGACGCGGAAGGCGCGGAAAGAAACCGTGATTTATGTTTCGTGCGCTGCGCGCCTTACGCAGCGGATTCGGGAGTCGACTATCCGGGATCCCATGGCAGCGTTTGATCTGCAATCGGACTTCCAGCCCACGGGCGACCAGCCGGAGGCGATTGCGGCGCTGGTGGAGGCGTTCCGGTCGGGGGAGCGGTGCCGGACGCTGGAAGGGGTGACGGGGTCGGGCAAGACGTTCACGATGGCGAATGTGATTGCTCAGCTCGGGCGGCCCGCACTGGTGATCAGCCACAACAAGACCCTGGCGGCGCAGCTCTATGCGGAGCTGAAGGAGTTCTTCCCGAACAATGCGGTGGAGTATTTCGTCAGCTATTACGACTACTACCAGCCCGAGGCCTACATTCCGCAGACGGACACCTATATCGAGAAGGACGCGAGCATCAACGAGGAGATCGAGCGGCTGCGGCTGGCGGCGACGGATGCGCTGATCAACCGGGAGGACGTGATCATCGTGGCGTCGGTGTCGTGCATCTACGGCCTGGGGTCGCCGGAGGACTACCGCGGGATGCTGGTGACGCTGCGGACCGGCGACGAGTTTCCGCGCGACGAGATCATGCGCAAGCTGGTGGATGTGCAGTACACGCGCAACGATCTGGCGGCGCTGCCGGGGACCTTCCGGGCGCGCGGGGACACGCTGGACGTGTTTCCGTCGTACAGCAAGGACGGGATGAGGATCGAATTCTTCGGCGACACGATCGAAAGCCTGCGGCGGATTGACCCGCTGACGGGCAGGACGCTCCAGACCTTCGACCACACGACGATTTCGCCGGCGAAGCATTTCGTGATGCCGGCCGAGAAGCTGGTGCCGGCGATTGCGCGGATCGAGGCGGAAATGGAAGAGCGGGTGGCGGAACTGGAGCGGGAAAACAAACTGCTCGAGGCCCAGCGCCTGCGGATGCGCACAACGTATGACATGGAAATGCTGCGGGAGGTCGGCTATTGCAGCGGAATCGAGAACTATTCCGGACCGCTGTCGGGGCGTCCCCGGGGCTCGCGACCCTATACGCTGATGGATTTCTTTCCGGAGGGATTCCTGACGGTGATTGACGAATCGCACGTGACGCTCCCGCAGGTCCGGGGCATGTTCAACGGCGACCAGGCGCGCAAGCGCACGCTGGTGGAGCACGGGTTCCGCCTGCCGTCGGCGCTGGACAACCGTCCGATGAGCTACGACGAGTTCATGGGGGTGGCGGGGCAGCTGCTGTTCACGTCGGCCACCCCGGGCCCGCTGGAGACGGCACTGGCGGGCGAGCCGGTGCGGCAGGTGATCCGTCCGACCGGCATCCTGGATCCGGTGGTGGAGGTTCGCCCGTTGAACGGGCAGGTGGACGACCTGATCGAGGAAGTGCGTCAGTGCGCGGAGAAGCAGGAGCGCGTGCTGGTGACCACCCTGACGAAAAAGACGGCGGAGGACCTGTCGGCGTACCTCCAGAACATCGGGATCCGGTGCAAGTACCTGCATTCGGACATCACGGCGCTGGACCGCGTGGCCATCCTGCGCGGGCTGCGCAAGGCGGATTTTGACTGCCTGATCGGCATCAATCTGCTGCGAGAGGGCCTGGACCTGCCGGAGGTGGCGCTGGTGGCGGTGCTGGACGCGGACAAGGAGGGGTTCCTGCGCAGCGAGACCTCGCTGGTGCAGACGGCCGGCCGCGCGGCGCGGCACCTCGACGGCCGGGTGATTCTCTACGCCGACCAGGTCACCGATTCCATGCGGCGGATGATCGACCTGACGGGCGAACGCCGGCGGATCCAGGAGGCCTACAATCTCGCCAACGGCATCACGCCGACCAAAATCAAAAAGGCGATCAGCGAAAGCCTGGCGCAGGCCGAGAAAGCGCGGGAGACGGAGGAGTACGTGGTTCGCGAGGCGGGCGAGGACTACGACATGGTGCAGGGGATCGCCGAGATGGAACGCGAGATGGCCGAGGCCGCCGAGGCCATGGAGTTCGAGCGAGCGGCGCTGTTGCGCGACCAGATCTATGAACTGAAGCGCGAGGCCAATCCGTTCAGGGGCACGGTGCAGGAAAAACCGCGCAAGCCGACGATGTACAAGATGAAGAAAAAGCCCCGCCTGCCCCGGCGGAAGAAGCGCTAAAAGCGGGGTCGGCCCTCAAAAGTTAAATTTCGTGATTTAACATTTAAGGGCTGACCCAGGGAGGAAGACGAGAATGAGCGAAGACGTGTTGGCCTTGGAAAAGCAGCCCGAAGTGCGGGAGTTGATCGAGCGCGAGCTGCGAGAAGACATCGGGCCGGGGGATGCGACGACGCTGGCGCTGGTGGATGCGGAGGCGACGGCCGCGGCGCGGGTGGTGGCCCGTCAGGAGCTGGTGCTGGCGGGGGTACACGTGGCGGCGCAGGTGTTCCGCATGGCGGACGATCGCCTGACGGCGGAGAGTCTGGCGGCCGACGGCAGCGAAATCCGGGCCGGCGAGGCGGTGCTGCGGGTGGAAGGTCCCGCGCGGGCGATCCTGTCCGCGGAGCGCACGGCGCTGAATCTGCTGCAGCGGATGTCGGGGATTGCCACGGCGACGGACTGCCTGGTGCGGATCGTGAACGACTACGGCACGCAGATTCTCGACACGCGCAAGACGGTTCCGGGGCTGCGAAAGCTCGATAAGCATGCGGTGGCATGCGGCGGCGGCACCAACCACCGGGCGGGTCTCCACGACGCAATCCTGATCAAGGACAACCACCTGGCGTTCTGGCGGCAGAAGAACAAGGGTTCGCTGGCGGATGCGGTGGCGGCGGCGCGCGCGGCACAGCCGGGGTTGAAGATCGAAATCGAAGTGGACACGCTGGAGCAGCTGAAGGAGGCGCTGCCGGGCAAGCCGGACTGGGTGCTGCTGGACAACATGCCGCCGGAGACGGTGGCGGAAGCCGTGGCGCTGTGCGCCGGCCTCTGCAGGACCGAAGCATCGGGGGGCATCACGAAAGAAAACGTGCGCGAATACGCCCGGGCGGGCGTGACGGCGATTTCCATCGGCGCGCTGACCCATTCGGTGCGCGCGGCGGACCTGGGACTGGATTTCGAGTGAGTTTCGGCGTTCCATGCCGGTGGCTGGCGGAAACGGCTTCGACAAACGATGTGGCCCGGGACTGGGCGCTGGCGGGGGCGCCGGACGGGGCGGTGGTGCTGGCGGGACGGCAGACGCAGGGGCGAGGCCGCCGCGAACGCACGTGGGAGTCACCGGCCGGCATGGGGCTTTATGCCTCGTTCATTCTGCGGCCGGGCTGGCCGGCGAAGCAGGCGCCGCATCTGGCGGTGCTGGCGGGGATGGCGGCCTATGGCGCGCTGGAGGCGGCGGGCGTGCCGCGCCTGCGGGTGAAGTGGCCGAACGACATCCTGGCCAACGGGCGGAAGATCGCCGGCGTGCTGGTGGAGCCGCGCCTCGGGAACGGGCGGATCGAGTTCGCCGTGGCGGGTATCGGGATCAATGCGGCGCAGCGGGCGGACGATTTCCCCCCGGAGCTTCGCGGACGGGCGACCTCGTGCGCGATCGAAGGCGCGTGTGTTTCGATTGACCGGATGCTGGAGCAGCTGGTAGCCTCATGGCGTGCGGTGTTGGAGATGCCGTTTGCGGCGCTGCGCGACAGCTGGATAGCCGCGGGCGCCCGGGAAGAGGAGCCGGAAGTATGAAGATCCTGGTGGTGAATATCGGGAATTCCCGCACAGCGGCGGGCTGGTACACGCGGGGGAAAGTCCGGCGGTCGGCCCGGACCGAGGCGGCGACGCCGGTGATTCTGGAGGCGGTGGCGAACGAGGAGACGCCTGACGTGGTGTTCATGGCGTCCGTGGTGCCGGCGGCGAACCGAACCTGGACGCGGCTGGTGCGCGCGACGTTTCCGCGGGTGCCGGTATTCTGGATGGATCACCGGATGGAGTTGGGCATCCGGGTGGATTTGAAGCGGCCGGACCAGACCGGGCATGACCGGTTTGCGGATGCGGCGGGGGGGGCGGACCTGTGCGGGACGCCGTGCATTGTATGCGACTTCGGCACGGCGACGACCTTCAACGTGGTGCTGCCGAGACGGGGATTCATCGGCGGGGCGATCGTGCCGGGCTACGGGATGTGGTTCGAGGCGCTGGGCCGGGCGGCGCAGCTGCCGCAGCTGAAGCCGCGGGGGATCAAGCTGAAGACGGGACGCAACACCGAAGAGGCGATCCGGGCGGGGGCGCGCTGGGGATATCAGGGAATGGTGGCGGAGATTCTGCGGCAGCTGGCGCGCACCTGCGGCCGGCGGGAACCGGTGCTGTGCGCAACGGGAGGGTATGCCAAAGCGGTGGTCGCCCATGCCGGCCTGAAGATGCCGGTGATTCCGGATCTGACGCTGCACGGGCTGGCGCGGATCTGCGAACGGAACGTCGAGGAGATCTAACGCCGGCGCAAGGCTATTTCGCCTTGAGCATCAGCGTGGGAGGGGGGAAGCGGTCGGCATCCTCGGTGGAGGTGAAACGCCAGCCGTTTTTCTGATCGGTCTGGGAATCGGCGGTGAGAACCAGCGTGAGGGTGTCGCCGTCATAGCCGCGGATGAACTCCAGCAGGGGGCGGGAGGCGATTTGCAGGCGATCGCCGGTTTCGGGATTGGCGGGGATGTCGTAGCTGGTCAGCAGGACGGCTTGTGTTTTGTCCATTTGGCTCGAACTGGCGGGATCGTTGCCGGGGGCGGTATTCCAGCGGATGAGCTCCGTCCATTCCTGCGGTTCCTGGAGGGCCCAGACATGGAGCTGGTAGGGATTGGCTTTGGCCTTGATGCGGCCGCGGCGCCCGGCGGTGAGCTGGAGGAGGGCGGAGTCCAGGCGGTCGCGGTCCACGCCCTGGAGCGAGAACAGCAGGTAGATTTTGGTGGATTCCTCCAGCGGGGTTTCGGATCCGGCGCAGAGGGTGAGGGTGGTGAGGTCCTGCAGGTCGGCCACGGCATTGTCGCCGCGGATTTCGACATCCTGAACGGCGCGAAGGGTCCACTCGTTGACCACGGCGGCGGGGGCGGCGTCACCGGCTTCGGCCGGGGCCTCGTCGGTGATCACGCGGACCCATTGGAGGCGGCCGTCGCGGAAGACCTGCTTGATGCGGCCGGCGGCTTTGTCGGCTTCGAACCGGGCGGCTTCCTTCTCGCGCCGGATTTTCTCGGCCTTGTAATCCTTGTAGAAGCTCCAGCCGAACACGGAGAGGCCGGTGACGAGCGCGAGCGCCACGAGGCCGAAGATGATCGGCACGGCGGGGCTCTGTTTTTTGGGGGGCTTCTTGCCGGACTTGGCTTCCAGCAGGGGGGCGAGGGCGTCGGACATGTCCTTGTGCAGGGATTCGTAGGTCGGATAGCGGGCGAAGGGATCCATCTCCAGCATGCGCAGGAGAATGGCGGAGGTTTTGGCGCTGATGGAATTCTTGAAGACGCGCGGGTCGGGGGGGGGCTCCTTGAATCGCAGGAGGACGGTATCGGTGACGGTTTCGCAGTTGAAGGGCGGTTCGCCGGTGAGGACGTGGTAGAGGGTGCCGCCGAGGGAATAGATGTCCGAGCCGGCGTCAGGGGCCTGACCCTTGACGACCTCGGGGGCGACATAATAGGGGGTGCCCCAGATTTCGCCGGGCTTGGGTTTTTCGCCCTTGAAGCGGGCGAGGCCGAAGTCGGCGACCTTGGCGTTGCCGTCGCGGTCGTAGAGAATGTTGGCGGGCTTGAGGTCGCCGTGGGTCATGCCGGCGGCATTGGCGGCCTGGAGACCGCGAATGACCTGGAGGGCGGTTTCCAGGACGAACACCTCCTCGAGCGCCTTGTGTTTTTCCTGGATATGGTCGAGGCGGCCGCCGTCCACGAGTTCCATGACGATGTAGGGCTGGCCGTTTTCCTCGCCGTAGCTGTAGATCTGGACAATGTGGGGGTTGTTGATGGCGGCGAGGGCGCGGGCTTCCTGGAGGAACTGTTCGACGAAGACGCGGTCCTGCCCGATGGATTGCTGCATGACCTTGATGGCGACGGTGCGGCCGAGGGTTTCATCGTAGGCCTTGTACACGGCGCCCATGCCGCCCTTGCCCAGCTGGTCGAGGAGGATGAAATTGGCGAAGCGGGCCGGCACGCGCATTTCGGTGCCGCACGACGGGCAGAGGATCTGGGTGAAGGGAACGGCCTCGGCCGTGTCAATGGGCTGGGAGCAGTGGGCGCAGGCGATGACGTCGAAGCGTTCGAGAAGGATGTCGCCGGTGCGGATCGTGCTCATGACGGGGCTGCCTTACGGTTGGATCGTGCCCGCTTCGCGCAGCAGAATCAACAGCAAAGCCTTGTGCATGTGCATGCGGTTTTCAGCCTCGTCAAAGACGACGGACTGGGGTCCGTCGATGACGTCGGCGGTCTGCTCCATGCCGCGGACGGCGGGAAGGCAGTTGAGGAAGATGGCGTCGGGTTTGGCTTGCCGCATGAGGCCGGCGGTGACGCGGTAGGGGGCGAAAAGGGCGGCGCGTTCCTCGGCCTGGTCCTTGGGGATGTGGTAGCTCATCCAGGAGTCGGTATAGACGACATCGGCGTCGCGGGCGGCCGCGGCGGCATCGTGGGTGACCTGGAATGTCACGCCGTTGCGTTCGGCGTCGGCCCGGGCGGCGGCAAAGGCCCGGGGATCGGGTTCGTAGGCTTTGCCGGGGGGGCAGGCGACGGAGAGGTGCATGCCCATCTTTGGGCAGGCGAACAGCAGGGAGTGGGTCACGTTGTTGAAGCTGTCGCCGAAGTAGGCGAGCTTGAGGCCGGCCAGGCGTCCTTTGTGCTCCTCGATGGTCTGGAGGTCGGCGAGGATCTGTCCGGGATGGGAGAAGTTGGTGAGGGCATTGATGACCGGGACGGTGGCATGGCGGGCCATTTCGAGGAGGTCCTCGTGCTTGAACAGGCGGGCCATGATGATGTCCACGTAGCGGCACATGGTGCGGACGGTATCCGCGATGGTTTCCTTGCCGGCGCCGAGGGGGGAGGTGGAGGTGTCGTAGTAGATGGCGTGCCCGCCCATCTGGTTCATGCCGGCCTCGAAGGAGAGGCGTGTGCGCAGGGAGGGCTTCTCGAAAATCATGCACAGGGTCTTGCGGCGCAGGATGTCGGCGCAGGCTCCGGGATCGGCCTTGATGGCCCGGGCGGCGGCAATGGCTTCGGCGATTTGCTCCTTGGTCCAGTCTTCCAGCGTCAGCAGATGTCTCATGGTCGTGTCCTTGTCAATCAACGGGCGGCATCCTAGCGGAAAAGGCGGGCGGGTGGAAACAATTTCATTTCCGCGGGGAATCCGCTAGAGTGAGGCGCCATGAAGGTGGTGCTTCTGCTGCAAGACACGCGAACGCTCTACGGGGCGGAGCAGGCGACCCTCCGGCTGGCGTGCGGGCTGGCGGCGGCGGGGGTGGCGGTTCGGGTGCTGCTGTTGCGGGAGACGCGGCTGGGCGAGGGGCGCAGTCCGCTGGCGGAGGCCTTTCGGCGAAGGGTGCCGGTAGAGGAGATTCCGGTGGCGGGGCGGTTTTCCCGGGAGGCGGTGCGCCGCATCCGGGAAGTCATGCAGCGGGAAGGTGCAGCGGTGCTGCACTCGACCGGCTACAAGGCGGACTGCCATGCGGCCTGGGCCGGGCGGAATGGCGGCTTTTCGGTCATCGGCACCGTACATGGCTGGTTGTTCCGGTGGAGGCTCAAGGAGCGGGTTTTCCAGGCTCTGAACCTCCGGGCGCTGCGGCGGTTTTCCCGGGTGATCGTGCTGTGCCGGTTCTACGAGAACTACCTGCGGCGACGGGGGTTCACTCCGTTGCAGGTTGCGCGGATTCCCACCGGGGTCCGGGCGGAGGGCATCGTCACGGAGGCGGATGCCCGCCGGCTGTGGAACGATAGGGGCGCGGTTTTCACATTCGGCATGCTGGGGCGGCTGAGTTCCGAGAAAAACCATGCCCTGCTGCTGCGGGCGGCGGCCCGGCTGGCGCGGGAGCGGGAGACCTGCCCGCAGTCCTGGCGGATTCTGGTGGCCGGGGAAGGGGCGCTGCGCCGGCGGCTGGAGCGGCAGGCCCGGCGGCTGGGGATTGCCGACCGGGTGGAATGGGGCGGATGGATGGCCAGCAGGGATTTCTTCCGGCGGGTGCATGTGCTGGTGCAGTGTTCGAAGGTGGAAAACCAGCCGATGGGCGTGCTGGAGGCCATGGCCTGGACGCGGCCGGTAATTGCCACACGGGCGGGCGGGCTGCCGGAACTGGTGACCGACGGGGACAACGGCTGGCTGGTGTCCCGGGGGGGAGTGCGGGCGCTGGCCCGGGCCATGCGGGACTGCCTGGCGGCCCCCGAAAAGGTCCGCGCCGCCGGACGCCGCGGCCGCGAGCGCCTGAAGCGCGAATTTACTCCGGACCGCATGATCGAGGATCACATCGGCCTGTATGAGTCAGAATGCCACAGCTGGGGGGCCGGAGAAAGATTCTGAGGGGGGCAGAAGTCTATCCAACCGGATTTTTAATGGCTGTCATCCCGAGCGGAGTCGAGGGATCTCGGCCTGGTCTCGCAGGCCAGCTATAGGAAACAAGCCGAGATGTTTCGATTCCGGCGCTATGCGCCTCCACTCAACATGACCGGAAAGATGTCACTCACATCTGCAAGACTCCATCATCGGCCCATTTCACAGATAACAAGGGCCGGCAACAGAGTTGACAAACCCGGCAAAAATGGTACAAGTTCGCGTCTCATTCATCCAGGAACCGAACCGATTGAACCGGAGAGAAACCCATGTCCATGCATCGCAGTTTGAAGTCGGCCAGCAAGGTGGCCACGCGCCGCAACGTTTTGAAGCGTTTTGAACGCATCGAAGTGATGAAGGCCGAAGGCAAATGGAAGGAAGGCAACCGCGGTCGCGGCCTGCCGAAGACCAAGCCGCCCGTCTGATTCCGCCAACCGGCGGAAAGGAAAACCCTCGGCCCGGCGGGCCGGGGGTTTTTGTTTTTCCGTTCGGGCTTGTTCGCAGATCTGTTTCACCCACGGCACAAGGCCGTGTAAGTCTGAATCTGGTTCACAAGCGGTGCGCGGCCGTGGGGGTCTGATCAGGGAGTGTAGCCGACGCGGTAGTAGAGGGTGTTTTCCGCGGGGGGCGGGCAATCGAGCTGCAGGGGACCGCCGGTGCCGGGCAGGTCAGTGCCTTCCACGATCTGCCAGTTCTGGGTGGGAATCAGGGTGGGAGAGGCCCAGATGGCGTAAGTGGCGCCGTTCACCGTATTCTCCAGGTTTACTTGCAGATCGCTGCTGAGATTATCCAGCGCGATGTTTTGAATCATCGGCTCCTGGCCGCCGGCTTCACGGATGATGTGGACGACGGCGGTGCTGTACTCTTCGCCGCCGCCGCTGGCGGTGCGGGTGATTTTCAGGTCGTCGACGAAGAAGTTCCGGTTGTGGTTCTGGCCGTCGTCGGCGCCGTTGTCATAGGACCAGGCGCGGAACTGGGAGACGATGCCGGTCACGGTGCCGGCGGCCTGCCAGAGGGTTCCGCCGTCCGGGGTGACGGCGACGGCATAGGCATCGGCGGCGGTGAGGGTGAAGTCCACGGCGAGGGCATTGGTGGTCCAGCTGATGCCGGAGGGGCCCAGGGGGGTGTTGTAGAAGGTGTCTCCGCCGTTGAAATAGAGCTGCCAGAGGGTGGCGCCCGCATCGTTGCGCAGGGCGATGCCGATTCCTCCGCCTTCCTCCCATACCCAGCCGTTTTTCATGGAGACATGGACCGTGTCGCCGACCGCCAGGGGCGCGGCGAACGGGCGGATGGATTCGGCGAGGTTGTCTCCGTCGTGCGACCACATGCCCCAACCGGCGGTATCGAGGAAATGCCCGGCGCTGCCGCTGCTGTAAAGCGTCCAGGTGGCAAAGCCGGAACCTTCGTTGCTTCCGTCGGTCCAATCGGCGTAGGCGCTGGCGGAATCCACGGCGACGGTGGTGACGATGGAAGACCCCGTGCCGGCGATCTGTCCGGAGAGGGAAATGACGTTGTCGCCGACGGAGAGGCTGGCGGGCAGGACCCAGCGGGGGGCATGGGCGAACGTGCCGGAGGTACCGCCGAGGGTATTGCTCCAGGAGAGGGTGCCGGTCAGGTTGGTGCCGGCGGTGCCCTGGAGGTTGTATTCGGTGACGGCATTGGCCACGGTGACGGTGGCGGCGGCGGGGTTGGTGATGGCAAGACCGTCGGGGACGGGCGGTTCGGGTGCGGCGGGAATGACGGAGAAGGTCCAGTCCTGGCCGCCGTTGTTGTCCCAAGTGGTGCCGTCGTTGAAGCACATGGAGATATTGGTGGCGGCGGAGGGGATGGTGAAGGTCAGTTTCCACCATGAGCCGGTTTGAGACATGGCGACGCCGGGGGCTTCGGTCCAGTTGCTTCCGTTGTAGCCATGGTGGACATTGACGGAACCCACGCCGGAGAGGATGCGGTTGCCGGGGTCGTAGAGGATTTCGACGCTTTCGCCGGCTGCGGGCAGGGCGGGGACGAGGGCGACGCCGTTGACGAAGACCGGGGCATTGGAGGAGACGCAGCAGATGGTGTAGTTGGCACCGCCGTTGTTGTTGGTGACAGCGGTTTCGGCGTCGCTGGCGGTGACGTAGAACTCGATGCATTCGTCCTCGGAGAACGAGCCGAGGCTGACGTGCCAGGCGTTGTCGCCGTTGGCCTCCATGGCGCTCTGGGCCCAGGCCCCGCCGTCCACGGAGGCATGCACAAGGATTTGGGTGGGCGTGCCGTTGGCGGTCAGGGCATCGATCCACAGGTCTTCGCCGGGATTGAGGGCGGGGTTGTCGGCATGACGGGGGCCCGGCCAGCTTGTGACTGAAGAGATGGTCAGTCCGGGTTCCGGGGCGGGGCCGACATCGCCGACGACGACATGGATGATTTCGCTCTTGGAGGTGTTGTTGTTGGAGTCCACGGCTTCGATATAGTAATCAATCAGGACGTTGTTCTGGCCGGTGATGTCGGCGGAGAACATCTGGGCGCGGGCGACGGGGTCGGGGCAGACGGAGACCTTCTGGGCGGGGTCCCAGGACCCGGTCATGGGGACGGAGTTCCAGGCATTGACCTCGTCGCCGCCGGCGTAGGTCTCGTTCTGGGTGGAGGAAAGGGGGTTGTAGCCGTCCTTGTCGGTGCGCCACTTCAGGGTCACGCTCTCGAGTCCGCTGACGTCGTCCACATAGCTCCAGACGGTGAAGTCGGAGGGGTCGGGATCGTTTTCCTCCCACATGTAGGAGCCGGGGTTGTAGTAATTTCGCTGGGGCGGGAAGATGCTGGGGCCCTTGGTATCGCCGCCGGGGTGGCGGTTGATGACTTTCATGGCCTCGGCGATGGCGAGGTTGCTGGCGCGGGTGACATAGCCGTCCCAGGGCTCGCCGCTGTGGTCCCAGTACCAGTAGCAGGAGGTTTCGGCGTTGAGGTAGAAGTGCCAGGCCTTGGCGGTATCGCTGCCGATGCCCCATTCGACGTCGTTCATGGAATAGGTGTTTTCGAGGGTGTCGGCGAGGATCACGCGGTTCTGGGCGGCGACGAGGACGGACCAGGACCAGCGGTCGGGGTTGGTGCCGTTCTCATAGGTGGAAGAGAGCCATTTTTCGTAGTACGGGGTGCCGCCATCGATGCCGATCCAGGAGCCGGGTTCGACGTGGATGACATCCGACTCTGAAGGCGGGTAAAGGCTCAGGTAATCCTGGACGGAGGTGTATTCGAAGTCGGCGTTGGCCTGCACCATGTCCAGGAACAGGTTCTGCTGGCCGTTCCAGGCGTCGGCGTTCTTCATGCCGTAGTTGTCGCCGTCGCTGTGCAGCAGGAGCAACATGGGTTTGTTGGAATCGGTGTTGGCGGAAATGCTGCCGCCCCAGACGTTCTCGGGCTTGAAGGCCCCGTAGCCGCCGCGGCCGTTTTCGTTGCCTTCGTACCGGCCGGCGGGCACGGCGATGATCTTTTTGATCTCGCCGGTTTCGGGATTGAAGTGCTGGACATAATGGGGCTGGTACGACCAGGGGGCGAGGACCTTGGTAGGGGCCCATACATTAGGGAGCTGGACCCACTGGCTGTTGAGCGATTCGGAGCTGCCGTTGACCATGTCGGCGGCGTTGGGCTTGCAGGAGCTGGCGGAGCTCCAGGGGAAATCCGTCACGGTGCGGAACAGGTGGCCGTTGTCGACGATGACCCATTCGAGTCCTTCGTCCACCAGCGCAGGGATCATGGTCTGGTCGAAGGCGCACTCCGGGGGCCAGAAACCCTTGGAATAGTCGGTGGTGCCCCACTGGTCCTTGTACTGTTCCTTGTGGAGGCGGATTTGCATGGCCATGGATTCCGGGCAGGTCAGCGGCATGAGGCTGTGGTGATAGGCGATGCCGACCATATCCAGGCGGGGGTTGTTCAGCGAGGTCCGCTTGTTGTTGCGGGCATTGGCGTAGTTGCCGGCATTAAGCCCGATGGCGTTGGCATTTTCGGCGAGGGATCCGGAATAGCTGACCTGGGAGCCGGCGTGAGCCATTTCCCGGTCATCGGCGTAGCCGACGGCGGCGGGCGGCCAGTCCTGGTAGGCGCTGCGGCGGTCGCCGTCGAAGACGCTGCCCAGAATGCTGTAGGGCATGCGCCCGTTGCTGTCGGCCGTCACCGCGTTCTCGTACGGGTAGTAGATGGGCTGGTGCATGTGCCACAGGTGAGTGACATGAATCGGAACCGCCGCGGCAGAAAGGGCGAGCAACAGGGACAGGGCGGAGGCGAGACGGAGGGAGGCTCGGAGCATCATGGCAGGATTATCCTTGGGGGCTGGGTGCAGCGTTTTGTTTCGGGGGCATGACAAGTCGGGCCGGCGGGTAACGAGCGGCTACGGCGTATAGCCGATGCGGTAGAAGTTCGTGGGCAGAAGGTCGTTGGTGATGGACATATCCACCGGTCCGCCGCTGGCGTTGGTTTCCGTGCCGGCGATCTTCTGCCAGTTCTGGGTGGGGAAAAGGACGGGGCTGGCCCAGACGGCGTATTCCGCCCCGGCCACGGTTTCCATGACGCGGAAGCCCAGGCCTTGTCCGGTGAAGTCCGGATTGAAGGCCATTTCGGGCGGGACGGGACCGCCGCCGGACTGGCGGGTGATCACCACGAAGTCGGCATTGGTGGCGACGCCCTCGCCGGTGGGCGAGGTGATCTTGAGGTTGTTGATGAAGAAGTCGCGGTTCGAGTTCTGGCCGTCGTCCCTGCCGTTGCTGTGGGACCAGGCACGGAAGCGGGCGATCTGGCCGCCGACGGTGCCGGTGTACTGGCGCAGGTCGCCGCCGCCGAGCGGCTGGATGGAGACCTCGTAGTCGGAGGGGCCGGTGATCTCGTAGCTGATGTCGAGTCCGGCATCAGTCCAGGCGATGTCGGTCACGCCGGTGGAGACATTGTAGTTGGTGTCGCCGCCGTTGAAGTAGCATTCCCAGACGGTGACGCCTTCGGCGGTTTGCAGAGCGACGCCGATGGAACCGCCGCTTTCCACCCAACCGTTCTGCATGCGGACATGGAAGGTCTGCCCGGTGGTGAGCGGGGACGAGAACGGGCGGATGGATTCGGATAGGTAATCGCCTTCCTGAGTCCACATGCCCCAGCCCGTGGCGTCGGTGAAATGGCCGCTGGAGCCTTCGACAGCGTTGAGGGTCCAGCCGCCGAAGCCGGTGCCGCCGTTATTGCCCGTGTTCCAGCCGTCGGAGTAGGCGGCGTCGGAGGCGTTGTCGACTGCGTTGGTGGCGGTGCCGGCGGCGGTGGTATTGGAGCCGGTGATGATGAATTCGTTGCCCCCGACGCCGAGGGCGAGTCCGGGGAGAGACCAGGCGGCGGCGGCGGGCAGGGTGCCGGATGCGCCGGTCAGGCTGTTGGTCCAGGCCAGGTCGCCTTCCATGCCGTCGGCGATGCCTTGCAGGTCGTAGGTGGTGACGGAGTTGGACACGACGATATCGTTCGGCGGATTGGTGATGGCCAGACCGGTGGGGATGTCGGGGCAGTCGGCGATGTCGAAGTGCCAGTCGGCGCCGTCGTTGTTGTCCCAGGTGCTGGCGCCGTCGTTGAAGACGACATCGATGTTGGTGGCGCCCGGCGGCGGGGAATAAACATAGGTCCAATAGGATCCGCTGGCGGTCATGTTCGGATTGGGCAGGATGACATCCTGCCAGCCGTTGTGGCCGATGTGGATCTTGACGGGGTTGACGCCCAGCAGGACGCGGCCTGCGGGATTGTAGGTGATCGTGATCGGGTCGCAGGCGCCGGCGTTGGTGGGGCTGATGGAGACCGCGGGAAGCGGCTCGGGGGCCTCGCCGCAGTTGGTGACGGCGACATGCCAGTCGGCGCCGCCGTTGTTGTCCCAGACGCCCGCGCCATCGGTGAATACCGCGTCGATGATGGTGGTGTTGGTCGGCATGATATAGGTGTATTCCCAGTAGGATCCGACCTGGGTCATGAGGGGATCGGGATCGACGACATCCTGCCAGCCGTTGCGGCCGACGTGGATAAAGATGCCGGCGGCGCCTTCGAGCGCCCGCCCGGCGGGGTAGTAGCGGATGGTGACGGGGTCGCAGCCATCGGGGGCGGCGGGATCAAAGAGCACGCCGTCAACGGGCGCGTCGCAGTCGCGGATCGTGACCTTCCAGTTGGCGCCGCCGTTGTTCTCCCAGTTGACGCCGTCGGTGAAGGCCGCTTCGAGCTGCGGGGCGTTGTCGGGGATGTCGTTGGTGGTGAAGGTGTGGCTGAAGGTATTGGTGCCGGTGCGGGTCATGGCGGTCTGGACCCAGTCGCCGTCGTTGGTAGAGAAGTGATAGGACACGTTCACGACGGCGGCGGTCGCGAGCGGGGAGGTGGCGGCGTTGAAGTTGACGGTGACGGGGGCACAGTCAGAGGGTTCGGCGGGATCGAAGGAGGCGGAGGGCCGGATGGTGCTTTCGCCGCCGTCGTCCTCGACCCAGACGTGCTGGATTTCGGATTTGTGGACATTGCCGAGGCCGTCATAGGCCTCGACGTAGTAGTCGAGGAGCTTGCCCCGGAAGCCCGGGGCGTTGCCGTCGTTGATTTCGACGAAATAGTAATCGGCGATGACGGGGTCTGGCCAGAAGGCGGGATCAAAGACAAAGTAGTCGATCTGGCCGTTGTCTGCGGCGGTGTTGAGCGCGGTGCGGGTCTTGGGGAGCACGCGCTTGGTCATGGGGATGGTCATCCAGCCGCCGACATCGCCGCCGCCGGCATAGGTTTCGTTGTGGGTGGTGGAGAGCGAATTGACGCCGTCATTGTCGAAGCGGACCCTGACGTTGATGCTGGTGATGCCGTTAAGGTCGTAGGCGTGCGTCCAGACATAGAACTC
>JAXGNL010000012.1:0-56570 GCA_040768005.1 Kiritimatiellia bacterium
GCCGTGATGTTGACGAGCAGCGCCAGTTCGAGTTCGTCAACTTGTTTGTCGCCTTTGATCTTGGCAATCAAATAGGCGGCTTCTTTGTCGTCAACCACTCCCGGAGAAACCTCGTCGCAGAGGACATAATCAGTCAGCGCCTCAACAAATAGCTTCTTCCATCCCGGCGCATTCTTATGCCCACTCACCGCGTCATTGACGGCAAAAAGGAAATCGGCCTCTTCGCGGTCAATCACGCCATCCGCGTATAGGCGCTTGCGCATTCCCGCGACTTCTGCCGCATCAACAACGCCATCTGCCACGATGTCCTTTACGAGTTTATTCAATGGTGTATTCATGTAATCCGTCATTTTCATCTCCTGGGTTTGGTTTTATTGGCTTTATTTACACTGTGTAGGCTTCAGGATTTTATAGGAACATCAGGCGACCCGGCCCCAGCTGCTGGTGCGAATAGTTGTTGAAGGACGATTAAAACTGAAACTCCTTTTTATAGGACTCAGGCATAAGCCCCTTCCGACTTCTGACAATTGCAGCCGTCTTCCCAGTCGCGCCCCAACTCCATGTGAATTGATCGCCAACTTTTACGCTCCGCCAATCAGTCAAAATTGTTTTCCCATAATTGAAATCAAGGCGGCCGGGTTTCACGACATCAAAAGAATATTTAAGTTGTTTAGGCTTATCTGTCGGGGCGATGGACACATTGTCCAGCGAGGCATAATCCAAGACGGTGCGCTTATATATGGCCCCCAAAAGAATGCAAAGCGCCAGAAAAGACATAATAAACATCACCCGGTATCGCTTCTTGGCCTGGGTAGTTGTCTCTAGTTTTTTCTGTAGGGCGTCGATCGATAGATTAAGTTGTGCAGAAGTATCCATTATCCATCTCCTAAAAACGCGGCACGAGCAAGGAAACCGCCAGCCCCCTTAAAAGATAGAGCGCAAAGAACAGAATCATCGGGCTCAAGTCAATCGCAACGCCAGGCTTAAATGTCACTGGTTTGATTTTCTTTGAAATCAATTCCAATATCGGCAAATAAAATCGACCTAGCCACACGCGGAACACATTCCCCTGGGGGATATTCGTCCAGGAAAGCACCACATAGATGATCAGTCCCAGGCTGTAAGCGCCAATCGCCGCATGAATGATTTGAGCCAGAAACCTCACAATCTCCGCCCTTTCACGCAGCTGAGTCGAGACCGAATCAACTTGCAAGATGGCATGGTTTCATCACTCATCGTAGCATGAATTACCCTGCCGATTGATTGATGTCGAAATTGCCGCCAAAGGACATGATGCACTCGGCTCCGCAAGAGGGGCACTTTCCTCGAACCACTATCATCCCCCGGAATTGCTCGGCTTTCTTGCGATCAACGCAGAACAGAGTGCCGCAATCACACTTGCCAAGGATCCCATTGCCACAATATGGACAGTCCTTCATTCCTTCCAGCTGATCGGCCGCGACGGATTCAATTAGGCCCGACTCTTCTTTCGAGAATGGCCGATCTAATTTGTGGGCAGCCGCACAGAAGTATTTCCCGCTGTCATTCAGCTTAAACCGCAACAGGTACGGTTTCTTGTGGTTCTGACACATAGCCGGAATGAACACCTGCCTCTTTTGGTTTGTGGCAGGTTTTTTAACATGCTCCACCTTTTCAAGAGCATCGTCCGCCCACTTTACCAAGTCCTGGGCTCCCTCTTGGGCTCCGGCCGCACCAATACTGGCGCTGGCAAGGGTCAGACGCTCGACGAGATGCAGACGAATAGCTTGGCGAACGCATCCGCATCCATCTGCGCCATTGAGAATGTATTATCCGTAATCGCCCGCAGGACCGAGAAATCGATATCGTCGCCGCAGCCGATGGCATAAACCATCGCAGACTTGTGATTGCGCTTGAACTGATCCACTGCGGATTTCCATTCGTCGGTTGGCTGCCCATCCGTAAGAATGAAAACCAACGGCTTATAATCGCCCTTCTGATCAGGGGTGGTTTTGACCAGCTCGGTCGAAAGCGATTGGTCCAGGAGCCGAATACCGGCCCCCAAAGCAGTTCCCGGCGCAACTTCCAGATTTGGGCGCTGGAAGGAAAAGATGTCCGTCAACGGCACCGCCTTCTTTGCCGTACGATCAAATGTAATGATGCTGATTGCGCCCATCTCAAGCGCATAGGGATTCTTTCTCAAGGCCGTCATCAGGGTGCCGATGCCGCCTTGGACCGATTCGATCGCCGTTCCGACCATGGATTCCGATGTGTCGATTAATAGATAGACAGGCAAACGACGCATATGCACATCCCTTCTTCAGCATTGAACCAACTGAACTTGTATCAATCGTCCGCCGTTCTCCTCCGAAAGCAGAATTTGGCGACCTTCGGTCAACTGCACGATTTCTCCGATTCCGACCAGCTTTCCACCGCCCGTGATGTCTTTCATTCCGGACAGCGATTCGTTCCGCAAATACCATTGACCCCCGTGGAATTGGAAATATCCGACCGATTTCTTTTGATCGAGCGTGAGCTTTTCGTTTGGGAAGACATTGCGGTTCACATGCCAAGGGTAAAGCCTCACCCCGTTGTAGACCATCACGCGATAGTTTTCCGGCCTGAACGGGTTGTTGCCCCATTTTGAATATAGGTTAAGGATCGGCAATATGCCCTTGAAGGGCGTCTTGCAAAATGGGCATACCGGCTTGGTGGAATTGTCAAAGACATACCATTTCTGCGTACAGCTCTTGTTTTCACACTGCTGCAGCAAATCGGTTGTTTTAACCAAGGCATCCTCCCAATCGTTTGCCAAAGGTCGCTGCGTGGGATTATGCAACCCGTCTACAAAAGCTTTCTGTACCAGGTCCGAGAGATAGGGGCCAAGGATTTTGAATGGCAGCGCATCCAGATCCTGCCACGGTAAAAGATGTTGCAGGCGGGCCGGAGCTTCGTTGCGCTTGACCCATTTGACATCATACCGGTTGGATTTGTCCGTGGGATGTTCAATAAACAGGGCTTTTTCCCCCATCGCCAATTCTTCATCGTGTGTTTCGTCGTCGCAGTCATGCACTTTGCGTCCTCGCAATGGGTGGCGGTTGAGCAAATACATGTAGATCAGGACCGCAAGGGCATGCTGATCCGTCAGTCGAGATGGGAGCTTTCGGTTTTTGTCCGTGGGCGGCAGCTTCAAGGTGCGCATCACTTCGGGGGCAATGAAGTCGGGCGTGCCAATAACATCCGGCGGGAATTTACCGGGCACCACCAAACCATCGATATCGATAATGCTGGCACAGCCGGTTATCGGATCAATCAAAACATTTTTGTACGACAAATCCGAGTGGGCAAGCCCCGCCGCATGCAGCCGCTTAACCGAGCGAGATATTTTGATGCAAATGCGCAGGTAACTCAGCCAATTGCCACGCTCATTGGGATTGAGCTGTCCATACTTTAGAAATGGCGAGGCAAACCATTTCCCTTCTTTTTCCCGGCCTTTGATCGACAATGAATCGTTGTTCGACGAGCCATATTGAAAAAAGAAATGGCTTCGGTAGGTGGGCACAACCACTCCCAACAAACCGTTATGGACCACGATCTTTTCTGGCCAACAGTAAAGGTCTTTCCAATAATCGCCTCCTATTTGGCCGAAAATGCTCTGCCGATATTTGCCGACTATGTTTTCGAGCCGATCTTTTGCATTGGCATCTTGTTTGTTGCGGAAGAACCCGACGACATAACTCTTGTCCGGCGAAAAATAGACATCCTTCATCCCGCCTGAGCCGATGATCTTATCGACGAATTCCACGGGCGAACCATCGCTGGCCTTAAGCTTGACGGTGCTCATCCTTAGTCCTTGACCAGTTAATACAAGACCATCATCGTCCGGTCGTCATGGTTGCCGGAGGACCAGAAATCCATCCAGGCTAAAAGGCTGTCCGCCACTGAACCATCTCGCTTTTCCCATGGAACCGCCTTTGCAAGATCTGCCCACAAATCATCCCAACGGATTATTGAGTTTAAGTTGTTCTCCGTTTCAAACTTTGGGTCCGTCACCCCATCGGTCATTAAGATAATGGCCTTGAAAGAATCGACCACATCAAACCGGATGCGCCGCTGGATAAGGACATTGGCGTCATTCGGCCATACTGAATCCATGGTCAAGAAACAGGTTTGGCCGCCGTATTCTCCGCTATCGGGAATGCCATGCAGAATGACCTTGTTTAGATTAGGTTGATATATGCCCACGCCGCCATCCCCGACCCAATAAGTCGCGATAAACCACCCAAAATCAAATTTCTTTGCGAGAGTGAGGATCAGCGTTGTCGCATAATCTTTTGCCGAGAACTTTTCAGCCTTGTTGTAGTCTGCTTTATAGCGGGCCTCGTGCTCCTTGGCTTCCTGATCGATTTTCTTTTTCGCCTCGAAGGCCGCGTGAATGAGAACCGTGTAGAGACTCTTTTGGATGGTTTTCTCGGACACCGAATCCTGGGTTTCCTTCCACTTGCGTATATGGGGCTCCATCTCGGCCCAATAGTCCTTGCCAGTAGAATGGGCAACCTGTTCGCAGGCCGTATCAACGGCAATTTTCGATCCTTTGCGCGAAAACTTTGCATAACCCGCGCCATCCGCAACGACCAATACCGCCCGTGCATTATCCGGGTCATAGTTGTATGCGAAATCATCGTCGCGGGGCTTTGCCTCTTGGGCGTGTGAGCGCCCTCGTTGGCTGGCCGCTACGATGCTCAAGTCGCCGCACGATAAAAAGGCTTTGTCGCAGTCCGGCTTTGCGTATACCCCGTTTTTGGGGGAGGGAAGATTTTTCCAAAGCGTTTTGGGGTCTGGATTCACCGTCAGGCGCAAGGGGAATACATGGCGCTCGTGTTTCTGGACATCGACGCATAGCTCCACCTCGAACTCGCCAGCCGCAGTCGGCTTGCATGAAATGACATGGGATTGCTCATTGAAAGCCCAATTTACGCCGTCCGCTTTATTGGTGATGCCCACACTCTTAATCTCGTGGGGCTGAAAACTGGAGGCAAGCGCTGCCGCCAGAGGATGCTCATAGTCAATTCCCGTTATTTTACAATTGGGCAACCGCGTCACGGGGTGCTTTAAGAGCGTGACGGGGGGACCAACTGGCACACCGCTGTTTGGCTCTTCAGCGGCGGAAGCGGCCGCATTGCCGGCCTTGTCCCCAACATCGGCTTGGTCAACAGTCGCCTCGATGGCGGTCGGGGCATTATTCCCGCCTAAGCTTCCTTCGACCGTTGTTGGTTCCTTCACGCTAGGCTTATCGTCCGAAACTTGCACCTGCTGATCTGAAGTCTCGCCCTGCGGCGGGGTAACGGATTCCTGCTTTTCTTTGCCGGACGATTCATTTCCCACTGCCGTCTCCCGTTTGTTTTTGTCCCACCACATAAATACGCTCTTTCTCAATCGACCTTGTAAACATCGGCAGGCGGAGGAGGCAGAACAAGTTGTGATGTTGCCCCGACGCTTTGCGCCCCACTACTGATTGAAGCGGAAACCCACGCGAAAAACTGGCTGAATGTTGCGCTGTCGCAGGTGTCCAGCGATACGATGTTATTTGCCAGATCTTTTAGCATGTCGATCTTGGCGCTTACGCCGGCCGCACAGGCCGTAATCGCCGCGAAATGGCGTTTCTTGCATTCCGGAACCATTTCTTTGTACTTCTGGATGTCGTTTGGAGAGCCGTCCGTCATGATGAAAAGCAGCGGCTTCCAGTCGCGCTTTACATCGGCAGATTGGGTGCGGACTTCCTGGTCCACGCGCTGGCAGACCAATTCCAGGGCGGCGCCTGTCATTGTGGGGCCGCTTTCCGGCGTAGCAATCACAGGCAACTGGAGTTCTTCGATTGGAGTCAGAGGTAAGACAACCCGTGCATCCTTGTCAAAAGTAATGATGCTAAGACAGGCCGTCTCAAGCGCCTGGGGGTCGCGCCGCAAAGATGCAACCAATGTTTGTAATCCGGCATTGACCGCTTCAATCGGCTCCCCCTTCATAGAACCGGATGTGTCGATCAAGAGATAAACAGGCAATCTGCGCATTTGTGCTCCTCAGCCCCCTCCCCGAAATGGAGAGGGGGCAAA
Source organism: Kiritimatiellia bacterium (assembly GCA_040768005.1). Classification (GTDB taxonomy): domain Bacteria; phylum Verrucomicrobiota; class Kiritimatiellia; order CAIQIC01; family Lenti-01; genus JAAZFE01. Next base: position 6,090 of record JAXGNL010000012.1, read on the forward strand.
CAACAGGGCAATGAGCCTAGATGATCGATATTTCCGGAGGAGGCGGAGGCAATTGGTCGAGTCCGGTAACTTCTTTGTTGCCTTCGTTCACGCTCTTGCTGCTCATGGCGATGGAAGACGACACCCATTTGAAGAATGCCGCCAGAGATTTAGAATCCGCCGTGTCCAATTGCACAACGCATTCAGGGCTGATCTTTTTCAGATTCCCGGTATTGGCGGCTTGACCCGCCGCGCAACAGACCACCATGCCCCATTTCATGGCCTGAAACGCGGCCAATCCTTTGCTGAGGTCATCGGTGGGCTCACCGTCAGTCATGAGGAAAACCAATGGCCGCCAATCTCCTTTCTGTTCCGGGGTCGACTTAACCACCTCCCGTTTCGCGCAGTCGCAAAGGCAGGTCAAAGCCTCGCCCATTGCGGTACATCCTGCGGCGCTAATTTCGGGCACTTGAAAGCCGGCAAGATCGGTCAGTGGCACGGCTTGCCTGGCATTGCTGTCGAAGGTAATGACGCTGAGATAGGCTGACTCCAAGGCTTGCGGATCTTGCCGAAGCGCAGACACCAGCATTTGCATGCCGTTTTTCACCGCTTCAATCGGCTCGCCGGTCATTGACCCGGAGCAATCTAGGACTAGATATACTGGAAGGCGTCTCATGGGCATCCCTTTCTTATGTGTACCGTTTCAGAATTTCAACAAAGGCATCGGTTTCTTCTGCGTCACCTATAGCGCGGAACTTCCACTCGGCCCCGTGCCGGTACAACTCGGCAAAGATCATGCTGCGTTTGTTGGCATAAGAAGGTTCGGAAGAAAGGTCAAACCGCGCCATTTCCTTTCCCTTTGCATCAACTGCGCGGACATGCGCCTTCTCAACATTCCCAAAGCTCTGGCCTTTGGTTTTTCCTTGATAGATCGATACGATGAACAATATCTTGGCATATTGAGCGGGGACCTTATCCAGCAAGCAAATGATCTGTTCGTCGTCTGCTTCGCCCGTCCCTCCCACGAGGTTGTCGCCAGAAGACCAGACTGTTCCGCTCGGATGTTGTTTGTTGTTATAAAAAACAACATCGCCGCCGATCAGCCTTTCGTTACCAAGATTTCTGACCTTATCCTTGTCATCCATGAGGAAGGCAATTGCATCCAAATCATAGTCGGGCTCCTTGCCGCCCAAAAGGCCGCCCAGGAAGCCTTTCTTGGCCTCCCTCACATGCCAGCCCAAGCCGATTGTCACTTTTGACAGATCGAACTCCTCCTTGCGCAGATTGATCGTTTGCCCTTTTTGAAGATTAATCGCCATAACCCACCTCCTTATTATTTATATTTGCTTACAAAATCTTCCAGGCCAAGCGCGCCCTTGCACACATACCCTTGGCCAATCGCCTCAAATTTCCATTGCCCGTTCCTTTTATACAGGCGCCCAAATTCAACGCCTGTCTCAACGGAAAAGTCTTCGCCGAGTTCGTATTTACAAATCTCCTCCTGTGTCACGGCGTTGTATATTCGGATGTAAGAATTCCGAACCTGGCCAAAGTTTTGCTTTCGCTTCACCGCCTCGTAAATAGTGACCACAAAAACGATCTGATCGATCCTTGGGTCTAAGCGGGTGAGATCCACGGTCAGGGTTTCATCATCACCACCATCGCTGTTTCCGCCCGTTGTGTCATCACCTGACGAGGCAACAGTTTTGTCGGCGGACTGCTGATTCCCATAAAATACAAAGAATTCATCACTGGGAATCTTGCCGTTTGCGCCCAGCATAAATGCCGAGGCGTCCAGATCATAATCGGCTGATGAACTGCTCGTGTTTGGATCCCATCCGAGTCCAACACATACTTTCGTCAATCCGATCTCAACGCGCTGACCCTTTTGAAGATTAATTGCCATGGCTTGACCTCCTTTACTGGTACTTATTTACAAAATATTCAATTTCTTCGGCAAACCCATTGCCCATCGCCTCAAATTTCCATACTTCATTCCGTTTGTAGAGCCGGCCAAACTCAACGGCCATTTCGACCGAAAAATCCTCGCACAGCTCGTACTTGCAGATTTCCTCTTTTGTCGCCGCATCGCATATGCGGATATAAGCATTCTTTACCTGCCCGAAATTTTGCTTCTTTGTCCGGGAGTCGTAGATCGTGGCCGTGAATATGATTTGCTCCACCCGTGGGTCCAACTTTGCGAGATCTACGGTAATGACTTCATCATCTCCGCCGTCGCTGTTCCCGCCTGAACGGTCATCTCCGGATGATACAATCGCTTGGTCGGCAAGCCTGATTCTGGAAGAATACGAAAAACTGTTCTTCAACCAACTTGCCGCTCCCGGACAATCCAAATGCCGACAAATCCAAATCGGCGGTTTGACCCGACTGGCTTGGGTCCCATCCAAGTCCGACATTCACCTTGCGCAGGCCGACTTCAGCTCGCTGCCCTTTGACCAGATTGATAGCCATATTCAGCTCCTGTATTCAGTTGTCTTGTGTTCTCGTTTGCATTGCAGGGCAGCTCATGCCGCCCTCGTGAAACTGCGCTGTACCAAACGTAGCGCTTCTCCAACAAGCACCGCGCTGGCACCCAGCAATACCACCCGGAACCAAACTGAGGGCGGGAGGGGGGCCGTGTTGAGCGCTGCGCCGCCAAACTGGACCAAGGCCACTTGCATGACGATGACGAAACCCATGATCAGGAAGAAACTTCTGCTGCGAGTGATATTGGCAAAGGCCGACTTTCCCGCCATGACGCTTCTTGCATTAAACATATGGAAGATGGAGAACCAAATGTAGCAGTTGAAGACAAGCGAAGCGCTCATAAGAGCAAACCGCTCGTCGGAGACAATCCCCCTGAACTTGTTCAAACCTAGAATGTCCGTAGACTGCACAACCAGAATGAGCCCCATGAAGTAAATGCCCAAGACCAAGATATTCGACAACATGATCTTGGTAAGGAAAGGCTCCTTGGTGTTTTTCGGCGGTTGCGTCATGGTCTCCAACCGCGGAGGTTCCAGGCCGAACGCAATAGCCGCCAAGGTATCCATGATTAGATTGATCCATAGATATTGGAGCACCGTGAGCGGCTGGATTTGGAATCCGGAATTCGGGAATAGCGTACCGACAATCGGACTGACCAAGGCAATGCCGAGGGCCGATAGATTGATAGACAATTGGAACTGCAAAAACTTTTGGAGATTTTCATAAAGGGTCCGGCCCCAGTGTACCGCCCGCAGGATACTGCCGAAATTGTCGTCCGTCAGCACGATGTCGCTGGCCTCTTTGGCTACATCCGTCCCCTTCATGCCCATGGCAATGCCAACATCCGCCTTTTTGAGGGCCGGCGCATCGTTGGTCCCATCGCCCGTAACGGCCACCACTTGTCCGGCTTCTTGCAAGAGGCCGACCAGCCGCGCCTTGCTTTCCACGGGTCGGGCACGGGAAATAATGCGAAGTTTAGAGAGGAACCCCTTGACCTCGTCGTCAGACTTCTGGGCAAATTCATCGCCCGTCATCTCGATGTCGCCTGGCTTGAGCATGCCGATCCTCTGAGCAATGGCATGGGCCGTCAGAGGATGGTCGCCCGTGATCATCTTGACTTCGATCCCTGCAATTCCACAGTCTTGGATGGCCTTTGGCACGTCTTCGCGCACAGGATCGGTCATGCCAACGATGGCCAGCAATGTCAGGCCGTTCTCGCTGTCCCGAGCGGCGTCTTCTCCCTTTGGAGCTTCGTGCCGGCGATGGACTTTGCAGCAAATGGCCAGAGGACGAATGGATTGGGACGCCATCGTTTTGATGGTCCCCTCAATGTCCGCCCTACAGCCCGCTAATGGCTTGAGAGTCTTTTCATCCACATAAAAATTCTCGCAAAGCGGCAAAATCTTTTCCGGAGCGCCCTTGGTAAATACCATGCGGCACCCGTCTTTTTGGGTATATACCGATGACATATTCACGCCGATGTCGTCCAGTGGGCATGCTCCACATTGGGTGCAGGCGTCATTGCCGGTGATCGAGGTCATCATCTTGCGGTCGGCGGTGAAGCAGACTCGACTATGGATGGGCATTCCTTCGCGCAAGGCCTGATAATCCAGCCCCATTTTCTCCAACCATACCAGCAAGGCCCCTTCGGTGGGGTTGCCCACAAATTTGACCTGGCCGTCCAAATGCTCCACCTGAGCCGTGGAATTGACGGCGCACCCCAAGCTAAGAAGGTCGAATCCGGGCGCATTCTTGAGGGCAAGCCACTCCGTCCCTTTATAGTGTTTTCCACGGAAGAAGATTTCTTCAACCGCCATCTGGTTTTTGGTGAGGGTGCCCGTCTTGTCGGTGCAAATTACCGTTGCGCTGCCGATGGTCTCTGCTGCCATCATTTTGCGCACCAAGTTATTATCTTCCCGGATCTTGCGCATTCCAAGACCCAGTGCGATAAAGATCGCCATGGGCAATCCTTCGGGAACCGCAACGACGATGATCGTCACTGCCACCATGAAGAATTTTAGAACGGCCTTAACCGACTCCTCTGCGCCCAAACGCCAGGCAATGGCGGCAAGAACGGCGACAGCGATGCTCCACAGAGTCATCCAGAATTTCTTGGATTCGAGGGAGAGTATCTTGAGCCCTAGGGCGCCGAGAATGGCAAATACCCACAAGGGCCAGATCATAGGTGTCGTCAATTGCGCTCCGATTGCGCTCCAATCCCCCCATCCGGTTCCTGCTTCACGCAACAGAGCGATGATCTGGCTGCCGACCAAGGCTATAAAGATGAGCACGGCCGCTATGGTGCCCCCAACGCTGATTTGATCGGCTAAGCCGGCTAAGCGTTTTTGCAAGGGCGTTTCCCCCTCCGCCCGTTCTTCCAATTCCTGCCCGCAGCCCGGTACTTCGCACTTGCCCTCTTCCCGATAGATTTTCGCATGGTCGGGGTTCGGACATATGAAGGCATTGCCTAAGGCGCTGGCCAGATTGCCCATCTCGGTCTTGTCACCAACCGCCGTGATTTCGGCGAGCCCGCTACCCATCACTACATGAGTGCCCCCAACCAATTTGTCGTCGGGACGTTTATAAACGGCATCGGACTCGCCCGTCATCAAGGACTCGTCAAGCATCAGATCCACCGCTTGCAATATCTTGGCATCGGCGGGGACCTTGTCGCCATTTTCCAAATGGATTAGATCGCCAACCACCAATTCAGTGCTGTTGATGGTGTGAAATTGACCGTCGCGGGTCACCTTGACGGGGATTTTGTCGCTGTCTTTTTTCAGCAACTCGAAGGCTTTATCCGCCTTGTATTCGCTCCAGGTCCCCCCTGCGGTAGCCAAGCTCACAGCAACGAGAATCGCCACCCCGTCCCACGGTATGTTTTTTTCGATCAGCCCGACGAGAATGGCGATCGCGGCGCAAACACACAAAATAATGATCGTCGGATCTTCAAACTTTTCTAGCCATTGTTTCCAAAGTGGGTCTTTGGAGGGTGGCGTAAGGATGTTTGCCCCATATTTCTTTCGTTGCTCAACGACTTCTGCCGAACTCAAACCCCGATGGTGAAGATTCGTTGTGCCCACGATTCAACCTCCGTATTTCCTGCGACCTAAAAACATCCATTCATACCGGGTTGGAATCCTAGCCCCCGAACCGAGAATTGGTCAAGGTCAATTGACCGCATCAGCAAAGGGGTCAGTCCTTGCATTGTAGCATTCCGTTTCGCGAGTGGGTTCCCCGAGGTTCGCCGGGGGACCGATCCGATGGGCGGGGAGGATTCTCCCGCGCGGGGCCGGCGGGCGCGCACGGCGCGTCCGAAAAGGAATTGGAGCATGTTCATGGTTCGGTTCTTCCGTCCGGGATGGGTCCGTTCAGTTTCGTTCTGGCAAAAGGATCCGGTTGCGTTCATGTTCACAGCGTCCTCGCGTTCGATATGATCTGCGCCTGAAGGGATTCCCCGCGCCGCATTCCGGCGTCGGGCGACCGGGTCAGTTCAATGAAATCGGGATTTTCGCGCAGCGCCGCCAGATCGGCGTCCGTCCGGGCGTTGGCCCGCAGCGAGGCGTCTTGTTCAAAGGCACGGCGCAGGGCGGCGAGGGCTTCGTCCGTCCGCCCGCTCTTCGCCAGCAGACACCCCTTGTTGTAGGCCGCGATGCCCAGCATGCGCCCGAAGTGGCTCAATGCCTCCGCCGTCAGCGGGCCGGCCTCCCCGGCCGCGGCCGCCGCGCGGCGCCAGCACGCCAGCGCTTCCTCGAAATTCGCCAGGATCAGGTCGTATTCCTTCAGCGCGCGCGCCTCGTTGCGAACCCGGAAGTGCATGTCCTGGGCAAAATCATAGGCGGCCGGAAACACGGCGATCCCGGCCGCCAGCAACCGCACCCGCTCCGGCTGGCGCGCCCACTCCGGATCGTTCGCGGACAGGAACCGCTCCATTTCGACCTGCACCGCGGGCGCGAGTTCCTGCGCCTTTGCCAGGCAGGCCAGGGCCTGCGATTCGTCCCCCAAATGCAGGGCGTCCCACGCCATCCCTCGGTAGAATTCAGGTGCCGCAGGCTGCAGTTCCACGTACGCGCTGCGCGCCAGGATGGCGCCCTGGTGATCGCCCGCCGCGCTCTTCAACTTCGCTTCGATATCCGCGCCCAGCAAAGGCGAGAGGCCCTTGGTCTTCGCCACGTCCAGATAGCGCTCCGCGGCCTCCAGATCGCCCTGCCGGTACGCCAGCCGCGATCGCAGCGCCCAGGTCTCCTCGAAGTCGGGATCCGCCTGCAGCGAACGCTGCAGATAGTCGTCGGACCGCTCCAGTTGGCCGTCGTTCAGCCGGGCCAGCGCCAGGCCGTTGAGCGCCACGGTCGCGTCGGGCACGCGCTCCAGGACATGCGTCCACAGCGTTTCGCTGGTCCGCCACACCCGGCTCTGCGCAAAAGTCAGCCCGCCCCAGGCCAGCACCAGCGCCGCCACCGCCGCAATCCGCACCGGCCGCGCCGCGCCCGGCCGCCGCACCCACCGAACCAGGCCGCAGGCCAGCAGCATCAGAAACCCGATGCCCGGAATATAGAAAAACCGGTCCGCCACCATGTAGCGGATGCCGATGGGCACCAGCCGCGACACCGGCAGCAGCGCCGCCATGAAAAAGAACACGCCGAACGGAACCAGCCGCAGCCCGCGCCGCCGGGAATAGGCGGCCAGCCCCGCCGCCAGCGCCGCCACCCCCAGCAGGGCCAGGACATACAGCACCGTCGTCGCCGCGCCTGCCGGCGGCACCGGCACATAGGCCGTCAGGCCGACCGGCCACACCGTCTTGCCCGCAAACCAGAAGAAATTCCAGCAGGCCATCATCGCGTTCTGCACCACGTTGCCGACCTCGCCGCCCCGGATGATGCCGTAGCCGGTGTGGGTTCGAAGCGTGATCCCCGCGAACACCAGGCTCAGCCCCGCGAACGGCAGCAGCCACGGCCGCTTCCACTGCTCCGCCAGCGGCCGACGCAAGTACAAATCGCACAGCACCAGCACCGCCGGCAGCGTCACCGCCATCGGCTTGGACAGCAGCGCCAGGACTCCGGCGGCCAGCGCCGCCAGGTACTGCCAACGCCTGCCCGTATCCCGGAAATGCAGATAGCTGATCATCGCCCCCAGATAGAAAAAGGCGCACAGCACGTCCTTGCGCTCGGCAATCCACGCCACCGATTCGACGTGCAGCGGATGCACGGCGAACAGCGCGGCCGTCAGCCACGCCCACGCCCGGTCCGCGCGCAGCTTGCGCAGCAGGACATAGACCAGCAGCACGTTCAACGCATGGATCGCGACATTCGTCGCCCGGTACACCCACGGCGTCAGGCCCGCCAGCCGGTGCTCGACCATCAGCGTCAGCTCCGCCAGCGGCGTGTACTGCCCGTTCGGAATCGGCCCGTTGCGCGGCGCCAGCCGGAAAAGATCCGCGGCGTTGGCCCATGACAGCTGATGAATCCGGAAATTGTGCGTCACGTAGTACGGATCGTCCCAGTCCAGGAATTTGCCCGGAAGCGACGGCAGCAGCGGCACAACCGCCAGCAGCAGCAGCCCCGCCAGCGCCAGCCGGAACGCCCGGCGCCGATGCAACATCGTACGCGCCTCGGCCGGGTTCAAGCTGTTGGCGTTTGTGGCCATCGTGTTATCCCAAAGGGGTCAGTCCTGGCATTGTCGCATTCCGGTCGTCGAAATGGGTCCGGTCCGATCCGCCGGACGAATCAACCACGGATCCCGACTCTCTGCGAGGTCGGGACGGATACACACGGATTTGAAGCTCCGTGTCCCTCTGTGCCCTCTGTGGTTCAAATCCCGATCCAGAAAACCGGCTCTCGCCAAGGACGCCAAGATCGCCAAGGCCTTCCCCGCTTTGCGCCCTTCGCGCCCTTTGCGAGAGAACTCTTCCCTCTGTGAAACTCTGTGTTCTCTGTGGTTCAAAACCATTCGCAAAATTCGCGCATTCCCGCCACGGGCGGGCAGGCGTAGTTGCGGCTGTTGGGTTGCGGTTCACGGCCACCCTCACTCCGTCACCAGTTTCACCCGGAAGGTGCTGGAGGGGCTGACTTCCACGTCCACCCAGACATCCATCGTGTATTCGCCCTTGCCGGCGACCACTTCCCGGACCAGCTCGAAGGCGTACGGCTCGCCGGTCTCCGGATCGATCGCCGCCAGCTGGGGCACATGCTCCAGACGGTATTTCTTCCCGGGCACGGACTGCCAGCTGACCCGCACCGGATTCTCCAGTTCCACGCCCGCCGCCGCCAGTACCGCGGGATCGGTCTCCCGCCGCACCAGCCGGAAACTCAGGTTCGAATCCGGATCGTCCGGCGCCGTCCCTGCCAGCCATTCGTGCAGATCGCTCATCCCGTCGCCGTCGTAATCCGGCGTCGGCCGGTCATCAATCCCCAGCAGGTTTTCCCAGGAATTTTCCAGCCCGTCGCCGTCGTCATCCCGCCAGTCGATAGCCCGCGCCGCCTCGAAATTCAGCACCAGATCGCTGTCCGCCCGTGTGGGCATCGTCACGGGCTCGGAGTCGGCGTAGAACGTGGCCGCCGCCGCCGTGGGCGCGTTATACACCCGGGCGAATACCTGCTCGCCGGCCGCGGGCCGCTTGGGCATCACCAGGCAGAACAACCCGTGGTCCTTCCCCGTGGTATTCAATCCCATCCCTCCGACGCTTTCCGGCGTCAACAGCGGATTGTGCGGATGCGTCATGCCGTTGGTGTTGGGCCGGATGATGCCATAGGTCGGATGCACCACGCGCAATTCCACCAGCGAGCGCAGAGGTCCGGCATGCTCCCCGGGCAAGGGCCGGCCGAACGGATCCAGAATCGGCGAGCGGTTGCCCACGTACAGCGGCGCGCCAATCCCCTGCACGGTGGTCACGTCTTCCTGTGCACACAACGGAATCGGTCCAACGCCCCACAGGACCAGACTGATGACCGCGCACAACCACACTCTTTCCGGAATAATCCCGGATGGCGTCTTTTTCATGATTGCGACTCCAATGCCCGAACGCCTGCCGTCCTTGTGCCGACATGCTCTCGGATTTCTTCCAACTGCTCTTCGGCACTCATTGATTCGGGCAGACCTCTCGTTGTTAAAAAGATATTATGAGTTCCGGACATTGACAATCCATATAATATAGAAAACTCACTTTTTTTAGGGGGGCGAGACTGGATGATTTTGGCCGGCCTGGTTGCCCCCCTCCCCCCCGTTCCATGGATCGCGGAGAAGGATCACTCCCGACAGGAATGGCGGGGCCGCCAGGACTCGGATGGAAACCATTTGACTTTATCGAATCCGCAGAAAAATACGGAAAAATTTTTTTATATATACCGTTACTTCTATATTCTAGATAGTTATGATACATTCTTCCTAATATTACATGCAATATTCTCGCGATTAAACCCCGCTGGATTCACTTTTCCCATTTTAAATAATTGTAACGGATCTGTTTTTATACCGAACTCACAATTCCTTGAATAATAGGCTGATAGTATATTCTATCATTATGCAGAGCATTATGTTATAAATATTCCGTTCTTTCCTGATTTCCGGCATCCCGTTGTCCGCACTGGCTGTGTGATTTGTCTTTATTTGACCATTGTCCGCCCGCTATAGTCGGCCCTCATGAAAAAGAGCCCGCCCGTCCGCCAGCAAGCCATCGAATACCTCCAATATCTGAAAGAACAGGGCATCACCCATGTGCCCGCTTCCGGCAAGCGGCCCCTCCCGCCTTCCCGGCCACGATCCCGGCAGGCAGCGGCCCCCGCGGCCCGGCCCGCCTTCGTGGTGCCCGCCCCCCTTCAGCCGATCGTGGACGAAATCGCCGCCTGCCGGCTCTGTCCCCTTTCCAAAACCCGCCAGCACACGGTCCCCGGCCAGGGGCCGCTCCGCCCCGACATCCTCTTTGTCGGCGAAGGTCCCGGGGCCGACGAAGACGCCCAGGGCATTGCCTTCATCGGACGCGCCGGACAATTGCTCTCCCGAATGATCACCGCCATGGGCTACACCCGGGACGAGGTGTTCATCGGCAACATCGTCAAATGCCGGCCCCCGGGCAACCGCGTCCCCACCCCGGCAGAAATGGCCGGCTGCATCCCGTACCTCAAACGCCAGATCGCCGTCATCCGCCCCAAACTGATCGTCTGCCTCGGCGCCACCGCCGCCCGCGGGCTGGTCCAGGAAACCCTGCCCATCGGCAAGGCCCGCGGCCATTGGCGCGAATTCGAGGGCATCCCCGTCATGCTGACCTTCCACCCCGCCTATCTGCTGCGCGACCCGAGCAAGAAGGCCCCCTGCTGGGACGATCTTAAAGCCGTCCTCGCCCGTCTCGGCAGGAAACCGCCCAAGGCCTGATCGCCTCGGCTTTTCCGCCCCGCGCCATGCCCCCGACTCCGTCCAGCCGATTCGCCTGGGGCCTGCTGGCGCTCGTCGGCCTGGCGGCGGCCGCACTGCTGTTTTTCCTCAACCCCGCGGACCACGCCTTCTATCCCCGCTGTCCGCTTCATGCCGCAACCGGCCTGGACTGCCCCGCCTGCGGCGGGCTCCGGGCCGCCCATCTCCTGCTTCACGGCCAGGTCCGCGCCGCGTTCGCCCTGAACCCGTTCCTGTTCTTCGCCGCGCCCTGCGCCGCCCTCCTGCTTCTGCCGCGCAAAACGCCCCTGCCCCGATGGATCCCCTGGGCCGCCCTTGCCGCGCTTCTCGCCGCGTTCCTCTGGCGCCTTTGGCACCCCATCGCCTGACGCCCCCCCCCGAATCCTATTTGTATTCGTAATCCTAATCCTACCCGTAATCCTGATCCTAATCCTACTCGTACTCGTAATCCTAATCCTACTCGTAATCCTACTCGTACCAGCCGGGGACCGATCACCACAGAGGGCCACGGAAGAACACAGAGAAACAGCCGAAACAACGGATTTTCATGGATTCCCTCCGTGCCTCTTTGTTTTCTGTCGTGAACCCCCTTCCGCCGCTCTCCAAAGCCGATCCATAATCGATCCATACAATCCGTCCCGACTCTGCAAGAGGTCGGGATCCGCAGCTGGATGTTGGGCTGCTCGACTGTTCCGTGGCACGCGGCTCCTGTCGCGTGTTGTATTTGTTTTTATCGCTGTTGTCTTGCATCCCGAACCTGCTCGTGGCAGGTCCAAAGTTGACTGTGCCGGCTGCCCCCCTTTTTTTTCGTGTCTTTCGCGATTTTCGTAGTTGCCTGTTCGGCTGTCCGATCCAATCCAACTTGTCATCGGGATATTCCCGCGGCTATTGTCGGTCCATGAACCGGTTCTGCGTTGCCTGGATCGCCGCCTGTCTTCTCTCGCTCGCCGCCCGGGCCCAGCCGCCGCCGCTCGGCGCGTTCCCGACCGCCAGCGGCACCGTCTTCCGCGTCTGGGCGCCGTTTGCCGATTCCGCCGCCGTCGCGGGCGAATTCACCGACTGGCAGCCCGTCCCCATGACCCCCGAAACCGCCAGCGGCGTCTGGGCCCTCACCCTGCCCGCCGCCCGCGAAGGTCACCGATACAAGTACGTCTTCAACGGCAATCTGTGGAAACGCGATCCGCGCGCGCGCCGTGTCGGGCATTCCATCGGCGATTCCATTCTGTACGACCCCGCCGCTTTTGCCTGGAACGGCGACGCCCCGCCCGCCATCCCCCGCGAAGACCTGGTGCTCTATCAGCTGCACATCGGCACCTTCGCCGGCCTCCCCCCGCCCGCCGCGTTCGACGACGCCATCCCGCGCCTCGACTACCTGCGCGATCTCGGCATCAACGCCATCCAGCTCATGCCGGTCAACGAATTCCCCGGCGGCCGCAGCTGGGGCTACAACCCCTCCGACCTCTTCGCCATCGAAACCGATTACGGCGGCCCCGACGCCTTCAAGCGCTTCGTCCGCGCCGCCCATGCCCGCGGCATCGCCGTCTTCGCCGACGTGGTCCATAATCACTACGGCCCCACTGATCTCGATCTGTGGCGCTTCGACGGCTGGAGCGAGAACGATCTCGGCGGCATTTATTTCTACTGCGACGGCCGCATCCACACCCCCTGGGGCTCCACCCGCCCCGACTACGGCCGCCCCGAAATCCGCGACTTCATCCGCGACCAGGTGCAGATGTTCACCGATGAATACCGCCTCGACGGCTTCCGATGGGATTCCGTCTATCACATTCTCCACACCGACCAGGGCGCCAATCCCCAGGGCCTCGAGCTGCTGCGCGACATCAACGCCGGCATGGAACGCACCCGGCCGCACGTCCTGCGCATCGCCGAGGACCACGCCTTCGACCACGACATCGGCTTCCAGGCCCAATGGGATGTCGGCCACCGATGGGCCCTCTTCCAGCAGCTCGCCACCGCCCGCGACCCCGAACGCGACATGGATACCGTCGCCGGCACGCTCACCGACTGGCCCGGCTTCCATCGCGTGATCTTCACCGAGGCCCACGACTACATCGCCACGATGAACGACAACCGCAGCCGCGTGCCGTCCATGATCCATCCGGAGGATCCCGAAAGCATCTGGGCGCGCAAGCGCGCCCTGCTCGGCGCCGCCGTCGTCTTCACCACCCCCGGCATCCCCATGATTTTCCAGGGGCAGGAACTGCACGAAACCCTGCCCTTCCACGACGACACCCCCCTGCGATGGGAACGGCTGGACTCCCATGCCGGAATCGTCCAGGCCTATCGCGACCTGATCCGCCTGCGCCGCAACCTCGACGGCACCGCCCCCGGCCTCCGCGGCGCGGGCGTCCGCGTGATCCACCTGGACAACCATCTCAACCTGATTGCCTATGTCCGCTGGCACGCCGACCGCCCCGACGACCCGGTGGTGGTCGTCGCCAACTTCTCGGCCGTGGACTATGACACCGAGGCCTGCCCCATCCCCTTCCCCGCCCCGGGCACCTGGTACTGCCATTTCAACTCGGATTCCTCCCGCTACGCCCCCGATTTCCGCGACCTCGGCACCGACCGCGTCGAGGCCGTCGGCGAGCCCCCCGGCACCGCCCTCCGCATCGGCCGCTACAGCCTGCAGATTTTCTCCCGCCATCCGCCGGCGCCCTGAAAGGGGACCCGCGCGGATCCTCCGGGCCAGCCGCAATCCGCCGGCCCCCATCCACCCGGAAAATCCACCCCATCCGCCCCGCCGGCGGCGTTACGCCACGGGCCGGCCGTCGCGCAGTTCAACAGGGGCAACAGGGAATAGGGGTCAGTCCTTGCATTGTAGCATTATAGACTTCAGGCACCCGCGATCATCTCCCCGCATTTCAACCGCCCGAACTGCCCGGCTGATGTTGCTTCGATGCCCAAGATTCAGCTGCTCACAAATCCATTCGCAAGAAACCGGCGTGGCGGAACGGATCAACCAGGTCAAGGCTTGTTTCCGTTTATCCGTGCTTTTCCAGTTTCGGACATCCTTCAAATTGGCTTTCAGTGCCTGAAGCCCTTTTTGCAAAAGGGCCTCTGCCTTTCTTCGATCCTGTCCCTTCACTTCTTCGCCCGAATACGATTCGCGTTTCCGCGTCTTCATACGCTCGCCAATGCGTTCCAGCATCTCTTCTCGAAAGCCGTCACCTCCCAACACCCATCCGCGCCGAATGGATTTCCATTCCGCCGACAAGAATTCGCTTTTGCCGAGAACGTCCCGAACCCGTCCCTGAATATATTGGAGATAGCCTTGCCGGTTCAGGCCGCAGCTACCCAAAACCCGTTTTGTATCCAGCCAGAACGGGCGAGCGGCTTTACCGATATACGCCGGATAGCTGCTCCACGGAAAGTCCTCCAGTCGTTCAGAAGCCGTTTTCAACATTCTGGCCCGGACCGGATTCAGATGGATATAGTCGCTGACTGTCCGGAAATAGCCCGGCTCGCCGGGATCCATGATGATGGCTTTGTAGCGCCCCTGAAACAAATGTCCGCACAAATGATGTCGGGCATTGAACCGGGCCGTGTATGTAGTCTGCAACCAACGCATGCCATCAACCAACCCCCCGCTGGGTGTTTCCAACAGCAGATGATAGTGATTGGGCATCAACACATATCCATGGATCCGCCACTCCATCCGCTCGCAGGCCTGCCCTAACGTCTCCAAAAAACGTAAACGATCTTCATCCACCTTGAAAATGGCTTCCCGGCGATCCCCCCGACACATCACATGGTATACCGCCCCGGGATATTCAATTCGCGGACTTCTGGGCATGAATCTCAGTTTCTTCCCGCCAACCCCGCCCTGTCAATCATATTGCTACAATGCAAGGACTGACCCCTGCTGACCCCTATGCCGCACTGGTGCGGAAATAATGGCCCGAGGTAGGGCGAACCCTCCGGGTGAGCCGCTCACTGCCCCCCCCAGCCCCGCCCCGCCGGCGGCGTTACGCCACGGGCCGGCCGTCGCGCAGTTCAACGTGGCGGCGGCAGCGGGCGGCGACGGCTTCGTTGTGCGTCACCATCACCAGCGTCAGCCCCTGTTCGACCGCCAGTTCGAAAAGATAATGCAGGACTTCATCGCCGGTCTTCGAATCGAGGTTGCCGGTCGGCTCGTCGGCCAGCAGCAGCTCGGGCGCATTCATCAGGGCGCGGGCGATGGCGGCGCGCTGCTGCTCGCCGCCGGACAGCTCGTTGGGACGGTGCAGGGCGCGGGCGGACAGCCCCACGCGGTCCAGCAGCATCGCCGACCGTTCGCGCAGGGCGCGGCCCCGCAGAAATGCCCCGTGCGCGCTCAGTCCCGGCAGCAGCACGTTCTCCAGCACCGTCAGTTCCGGCAGCAGGTGGTACGCCTGGAACACAAAACCGATCTTCCGGGCGCGGATGGCCGACCGCTCGCGGTCCCCCGCGGCATACAGGTCGCGCCCGCGGTACAGCACGCGGCCGGCCGTCGGCCGGTCCAGCCCGCCCATCACGTGCAGCAGCGTGCTCTTGCCCGCGCCGCTCATGCCCGAAATCGCCAGCGACTCGCCCTCGGCCACCGCCAGCGAGACGCCGCGCAGCACATCCAGGGTGCGCGCCCCCATCGGGAACGAGCGCCGGACGTCCACGGCTTCGATCAGGCTACTCATAGCGCAGCGCCCCCACGGGATCCAGCCGCGCCGCCTGCCACGCCGGAATCACCGCCGCCAGCGTGCAGATCACCAGCACCGACACGGCCACCAGCGCCACGTCGCCGGGCACGGTGCGCGACGGCAGCTCCGCCAGATGGTACAGCTCCTCCGGCAGCAGCTGCATGCCGAAGCGGTCGTTCAGGAACCGCAGCAGGTGGTTGCGGTACTTCAGCACCGCCAGGCCCGCCGCAATCCCCAGCGTGGTGCCCAGCAGCCCCTCCACCCAGCCCTGCCAGAAAAACACCCGCATGATGGACCCCGACGAAAATCCCAGCGACCGCAGCAGGCCGATCTCCCGCGTCTTCTGCACCGTCACCGTGATCAGCGTGTTCGTGATGCCGAACGCCGCCACGATCGTGATGAATATCAGCAGGAAGAACATCATGTTCTTCTCCACCCGCAGGGCCGCGAACAGCTGCTGGTTCTGCTCCATCCAGGTCGTCACCCGCACCCGCGGCCCCAGCCGCTCCCGGAGCGCGGCGGCCACGTCCCCCGCCGCATACGGATCGTCCGCCATCACCTGGATCGCCTCGTAGCCCGCCCCCGCGCAGAAATCGCGCGCCTCCCACAGCGAACCGACCACGTACCCCGCGTCGAATTCCCACATCCCCATCTCGAACAGGCCCGCCACCCGCATTTCCGACGGCAGCCGGATTTCGTCCTCGGCCAGGAACGTCGCCGGGGAATACACCGTCAGGGTGTCGCCCACCCCCACGCCCAGCCGTTCCGCCAAATTCTGCCCCAGCACCACCCCGCCGTCCTCCACCGAGAATTCCCCCGCCACGAGATTCTCCGCCAGCCGGCTGACCCGCCCCTCGCGCTCCGGATCAATGCCCCGCAGCAACGGCGTCTCCACCTGCCCGTCCGGCTTCTGGATGAACACCAGGCTCTGCAGGAACGGCGCCGCCCCCTTCACCCCCGGCACGGATTCAATGGTTTCGCAAAGCTCTTCTTCCTCGCCCGCCAGTCCGCCGGGCACCGCCACCGTCAGGTGCGCGTTGAAATCCAGGATCTTCGTCCGCCACATGTCGTCGAAGCCCGTCATGACCGACAGCACGATGATCAGCACCGCCACCCCCAGCAGCACCCCCAGCACCGACAGCAGCGTCACCACCGAGAGGAACGTCCTCTTCGGCTTGAGGTACTTCAGCGCCAGGAACAGTGAAAACGGCAGCGTCATTCGGCGGGCGGCTCGTCGTCCGGTTTCGGTTCGCGGTTTTCATCTGCGGGAACAGCATCACGTCGCGCACGCTTTCCTCGCCCGTCAGCACCATGACCAGGCGGTCGATGCCGATGCCCATGCCGCCGGCCGGCGGCATCCCGTGCTCCAGCGCGCGCAGGAAATCCCCGTCCAGCTTCGAGGCGTCGCCGCCCGCCTGCTCCTCCAGGCGAGCGCGCTGGTCCAGCGGATCGTTCAGCTCCGTGTAGCCCGGCGCCAGTTCGCGTCCGCGCACCACCAGCTCGAAGACATCCACCAGCGACGGATCGTCCTCGCAGCGCTTCGCCAGCGGCACCAGCTCCGCCGGCAGCCGCGTCACGAACGTCGGCTGCCACAGCGTCTTCTCCACCAGCTTGTCATAAACCTCGTGGGTGATCTGCGCGTGAGTCATCCCGTCCGGAATGTCCAGCTCCTGCGCCCGCGCCCATTCGCGCGCCGCTTCCACCGGCCGCTCGAACCAGTCCGCTCCCGCTTTTTCGCGCACCAGGTCGTGATAGGTCGCCACGCGCCACGGCGGCGTCAGGTCCACGGGCTCCTGCCCCTCCTTGCCCGCCTGCATCGTGCCGCAGACCGCCTGCGCCGCCCCGCTGACCAGCTCCTCCACCAGCTTCATCATCGTGCGCATGTCGCCGTACGCCTCGTAGATCTCCAGCGCCGTGAACTCCGGATTGTGCGACCGGTCGAGGCCCTCGTTGCGGAAATTCTTGCCCATCTCGAAGACCTTGTCATAGCCGCCCACCAGCAGGCGCTTCAGATACAGCTCCGGCGCGATCCGCAGAAACATCTCCTGCCCCAGCGCGTTGTAGTGCGTCCGGAACGGCGCGGCGATCGCCCCGCCCGCCAGCGCCTGCAACACCGGCGTCTCCACCTCGAAGTAGCCCCGCGCCTCCAGCTCCCGCCGCGAATGCGACAGCAGGCGGCTGCGCGCGTCGAACACCCGGCGCACGTCCGGATTCGCAATCAGGTCCAGGTACCGCTGGCGGTAGCGCACCTCCGTGTCCTGCAACCCGTGCCACTTCTCCGGCAGCGGATGCAGCGCCTTGGCCAGCAGCTCCCACTGCTGCACCTTGATCGACGGCTCCCCCGTGCGCGTCGTGAACAGCTCCCCCTCCACCCCGATGAAATCCCCGAGATCCACCGCCTTGAACGCCGAAAACGAGTCGTCGCCCAGCGCGTTTTTCTGCACGTAGATCTGGAACTTGTCCGTGCCGTCCTGCAGGTGGGCGAACGTGCTCTTGCCCATTTCGCGCACGGCCACCACGCGCCCCGCCGCCCGCACGGGGCGGCCCTCGGCAAACCCGGCACGGATGTCCGCCAGCGACCCCGTGCGCTCGAACGCCCGCCCGTACGGCCGGTGGCCCGCCGCCTTCAGCGTCTCCAGATGCGCCAGCCGCTGCTCGCGGAACTCGATTTCATGCGCGGTCAAATCCATGGGAAATCCTCGGGGTTGAAAACGCGCCCACCCTACCCCGCCCCCCCGCGAAATCAATACCGGACGTCCCCGCCCTGCCGCCGCGGCGCATCTGCGATGGGAGCACCTTTGGGGTCATATTGAGCGTAGGCGCGCAGCGCCGGAGTCGAAATATCTGGGCACTATCCCGATGGCCGGCCTGCGGGACCAGGCCCAGATCCCTCGACTCCGCTCAGGGATGACAGACCTCACTTGGACACATTGAATCCCCCGCCGCCTCCTTCCCCCTGCCCCTGTTCCCCCCATCCGTCCGACTCTGCAGAGGTCGGGATCCGTGAAATCCGCAGTCGCAAGCGCCGGAGGGCTACTCCGTTGCCTTGCGCCTGTTTTATATTCCAACATGCCGGTTCCCGGCCCATGCGAGAAAACCCGACCCAGAGACGGCCCCATTCCGGCTGTTCGGATCGGCGTTTGCGTTCCTTTCGCGTCACTT
Source organism: Kiritimatiellia bacterium (assembly GCA_040768005.1). Taxonomy (GTDB): domain Bacteria; phylum Verrucomicrobiota; class Kiritimatiellia; order CAIQIC01; family Lenti-01; genus JAAZFE01. The sequence goes on from JAXGNL010000012.1 coordinate 24,776, forward strand.
GCGACTCTTGCGTTGAATGGATCGGAGGATGTAGATGCGTTCGCCCTGATGCGCCCTGCCGCCGCTCTTTTCCTCCGCCCCGCGCCTGTGGTAGAGTGTCCGCCACATGTCCGCATCCCCATCCAAGCCAGCCGACACCGCCCCCCCGCTGGTGCTCGCCATCGGCCAGTTCGACGGCGTCCATCGCGGCCACCAGGCCGTGTTCCGCGCCGCCGTGGAATCCGCCCGGACGCGCGGCGGCATCGCCGGCTGCCTGACCTTCCATCCCCATGTCGCCTCGGTGCTCGATCCCGCCCGCGCACCCGTCCTCCTCGCCACCCCCGCCCAGAACCAGGCCTGGATCGCCGCCTGCGGCATCGGCCCCATCCATACCCTCCCCTTCACCCGCGAACTCGCCGCCCTCGGCCCCGCCGAATTCCTCGCCCTGCTCCGCATGGAATTCCCCGGCCTGGCTGAAATCGCCGTCGGACAGAACTTCACATTCGGCAAAAACCGCGCCGGCCACGCCGGCACCCTCCCCGGTCTGGCCCGCTCCGCCGGCCTCGCGGCCCGGATCGTCCCGCACGTCGAGCACGACGGCGCCCCGGTCTCCAGCACCCGCATCCGCGCCGCCGTCGCCGCCGGCGACATGCCCCTCGCCCGCGTCCTGCTCGGCCGCCCCTTCACCCTCGCCGGCGAAGTGGTGCGCGGACGCGCCGTCGGCCGCACCCTCGGCTTCCCCACCGCCAACCTCCGCCCCATCCTGCCCATCCGCCCCGCCCCCGGCATCTATGCCGCCCGCCTCCACCTGCCCGACGGCCCCCGCCCCGGCGCCGCCTTCGTCCCCGACCCCGCCGACCCCGCCCAGGTCCACTTCGGCCCCGTCGTCGAAATCCATGTCCCCGGCCTCGACCGCGACCTCTACGGTCACGCCCTCGATATCTCCTTCACCCGCCGGCTCCGCGGACACATCCCCTTCCCCGATGCCGCCGCCGCCGCCGCCCAGATCGCCCGCGATACCCGCCAGGCCCTCGACGCCGACGCCCGGGACAACCCATGACCCCCGTTTTCCACGCCATGGAAAAATTTCCGGCCCGTTTTCCACGCCATGGAAAAAATGCCTGTCCTGCTTCAGCAGGATTTTCCACACCGTGGAAAATTCCGCCGTTTTTTTCCACGCCATGGAAAATTTTTTCCGGGATTTTCCACGCCATGGAAAAACTTTTTCCACACCGTGGAAAATCCGGAACATTCCGCCGTCCGCACAATACGGATGTTCCTTCCCTCATTCCTCCGCCGTCCGCAGGACGTGGATGCAGAGGATTTCTTTTGGAATTGGCCGGGGCTTCTCGCGAAAATAACCGGTGGATTTTCCAGAGGTGCCGCTTCGCGGACGACCCGAGTTGGACTCGTGTCCACGAGAGGTCGGCCGCGAAGCGGCAGAATGGAAAAGACGCGGGTTGGTTTTCGCGCCGGCCGATTCCAAAAGAAATCCTCTCTTCGCTCCCATCCGCCCCACCCCGTCCGGCCGCCGCATGACCGCCCCCCGCCGCACCGCCGAACTCCTCGCCCCCGCCGGCGAAAAAGCCTCCGCCTACGCCGCCTTCGCCTTCGGTGCCGACGCCGTTTACACCGGCCTGCCCCGCTTCTCCGCCCGCGCCGAAGCCGTCAACCTCTCCCCCCGCGACCTCGAGGAAGTCGTCGCCTTCGCCCACTCCCGGCCCCGCCCCCGCCGCGTGTACGTCACCCTCAACACTCTCCTCCGCGACGCCGAACTGCCCGACCTCCTCCGCTCCCTCGCCCTCTGCGCCGACTGCGGCGCCGACGCCGTCATCGTGCAGGATTTCGGCGTGGCCCGCCTCGCCCGCCGCCATTTCCCCGCCCTGCGCCTGCACGCCTCCACCCAGATGGCCCTCCACAACCTCGAAGGCGTCCGCGCCGCCGCCCGCCTCGGCTTCACCCGCGTCACCCTCGCCCGCGAACTCACCCTGGCCGAACTCCGCGCCATCGCCCGCCACTCCCCCGTCGAACTCGAAACCTTCCTGCACGGCGCCCTGTGCTACTCCTATTCCGGCCTGTGCCTCTACTCCGCGCTCCTGCGCGGACGCTCCGGCAACCGCGGCGCCTGCGCCTATCCCTGCCGCGACGCCTTCCGGCCGGCGCCCGGCGCCGATTATGGTTGTTATAACAACCATAATGACGAAAACGGCGGGGTTCAGGACTATGGTTGTTATAACAACCATAGTCGCCCGGAGACCGGAACCGGCGGCCTCGTGTTCTCCATGAAGGACCTCGCCGCGGGCGGTTCGATCCCCGATCTGGTCGAGGCCGGCATCGCGTCGCTCAAGATCGAAGGCCGCAAGAAATCGCCCCTCTACGTCGCCGCCGCGGTGAACTACCACCGCAAGCTCCTGGACGGCACATTCGCCCCCGGCGAGCAGGAGTCGTGCGCCCATGACCTGCGCACCATCTTTTCCCGGCCCTGGACCGGGCTCTATCTCCGCTCGCGCGCCAACCGCGACGTCATTGACCCCGCCGCCACGGGCCACCGCGGCACCCCGGTCGGCCGCGTCGAACTCGCCGGCCGCGGCTTCCTCCGCTTCCGTACCGAACGCCCCCTGGAAGTCCACGACGGCCTGCAGTTCGAACCGCCCGGCGAAACCCGTCCGTACGGCTTTGCGGTGGAGGAAATCGTCCTGCCCGACGGGAAGCGCGCTTTCGAGGTGCCGCCCGGCTCCCGCGTGCAGGTGCCCGTACCGCCCGGCGCCCCGCCTGTCGAAAAAGGCACCCCCCTGTTCCTGGCCTCGTCCCAGGCCGTCAAGCGCCGCTACCGCTTTGAGTTGCCCAACCCGCGCGACCTGCGGCGGCGCTTTCCGGTGGAGATTCGATTCGATCTGTCCGAATCCCGCGCCGCGGTCTCTGCTTCCGCCGTCGCCGATGGCCATGAACTCGCCGCCTCTATCTCCCTCGAGGGCCCCTTCCCCCCGGCCCGCAAGGCCGGCGCCATGGCCGGCGCGCTGCAATCGGCCTTTGCCAAGCTCGGCGATACTCCTTTTGAGTTGCATAACCTGGCCTGCACCGGCCCCGACCTGTTCATTCCCGTCTCGCAGCTCAATGCCCTCCGCCGCGACCTCGCCACCGCCCTCGAAACTCAACTGCAGGGTGCCCGCGAAACTTACGTTGAATCCACCATCGCATCCCTCTCCCCCCTGACCCCTGAACCCGGCCCCCAGCCCCCTTCCGCAGGAATGTCCCCGTTCCTGCTGAAGACCGACCAGCCCGCCGCCCTGCTGGAAGCCTTCCCGGACGGCGATCTTCCGCGCGTCACCGAACTCATCATCGAACTCGGGCGCGAACCCGTCGAGACCATCGAACAGGCGCTGGCGCGGCTGCCGGAGCGCATCGCGGTGCGCCTCGCCCTGCCCATGATCACCCGCGCCCGGGACCGCGAAGACCTGACGGCGCAGATCCGCCATTTCCTGGATGCCGGCATCCGCCGGTGGGAAGCCGCCAATCTTTCGGCCCTCGAATTCCTTCCCCGCGACGCCGGGCTGGAGCTTTCCGCCGACTGGTCGCTCTACACCCTGAACACCGCGGCCATCGCCGAACTGCGCCGGCAGGGACTCTCGCGCTTCACGGTGTCGCCCGAAGACACGCCGGAGAACGTCGCCGTCCTCGCCGCCCGCCACCCCTACGCCCTGGTCTGGCCCGTCCATCGCGATCCCCCGCTGTTTCTGTCCGAATCCTGTCCGCACGCCGCGCGGCTCGGCGCCTGCCCCGGCCCGGGTAAATGCGATTTCACGGAGGAATCCCTCGTCTCCAAAGCCGGCGAACCCGTGCGGGTCGTCAACCGCCGCTGCCGCATCTATACCCTGCTGGAAACGCCGCTGCGATCCCCCCTGCCGCCCGGCCTCCCCCTGCTGCCCCGCGCCGACTTTCTCTATCGCCGCTGGGCCCCCGACGCCCTCCGCAACGCCCTCCAACGGCTGGAGTGACGGCGGGCGCATCTGCAATTCGGTGCCCGCAATCCAGAAATAAACCATGGCCACCGGCGCCTGTCATCCCGAGCTTGTCGAGGGATCTCAAGCTCGGTCCCGCCGGCCCGCCGTTGGGATCAGGCCGAGATATTTCGACTCCGGCGCTGCGCGCCTTCGCTCAATATGACCCGTGCATGCACCTCATCGCAGATGCGCCTTTATCGCCTTTTCCCACCCTCCACCTTCTTCCCTTCTTGCCAAACCCCGCCGGGAACGCCATCATTCCGGCTGTCAAGGAACGAGGTGACGCCATGATCAAAAACATCCTTTTCGGCGTGGATGGTTCGGCCCACGGCGACGTGGCGCGGGAATACGCCATGGATCTTGCCCTCCGCCTGAATGCCCAGCTCGAAGCCGTCCATGTGGTGGATTCGCGCATGCTCGATTTTCCGATCATCGCACCCCAGACCGGCCTGATTCCCTGGAATCCCGGAGTGCTGAACGGGTTGCAGGAAGCCCTGCGCACCCGCGGGGAAGCCTTGCTGAAGGAAACCGAAGAACGCGCCAGGGCCGCGGGCATCGCCCTGACCTCATCGCTGGAATTCGGCCATCCCGCGCAGGTCTTCGGCGAAATCCAGGCGCGGACCGAACTGGTCGTGCTGGGCCGCCAGGGCGAGCACGCCGGCCCCGAGTTCACCGGCTCGACCATGGAACGTTTCATTCGCCGCGCCCGCCGCCCCTGTCTCGTCACGCCCGCCGAATTCCAGCCGGTCCGGAAAATCCTGGTCGGCACGGACGGCTCGCCCGCCGCCGGCCGCGCCCTGCACGAAGCCGTCGAACTGGCCAACGGGCTCCAGGTTCCGCTGGTGATCCTGGCCGTGGCCGAGCGCGAAAGCGACCTGGCGACAGCCCAGAAGAACGCCCTCGAGGCGCACAGCCTCGCCCGGGCGCACGAATGCGCCGCCGCCTCGATCACCGCCGTCGGCGCGCCCGCCCTCTGCCTGCTCGACAAGGCGGCGGAAACCGGTTGCAACCTGATCGCGCTGGGCTCCCACGGACACGGGTGGATCTACGACCGCCTCATCGGCAGCGCCGCCGCCCATGTGGCCTCCCGCGCCCCCGTCCCCGTCCTGCTGGTGCATTGACGTGAAGGCGCGGCGATCCCGTCTTCCATGGCTCGCCGTGCTGCTGCTGTCCGCCGGCTGCCTGGTGCGCTCGGTCCATCCGTGGCTGTCCGATGAATCCCGGGCGGCGGAGCCTTCGCTGGCCGGAATCTGGCGCGACGACAACGCGAAAACCACGGCGGTATTCACCGGCGAAGCGGGAAGCTATACGATCGAGGCCACGGACCGGCAGCAGGAATCCAGCACCCTGACCGCGAGTCTCCATTGCATCGGCGATACCCTGCTGCTGCAGATCAGTCCTTCGGAGCCGGAAGGATTCAATGCCTTTGCCTTGCTGCCGGCTCACATTCTGTACAAGGTCCGTCTGGAGAACAACACCCTGTCCCTGTACCCCGTTGACCTCGAATCCTTCGAGGCCCGCGCCGCGGAAGCCGGCCTGTCCCTGCTGGCGGAAAGCTCCAGGGATAACGGCTATGTCCTGACGGGAAGCCCGGAAGACGTGCAAGCCTTCCTGATCCGCCAGGTGGATGCCCCCGGGTTCTTCGCCTCTACCCCCCACTACAGCCTGACCCGGCAGCCGCCCGAGGCAGAGCCGGTCCCGGCTGCCCCCTCTCCGCACTGAGCCCGGCACCTTCCGCGCCCGGCGGGCGCAGCTACAGACGATCCTATTGAACTTTGTCATAGTGGGTAACAACCTGAACCCACCCGGATTATTCATGGCTGTCATCCCGAGCGGAGTCGAGGGATCTCGGCCTGGTCCCGCAGGCCGGCCGTTGGGATGGGGCCGAGATGTCTCGACTGCGCTCGACATGACCGGAAAGATGTCACTCACATCGGCAAGACTCCATAATCCGTGTTCGTCCGCAGCTGGCTGTTAGGCTGTTCCGCGCTACGCGGTCTGACCGCCGGTCCCTGGTCTCGGTTCTCTGTCTCCGCGGGGGGAACGGAGAAAGACCGCGGCAATCCGCTCCGGCAAGGCATCGCGCGTGGCGGCCTCCACGTCGAACCGCGGCACCGCGGCGGCGCCCGGCCCCAGCCGCTCCAGCCAGCGATCCAGCGCACGCCGCTGGATCACCGCCAGCACCGGGGCGGGACCGCGAAACAGCTCCGCCAGGGCGCCGGCGACATCCTCCGCCCCCAGTTCGATCAATCCCAATTCGTCGATCACCACCGGATCGCCCCCGGCAGCGGGTTCGAGACCCGCTGCGGCCGCCGCGCGAAACGCCTCCGCATCCAGCTGATACGGCAGGCCGCCCGGCGCAACCGGCGCCGCCACGCGCCGGGCGACCGGCCGGCATTCCCCCCTCCAGGTTTCCAGAACCAGCACCGGCGCCCCCCGGTCCGCCCCGCCCCAGTGCGTGAAAAATCCCGCCGGGGTCCGCCAGCCCAGCCGCGCCATGGCGGCGCGCACCGCCGTGCTCTTGCCGCTGCCGATCTCCCCGCTGAGAATGACCTTGGCGCCAGCCATGACCCGCCTACGCTTGCCCTGCGGAAGCGGCATCCCCGGACTTCTTCTGCTTGCGGGAACGGAGGGCATCGGCAACGAATCCCAGTTCCGGATATCGGAACAGGCGGGCCAGGCCGAAGTACACCGCCGCGCCCAGCGCAATGGCCAGCGGTACGCCGATCAGCTGCGCGGCCTTGTGCGGCAGATGCACGTAGAGCCAGGTCGTCAGCGCGCGCTCCGCGAAAAACGCCGTCGCCGCCATGGCCGCCGCCGCGCCCAGCGCCCGCCCCAGTCCCGCCAGGATGCCCCGCAGCCCGAACGCCCCCAGGCGCCGGCGCAGCAGCGCCGCCAGCACCAGCCCGTTGAATCCTTCCGAGATCACGGTCGAAAACGCCATGCCGGCGTGCTTCCACTCCTCCGGCAGGGTCAGCGCCGACACGATGTTCAAGGTCAGGTTCAGCGTCACCGCGCACAACCCCACCTTGACCGGCGTGCGCGTGTCCTGCAGCGCGTAGAACGCCGGAACGAATACCTTGGCCAGGCAGAACACCATCAGCCCCGGCGCGTAGAACGACAGCGCGCGCGCCGTCAGCACCGTGCTTTTCGGGTCGAACGAGCCGTGCTCGAACAGCATCTGCACAATGGCCGGGGCCAGCACGAACAGCCCGATCGCCGCCGGCGTCATCACGAACAGCAGCGTGCGCAGCCCGTGGTGGATCGCCCCCCGCATCTCGTCGTGCTTGCGCTGCGCCGCGAAATCCGACAGCACGGGCAGCAGCACCGTCCCCAGCGCCGTCGCCAGGATGCCCTGCGGAAAGTAGATCAGCCGCTCGGCATAGAACAGCGCCGACGGCGCCCACGCCCCCACCCAGTAGAGCGCGATCAGGCTGTTGATCATCACGTTGACCTGGTTGACCGCCAGTCCCAGCGCCGACGGGCCCATCAGCAGGAACACCTGCTTCACGCGCGGATCGTGCCAGTCGGTGTCCACGCCCGGCCGCCAGCCCACCCGCAGCAGCGACGGCACCTGGTACGCCAGCTGCACCGCCCCCGCCGCAAACACCGTCCAGGCCAGCGCCTGGATCTGCCGCGACGGGCCGCCGCGCACCACCGGAATAATGAACAGCACCGCCAGAATCCACGTGATGTTCAACAGCGCCGGGGTGAAGGCCGACACCGAAAACAGCCGGTAGGAATTCAGCACCGCCATTGCCAGCGCCGCCATGCAGATGAAAAAGACATAGGGCAGCATGATGCGCGCCAGCGGCAGCACCGCCGCCGCCTCGGCCCCCACCTGCGGCCGCAGCAGCCACAGGCTCATCCCGACAATCCCCAGCGCCACGATCCCCAGCAGCACCGCCCCCACCAGCGTCACCACCCGCCGCGCCAGCCGCCACGCCGCCGCCTCCCCCTCCCGGCGCCGCGACTGCATGAACACCGGCACGAACGCCGATGACAGCGCCCCCTCGCCGAACAGCGCCCGGAACAGGTTGGGAATCCGGAACGCCACCACGAACGACGACATCGCCAGCGATGTGCCGAACACCCCCGCCGTCAGCACGTCGCGCACCATCCCCAGCACGCGGCTGAGCATCGTGAACCCGCCCACCGTGATCGCAAACCGGATGACGTTGCGGTTTTCCATCGGCCTCTATCCGGCCCTGGCCCCCGGCGCCCGGACGGACGGGCACAGATCCGCCACCGGGCAGGCGCCGCAGTCCGGCTTGCGCGCAAGGCAGCACCGCCGGCCGTGGAACACCATCACATGCGACCAGTCCGTCCAGTCTGTTTCCGGTACGATCTTCTGCAGCACGCGCTCGATCTTCACCGCGTCCGTCTCCCCCTTCACGAACCCGAGGCGGTTGGACAGCCGGATGAAGTGCGTGTCCACCACCAGGCCCGGCTTCCCGAACACCGTTGCCACCAGCAGATTCGCCGTCTTGCGCCCGATCCCCGGCAGCGACACCAGCACGTCGAAATCCCCCGGCAGCTCCCCGCCGAATTCGGCGTCCAGCCGCGCCATCAGCGCGCGCACGTTCTTCGCCTTGTTCCGGAAAAAACCCGTCGAATGGAATTCGCGCTCCAGCGTTTCCCGGGGCGTCCGGGCCCAGTCCCGGGCCGTGCGGTATTTTTTGAACAGCGCGGGCGTGACCAGATTCACGCGCTTGTCGGTGCACTGCGCCGACAGGATCGTGGCCACGGCCAGTTCCAGCGGCGTGGACCAGTCCAGCTCGCACTTCGCGTCGGGATAGCGCCGGCGCAGGCGCCGGAGAATTTCCCGCGCGCGGTCGCGCTGCCGGGCCTGGGTTTCGCGGGGCACGGGTCCTAGCCTTCCGCCTGGTCCTGCACGAAACGCAGCCGCCCGTTCAGGTACGGCCCCGGAAACTGCTCCTCCAGCAGGGCCAGCTGCTCGCCCGAATCAAATACGTTCACCAGCGCCTCGTAGTCGGCCCGCGCAAAGTTCAGCACCGCCTCCAGCTTCCGGCTGCCCGCGTCCTGCACCACGAAGCACAGCTGCTCGTCGGTCGAATCCTGCGCATTGAACCGCAGGATCTTCCGGTCCGCCGGCAGCCGGTCCGGATTCTGCTGGTACATCATGTACTTGACGTGCTCGATCAGGCGCGCGTCCAGTCCCTCCTCCAGCAGGAAAATCCGCTCGACGAGCTCGCTCCATTCGATCACGAGATGAACGTCCGGCGGCTCCACGTCCGGCGGCAGCAGACGCTCCAGTTCCGCCGCGCCGGCCGCAAAATCCGCCTCCACGTCCGCCAGGGTGCGGCTGCCCGTCACCGGGTCGCAATGAATCAGGATGTCTTCCGACCGGTGACGGTACACCACCGGCTTGTCCACGCGGAACCCCTTGCCGCAGCCCGGGCAGTCCACCCGGTTGATCCGGCCGGACAGCAGCTGCGTCCGCAGCCCGGGATCCTCGTCGATGTCCAGGACATCCCACAACTCCACGTCCTGCAGCTGGCCGCAAAACGGACAGGCAATCCGGTGCTGACTGGTATTTGGCATAGGCAGGCGATCATCCCGTCCCCGGCCCGAAAAATCAATGCCGAACCGCTCCCCGTGAGCCTTCGGGCGCATCTGTGATGCGGTGCAATCCTGGACCGGGAGGGGCTGCTTGTCGGCCTGTGGAGAGATCTCCGTGTGGCCCGCCCCGGGGTGCGGCGATCCTGCCGGAAACCGGACCGGACACAGCCTGCCCCTCCAGAACACCTCCCCCGAAAATCCTCGATACACTTCCAAGCATGGTGCGGTGTTTATAAACTCCGATATTCTGCTTTTTTTCTGTTATATCAACCTGATATGCAATCCGATTGTCCTGATATCCGCAAGTGCTGATCAGTGTTTATAAACACCGTACATGGGGATTGGCAGATGGCAGATCGAAACAGGACACACCCCCAACCGGCGGAGGCAACCTCCCGCGGGCGCGGGGATCAGGGAGCGGGCAGGATCCGGCCGGGCTCGTAGGTCTGCATCAGGCGCAGAAAGACCGGCTCGTATTCTTCGTAGAATTCCGGCGGCATGCTGAACTGCACGTGATGAGCCAGGTTGCCGGTCAGGAAGTCCAGCAGCAGGACCTTGCTTTTGAACAGGCGGGCGGAGCGCTTGATGGCCCGGTGCGGGCCCACGTAGGCGAACTCCATGGGCATGTTGGCGGCCAGGCTGCGCTCGACCCGGCGCAGGTTCTCCACCAGCCCGTCGAAGGTGAGCCCGTTCGTCACCACGACCTGAATCGCCATGTCCATGCCGTACGGCCCCTGGAACACCACGTTGAACGGCGATCCCGCCTCGGGACGGACCCGGACCCAGTGGCGCGGCGGCACCAGGCTGAACCGGCCGGCGGGATCCGCATAGCGCGGCCCCTCGAGCCCCCCGGCGATGTCCGCGGCATCGCCTTGGCGCGATTCCTTCCCGGTGCGCTGGAAGCGCCCCAGGCGTCCGGAGAGATGCCGCACATCGGCCGCCAGCGCCGCCAGCAGCACCAGCCCGAATACCCAGATTGCCCAGCGCAGCCGCGTTTTCCGGGCGTCCCGGCGGCGGCGTTCTTCGCGCTCGCGCAGGTTCGCCCGCGCGCGGAACGCGGCCAGTTCCTCTTTCGTTGGCGAACGCGGTTCCATCAGTTGCGCACCGCAAAGCGGGTCACCGATTCCGGCAGCCAGTCCCAATACGGCAGGTATTCGGCGGGCAGTTCTTCCACGAGACGCTCGGACGCGATGATATCCAGCCGCAGGGGATCCTCGCGGCTGGGAAGCGCCCGTTCATCGCGGACATAGAGCTGCGGATCGCCGGTGGCGTCATCGAGGACCGTCTCGAACTGCAGCAGGCGGTCGGCGGCGCCGAAATAATCGAAGGACTCGTCCAGCCCCGACTCGGCCACCTGCAGGAAGCGCAGAAAACGCCCCTCGCCCAGGGTGTTTTCCATCTGGCTGTACAGCGCCCCGCGCAACTCTTCGCCTTCCACCGGATAGGGCGGGATATTCAGCACCACCTGGTTGTCGGCCGGCGTTTCGACCTGAATGTAATCGGCCTCCACATCCCACAGCGCGGCCCGGGTCCCCGCCAGCGCCGTGTCCAGCCGGTAGGTTTCCTCCTCGTTGATCCGCAGCAGGCGGATGAGATCCTCGCTGACGCCCAGGTTCTCGTCCACGGGGTCGAGCCGCAGATGGGCCATCTGCTCCTCGGGCAGCGGAAACGTGCCGCGCACGTTGTCCAGAATCCATGTCAGCATGTCGTCCAGCCGACCCCGCAGGCGCGCGTTGTCCTGTTCCAGTTCAAACGCCCGCCGCTCCCATTGTTCCATGCCGCCGCTCCCGGGAGCGGCGGACGCCGGAACATCCGTTTCCAGGGCCGATCGCCAGGCCAGCGGGGTGGCCGCCGGCGCCGGAGCCGCCGGAGACTCGAGGGAGGGGGCCGGGGGGGAGCCGGTCCGGGAAACAAGCCGCACCGCGGCCGGATCTTCCCGCTCTGAAGCGGTCAGCCACCAGGAGGCAAACAGGGAAAATCCCGCCACCGCTCCCGCCGCCGCCAGCGTCGCGAGGCATTTTCTGGTGATGTCCGGCTCCAGCATGCGCTGCCCCCGCGCCGTCCGCCTACAACACCGCGGCGGCCTGCATGGCCTCGTCCACCGAGGAATACAGGCGAACCAGTTTGCTCATGCCCAGCAGTTCAATCGTCTTGGTGATCCGCCGGTTGAGGCCGGCAATTCCGAAAAACGACAGCGTCTGGATCGCGATGCGCTGGTAGCGGCCCAGCAGCGCCAGCCCCTTGCTGTTGACGTAGCTGAGCTGCTCGCAGTCCAGCACGATGCGCACCCCCGGCGTGTTGACCATCGGATCGAGAAGCGACTTGAACTGCTCGTGCGTCATCGAGTCCAACGGGCCGGATACATGGACCAGCTGGATTCCATCGCGATTCTCGATTTGCGTCGTCAGGACAGCATCTGCCATGATCGTCTGGTCTCCTTAGATCACCGCTTGAAGCCTCAACCGAACCTTCAAGCGTCCCGATCCTACTCCAGCCGGCCTTCGCGGATCAATACTGAAATGCCGGTGCTGCCTCCCGGAATCCGCTACCCCCAACGAGTTGCGCCTGCCGTTCCCGGGCATCACAGCAGCGCGGCGGCTTTCAACGCATCGTCCACCCCGGGATACACCCGGACCAGCTTTCCCATGCCCAGCAGGTCAATCGCCTTGAGAATCCGGGGGTTGAGTCCGGCCACGCCGAAAAACGCCAGACTGGACGACAGCATCCGCTGGTAGCGGGCCAGCAGCGTCAGCCCCCGGCTGTTGACATAGCTCAGCTTGTCGCAATCCAGGACGATGCGCGCATGCGGCTCGGCCACGAGGGGATCCAGGTAGTCACGAAACTGATCGTGCGTGATGGAATCCAGCGGTCCCGAAACGTGAATCAGCCGCACCCCGCCCCGATCTTCCTGCTCCATCGTCAACGTCGCGCTTGTCATCGGTACCACCTCCGCTTTCCATCGTCCGCACTATACCGCTCCACGGCACCGCCAGACAACCGCGAATTCCTCCAGCCCCCCGGTCGACACGCGACCCGCCCGGAACAGCTACATGGCTGAGGCCACGTCCAGGGCTTCGGCCACCGTGGGATACCACTTGACGATACGGTCCATCCCCAGCAGCTTGATCCCTTTCTGGGCGCGCGCGTTCAGTCCGGAAATACCCAGAAACGAAAATTCCTGCTTCGCCGCCCGCTGATACCGGACCAGCAGCGTCAATCCCCGGCTGTTCACGTAGGACAGTCCCTGACAATCCAGCACAATCTTGGACTTCGACTGGGTGATGCGCGGGTCCATGAAGGCCTTGAACTGCTCAAACGTCACCGAATCCAGCGGACCGTTTACATGGATTACTTGAATTCCCTGGCATTCTTCGGCTTCCAGATTCAATCTCGACTCCGACATGGGGGTTTCTCCTCGATAGGGGTTTCTGTCTGTTATGACCGCCACAAGAGGCTGAATCGTTTCTTAATGTAATCCTAACAATCGGCGCGCGCAAGCCTGTTTCTTTCGATTTTTTCCTTGGTGTTCCGCCCCTCGGCCCCCGGCCCGGGCTCCGCCTACCATTCGGGCAGATAGGGGCGGCGCTCGAGTTCGAGGGTCTGGCTGAGTTCGAGGCGGCGCTTGGCGTAGTTTTCCAGGGCCTTGTCTTCTTTCGTCCGCGGCCGCCAGGGGGGCACTTCGACGGGATTCCCGTCGGCGTCCAGCGCGACAAAGACAATCACGCAATGGGTGGTGGCGTGGCCTTTCTTCGTGCGCAGGTCGCGCGAGAGGACATCCACGGCGATATGCATGCTGGTGCGGCCGGTATGGATCAGGCGGGCGCGGACTTCCACCAGCTGTCCGATCAGAATGGGGCGGTAGAACCGGATGCCGCCGACATACACCGTGACGCAGGCGCATCCGCTCCAGTTGGCGGCGCAGGCGTAGCCGGCCTGGTCGATCCACTTCATCACCGCCCCGCCATGCACCTTGCCGAACAGGTTCTCATCGGAGGGCTCGGCGACAAACCGCAGCGTGATGTCGCGGTCGGCCCGGCTCTTCTGTTTCGGCGTCATGGCGTTCTCCCTGGTCACCAGCGTGGTTGCTTTCACTATTCCCTGCGACCTGCGCCGTGGCAAGCCCATTCCCGCAGGGCCAACGCATCTAAATCTTCCGATCCATTCAACGCAAAAGGCGCAAGCGGCGCGAGAGGAGCGCAAACGCTGAACCCTTTCAGCTGAAATGCAATCGAACTGATGTTTTTCTCCTGCCGCTTTCCAGAAAACCAACCCTCCAATTCCAAAAAATGAACGCCATGACCTGATTTCACCCCTCTGGCGTTTGCGCATCTTTTGCGTCAATTGCGTCTCTTGCGTTAAAGGGCTGTTCGGTCCGATGCAGATTTCGAATTAACTTGGATGCGTTTGCCCTGGGCCGACCTCCCCCCATTCGTCCCGACTCTGCAAGAGGTCGGGATTCGTAATTGGCTGTTCCGGCTGTCCGCCCTTGCCGCTTGGCTTTTCCCCGTCCGCGGGCCTCGCCGGTGTCCCATCATGCCCCGCCTGCATTTATTCGGCCTGGTTTTGCTGCTCGGCGCGGTCCTTTCGCCCCGGCAGGCCGCCGCCGACGGTTTCGAAGACTTCGCCAACTTTCCCCGGCCGGCAACGGCTACAACGGCGGAACCTTTACCGGCCAGGACGGCTCAACCTGGACCTATACCTCCTCACCAGGGTGACAAGGTCATCAATGCCCCGACCCCCGGTCTGGACAAGGGGGGAACTCCGGCCGCCAGTGTCGAATCCGGCACCATTGCCGGAGGGTGCGGCACCCTCGCGTTCGAATACAAGCAGCTGTATACCACCACGGCCTGCGTGGATGTAGTCGTCAACGGCACCGTGCGGCATACGGTCTTCAGCACCGCCCAGCATGTCACCAATCAGTCCGGAGACCTGACCATCAACGTCGGCGGCAATTTCACCCTCAAACTCGTTCAAAACCATTTCGGAGCCGGCCAGGTCGCCATCGACAACATTTCCTGGACCTCCTACGGCGGGGCCGACCCCGAACCGCCCGTGCTTCTCTTCTCCCCCGACACGAACAACGTGCTCACCGAACACAGTTCCCCTTTGCAGTTGCAGGTCACCGCCACCGAACCCAACGAGGACACCGTCCGGCTCTGGGCGGAGGACCTGCCGGCCGGCGCCGTCTTCGCCGGCGCCACCGGCGCCGCCCCGCTGATGGCGTCCTTCGCCTGGACGCCCGCCGAATCCCAGACCGGCACCCATGCCGTCGCGTTCTTCGCCGGCGACAAGGACGGCACCAATTCGCGCTCCTTCTCCATCGAGGTCACGCCCATCTATCCCTATTATCACTATGCTGAAGGCCTGACCGGCGCGGACCTGAAGGCGAAACTCCACGACATCATTTCCGACGGCGCTCTTGAACTGGTCGCAGACGGCCCCAACAACGATTTGGACAAGGCCATGGCGGACGTCCACACCGATCCGGAAAACACGAACAACGTCCGGCTTCTGTACAATCCGCATATCTCGCTCCCCAAAACCGCCTATAACGACCCCGGGGGCTGGAACAAGGAGCACTGCTGGCCTGATTCCCGCGGTTTGGGGGACGGCCCGGACGGGGTGGATGTTCACAATCTCTATGCCGCCTACATGGACGTCAATGCGTTGCGCGGCAATCTGTTCTTCGACGTGAGCGACACCAACGATGCCGCCTATCTTTCTCCGGCCCATTCCAACGCCCCGCTCACCAGCATGGACACCGATTCCTTCCAGCCGCCGCTGGAATCCGCCGGCAACATCGCCCGCGCCCTGTTCTACATGGCCACGCGCTACGACGGATCCGAGCCGGATACCAATCCCCTGGGATTTGCCGACGCCCCCACCGATCCCAACATTTCCATGGGCATGCTGAATACCCTCCTGTTCTGGCATGCGATGGATCCGCCCGATGACTGGGAGCGCGCCCGCAACGAGCGCATCTTCACCGCCTGGCAGCACAACCGCAATCCCTTCGTGGACCGCCCGGAATGGGTGGAATCCATCTGGGGCACCGACTCCGACGGCGACGGCGTCACCGACACCCACGAAATCATCGCCGGCACCGCCACCAACGATCCGGCATCCCGGCTCGAAGCCGGGCTCTCCGGCACGGGGCTCTCGTTCGAGGTCTCCTGCGGACTGCTCTCCTCCGGTTCCGTCTGGCGGCTCTACGAAGGGAATTTCAACGGCTCCGGCCTCGTCTGGCAGGCGATCGCCGAAACCAACCGCCTGCAGTCCGGGACCGTCCGCTTCCCCGTCGCCCCGACCTCCCCCGCCGCGTTCTACCACCTCCGCGCCGTTCTGACCAACTACCCGGCCAGACGCAGCCGGTCTCTCTCGGACTGACCCGTCCGGCCGGCCGGCCTTCCCGTTGTCCGCCGCGGCACCGCGCGGGACCGCACAACGTTACGGAACGGGGAATTTTTCGGTGAAGGCCACCACCTCGTCGCGGACGCTCTGCTGGAGTTTCGTGCTGGCGGGATCCGCCGCGATTTTTCCCACCCAGGCGGCGATCTGCTTCATCTCCGCCTCCTTCATGCCGCGCGTCGTCACCGCCGGCGTGCCCAGCCGGATGCCGGAGGTCACGAACGGCTTCTGCTGGTCGAAGGGAATCGCGTTCTTGTTGACGGTGATCAGCGCATGATCCAGGGCCGTGGCGGCATCCTTGCCGGTCACGCCCAGCGGGGTCAGGTCCGCCAGCATCAGGTGGTTGTCCGTCCCGCCCGACACGATCCGCAGGCCGGCCTTCTCCAGTTCCGCCGCCAGCGTCTGGGCGTTGGCGACCACCTGGCGGATGTATTCCTTGAAGGACGGCTGCAGGGCCTCGTGAAAACAGACCGCCTTGCCCGCGATGGCATGCATCAGCGGCCCGCCCTGGATGCCCGGGAACACCTGCTTGTCGATTTCCTTGGCGAACGACTCCTTGCACAGAATCATGCCGCCCCGCGCGCCCCGCAGGGTCTTGTGGGTCGTCGTCGTCACGAAATCCGCATGGGGCACCGGACTGGGATGGAAGCCCGCCGCCACCAGCCCCGCGATGTGCGCCATGTCCACCAGCAGGTATGCCCCCGCGCTGTCGGCGATCGCCCGCATCCGCTTGAAGTCGATGATCCGCGAATAGGCGCTGGCCCCGGCGCAGATCATGCGCGGCTTGTGCTCCGCCGCCAGCTTTTCGACGGCGTCGTAGTCGATCCGCTCCGTCTCCGGGTCCACCCCGTACGACACCACGTTGAAGAACCGCCCCGAAAAGTTGACCTTGTGTCCGTGCGTCAGATGGCCGCCGTGCGCCAGGCTCATGGCCAGCATCGTGTCGCCGGGCTGCATCATGGCGAAATAGACCGCCATGTTGGCCCCGCTGCCGCTGTGCGGCTGCACGTTGACGTGCTCGGCTCCGAACAGCTCTTTCGCGCGCTCGATGGCCAGCCGCTCGGCCTCGTCCACGAACTCGCACCCGTTGTAGTAGCGCTTGCCCGGATAGCCCTCGGCATACTTGTTCGTCAGCACCGACCCCTGCGCCTCGCGCACCGCCCGGCTCACGTAGTTTTCCGACGCGATCAGCTCGATGTTCTGCCGCTGGCGTTTGACCTCCCCCTGGATCGCCGCATACGTTTCCGTATCCGTTTCGTGGATGGCCTCCGGCTCCGTCACCCGCATCGCGCAGGCGTTGATCTTGTGCACCCGCCGGTCGTGGCGGGTGCCCGGCTCGAATTCCGCCGCGAACCAGGCCTCGATGATCCCGGGGATCTCCTCCGCCGGCGTCACGGCGGCGCCCAGCGCCAGGATGTTCGCGTTGTTGTGCTCGCGGGCCATGCGGGCCATGTGCGCCGTGAACACCTGCGCCGCCCGCACCCGCGGGTACTTGTTCGCCGTCATGCTCATGCCCACCCCCGTCGTGCAGATCAGGATCCCCTGCTCCAGGGTCCCGTCCGACACCCGCCGGGCCACTTCGATCGCAAAATCCGGGTAATCCACCGATTCCGGCCCGTACGTGCCGAAATCCGTCACCTCCACCTCCGGCCGCGCCGCCAGCAGGTCCTTGATCTGCTGCTTCAGGTCGTAGCCGCCGTGGTCTGATCCGATTCCGATTTTCATGTGAATTCCTTTCCCAAATCCTTCATGGCGCGGGCCTGCCCGTCCGGCCGAATGGCCCAGACGCGGCCCGTGGCGCGGGTTGATTCCACCGCGGCAGGATGCCACCAGCCGCCCCCCGGGGTCAAGAGCCGGGACCCGGCCCGCCACGGCCCTCCGATTGTCCGCGGGACGGGTCCCGCAGCGGAGCCGTCAGCGCCGGCGGGGGCCGCCGCGCGATCCGCCGCGGCGGGGCGGGCGGGAACCGCCCCGGCCGCCGAACCCGTTTTCGCGCGGGGGACGGCGCTTGCGCGGCAGCATCGGCCTGGGCAGCGGCGTCAGCCATTCCTCCGGCGGAGTCACGCACTTCAGCGGCTGCTTCATGTATTCCTCGACCGCGGGGATGTAGTAGCTGTCGATCTCGTCGGCGAACGTGATGGACGTCCCCTTTTCCCCCACCCGCCCCGTGCGGCCGATGCGGTGGACGTAGTCCTCCGCCTGCTCGGGAATGTTGAAGTTGATGATCAGATCAATGCCGTCGATGTGCAGGCCGCGGCCGGCCACGTCGGTCGCCACCAGGACCGGCACCCGCCCGCTGCGGAAGTTCTCCAGCACCTTGACGCGCTTGCGCTGCTCGACGGCGCCGGACAGCAGCGCCACGTCCAGGCCCTGGTGGCGCAGGTTTTCGCACAGCCGCTCGGTGGAGTCGCGCCGGTTGCCGAAAATGATGACGCGCTCCGGCTTCAGATCCTGCAGGAGGTTGTACACGATGGTGAATTTCTGGTCTTCGGTCACGATGTAGACCCGCTGGTCAATGGTGTCGGCGGCCACATGCTCGGGCTCGATGTCCACCGTGGCGGCGTCGCGCATCCACTGCGAGGCCAGGCGGGTCACCTCCGGGGTCAGCGTGGCGCTGAACAGCATGGTCTGGCGCCGGTGCTTGGGCGGGCAGCCGTACACGATGCGGCGCATGTCGGGAATGAACCCCATGTCCAGCATCCGGTCGGCTTCGTCAATCACCAGGAGTTCGACCTTGGAGAAATCGATGTCCTGCCGCTGGCGGAAATCCAGCAAACGTCCCGGCGTGGCCACCACCACGTCCACGTGCTTGTCGCGCAGGACCGCGCGCTGCTCCTGCATGTCCATGCCCCCGTAGACCGCCAGGGTGCGCAGGCCGGTGTAGCGGCCCAGGGCTTCGGCGTCGCGGGCGATCTGCATGCACAGCTCCCGGGTCGGCGCCATGATCAGCGCGCGCGGATAGCCCTTGCGGCGGTCGGGTTCGGCGGGGCGGGCCAGCAGATGCTTGAAAATGGCCAGCAGGAAGGCCGCGGTCTTGCCGGTGCCGGTCTGGGCCCGCCCGCAGACATCCGTGCCGTCCAGCGCCAGCGGCAGGGATTTGGCCTGGATCGGGGTGCAGTAGCGGAAATCGAGGTCGCACAGCGCATGCCAGAGCACCTCGGGAAGGTCCAGATCCAGGAACCGGGTCTTGCCGTCGGCGGCGGCCACCTGGTACTCCGAAGGATCCCACGGAGCGGCGGAAACCGCCGGCTCCCGGGGCGGCGCGCCGTGATGCCGCCGGGGCTGGGGCGGCGGCGCATGCGGCTTGCGCTTCTTGCGGGGGCCGCCCCGCACGGCCTGCGGATCGTTGGCCCGCGGATTCTTCTTTTCGGGCCGGGGGGCCGCCCCGGACTTGTCCGGATGCGGCTTGCGGGCCTTGGGCACCGTGGGGGGCACCGCCGGCGCATGCTTGCTTTTCCCGCCGTTGAACAGGGTTTTGACGCGTTGTATGAAACTCATGGCCGGGGACCCTATCACGTTCCGGCGGCACCGGGCGATTCAAAAAAATCCCCGCCGGACCGGTGGGGCGAATCTCCTGACCTTATTGGAATAAGGTGGGAACCTGTCGCCTGCTTTCCGGGGCTTCCGGTCGAACGGACATGCCGTCCACAGACGAACACCAGCTCCCGTTTTGCATGGTGTTGGGTAGGAGAACTAGGCCCCTGCCGTGTCAGGCAGGGAAGAAATCGTTTGGCTTCACCTTCAAAGAACCGTGCTCTCTTCCGTCATTCTGAATATACCGTGATCGGCCACGCTTGGCAAGCCCGGCGACCGACCGGGAATGCCGGCGAAACGACCGGCGGGCGTCCCCCGCCCCCCGTACGGCGCAACCCGCTCAGGCGGAAGGATGCCGCGCTTTCAGCGCCCGGCCGGCCATGTCCGCCAGCACCACCACGGCCAGCAAAAACAGCACGGCGCTCAGTCCGCCCAGCAGCCGGCTGCCGTCCAGTTTCAGGTTGCGCCAGATGATCTGGGCCAGCGCCAGCAGGGTCGTGGCGAACATGAACAGCATCGGCCAGAAGACAAATCCCGCGCGCTTGCCCTGGCGGCGGAGCCAGCCGTGTACCATCAGCAGCGCCATCGCGCCCATGAGCTGGTTGGTGGCGCCGAACGACGGCCAGATGGCCTTCCAGGCCGGCACGGATTCCCCGCCGGGCCCCGGGATGTGCTGAAACGCCACGAAGGCCGGCAGCGCCAGCACCAGCACCGTCACCAGCACGCGCTGCCCCGCCGTCCGCGCCTGGATCCCCGTGATCTCCTGCGCCAGCAGCCGGCTCAGCCGCGTGCAGGTGTCCAGCGTCGTCAGCAGAAACGTGCTGACCGCCAGCATGGTAAACGAGGCGATCCAGCCCTCCCCCAGGCCCAGAGGCTCGAAAAACCGTTCCAGGCCCGCGGCAAAGATCATGGGCGGCGCGCCGGTCGGCCGGTCTTTCAGCGTCATGACGGTCGCCAGTGCCAGCACGGCCAGCACGGCTTCCACCAGCATCGCCCCCAGCCCCACCCGCTTGGCCGAACTTTCCTTGTCCAGCTGCTTCGCCGTGGTGCCCGCCGCCATGACCGCGTGGAATCCGCTGACGGCGCCGCACGCCACCATCACGCACAGCGCCGGATAGATGAAGCCGTCCTGCGGGGTGGACCACGCCGCGAAGGCCGGCCAGGCGATCTCCGCGGCGCCCCCCGCCGACCCCAGCAGCAGGCCGACGGCTCCGCCGATCAGGCAGGCATAGAGCAGGAAGGCGGAGATGTAGTCCCGCGGCTGCAGCAGCGCCCAGACCGGCAGCACCGACGCCACCAGCGAGTAGCCCAGCAGCACCCAGGTCCAGAAATACTTGTCCGACCCCCACACCGCCGGGACGGCGGACGGCAGGGCGGGCCAGACGTGTCCCAGCCACAGGCCCGCCAGCACCAGCGGCAGCATGATCAGCGTGCCCTTGCGCAGGGACATGCCCCGCCGCCGCAGCGCGCCGAACACCCCCGCCAGCAGGATGTAATATATCGAGGCCGTGGCCACGGTCCCGCCCAGCCGGGCCGCCGGCGTCGGCGCGTCCCCGGCGGCCTGCGTCAGCGGCGCAAAGGTGGACGCCGTCATGTCGAGAAACACGATCACCACGTAACTCAGTACCAGCAGCATGAACAGCAGGAACACGCGATAGGTCAGCGTGCCCATGGACCGGCGGCCGATCTGCGCCAGGCTCTGGCCTTTGTTGCGCAGGCTGGCGATCATGGCGGTGTAATCCTGCACCCCGCCGATCAGGATCACGCCCAGCACGATCCACAGCAGGGCCGGGCCCCAGCCGAACGCCAGCGCCGCCGTGATCGGCCCGACTATCGGTCCCGCGCCCGCGATCGAACTGAAATGGTGCCCGAACACGATGCCGTCATGCGCCGGCTCGTAGTCCACCCCGTCGCGCATCGTATGCGCCGGCGTCAGGCGCTCGTCCATCACGTCCAGGCGGCGCTCCATCCAGCCGCCGTACACCTTGTAGGCCGCCCAGAACAGCGCGCAGCAGCCCAGAAATATCATGCTCATCATGGCTCGTTCCTCAAATCAAACACGGCGATATTCCTCCTTCCCCGCCGAAAATCCAGCAGATTTCCACACGGCGGCGCGCCTTGGGCGCCTCTGCGATTTGGTGCACCCTTGGGGGGTCATATTGAGCGAAGGCGCGTAGCGCCGGAGTCGAAATCACTTGTCCCGCCGCCGCGGGATCTGGGCACATTCCCGATGGCCAGCCTGCGGGACCAGGCTGAGATCCCTCGACAAGCTCGGGATGACAGCCATGCAGGACCACGGCTTCTTGGTACGGCATGCACTGAATCGCAGATCTGCCGTCGTTGTCCCGGGCGCTCCCCGGGTTCAGGGGGACGCCGGCCGGCAGAACGCCAGCGACGCATAGCTGACGGAGTGATCGAAGTCCCCGGTGACGCGGCCGGACGTGTCGTAGGCCAGTTCGCGCGCGGTGAACCCCGCCGGCAGCATCCGCAGCAGCACGCCGATGGGATCCTGTCCGCAGATGGTCGCCCCCGTCTCTTCGCAGTAGGCGGCGAATCCCGCGGCATCCCCGGCGAGGATGCGTTCGATGGCGCCGCCGTCCAGCCGGCGGAGGTTGTCTTCGATGTCGCGTCGGAACGGGACATAGCCGAAATCCGGCCCGTAGTGGGTGAAGTCGGAGCTGGCCGCCAGCACGGTCTGTTCATCCATCAGGGGCAGCAGCGCCGCGGCGACGTCTCTGCGGGCCTCGTCGTCCAGCTGTCCAAGGGTCACGGGCACCAGCGACCAGTCCCGGTTTTCCAGCGCGGCCTGCAGCAGGGGCAGCTGCATTTCCACGCTGTTCTCGCCGCGGCGGGTGGCGGGCACATCCGCGAAGCGCGGATGCTCCAGCAGGGCGGCCAAAGCCTCGGTGTCCAGCGGGGTTTCGCCCAGCGGCGACCGGTACACGGTCTCGCGCGACGGCACGCTGGCCGTGCCGGGCAGGTGCAGGCGGTGCGTGAAGCCCAGCACCACGACGCGCCGCAGGCCCGGGACCCCGGCAATGGCCTTGGCTCCCCAAGCCGCACACGGTCCGGAATACGCATAGCCGGCGTGCGGCAGGATCACGGCAAACAGATTCTCCTGTGCTTCCGGCTCCGCCGGCTTCAGGCAGGCGGCCAGTTCGCGTTTCAGGCGCGCGGGGTCCTCGCTGTACCAGGCCCCCGCCAGAGTGGATTCCATGGCTGGATTGTTCATACCGCACCTCTCTTCCCGGAACATAGCACAAGTGGACGGCAGGGCGCGAACAGCTCCCATGCCCCCCACCCCCGGCATGGATCAGTCGTTGCGAAGGGCCTCCGCGGGAGGCAGGCGGGCGGCGAAAACGGCGGGGCCGATGGAACACAGCAGCGCCAGCCCGGCCGCCAGGAGCAGCGGCAGCCCCCGGGTCTGCCAGCCCAGATGAAAGGGCAAAGGAAAGCGGCTGCCCAGCCAGCGCAGGGTGAGTTCTCCCGCGACCCATCCGGCCAGTCCGGCCGTCACGGTCAAGACCAGGGCCTCCGTCACGAACAACCCGGCGATATCCCGCCGCCGGGCGCCCAGGGCCCGGCGCAGGCCGATTTCCGGAATGCGTTCGCGAACGCCGGTCAGCAGCAGGCCCGCGAGGGTCACCGCCCCCAGCAGCAGACCCAGCAGACTGCCGGAACCCGCCGTCCACGCAATGGTTTTCTGCCAGCGGCGGATGCCCTGCAAAAGGGTTTCGGGCGTGATCCAGACGGCATCGCCTTCGCTTGCCCCGGGCGGAGCCAGCAAGGCCGCCACGCGCCGCTGCAGGGCTTCGGGATCCGCCCCGCCATCGGCGTTAAACCAAATCGCCTCGACCCGGCGCCGCGCGGGCTCGGCGCCTTCATCCGGCGCATCCACCGTATAAGGAATGTACACGGCGGCGGCCGGAAGCGACGGCAGCCCCGCGCTGTCCCCGGCGATGCATCCCACCAGCCGGAACGGCTCGCGGCCGATTTGGATGAAGTCCCCGACCCGCCAGCCCCGCCGGCGGCACAAGGCTTCCGGCGCCACGGCATGGCGCGCGGCCTGGCGCACATCCAGCGCATCCAGCGCGCGCCCGTCGGCAAAACGCCAGCCGCGCACCCGGGCCAGTTCGCCATCCGCCGCCACGACGGCAAGATCCTCCTCCCCCGCCGTCTCCAGCCGGCTCAACCCGCTGACCGCCGCATCCCCGCCCAGGTTCTCCCGGAACCACGCGACCTTCCCGCGGGGCCAGGACGAGACCTCCGCGCCGGGCGGGCGGATCAGGGCAAACGATCCCGCGCCGAAATCCGCCACCAGATCGTTGGCCCGGCGCTGCAGCGCCTCGAGCGTGGACACCAGCAGCGTGACGGCAAAAAAACCGATGAACAGGCTGAGAAACACCAGCCCGGCGCGGGCCGGCACCGTACGCAGGCCCGCCCGGACATCTGACGCCAGTCTGCCCATGGTCAGGGCCGCCGGACGCGGTCGCCCTCCTCCAGCCCCGATACGATTTCCACGCGGGAGAAGCCGGCCAGGCCGGTTTCCACCACGCGCTCCTCGATGCGGCCGTCCGGCCGCTGCCATCCGACGACGGCGGTCGCACCGCGCCATTCCACGGCTTCCCGCGGCACCCACAGGACATCCGTTTCTTCGCCCGCCAGAATCTCGGCCTGAACGGACAGCCCGACCGGCAGGGGTTCCGGCAAGGGATCCAGCGCAATCTGCACGGGGAAGAATTTCCGCCAGACCGGCTGTCCGGGGCGGGTCTGGGCCATGCCGCCCACGGTTTCAACCCGTCCGTTCAGGCGCATCTGCGGAAAAGCGGCCGGCACGGCGACAACCCGGCTGCCGGCCCGGACGCGGGGCAGTTCGGCTTCGCCGATGAACCCGCGGACCACATGGTCGGCGGGATCGGGCAGGCACAGAAACACCTGGTTGTGAAACAGCGTATCGCCGACATGCGCCGTGCGGTAATCCCCGCCCACCGGCAGGGGGACCCGGGTGGCCACCCCGGCCACGGGCGCGCGCACCTCGCACAACGCCAGCTGCCGGGCCGTGAAATCCCGCTGGCGCTCCGCGGCCTCCAGCGCGGCCCGGGCTTTTGCCAGCCGCGCGGCGTGAACATGCCGCTGCGTCAGCTCCATGCGCGTCTCCCACTGGCGGCCGCGCTCGTGCAGCGCGGCCACCTTGCGCTCCTGCTGGCGCACCTCCGCCTCCGACAGCAGTCCCCTCTCCTGCAACCCGCGGGCCGATTCAAGAAACCGCTCTTCGGCGGCGGCTTCGGCGCGCAGTTCTTCGCGCTTGGCTTCCATGTCTATCAGTTCCAGGGGCAGTTCCGCCTGTTCCAGGCTGTCGAGTTCCTGGCGGGCGCGCACGCACTCGTTTTCCTGCCGGGCCAGGTCCTGCTGGATCTGGGCGGCATCGAACCGCGCCAGCACGTCGCCGGGCGCCACGCGGACGCCTTCTTCAACCAGTTCCGCCAGCACGGCCGACCCCTGCACGCCCACGGCGATCCGCTCCACGTGCCGCGCCTCCAGTTCGCCGTGAAAGGGCACCACCGCCCGGATGTCGCCCCGCTCCACCGCGACCGTGCGCAGGGGTTCCGCCTCCCGGCCGCATCCTCCGGCCGCCAGGGCCGCCAGGACGGCCAGTCTTCCCAGTCTAGTTTTCATCTGCGGTTCCTTCGTTCAGTTCCGCGGCCAGGAGATCGCGGGGCGCCGGCACCAGCGTGCCCAGCACATGCAGCAGGCGGTAGGCCGATACCGACGCCTCCCGCCGGGCGGCCAGTTCCGCCAGCTCGGCCCCGCTGAGATCGGATTCGGCATCCGAGACCGAATCCGCGCTGCCGCGCCCCGCCTCGAACAGGGCGCGGGCCAGTTCGGCGCGCCCGGCGGCCAGCTGCCGGTTGCGCCGGGCCAGATCCAGTTCGGCCCGGGCGCGACGATAGCCGGTCTGGGCGGAATTCACTTCCAGCGCCAGCCGGTGGCGCACGATCTCCGCCGCCTGCCGGCGCCCTTCGGCATCGGTTTCGCCGCGGGCAACGGCCAGCCGCGAGCCGCGCCGGTTCAGGTCCACGTCGGCGACCAGTCCGACAAACCAGTCCTCCTGGTCCAGACGGCCGGCATCGCTCCATTCCGCCCCCTCGCCATAGGCAGTCTGCCGGGCGGACAGCCGCAGATCCGGCAGGAGACGTCGGCGCGCCAGCCGCAGCTGGCGGTCGCCGGTTTCGATTTCCTGAAGCGCCTGGGCGTAATCCGGCCGTTCGGCCAGCGCCACGGCCAGGGCCCGGCCGGGGTCGGTCAAATCCAGATCCAGCAGCGGCGGAGGGGCCAGACGGAACGCCGAATCCAGCGGCAGCCCCAGCAGGTTGGCGAACTCCTGGAATTCGATCTCCAGCCGCGCCCGGCCGGTTTCCAGCCGCGCGTCGGCTTCCCCGCGCTGGAAATCCAGGCGCATGACCTCCGTCCGCGTGGCGCGGCCCTGCTGCTCGCGGGCATCGGCCAGCGCCCACAGCTTTTCCAGGCGCACGGCCAACTCTTCGTCGCGTTCGATCTGCCGGCGGCGGTAGATCAAGCCTTCGTACAATTCGACCACCCGCAGCACCAGGGCGGAACGGTCGCGCTCCCACGCCCGCCGGGCCGCCCGCAGGGTTTCGCCCGCCGCCACGGCCGGCTCGTTGCGAACCAGCGAGCCGAAATCGCGAAACAGCGGCTGGGAAATCTCCACCCGGACCTCGCCGCGGCGCATCTCGTCGGCCTCGTCCACCTCGACGGAGCGAACGGCGGCGGCCAGCGCGACCCGCGTCCCGGCCGGCCCGGTGGCTTCCGCCCGGAACCCGCTCCGCCAGTCTTCGCCGTCCGGCCCCATGCCCGCGGCCCCTTCGGGCACCACCCGGAAGCCGCGCACCGACTCCCGCGCCTCCTGCTGCGCCAGGCGGTATCCCCGCACATCCAGCGCCCCCTTCGCCAGATCGCGGTTGTGCGCCAGGGCCTGTTCGATGGCCTCGTCCAGGCTCAGCGGCTCCGGCGGCGGCGGCTCCGCCGCCGCCAGCGCCGCGCCGCATAAAACGGCCATCCCCAGGACTGGCATCCTTATCCTCATGCGCCGCATCCTAACCGTTTTCCACGCCATGGAAACTAGTTTTCCACGGCGTGGAATCCGCCGTGCCGGCGGTTCAGCGGCTGTTCATTCTGAATCCTGAATTCTGGATTCTGAATACGGCCCGGGCAAACCGGAGTTTGGCACGGGCCCCATCAGTCTTCGGCCGGTTTTTCCACGGCCTGGAGAACGGGCGCGATGTCCGGACCGGGCCGGATGGCCGAATACACCATGATCAGGCCGAACACCAGAAACAGAACGCCGCCCACGGCATGGATGACACGCTCGGACACCACTCTGGCGATCAGCCCGCCCAGAAAGACCGCCAGCAGCGTGGACAGCACCAGCGCCAGGCTGGCGGCCCAGAACACCCCCGCCCGGCCATGGATCGCGCTCTGCAGCATCACCGCCAGCTGGGTCTTGTCGCCCAGCTCGGCCAGAAATATCAGCCAGAACGTTGCTGCAAACAGTTTCCAGGTCATACGGGACTCCTTGCCATCGGGTGGAGTCGGCATCCTGCCACACCCCGCCCCCCGCCCGCAAGACGCGGAACTCTTTTCTTTGCTTCCCGATCCGTTTTATCCTATCTTGGGCTGTCCGGAGATCGACCATGGCATCCTGGTACTATGTGATCGCAAAAACCCGCGAAAAAAGCGGCCCGCACGACGAAGCCTTCGTGCGCGCCCGGTTTATTGCGGGGGACATCGCCCCCGCGACGCTGGTCTGGCACGACGGCCTGGCCAACTGGATTCCCGCCGGCGACGCCTTTGCCGCCCTGCAGGCGCCGTCGGGCAGCGAAGGCAAGGTGCCCCTGCCGGACAGCCTGCGCGCCTGGATGGCGTTTGTCGGCGTCATGACCATCCTGCTGTCCATTCCGCCCGCGCTGATGCTCTACGGCATCCCCATGCTGCTGGCGGGATGCGCCACGCTGGGCGCCCGGGCCGCGCTGGGCCGCGCCCCGTTTGTCTCCCCGGACCTGATCCCCTTCTTTTCCAGGCTCAAGACGCTCTTCGCCTGCTGGGGCTGGATGTACATCATCGGCCTGTTCCTGACCGTGCTGGGCCTGCTGGTCTATGCCGCCGTCGCCATCTGGACGCTGTCCGGCGGTCAGGGCTTTTTCCCGGGGACGCCCGCCCCCTGACCGCCATGGCTTTTTCCCCGGAAGAACGCCAGCGCTACGCGCGCCATCTCGACCTGCCGGGTTTCGGCGGCCATGCCCAGGAAAAGCTCCGCGCGGGCCGCGTGCTGGTGGTGGGCTGCGGCGGCCTGGGCTCGCCCGCCCTCTATTATCTCGCCGCGGCCGGGGTCGGCCGCCTGGGCCTGATGGATTCGGACCGGGTGGACATTTCCAATCTCCAGCGCCAGATCCTGCACGCCACCCCCGACATCGGCCGCCCCAAGACCGACTCCGCCGTGGCCCGCCTGCGCACCCTCAATCCCCACGTGCAGCTCTCGGCCCACAACGAACGCCTCACGGCCGCCAACGCCCGGGAGCTCTTCGCCCCCTACGACCTGATTCTCGACGCCACGGACAACTATGCATCCAAGTACCTGATCAACGACGTCTGCGTGGCAATGGGCAAGCCGTTTGTCCATGCGGGCATTTCCGCGTTCTGCGGCCAGATTCTCACCGTGCGCCCCGGCCAGAGCGCCTGCCTGCGGTGCGTCTTCCCCGTGCCGCCGCCCGCCCCCGCCCCCGAGGCGCCCTCCAACGCCGGGCCCCTGGGCCCCATCCCCGGCGTCATCGGCTCCCTCCAGGCCCTCGAAGCCGTCAAGTTCCTCTCCGGCGTCGGGGCGCTGCTGACCGGCACCCTGCTGACCTACGACGGCCTCGAAGCCGAATTCACCCCTGTCCATGCCCATCGAAATCCCGCCTGTCCCGCCTGCGGAACCGGCGCCCAACCCAAGGAGTAGCCCCCATGGCCGACCTCATCCAGTTCACCCTGAACGGCACGCCCCAGTCCGTCGCCGTTGAACCCGCCGACAAGATCATCGATGTCCTGCGCGAACACCTCAACCTGACCGGCACCAAGCGCGGCTGCGACGACGGCACCTGCGGGGCCTGCACCATCGTCCTCAACGGCGAAGCCAAGCGCGCCTGCCTCCTGCCCGCCGCCAAACTCGACGGGGCCGCCGTCCTGACCATCGAAGGCCTGAACCGCGGCGCCGACATCCATCCCATTCAGAAGGCCCTGATCGAAGCCGGCGCCGTCCAGTGCGGCTACTGCATCCCCGGCATCGTCATGGAACTCTACGCGCTCTACACGAAAAAACCCGACGCCACCGACGACGAAATCAAGACCGCCCTCTCCCGCCACTTCTGCCGCTGCACCGGCTACGAAGCCATCTGGGAAGGCGCCAAACTCGCCCAGCAATACATGAAGGCCCAAACCTGAAACTGCGAAACTCGCGCAATACACAAAAGGATTCATTTCCCTGAACTCTGAACTCTGTTTCCCTGCCCCCTGAACCCCTGAACCGTTGAACTGTTGAACCTCTGAACCCCTGAACCGTTGAACCCCGAAAGGCCCCCCATGGCGACATTCTCGTAAAGGCGCAGCTCCGCTACCAAATCCGGACTCTGGGTTATCGCCATCGAAAAGGGCGTCATCCAGAAGATCACGAAGAAACCCAAATCCGCGCCAGGGCCGGCAAGGTCATCGACGCCGGCGGCAACGCCGTCACCGAGCCGTTCGTCCACTTGCACCTCTGCAAGGTCTATACGCTGGAAATGATGGACTCCAGGGCCCTCAGCGCCTACCACGGCGCCGACATGGGCGGGGCCATGACCGCCATCGAACTCGCCGCCCGCGTCAAGGCGAACTACAACGAAAAGTGGATCCTCCCCAATGTCCGCAAGGCCCTCAAGCTCGCCGCCCTCAACGGCAATCTGCATATCCGCGCCTTCGCCGATGTCGATTCCAAGGCCAAGCTGATCGGCCTCAAGGCCCTGCTGAAGGCCCGCGACGAATTCAAGGGCGTCGTGGATGTCCAGGTTGTCGCCTTCCCGCAGGACGGCGTTGTCCGCGAACCCGGCACCGTCGACCTGATGAAGGAGGCCATGGACCTCGGCGCCGATGTCGTCGGCGGCATCCCCTGGATCGAATTCACCGAGCGCGACGAACAGACCCACATTGACGAAATGATGAAGCTGGCCATCGCCTACGACAAGGACATCTCCATGCTGGTGGACGACGCCGGCGACCCCACGCTCAAGACCCTGGAGATGCTGGCGGTGCGCACCATCGAGGAAGGCCGCATCGGCCGCTCCCTCGCGCACCACGCGCGCGCCATGTGCCTCTACCCCACGCCCTATTTCAAGAAGGTCTCCGCCCTGCTGCAGCAGGCCGGCATGGGCGTCGTCAGCGATCCGCATACCGGACCCCTCCACGCCCGCGTCAAGGAACTGCTCGCGGAAGGCAACCTCGTCTGCCTGGGCCAGGACGACATCTCCGACGCCTATTATCCGTACGGGCAGAACAACATGCTCGAGGTCGCTTTCCTCGCCTCCCA
Source organism: Kiritimatiellia bacterium (assembly GCA_040768005.1). Lineage (GTDB taxonomy): Bacteria > Verrucomicrobiota > Kiritimatiellia > CAIQIC01 > Lenti-01 > JAAZFE01. Next base: position 54,896 of record JAXGNL010000012.1, read on the forward strand.
CCTCCTGTGGATGACCACCTTCCCGGAGATGGAGACGCTCTACGACCTCGTCACCGTCAATGCCGCCAAGTGCATCAACCTGCCGAAGTTCGAACTCCGGGAGAAAAACAACGCCAGCCTCGTCGTGCTGGACGCCAAGAGCGTCTGCGAAGCTTTCCGCTATCACAAAGCCCCGCTGCACGTGATCTCCCACGGCAAGCTCCTCAAGCCCGGGCGCATCGCCTAGCCCGCAGCGGTTTCCCGGCCCCGGGCGGATCCCGGCACGGAAGCCCGCCCCGGCGGCGCGGCACCCCTTCGCGGGGGCCGCGCCGGTTTCATGTCCAACCCCTTCCGAACCCTTGTTTTGGAGTTTGACATCCCCAGGCCGATGACCCACAATGCGCCCACAACCGTTTTTGGAGGACACTATGGCCAAATTGTTGAAGCCGCTTGTTGTAATTGTGTTGGTGCTGGCCGTCGCGGCTGTTTGCATCCAGGGCTTTGTGCTCTTTCCCAAGCGGACACTGATCAAGGACCGCACCCAGAAGCTGGAAGGCGGCATCACCCGGGTCGTGAATACCCTCAAGGGCGAGGCCTCCCTGCTCACCGACGAAGAAAAATCCCAGGTGCGCTTCAGCGCCAACAACCTCAAGGCCGGGACAACTGAAGAACTGCCCCGCCTCGACAGCGAACTCAACCTGGCCAACACCCTGGCCACCGCGGTCCTGACCGGCTGGCAGAACACCCAGACCGACCTGGAAAACACCCGCCAGGATCTGGAAAACACCCGGGCGGACCTGGAACGGACCCGCGGCGAACTCGAAGACGCCCGCACCCAGATCGTCCAGCTCAACGACACCATCCGTTCCAAGGATGCCGAACTCGTCGAGAAGTCCAACCTGATCGCCGGCCTCGAGGATGAAAAGGCCTCCCTCGAATCCCAGATCGCGGAACTCAACGACCGGATCGGCGGACTCGAAGACCAGGTGGCCCAGCTGGAAGAGGAAAACGTCATGCTGGAAAACCAGCTGGCCAAATATGAGCAGGCCGAAGCCGGCACCATCACGATGAAACCCGGCACCACCGCTTCCATCATTTACGCCAATGCCGACTGGAACTTCGTGATCATCGACATCGGGACCATCGCCGGCGCCCAGCCCAGCGCCGAAATGATCGTTCACCGCAACGACAACATGGTCGGCAAGATCCGCCTGAGCGCGGTGCGCGACAACGTCTCCATTGCCGAAGTGCTGCCGGAATTCCAGAAGGATGCCATCAAGGAGGGCGACGATGTTCTCTTCTAACGGACTCTCCGTCATGACGCTTCTGGCCGTGCTGCTGCTGGCCGCCGTGGTGGCCCTTCAGGTCGTCGAGATCAATACCTACTCCGCGATCCCGTCCCTCTGGCCGTGACCTGTCTGCGCCTCGCCGCGATCCTGGCCCTGCTGTCGGCTGTCGCCGGCTGCGCCACCACCGCCGATCAGGAATCCGAACTGCCCTGGAACATGAGCCAGCCGTGGGAAACCGCCCCCGCCCTCCCCGGCGGCCTCGGCGGCGGCTACTGACCCCTCCCCCTCCGGCCGCGCCCCATCCCGGAAATCCCTCCGCATGCCAAAGGCCGGAACAGATGTTCCGGCCTTTTGAAATTGGTAGCGGGGCTTGGATTTGAACCAAGGACCTTCAGGTTATGAGCCTG
>JAXGNL010000013.1:0-53656 GCA_040768005.1 Kiritimatiellia bacterium
CCAGGCGGAAGACAGGGCCGGAGATTGTGCCGGATCGTTCGTTGCGGGTGCTGTTTGTGGCGTCGGAGTGCGCGCCGTACGCGAAGTGCGGAGGGCTGGGGGATGTGGTGGCGAGCCTGCCGAAGGCGCTGCGGCGGATGGGGGTGGATGCGCGGGTGGCGATTCCGCTTTATGGCTCGATTGACCGGGCGAAGCATGGGCTGACGGAGGAGCCGCCGTGCCTGGTGAACTGCGGCGGCGGGGAGGTGAACGGCTGCGGGGTGTGGAGCGCCACGGCCGATGGTGACGTGCCGGTGTGGCTGATCGAGCATGACCGCTTTTTTGACCGCGGGGGGATCTATGACGAGAACGGGGTGGAGTTCGGGGACAACGCGTTCCGGTTCGGGCTGCTGTGCATGGCGGCGGCGCAGACGTGCCGGGACCGTCAGTGGATGCCGGACGTGGTGCATGTGCATGACTGGCCGACGGCGGTGTTTCCCGCCCTGCTGGATGCCTGGCGGAAGGCCGGGGCGCCCCTGGGCTGGGCGGGCAGCGTGCTGACGATCCATAACATGGCGTACCAGGGCTATTCGCATCCGTCGGCGCTGAATTACCTGGGACTGGGACCGGAGTATTACACGCCGGAACGGCTGGAGGCGTGGGGGAAGATCAATCTGCTGAAAGGCGGGATTGTGCTGGCGGATGCCGTCACGACGGTGTCGCCGACGTATGCGAAGGAGATTCTGGGGGAGCCGGGCGGCAACGGGCTGTCGGACTATCTGCAGGCGCGCGGGCGGGATTTCGAGGGGATCCTGAACGGGGCGGACTATGAGGTGTGGAATCCGGAGACGGACCGGTGGATCCCGGCGAATTTCCGGGCGGATTCGCTGATCGGCAAGGGGCTGTGCAAGCAGGAGCTGCAGTCGCAGATGGGGCTGGCGTCGGATGCCGGGGTGCCGCTGTTCGGCATGGTGTCGCGGCTGACGTGGCAGAAGGGCACGGGGCTGATGCGCGAGGTGCTGCCGCAGGTGCTGGCCGGGAGCCGGATGCAGCTGGCGGTGCTGGGGGCGGGGGAGGCGGCGGACGAGGCGTTTTTCCGGGAGCTGGCGCAGGCGTTTCCGGGGCGGGTCGGGGTGGAGATCGGCTACTCGAACGAGCTGGCGCACCGGATCCAGGCGGGGGCGGACTTTTTCCTGATGCCGTCGCTGTTTGAGCCGTGCGGGCTGACGCAGATGTATTCGCTGCGCTACGCGGCCCTGCCGGTGGTGCATGCGACGGGGGGGCTGGAGGACACGGTGGAGCAGTACAATCCGGGCGAGGGCACGGGCACGGGCTTCAAGTTCTACACGCCGGACGCCCCGGCGTTCGGGGATGCCGTCCGCTGGGCGCTGGATACGTGGGAGTCGCGTCCGAGCCACGTCACGCTGATGCGCGAGCGGGCGATGACGGTTCGGTTTGACTGGGAGGCGTCGGCGAAGCGCTATCTGGACCTGTACCGGCGGGTGGCGCTGAAGCGGGCCGGGGGCGGCTGAGCCGCGGGGATGAAGACGGCGGGCATGGTGCTGGCGGCGGGGGCGTCGAGCCGGATGGGGCGGCCCAAGGCGCTGCTGGCGGGGCCGGAGGGGATTCCGCTGGCGGCGCGTCAGGCGGCGGCGCTGCGGGAGGGCGGGTGCGATTCGGTGGCCGTGGTGGTGGGCTCGCAGGCGGCGGAGGTGCGCGCCGGGCTGCCGGCGGACATCGCGACGGTGGAGAATCCGCGCTGGGCGCAGGGACGGGCGACGTCGCTGCAGGCGGGGATTGCGGCGTATCCGGAGGCGGAGGCTGTTTTTGCCGGTGGATGCGGCGGGGAGGTGAAGGCGGGCACCGTTCCGGGCGGTGCTGGCGGCGGCGGCGGGGGGATCCGCAGCGGGTGTGGCGTCCGGGCGCATCGGGGCCAGGGACACATTCTGTGGGTACGCGGGGGGCGGCGCGGGAGCTGCTGGGGCTGGCGGCGGATGCGCGGGTGGATGAGTGGGCGAAGCCGCTGGCGCGGGAGCTGGAGGTGGAGGACCCGGCCGTTCTGCGCAACATCAATACGCCCGGGGGTAGGGGCGGTCTCGGAGAGGATAGAGGGGAAGGAGGGGAAGCCCGAGGTCGGAGGTCGGAGGTCGGAGGTCCGAGAGTCCGAGGTCGGAGGACGGAGGTCCGAGGTCGGAGGGCAGGCAACGGCCAGCAACCACCCACCATCAACCACCACCATCAAGGAAACCGGACCAAGCCATCGACTACGGATTTACGGATGGACAGGAGGGGCCGGCCAGGTCCGGAGTCGGAGGTCCGAGGTCCGAGGTCCGAGGTCCGACTAACGACCATCAACCACCCACCATCAACCATCAACCAACGGCCAACAACCAGGGGATGAAAAAGCCGGCGGTGGGGGCCGCCGGCGGGGAGGGGGAAGCGTGTCCTACACCGAGAGGACGGGGTCGCTCCATTCGGGGGACTTGTCGGCGACTTTGGGCTTGAGCTTGCGCTCGGTCTTTTTCTCGGACTTGTCGTCCTTTTTGTCGTCCTTCTTGTCCTTGGCCTTTTTGTCGGCTTTCTTGTCCGCCTTGGATTCTTTCTTGGAATCCTTCTTGGCTTCCTTGTCTTTCTTGACCTCGGGGGCCGGGGCTTCGATGGCTTCTTCGACGGCCTCGACGGCTTCTTCGGCGGCTTCTTCAACGGCCTCGACGGTTTCTTCGACGGCTTCTTCCGGCATCATGTCCGGGGCGGCTTCGGGCTCGACGGGGGCTTCACCCAGCAGGTCGGCCAGGGGATCGGACGCGAAGGCATCTTCCGCGGGTTCTTCGACCGCCTCTTCGACGGCTTCTTCGGCCGCGGGCTCATCGGCGGGCATGTCGCCGAGCAGGTCGGCGAAAGGATCGTCCATGGCAGGCTCATCGGCGGCGACTTCCTCGACGGCCTAGGCGTGGTTGTTCAGCCGCGACACCTCGACGGCTTCTTCGGCCCGCAGGTTCTTCGGCGGGCATGTCGCCGAGCAGGTCAGCAAGGGGATCTCGTCGCGCGGGCTCATCGGCAACGTTTCCTCGTGCGCGGCCTCGGCGACCTTCGACTGCCTCTTCGACGGCTTCTTCAGCCGCGGCCTCTTCGGCGGGCATGTCGCCGAGCAGGTCGGCGAAAGGATCGTCCATCGCGGACTCTTCGGCGGCGATTTCCTCGACGGCCTCTGGAGCGGCACGCGACTTCTTCGACCGCCTCTTCGACGGCTTCTTCGGCCGCTGGAGTTCATGACGGTCATGTCGCCGAGCAGATCGGCGAAGGGATCATCCATGGCGGGCTCGGCGACCGCTTCTTCGGCGGCGGGGGCTTCGGCCGGGGCCGGTTCCACGGCGGCGGTTTCTTCGGCGGCGGGTTCATCACCCAGGCCGGCGAGCAGGGCGTCCAAATCATCCATTTGGGCGGAAGCGCCGGCGGCGAGGGCCAGCGAGCAGATCAAGGCAAGCATCCAACGAGACATAGCAGACTCCTTTGTCATGTTGTAGAAACCCCGAGACTAGCCCAAGGGGTCGGGCGGGGGCAAATCATTTCCGATTGCATTTCCGATTGCGGGAACAGGCCCAGGGCAGGGGCCAGGGGGACAGAGAACGAGAGGACAGAGGACAGAGGGGACAAAGCAGGAAAGCACAGGAAATAACAGGAACACAGGAAGGAGGAGAGGGCGGAAGACGGAGGACAGATGACGGAGGACGGAAGACGGAGGATTGGAAACAGATGGGACAAGCAGGAAAGCAGGGGAAATAACAGGAACACAGGAAGGGGGCGGGGACGGAGGACGGAGGACAGATGACGGAGGACGGAAGACAGGTGAGACAAAGCAGGAAAGCTTGAAATAACAGGAACACAGGAAGGGGAAGGGACGGAGGACAGATGACAGGCCGATGACGGAGGACGGAGATCAGGAAGGGGAGGACGGGGAGGACGGAAGACGGTGGGACAAACGGGGAAAACAGGAAGCGATGAAGTCTGGCGGGGGCGCGTGGCGCCGAGTCGATGCTGTTCCGCCGCCGCCGGATTTGGGCACAATTCCAGCTGGCTGGCCGGCGGGACCAGGCGAGATCCCTCGACCCGCCTTCGCGCAAGGCTTCGGCGGACAAGTCCGCTCAGGATGACCAGTACCACCCCCAGGGATGCATATCGCCGCACGCCGTACCGACACAGGTTTCGAGGGCGTCATGACGAGGCGGCCGGGAAGACCCAACGGCGGTATTCGGCGGAGGAACGGATGTCACGGCGATGGGTTTAACGGTGTTCTGGGCGAGTTTTTCGGCTTCGTTGATCAGCCGGGGGTCAAGCTTTTGCCGGCGAGGAAGGCTTCAGCTGTGGGCGCACGGGGTAGGGCGATGGAGCCCAGGGCGATAGCGGCGGACTGGATGACGCCGTTTTTGACGCGGATGCGGGAGGCGTATGACCTTGCAGGATGGCCTGGGCCTTGCGGGTGCCGATCTTGCGGAAGCGTTGTAGCGGTTCCTTTTTCGGGAGGCGGAAGGCGAGGCCGTTCGTCGGGCCGGGCATCGATTTGGCGGTAGCCGGTCCAGAAGCGGTCGGGGACTTCGCGGGTGCCGGCGAGGAGGCGAGGAGGACGGATCCGCCGGTGACGAGGAGGGCGGGGCGGTATCGCCGGCAGGGGAGGCGTTGGCGGCGTTGCCCATGGGGTGCCGCGGGCCTGGATCTGGGCGGCGCCGACGGTGCGGGCGGCGGCGATCGGCGCGGGCAGATGGCGATGGATGGGTTTGGCTTCGACGAGGAAGGCGTGGGTGACGCCGGAGCCGACGAGGATGTCGTCGTCCCGGATTTCGATTTCGCAGAGGCCGGGGAGATCCCAGAGAGAGGTGGCGCGTTCGGGGACGGGGACGCCGGAGGCCCACTGGACCAGGAGGTCGGTGCCGCCGGCGAGCAGCTTGCCGCGGGTTTTTCCGCTGGCCTGCAGGCGGAGGGCATCGGCGAGGGTTTTGGGGAAGCGGATGTCGATTTTTTCGGTGATGCTCATGGGCGGGCCTTGGCTATTTCCGTTTGGGAGCGGGGGCGGGGAGGCGGGAGGCGGCGAGCCGGACGGCCTGGATGATCTTGGCGTAGCCGGTGCAGCGGCAGAGGTTGCCGGAGAGGGCTTCGCGGACGGCGGCGGCGGAAGGGTTGGGGTTGCGCAGCAGGAGGGCATAGGCGCTGACGATCATGCCGGGGATGCAGAAGCCGCACTGGACGGCGCCGCATTCGAGGAAGGCCTGCTGGAGGAGGCGGCCGGCGCGTTTTTTCTCGATGCCTTCGATGGTGAGGATGACGGTGCCGTCGGAGAGCTGGCCGACGGGGATGAGGCAGGAGACGGAGGGTTCGCCGTCGATGAGGACGGTGCAGGCGCCGCATTCGCCTTCGCCGCAGCCCTCCTTGGAGCCGATGAGGCCGAGGTCGTCGCGGAGGAAGTCGAGGAGGCGGCGTCCGGCGGGGGCGCGGACCTTGACGGGTTTGCCGTTGATTTTCCAGGTGCGCTGGATGGGGCTCATGGGGAGTCTCCTTGGGCGGGATGGAGGGCCTCGAAGAGGGCCTCGGGGGTGATGGGGATGGTGCGCAGGCGTTTGCCGACGGCGGCTTCGACGGCGTTGGCGATGGCGGGGGCGAGGCCGTCCATGGGCAGTTCGCCGAGGCCCTTGCCGCCGGGGGGGGCGTAGGAATAGGGATATTCGACGAATTTCACGTCGTACTCGGGGACGTCGAGGGCGGTGGGGATGATGTAGGTCTGGAGGCGGGAGGCGTCGTAGAGGCCGTTCTTGCCGGTGGCGATTTTCTCCATGACGGCGTAGCCGAGGGCCTGGGTGAGGCCGCCTTCGACCTGGCCGGCGGCGAGGATGGGATTGATGACGCGGCCGATGTCAATGACGGCGGTGACGCGGGTGACGGCGAGTTCGCAGGTGAGCGGGTCGATTTCGATTTCGGCGACGTTGGCGGACCAGGAGTAGCCGGGGTAGGAGTCGCCCTTGAAGGTGGCCTGGTCCCAGCGGGTTTCCGGGGGCAGGTGGAATTCGAAGAAGCCGTTGGCTTCGCCGAGTTCGGCGAGCATGGCCCGGGCAACCTTGGCGAAGGCGACGGGTTTGCGCCCCTTGGCGGTCAGCTGCGAGTTTTTCAGCACGGATTTTTCGCCGCGGAAAAAGCGGAGGGAGGCGAAGGCTTCGATCTGGCTCTTGAGGTCCTGCGAGGCGCGGTGGACGACGTTGCCGACGACCATGGTGGTGCGGGAGGCGACGGTGGGGCCGGAGTTGGGGACGAGGCCGGTATCGGCCATGGGGTAGCGGATGCGCGCGGGGTCGAGCGAGAGGGCGTCGGCGGCGATCTGGGTGAAGATGGTATGGACGCCCTGGCCCATTTCGGTGGAGGAGACGCGGATGTTGACGCCGGGTTTGCCGTCGTCGAGGAGGGCGAGTTCCATGCGGCCCTTGGCCTTGAACTTGGCCTCGCCGTCGCCGGTGAAGGCGGCGCCGTGGGCGAAGAAGGACAGGCCGATGCCGTAGAACTTTTTCTGGCCCTTGCGGAGCCTGCCGCGGGAGGCGAGTTTGAGCTTGCGGGCGAAGTCCGAGCGCCTGAGGGCGAGATCGAGGCAGGCGGTGGAGCCGTTTTCGGTGGAGAGGACCTGGCCGGTGGGGGTGACATCGCCGGGGCGGGCGTGGATGCGGCGGCGGTAGGCGTGGGGGGATTGGCCGATGCGGGCGGCGATGGCGTCGATGTGGGATTCGAGGCCCCAGATGGCCTGGGGGGCGCCGAAGCCGCGGAAGGCGCCGCAGGGGAAGGAATTGGTGCGGGCGACGCGTCCGCGGATGACGACGTTGTCGCAGCGGTAGGCGAGGGCGCAGTGGAGGATGCCGCGGAACATGACGACGTCCGAGATCGTCAGGTAGGCGCCGCCGTCGAGGATGAAGTCGCATTCGATGGCGGTGAGGGTGCCGTCTTTCTTGTAGCCGGTCTTGAAGCGGACCCAGACGGGGTGGCGCTTGGGGGTGAAGAGGATGTCTTCGTGGCGGTCGTAGGTGATTTTGACGGGCTTGCCGGATTTGAGGGCGGGGAGGGCGGCGTAGCCGACGAGCATGGTGGGGTATTCCTCCTTGCCGCCGAAGGCGCCGCCGACGGGGGTCTGGCGGACGCGGATTTTTTCGGGGGGGAGCTGGAGGGGGTCGTTGAGCTCGTGGACGGGGAAGTAGGGGCACTGGAGGGAGCCTTCGCAGAAGAGGGAGCCGTCCTTCTGGGGGAACACGACAAAACCCTGGTTTTCGATGTAGAGCTGTTCCTGGTGGCCGGCCCAGTATTCGGCCTCGAGGACGTCGTCGGCGTCGGCGAAGCCCCGGGCGAGGTCGCCCTTGACGATGTCCTGGTCCTTCATGGAATCGAACTGCCGGGGGGATTTCTTGAAGACGGCGATGGCGTCCTGCAGGGTGAGCAGGGGGGGGAGTTCCTCGGCCTCGACGCGGACGCGTGCGGCGGCTTCGGCGGCGAGTTCGGGGGTTTTGGCGGCGACGACGGCGACGGGTTCGCCGCGGTAGCGGAGTTCGCCGCCGATTTCGGCCAGCAGGGGCATGGTCCGGTCGTGCATATGGACGACATTTTCGCCGGGGATGTCGGCGGCGGTGGCGAGGACGACCTTCGACCAGTCAAAGGCGGGGTCGGGAACCAGGGCTTTGAAGATGCCGCGGGCGACGGGGGAGCGGACGACGACGCCGTGGAGGATGCCTTTGTAGGCGATGTCGTTGAGGTAGCGGGTGCGGCCGCGGACTTTGCCGTCGGCGTCCACGCGCACCATGCCTTTTCCGACGAGTCGGCGGGGGTTGGAAGCGGCTTGTTTCATCGTTCACTCCTGCGCATATGCGATGGAAAACCATAAGGCAGAGGGGGCCGGGATGCAAACAGGAAAGGCGGAGGGGCGGAGGACAGAGGGCGGAGGACAGAGGGCGGAGGACAGAGGACGGAGGACAGAGGGCGGAGGACAGAGGGCAGAGGGCGGAGGATGGTGGAGCGAAGCAGGAAAACAGGCCTGTCCGCCTGGGGCGGAGGAGAGGGGCAGGGGGGCGGAGGACGAAGAGACAGAGGACAGAGGACGAGGAAGCCCAGGAAAACAGGAAGGAGGAGAGGGCATCCGCCTTCGAGGCTACGGCGGACAAGGAGGACAGAGGACAGAGGACAGAGGGCGGAGGACAGAGGACGGAAGACGGTGGGGCGAAGCAGGAAAACAGGAAGGAGGAAAGGGCAGAGATCCGTTGCCAGCGCCTTGCGCGAAGGGGCGGCGGATTGCGGATTGAAATGGCAAGGCGGCGCAGGCATTCTGGGTCAATGGAACCAAGACGGCAGGGCAGGGGATGGCGGGGAGCGGCGGCGCTGGCGTTCGGGGCATGGGTGCTGGGGGCCGGGGCGGCGGCGGGGGGCGCGCTGGGTGTGCGGGTGGAGAATCCGCCGGCGACGGGCGCGGTGGTGGTGCTGCTGTTTGACGACGCCGATGCGTTTGCAGACCTGCGGAATCCGGCCGGGCGGCTGACGCTGGCGGCGGGGGCGGAGAGGGAGGGTGCGTTCGACGGCCTGGCCCCGGGCCGCTATGCGGTGCTGGCGTTTCACGACCGGAACGCCAACGGGGTGCTCGACCAGAATTTCATGGGGATCCCGCGCGAGCCGCTGGGCTTTTCGCGCCGTTATTGGGGCCGGGGGGCGCCGGTGTTTTCGGAGGCGGCGGTGGAGGTGCAGGCCGGGGAAGCGTTGCCGGTGGAGGTGGAACTGAAGGAGATCTTCGCCCGGAAGGGGCTGATCGGGGTCGGGGCCGGGGTGGTGGCGCAGACGAGTCCCTACCGCGGGGCGGATTCCGTGCGGGTGCTGCCGATTCCGGCGGTGACGTACATCGGCGAGCGGGTGCAGATTCTGGGGCTGGTGGCGCAGGCGGGGCTGGTGAACTGGTCGAGGATGCGGCTGGCGGCCACGGCGCGCTACCGGATGGGGGCGTATGACGAGGACGACAGCGAGTGGCTGGAGGGGATGGGCGACCGGAAGGATTCGCTGTTCGGCGGGCTGGCGCTGCAGGCGCCGCTGGCGTGGGGGGTGCGGATGTCGGCGGGCTACGAGCACGACGTGCTGGACCGGGTGGGCGGAGGGTTCGGGCGGCTGGCCCTGCGGCGGGGCTTTCAGCTGGGCCGGTTTTCGGTGGCGCCGGGGATCGCGGTCAACTGGCTGTCGGGGGAGCTGGCGCGCCACGAGTACGGGGTGCGGCCGGGGGAGGCGCGCGAGGGGCGGGCGGCCTATCGTCCGGGGGACGCGGTGAACGTGGAGCCCGGCCTGGCCCTGTCCATGGAGTGGCGGGGGGCCTGGCGGGTCATCTTGAATGTCGGCGTGGAATTCCTGGCAGCAGAGCTGCGGGACAGTCCGCTGGTGGACGAATCCGCGGTGGGGCATGTGTTCGGGGCGGTGAATTACACGTTTTGAGGGGGGTTGAGGGGGTTCTGAATCCGCTTGCCGAAGGGGGCGGGCATCTGGTTGGATAGGCGGGCAAAAAGCCAGGAACTTTCGAAAGGAAAAACGTTTTATGGCACAGAAAAAAAAGAAGATTGCCGGGAACATGCTGATCGCGCAGAGCGGGGGGCCGACGGTAGTGATCAACCAGAGCCTGGTGGGGGCGGTGATGGAGGCGAAGAAGCACGCGCAGATCAAAAAGATCTACGGGGCGCTGCACGGGATCAAGGGGATTCTCGGCGAGGATCTGATTGATCTGGGCCGGGAGAGCGTGAAGACGCTGCAGGCGGTGGCGAACACGCCGTCGTCGGGGCTGGGATCGGTGCGCAAGAAGCCGACGCCGGAGGACTGCGCGAAGATTTTCGAGAAGCTGCAGAAGCACAACGTGCGGTTTTTCTTCTACATCGGCGGGAACGACTCGGCGGAGACGACGCACATCATCAACGAAGAGGCGAAGAAAGCCGGCTTCGAGATGCACTGTTTCCACATTCCCAAGACGGTGGACAACGACCTGCGGGAGAACGACCACACGCCGGGGTGGGCGAGCGCGGCGAAGTTCGTGGCGCAGGCGTTCATGGGCGACGATCTGGACAATGCGGCGCTGCCGGGCGTGAAGATCAACATCGTGATGGGACGTCATGCGGGCTTCCTGACGGCGGCGTCGGCGCTGGCGCGGACCTATCCGGGGGCGGGGCCGCACCTGATCTACCTGCCGGAGCGTCCGTTCGACCTGGAGAAGTTTCCGAAGCAGGTGGCGGCGGTGGTGAAGAAGCAGGGGCGCTGCGTGGTGGCGGTGTCGGAAGGCATCTGCGACGCGTCGGGCCGGGCGATTGCCGCGGCCTTCACCAAGGAAGTGGACAGCCACGGCAACGTGCAGCTGTCGGGGTCGGGGGCGCTGGGCGACTCGCTGGCGGGGGTGATCAAGGCAAAGACGGACATCACGCGTGTGCGCGCCGACACGTTCGGCTACCTGCAGCGATCGTTCCCGGGGCTGGTATCCGAGAACGACGCCAGGGAGGCGTTTGCGGTGGGGCGCGAGGCGGTGCGGCTGGCCGTCAGCGGGGACATCGACGGCAGCGTGGCGATCCGCCGCAAGAAGGGCCGCAAGTACCAGGTGTTTTTCGAGCGGGTGGAGCTGCGGCAGGTGGCCAAGGAGACGCGGCACATGCCCGACGCGTACATCGCGAAGAACGGCTGCGACGTGACGAAGGCGTTCCTGGACTACGCCGCCCCGATTGTCGGCAAGCTGCCGCCCATCGGCCGGTTCAAGAAGATCAAGGTGAAGAAGTAGGAAGAGCGAATGGAAGAATGGAAGGATGGAACGGTGGAGTGATGGAATACTGGAACAGCGGGAAACACTGAGTTCCGGTTGTTGAAGCAATAGCCATCATTCCCGGATTCCCTTATTCCAATATTCCATTCCTGAAAGGACGCCCCCATGCCCCGCCGCAAGAGACTCGACACGACCCCGGAATGGAAGGCGCTGAAGGCGCACGCCGCGCAACTGAAGGCGGTGTCGCTGCGGGAGCTGTTTGCGGCGGATCCGGCGCGCGCCCGGGCGTTCAGTCTGGAGGCATGCGGCTGGTATCTGGATTACTCGAAGAACCGGATCACGGCCGAGACGATGCGGCTGTTGCAGGCGCTGTGCCCGATGGCGGATCTGCGCGGCGAGATCGACGCGATGTTCTCGGGGAAGAAGATCAACGAGACCGAGAAACGCCCGGTGCTGCACGTGGCGCTGCGCAACCGGGCCAATACGCCGATCCTCGTGGACCGCAAAGACGTGATGCCGGGGGTGAACGCGGTGCTGGAGAAGATGAGCGGGTTTGCGGACCTGGTGCGTTCGGGCCAGTGGCTCGGATTCACGGGAAAACCGATCCGGAATATCGTCAACATCGGCATCGGGGGGAGCGACCTGGGGCCCGTGATGGCATACGAGGCGCTGAAACCCTACAGTCAGCGCGACCTGACGGTGCGGTTCGTGTCCAACGTGGACGGCACGCACATCGTGGAAGCGACGCGCGACCTGGATGCGGCGGAGACGCTGTTCATCGTGGCGTCGAAGACGTTCACGACGCAGGAGACGATGACCAATGCCGGGACGGCGAAAGCGTGGCTGCTGGAGAAGCTGGGCGATCCGGTCGCCGTGGCGCGGCATTTCGTGGCGGTCTCCACCGCGGCGGAGGAAGTGAAGGCCTTTGGGATCAACCCCGACAACATGTTCGGATTCTGGGACTGGGTGGGCGGGCGGTACTCGCTGACGTCGGCGATCGGCCAGCCGCTGATCATCGCGATCGGGCCGGAGAACTTCATCCGGATGCTCGACGGCTACCACGAGATGGACCGGCACTTCGCGACGGCGCCGTTCGAGCAAAACGCGCCGGTGATCCTGGCGCTGCTGGGCATCTGGTACGGGAATTTCTTCGGGGCGCAGAGCACGGCGCTGCTGCCGTACGATCAGTACCTGTCGCGGTTCGCGGCCTATTTCCAGCAGGGGGACATGGAGAGCAACGGCAAGCGGGTGACGAAAAACGGCAAGGCGGTGGCGTACGAGACGGGGCCGGTGGTCTGGGGCGAGCCGGGCACGAACGGGCAGCACGCGTTCTACCAGCTGATCCACCAGGGCACGAAGCTGATTCCGTGCGACTTCATCGGATTCTGCCAGAGCCACAATCCGGTGGGCGACCACCACGCCAAGCTGATGAGCAACTTCTTCGCGCAGACCGAGGCGCTGGCCTTCGGCAAGACGGCGGAGGAATGCCGGGCGGAGGGCGTGCCGGAGAAGCTGGTGCCGCACAAGACGTTTCCCGGCAACCGGCCGACCAACACGCTGCTGGCGGAGCGGCTGACGCCGGAGACGTTCGGGCAGCTGGTGACGCTGTACGAGCACAAGATTTTCACGCAGGGCGTGATCTGGAACATCTTTTCGTTCGATCAGTGGGGGGTGCAGCTCGGCAAGGTGCTGGCCAACCGCATCCTGCCCGAGCTGAAGAGTCCGGATGCGCCGCTGGCCCACGACAGCTCCACGAACGAGCTGATCCGGCGGTTCCGATCCAAGGCATAGCAGCCGTTTTGCCGCAGAGTCCGCAGAGGATTCTCGAGTAGAGGGATGGTGTGCCGCGCCATCCGGACGCGGGCGCCGCGGCGCGGCATGTCTATCGAAGGCCCTTCAAGCAATCGGGGTCAGGCCGTAACAAAGAAAAAGCGAAAAGGAATTCATTGGTACGGACTGACCCCGTTACCCCGTTAGCGGAAGATGACGGGGTCGAGGGTGCCGCAGGGGGTGAAGGCGGAGCGGAGGGTAAGGAAGAGGACGGCGACGACGGTGACGGCGGTGCCGCAGAAGATGGCGATCATGATGGCGATCTGGTACTGGATGGCGACCATGGGATTGGAGCCGCCGAGGATGACGCCGGTCATCATGCCGGGGAGAGAGACGAGGCCGACGGTGGCCATGGTGGCGACGGTGGGGGCGAGGGCGGCGGAGACGGCATCGCGGAGGTAGGGGCGGACGGCTTCGGCGCGGCCGGCGCCGCAGGCGAGGCGGCGGAGATAGTCGCGGTTGGACTTGCGGATGGAGTCGTAGAAGGTGCGGATGCCGACGATGTCGGCGCGCAGGCAGTTGCCGAGGATCATGCCGGCGATGGGGACGGCGTACTGGGCGGCCATCCAGTTGGGCTGTCGCAGGAGCAGGACGACGAAGAACAGCAGGGGCAGGGCGGTGCCGGCGGCGAGCGCGAGAAACAGGGGGCCGGCGAAGCAGCGGAGGCACAGGCGGGTGCTGCGCAGGATGGAGAGGTCGGCGACGACGATCATGATGACGAGCCAGAGGGTGGTGAGGCGGGCGTCGTCGAGATCGAACAGGAACTGGAGGTAGAAGCCGACGAGGAGGAGCTGGACGGTCATGCGGAGGACGGACACGAGGGTCTGGCCGACGAGGGGGATGCGCAGCCAGAGCATGGCGGCGAGGGGGAGGATGAGCAGCACGTAGCTGGCGGCGAGTCCGCCGGCGCCGATTTCAAGCGCGCCCATGGGGGACCTCCGGGGGGGCGAGGCGGACGGTGCGGTCGGCGAAATCCAGGGCGGGGCCGGTATCGTGGGAGACCATCAGGAGGGTCTGGCCGGAGAGGCCGGCGAGGCAGTCATAGACGGCCCGGCGGGAGTCGGGATCGAGGGCGGAGGCGGGTTCGTCGAGCAGGAGGACGGGGCGGTCGAGAAGCAGGGCGGCGACGAGGGCGATGCGCTGTTTTTCGCCGCCGGAGAGGTCGGTGCCCTTGCGCCGGAGCAGGGCGGGGTCGAGGCGGAGGCGGGGAAGCAGGCCGGGGAGGCGGTCGAGGCGGTCGCGGAGCGCTTCGTTGGCGCGGAAGGTGAAGGGTTCGCGGATCCAGGCCTCGGCGGTCTGCTCGCCGATGTCGGGTTCCTGCTGGACGAGGGCGAGGGCGCGGCGCAGGTGCCAGACGCTTTTGGGGGTGAGGGGTTCGCCCCGGATGGCGATCTGTCCGGCGGCGGGCCGGACAAAACCGAGCAGGCAGGCGAGGAGGCTGGACTTGCCGCTGCCGGAGGGGCCGGCCAGGACGACTTTCTCGCCGGGGGCCAGCCGCAGGGAAAAATCGCGCAGGAGGGTGCGTTCGCCGAAGGCCAGGGTGACGCGATCGAATTCGATGGGCGGCGGGGGGGGCATGCCGGTCCGCGAACCCCTACCAGCCGACCTCGAGGGAGGTGGGGGCGTCCACGAAGCCGACTTCGGAATCGTACTGGGCGGCGAGGGTGTAGGTGGAGCCGTCGGAGACGATGGAGACGGCGCCGTCGGTGTCGGTGGCGAGGACGCGGGTGTCGGTCAGCAGGTCTTCGACGATGCGGCGGGCGGCGCCGTGGAGCTTGACGGCGACCTTGTATTTGTCGCCGACGACGGGGCGGGGGTTGCCGAACTCGAAGACGACGGCCTCGGCCCCGGCCTTTTTCAGCAGGCCGCCGGTGATGTCGGTGATCGAGCGTTCGTAGTTCTTGGGCATGCCGATGGTGATGCCTTCGAGGCCGGGGGTGCCGTGACCGGGGGCGACGGCGACCTGGGCCTTCAGGCGGCTGGCGGGGGTGTTGTCGAGCAGGTCCTGCTGCTGGGCGAAGGTGAGGTCGGAGGCGATCAGGAGGGCGAAGTCGCCATAGACGACGCGGAGGGAGAGGGGGGCCTTGGCATCGCCGTCGGCGGGGCCGAGGACTTCGACGGCGAAGGCCTTGCCGTTGACCTCGGATTCAAACAGCCGTTCGCCGGCGACGAGGGCGCGGGGTTCGATGGCGGTGCCGGAGAGGCGGTGCTTGAGGCGGGAGGGGGAGCGGGCGGCGAGGACCCCGGCGAGTTCGCCTTCGGCGAGGCGGGGGGCGAGGGAGGCGGGATGGAGGAGCTGGTCCACATCGAGGTGTTCGAGGATGGTGGCGGCGCCGGCGATGTGCTCGGGTTCGGGGGAGGTGAGGATGAGGGCGTCGAGATGGCGGATGCGCTTGAGGCAGATGTGGGGCATGATGGTGCGCTCGGCGTCGTTGCGGCGCCCGCGGTCGGTCTGGACAAAGGCGGTATCCACCAGGATGGCGGTGCCGTCGGGGGCATCAATGAGGATGCCGGAGCCGTAGCCGACGGAGAGGATGGAGACGGAGAGCTGTCCGGTCTGGCGGATGGCTTTTTCTTCGGCGCGGCCGGAGGCGAAGAGGGCGGCGACGACGAGGGCGACGGCGGCGAGGGCGAGGCCGCGGACGGGCCGGGAGGCCTTGTTCCAGCGGGGACGGACGAGGCGGAACCAGAGAGGCCGCCACCAGACAAAGAGGGCGACGGCGCCGTAGTAGACGAAGAGCCAGCGCAGGGTGGGCTTGACGACGAAGGGATAGGCGAACCAGTTGGCGAAGTAGTGGCCGATCAGCAGGAACAGGGTGGAGAAGATCCAGTTGGCGGCATTGAGCAGCAGGGCGATATAGAGGCCGAAGCCGGGGATGAGGCCGATGAGGCCGGCGAGCATCGAGAGCTGGAGGACGACGCCGACGAGGGGAATGGCGATGAGGTTGGCGTAGGCGCCGGCGACGGGCCAGCGGTAGAAGTAGTAGGCGCTGAGGGGGATCATCATGCCGATCTGCATGCCGAACTGGGCGGCGATGAAGCCGGCGATGCCGGGGTGGATGTTGGCGAATCCGTAGGTGCCGATGGGGCGGATGCCGCGGCGGTCCAGGACCCGGGCCAGCCAGAAGAGGAGCACGCCGAGCAGGGCGTAGAAGAGCCAGAAGCGCAGGGTGACCACGAGGAGCCAGTGGGAGGCGAAGGCCCAGGTCAGCACGGCGACCATGAGCACCAGGGCGATGAAATCGTTGCCCTGGAATTTCTTGAACAGGTCGAAGAAGGGCTGGGTGAGCAGGGCGAGCGAGAGGATGGCGCCGAAGGACAGGGTGAAGGAGGGATCCACGGCCATGGCGGGGTTCTGCAGGAGGATGATGAAGGCGGCGACGGGGACGCCGAGGAGGGCGGACGAGCGGACGCCCTGGCCCATGTAGCCCCAGGTGAGCAGGAAGAGAGAGTTCATGATGACGGCGCGCAGGGTGGAGGGGCGCGCGCCGGTGATGATGGCGAAGATGACGAGGGCGAAGATGACGAACGGGACGTACACCTTCTTGGAGACCTTCAGCAGGGTGAAGATGCCCATGAACATGATGGTGATGATGGTGACGTGCAGGCCGGAGACGGCGAGGACGTGGTTGATGCCGGAGGCGCGGAATTCGTCGGCGATCAGGTCGTCGGAATCGTGGCCGAGTTCGAGGATGGGGGCGACCACGCCGCCTTCGTGCTGGTCGGAGGCGATGGAGACGGTGTTCTGCATGCCGTAGCGCAGGCCGAGGGTGAGCGCGCCGAGGAAGGCGGAGTTGGGCTGGGGCATGGTCTGCTTGATGACGCGGACCATTTCATCGCGCAGGTAGAGGGAGAATTCGACGAGTCCGTTGCCGTCGCGGGGCACGTCGGCGCCCTGGGGGACGATGACGGAGAACGGGGAAGAGCCGTCCATGGGGGTGCGGATCATCATCTGCCCGCCGATGTTGTAATTGCGCAGGTACTTGGCCTGGTCGAAGGCGCCGACGTTGGCGGCGGAGGGCGGGGCGATGAGTTCGCCGGTCAGGGCGACATCGAAGCCGTAGGCGGCGGAGCGGGCAAGGCGATCGTAGCCGGGCAGGTCGGGATTGATGGTGACGCGTGCGGTCTGGCGTTCGACGGGGAAGAAGGGGCCGTCGGGCTGGTACTGGATGTAGTCGGGGGTGATGGACAGGACGGTCTTGAAGGAATAGACCCAGGGGTCGGCGGTGATGCGGCCGAGGATGGAGACGGGGACCACGTTGCGGCCGCTGCGGGCGAAGAGCGAGACGGCATTGACGGGCTTGAGGATGGCGAGGGAGCCGGAGGCGGGCTGGTTGACGGGTTCGACGCGGTCGAGGTGCGTGAAGGGCTGGGCGACCAGGAGTTCGGCTCCGGCGGGGGTGCCGGCGGGAATGAGGACGGGGTCGCTGGCCTGGTCCATGTCGGTGCGGGTGAAATTCCAGCGGCCGTCGGCATCGAGGACGGGCAGGCCGTTGTCGTCGCGGACGGGCCGGAGGGCTTCGAGGCGGCCGACGAGGCGCAGTTCGATGTCCTCCTCGACGGGGGCGAGGGTTCTGACCTTGAGGAACGAGGTGGACGACATGGGGGAGGCGGGCGACCAGGTGACGCTTCCGGCCTCGAAACGGACGCGTCCGACCAGCTGGTCGGGCGGCTGGATCATGGCGAGGTAGCGGGTATAGCCGAAGAGGAGGGCGGCGGCGAGCAGGAGGCCCCAGGCGGAGACCTGCAGGGCGTCGAAGCGGGCGGGAGGGGCGTAGAGCGACTCCTCGTCGGCGGCGGCGGGGCGGCGGCGGCGGACGAGGTGGAGGGCGCCGGCGGTCAGCAGGCCCAGCGCCAGGGTGCCGAGCCACAGCGGGGCGACGGCGGCGGAGCCCAGGGGGAAGGCCATCGCCAGCGCGATGCCGATGATGAAGAGGTAGCAAAAACCGATGAGTTTATTCTGCGTCATGGGCGGTCTCCGGGGAAGCGGGTTCGACGGGGGCGGGGGCCGAGGCCGGCAGGGCCACGTCCGGATAATAGTCGCGGTTGGAGGTCCAGATCGGGGAGGCGGCGGGTTCGCCGCGGACCAGCGCAAAGAAGGCCTGGCGGTAGGCGGGGTTGAGGGCGACAACCAGCGCGCCCATCAGCAGCGCCGTGACCAGAATGATCAGCAGGGTCTTGGATCCTTGTTCCATGGAGAGGCCTTTCTGCGAGTAAAATAACTAGCCAGAATAGGGTTCGAGGTGGAGGTTGGCAATGGTTTCTTTTCCGAAGCGGCGGCGCAGGGCGTTTTCGAGGGTGGAGGCGATGTCGTGGGCCCGGCGCAGGGGCATGTCCGCCGGCAGGCGGATATGCAGGTCAATTACGGGGTTTCGTCCGACCATGCGGGTGCGCAGGTTGTGGGGTTCGGTGATGCCGGGGATGCCGCGGGCCATGGCGAGGATTTCCTCGCAGACGGCGGGCTCGAGGCTGCGGTCGGTCAGTTCGCCCACGTGCCGGCGGAGGATGCGCCAGGCCACCTGGAGGAGGAAGAGGCTGACGAAGAGGGCGGCGACGGGGTCGAGGATGCCCCACTCGCGGCCGAGGAGGGAGGCGGCGCCCACGCCCGCGGCGGTGGCGATGGAGGAGAGGGCGTCGGAGCGGTGGTGCCAGGCGTTGGCGGCGAGCGAGGGGCTGCCGGTGGCGCGCGAGACGGTCATGGTGGCGCGGAAGAGCGCCTCCTTGAGCACGATGGAGGTCAGGGCGGCCCAGAAGGCGTACACGGCCGGCGGGGGAACGGGTTCGCCGCGCAGGGCGTCGAAAATCCGGTGAATGGAGAGCGAGGCGATTTCGAGGGCGACGCCGGCCAGGGCCAGGCCGATGATGGCGGCGACGATGGTTTCATATTTGCCGTGGCCGTAGGCATGGTCGTCGTCGCGGGGTTTCGACGACAGCCGCAGGCCGACGAGGACGGCGAAGTCGGTGGCGAAGTCCGACAGCGAATGGACGGCATCGGCGACCAGCGCCTGCGAGCGCCCGAGAAGGCCGGCCGCGAGTTTCAGGGCCGCGAGGCCCAGATTGATCCAGATGGACAGATGGGTGATGCGGCGTTCAGGCGTCATGGGGCGTTCAGGAGGAGGCGGGGCCGTTGCCGGCCGGGTTGTCCGGCGGGGCGGCCTCCTTGGCGGCGGGGGCCGGCTTGGGGCCGATCAGCAGCATATAGACAAAGAAGAAGGGAATGACGGGCAGGAAATAGACGATGCCGTCCTGTTCGCGCAGGATCTGCCGGTCGTTCATGGTGGCCAGCCAGGCCAGGTAGAACACAAACCCGGCGGTGTTCAGCCACCAGACCGCGCGCTTGAGAACAGGATTCATGGGCGGACTCTATCCTGCCCACCTCCCGATGGCAACCGCGGAGACGCGGGGGGGTCAGGGCAAACGCATCCAAGCACTCCGAAATCTGCATCGGACCGAACAGCCATCTAACGCAAGAGACGCAATTGACGCAAAAGATGCGCAAACGCCGGAGGGTAAAATCGGCCATGGCGTCCATTTTGTGGAAGTGGAGGGTTGGTTTTCTGGAAAGCGCCAAGAGAAGAAATCATTTCGATTGTATTTCAGCTGAAAGGGTTCGGCGTTTGCGCTCCTCTCGCGCCGCTTGCGCCCTTTGCGTTGAATGGATCGGAAGATGTAGATGCGTTGGCCCTGCGCAAAAGGGCGATGGCGCTTGGCGGGGGGGCGGGGGTCATGGTATAGGCCGGGGCATGGCAGCAGACGGCGGCATTCGGGCCGGCATCGGCCGGTGGGCGGCATCGCTGGGGTTTTATCTCTATGCGCTGCTGGCGGCGCCGTGGCTGGCGCGGGGGCTGAAGGCGGGCATGGAGGGCACGGACCCCGTATGGTGGCCCGGCGTCGTGGTGCTGATCGTGCTGGCACTGGAGCCGTTCGGCCTGCGCGGAAAGCTGCGGTTTCTGCGCCGCCGGAACCAGGAGGAGGGGTTTCAGCCGAAAGGGCCGGCCCTGGCGGTGTTTTCGGCCACGGGCATCGCGCATGTGCTGGTGACGATGTTCTGCGGCATGCTGGTGCTGGATGCGTGGGGGTTGGTGGGCGGGAGCGAAAACGCCTCCGGCTGGGGGCTGGCGCTGATGGTGGCGCTGGTGCTCAAGGAATTCGTGGGCCTGTTCGCGGCGGGCGGGCAGTCCGTGTCGCGCGAACCCCCGGGGCACTGGAAGGAGCCTGTGGCGGACCTGTTTCTGCTGGCCTACGGCTGCGTGGCCTACACGGCGTGGTGGCAGGCCATCGTGGACCTGGAGGCGGTGGGCGAAGGGCCGCTGGGTCCGCGGCTGGCCCTGATGCCCGTGCTGGTGCCGCTGTTTCTTTTCTTCTACCTGCCCATGCGCCTGCCGTTCCTGCTGGAGGAATACCATCTGCGGCCGGCGCGCGGCCGCCGGAAGCGGCTGGCCGCCGAACTGGGGATGGGGGCGGTCCTCGGACTCTATCCGGTCTTCTTCGGCTGACTTCCGCCTTTTCAAGCGCCGGCGGGTGCCGGATACTGGCGGCATGAAGAGAAGGGCATGGACGGGGCTGGCGCTGGCTGCCGCGCTGGCGGCCGGGGCGCGCGCGGAAGAGGTGTTCCCGCGGGAGGGCTGGACGGAGGCGCCGAATCCGCTGGCGTCGGAGCGGGCGGAGAAGGGGGGGCAGCTGGCGGCGTTCATGGGGCCGTATCCCAAGAGCTTCAACTACTATCTCGACCAGAACACGATGTCGGCGGAGCTGTTCGGGCAGTTCTACGAGACGCTGATGACCCAGCATCCGCTGACGCTGGACCTCGAGCCGCTGCTGGCGTCGCGCTGCGTGCTGGGCGACGACCGGCGCACGTTCACGTTCACGATGAATCCGCAGGCGCGGTGGAGCGACGGCCGGCCGGTCACCGCTGAGGACGTGCGCTGGACGTTCGAGGCGGTGATGGACCCGAAGAACCTGACCGGCCCGCACAAGATCGGGCTGGAGCGGTTCGAGCCGCCCGAGATGCTCGACGAAATGACCATCCGGTTCGTCGCCAGGGAGGAGCACTGGCAGAACCTGCTGGAACTGGCCGGGCTGCAGGTGCTGCCGAAGCATGCCTTCGAGGGAAAAGACTTCAACCTGCAGAACTTCGAGTTCCCGGTGGTGTCGGGTCCGTACCGGATGGGGCGGCTGCAGGAGGGCCTGCAGGTCACGCTGGAGCGGCGGCCGGACTGGTGGGCCGCCGACCTGCCGCGGTTCCGCCGCGTGGCGAATTTCGACCGGCTGCGTTTCCGGTTTTTCGAGGACCGCGAAAACGCGTTCGAGGCGTTCCGGAAGGGGGAGATTGACGTATTCCCCGTCTATACGGCGCATGTGTGGGCCAACCGGACCTCGGGCGAAGCCTACGACAGGCACTGGATCGTGAAGCAGGAGATCGAGAACAAGAAGCCGGTGGGATTCCAGGGCATTGCGCTGAACCGGCGGCGGCCGCCGCTGGACGACCTGCGCGTCCGCCGGGCCCTGGCGCATTTGTATCACCGCGAAAAAATGAACGCGACGCTGATGCACAACGCCTACTTCCTGCACCGGTCCTACTACGAGGATCTGTATGATGCGGCGAACGTCTGCACGAATCCGTTTTTTGCCTTCGACAAGGAGGCCGCCCGCGCCCTGCTGGCGGAGGCCGGCTGGCAGGCCGATCCGGCCACGGGGATCCTGATGAAGAACGGGCGGCCGCTGCGGCTGCGCTATCTGTCGCGCGGGGGCACCGACGACAAGTTCACGGCGATCTTTCAGGAGGACCTGAAGGATGCCGGCATCGAGCTGGTGGTGGACAAGAAAGACTGGGCGGCGTGGTCCAAGGACATGGACGAGTATCATTTCGACCTGACGTGGGCGGCGTGGAGCGCCGGGCTGTTCAAGAATCCCGAGAGCATGTGGCATTCCCGGGAGGCCGGCCGCCCGTCGGGGCAGAACATCACCGGCTTCGGGCATCCGGAGGTGGATGCGCGGATCGAGGCGCAGCGCACGGAGTTCGACGTGCAGAAGCGCCACGCGATGGTGCGGGAGATTGACGCGATTCTCGCGCGGGAGGTGCCCTACATCCTGCTGTGGAACAAGAACGACACCCGCCTGCTGTGGTGGAACAAATTCGGCATGCCCGATGCCCCGCTGGGCAAGCACGGCGACGAGCGCAGCGCGTACCAGCTGTGGTGGGTGGATCCGGATGCCGCCGCCGATCTCGCCCACGCCCGCAAGACCGGTCGCGTCCTGCCGCCGCGCCCCCCGCGCGCCGTCTACGACGGGCCCTGAGCGCCCGCCGCAGACCCCGGGAGTCGATGGCTCTTGCCGGGCGGGGCTGGGTTCAGGGAGAAATCGAAGACCTGTTCACCACAGAGAACACAGCGCGGCAGAGCCGCAACCCAAATGAATCAGAACTCATGAACTCATGAAAACGGAGAGGGGGATAAGCAGGAGAACAGGAAACAACAGGAAAACATGACAGGTTAACAGCAAGCCCGAAAATGAATTAGGTTGAAAAACGTGCACAAGCAAGACGAAGTGGCCAGATAGTGCAGAGGGGTGGAGCCGCAACCAAAGAAGCGGGGCCACGAAAAACACGAGAATCCACAAAAAGGGGAGCCTTGGGGGGAATCAACAAACTATGCGATGTAATCTTTGTACGACTATCTGCCAACTTCATCTTTTTTGTGCACGTTTTTACGAGGCTATATTGATAAGCCAGAAACCGGGCAGGACGGAGCCTGCCCCTCCTGCCCCCCATTTCGAGGTTTTCCTGTGTTTCCTGTTTTCCTGCTTATTCCCACTCCTTTTCATGAGTTCAGATTCATTTTGGTTGCGGCTCTGCCGCGCTGTGTTCTCTGCGGGGAAGACGGCGGGTGAACCATTTTCCACGGTGTGGAAAAAAGTTTTCCATGGCGTGGAAAATCCGGATTGTTGCCGCGGGGGGCCTTCGGAGCGGAGGCGGCCGTCAGGGATCAGGCGTCGGGGGGGTCGAGGATCCAGCGTTTGTTGTACCAGAACCACTGGCCGGGGTCGCGGCGGATTTCCGCGTCGAGGATATCCATGACGGCCTGGGTCAGGCGTCGGATGTCTTCGTCCTTGGGGAGGGCGGGATCGGGTTCGAAGGGGCCGTGCAGATCCAGGGTGTGCCGGGTCCAGCCGTGGCGTTTCATGACGGCGAGAAAGATCGGGATGCCGGCCTGGCGGGCGAACTGGGCGGTGCCGGGGTAGAGGTTGGCCTCGGCGCCGAGAAAGCGGACGGGCACGCCGGCCTGGCGGGAGCGCAGATCGGGCATGATGGCCAGGAATTTGCCGGCGCGGAGGTTGGCGAGGACCTTGCGCAGCAGGTTGGGCGTGCCGCGCGGCAGCAGTTCCAGGCCGGGGACGTGGCGCAGGCGCTGGAGGTAGGCGTTGACGAGGGGATTTTTCTGCAGGCCGGTGATGGTGAAGAGATCGATGCCGCCGGCGGGCGCGGCCAGCCCGGCGAGTTCCCAGTTGCCGGTGTGCGGGCAGGCGCAGATGCCGCCGCGCCCGGGATGGGCCCGGACATAGGCGCGGAAGCGCTCGATTGTCGGATCCAGGCCGTCGAGCCCGGGCAGGGTGCGCGGGCGCGCCCCGCCCATGTAGATCATGTCGGCCAGGTTGAAGGCGGTGTTGCGCAGGGATTGCCAGGCGACCCGGCGGGCCTGCCGCGGGGAGAGGGCATCGCCGAAGACCTGCCGGATGCGTCGGATGGCTTCGCGCCGCCGCCAGCGGAAGACGGAGAAGGCGATGCGCGCCAGGCTCCAGGCGAGGGCCAGCGCCAGGCGGTAGGGCAGCCAGGCGACCAGTCCGCAGACGGCTCGCAGGAGGACGTATTCGACGACATGCTTGGGCCGGTGCTTCACCGGCCCCCCCCGGACGGGTCGGGGGTGCGCGGGGGCACGCGGCGGGCCAGCAGGCGGTCGGTCAGTGCCGCGGGAATCCAGCGGACGGCGAGTTCGGCCAGGGCGGCCGCCGGGGTGACGCGGTAGCGCCGCCGGGGGCGGGGCGATTCCAGCGCGTGGCGGATGCGGCGGGCGACGTCTTCGGGCGGGCGGGTGAAGAAATCGGCTTTCTTGACCTGCCGCCGCCGCCGTTCGATTTCCTGCGCATAGACGCTGCCGTAGGCGGACTGCTCCCGGTCCACGGACCGGGCCAGGGTTTCGGCGGCGTTTTTCCGGAAACGGCTGAGAATGGCGCCGGGTTCGATCAGGGCGACCCAGATGCCGGTGCCGCGCAATTCGATCCGCAGGGCGTCGGACAGGGCTTCGAGCGCGAACTTGGATGCGCAGTAGCTGCCGACCATCGGGGCGGCGAGGCGCCCGAAGACGGAACTGACGTTGACGATGCGCCCGTGGTTCTGGCGGCGGAAGGCGGGGAGCAGGGCCCGGGTCAGGTCGTGCAGGCCGAAGACGTTGGTCTCGAACTGGGCGCGCAGCGCGGCCCGTGAAATGTCCTCCATGGCGCCGGCCTGGCAGTAGCCGGCGTTGTTGACCAGCGCGCCCAGCCGGCCGCCGGCGCGGGCGAGCACGGCGTCCGCCGCCTGCGCGACGGAATCCGGATCGGCCAGGTCCAGCGCGACGGGATCGAATCCGTCGGCGCGCAGGGTTTCCAGATCCTCCGGCTTGCGCGCCGCGGGATAGACGATCCAGCCGGCGTCGCGAAGCAGACGGGCCGTGGCGGCGCCGATGCCGGAGGAGCAGCCGGTGACCAGCACCGTTCGGGAGTCGGGGGGGGTATGCGCATGAGGGGGGCATGGTGAGGGCAGGCCCCGTCCGGCGTCAAGACGGGATGCGGAAAAATCAGGGCGAAAACGCGTCGAAGAGGCGCTGCCAGTCGGCACGGCCGGCCCAGTCGGGTGACAGCGCGCGGACGGCGTCGGCGAGTTCGGGCGTCGGGTCGCGCAGGGCGATGGCGCCGCCGAGGGGGGCGGACCCTTCTTCCACGCTGCGCCACAGCAGCAGGATGGCATCGGCGGTGCCGGCCCGGCCCAGGTGATAGGGGGTCTCGATGATCAGGTCCGGCAGGGCGGCGCCGGGGCCGGCCGGCGGGGCGGGAATCAGGCTGGCGGGGAGCGGATCGGACGGGCCGTCGTGCGTCCGGGTCGTTTTCCAGCCGCCGCTTTTTTGGAGTTTGCGGCGGTAGAGGGTGCCGGATTCGGCCGGGGCCATCTGGTCGGGCAGCATGTCGCCGCGCCAGAAGTACACGACGTCGTCCCGGCGCCGGGCTTCGTCTTTCTGGGTCAGCGGCAGGAGGACCTGCGGGGGCAGGGGGCGCGGAGCGGGGTCGAAGGAGGCGCCGGCCTCCGCCGAGGCGCGGGCGACCAGGGTCTCGGCCTGGGTGAAGACGGCGGCGCCGCCCAGCGAGGCGGGGTCGAGGGGAACAAGGACGGGTTGGGCCGCGGCGGCGGCGGCCGGAAGCAGCAGGAGAAGCAGGCCCGGACGAAAGGGGCGAAGCATGGCTAGGCGCCGGCCCCCTGGCGGGACAGGTGGAGGAACTCGTTGCGGGTGGCGACGGAGTCGTGGAAGCTGCCGAGCATGGCGGACGTGATCATCCGCGAGCGCTGTTTTTCGACGCCGCGCATGATCATGCACAGGTGGCGGGCTTCGATGATGACGCCGACGCCTTCGGGTTCGAGGGTGTCCATCAGCGACCGGGCGATCTGGTTCGTCAGGCGTTCCTGCACCTGGAGGCGGCGGGCGAAGATGTCGGCCAGCCGGGCGAGCTTGCTGACGCCGACAATCCGTCCGCGGGGGATGTAGCCGATGTGGCAGACGCCGAAGAACGGCAGCAGGTGGTGTTCGCACATGGAATAGATTTCGATGTCGCGGACGATCACCATGTGGTTGGCGTCGGTTTCGAAGAGCGACGACTGCAGCAGCTGGACGGGATCCTGCCGGTAGCCGCGGGTCATGTAGGCCCAGGCGTCGGCGGTCCGCTGCGGGGTGTTGCGCAGGCCTTCGCGCGCGGGGTCTTCGCCCAGTTTTTCGAGCCATTGGGAGATCAGCTGTTGCATGGCGTGGAATTAAGGCACAAGCGCGGGGACACGGCAACCCCGTTTCTTGACGCCGGCAGCCGGCGGGGAGCATCTGCGATTAGGTGCACACCCCCGTCATATTGAGCGAAGGCGCGCAGCGCCGGAATCGAAATCACTTGTCCCGCCACCGCGGGATCCCGGTCCCATCCCCAAGGCCGGCCTGCGGGACCAAGCCGAGATCCCTCGACTCCGCTCGGGATGACAGTCACCCGCCTAATTCCCGATTGGGATGCACCTAATCGCAGATGCGCCCGGCGGAGCGAAAAAGACAGGCTTGGCGAGGGAGAGGGGGGTGGGGTAGCATGAATCCATGTTGGCGTGGTTTTTGAAAAGCATGGCGAAAGGCGTGGCCGGTGTGCCGGCGCGATGGGCCCAGGCGCTGGGGCGGGGGGGCGGCCGGGTGCTGGCCCATGGGATGCGGCTGCGTCGGACCTATGTGCTGGAGGTGCTGGCGCGCAGCTTTCCGGAGAAGACGCCGGACGAACACCGCGCGATCTATGCCGCCATGTGCCGCCACCAGGCGCTGAATCTCGTGGAAATCCTTCGCTTCGCCGGCGGCCGCGAGGAGGAGATCCGCGCGCGGATCGAGGTGAGCGGCGAGGAGGTGGTGAAGCAGGCCCTGGAGCGGGGAAAGGGCGTGCTGATCCTGATTGCGCATTTCGGCAACTACGACCTGATGGGGCTGTTCGCCTCGCGCCTGCTGGGGTACCCGGTCACCATCATCACCAAGACGCTCAAGAACCAGCGCCTGAACGAGCTGTGGTGGGAACTGCGGCAGAAGGCCGGGCTGAAGACGCTGCCGTCGCACAACGCCTACCGGGCGTGCGTGCGCGCGCTGCGCCGGAACGAGCTGGTCGGGTTCATGCTGGACCAGAACCGGCCCAGCGGCCAGGGGGTGTTCGTGGATTTCTTCGGGAAGCCGGCGTCGACGACGCCGGGGCTGGCGATGATGTCGGCGCAGACGGGCGCGCCGGTGGTGCCGGTGTTCATGCGGCGCATGCCGGACGGGCGGCACGTGCTGGAGGCCCGGCCGGTGATCGAGCCGCCGCCGGATCGCAAGGAGGAAACCCTGCGCGCCTGCACCGCGGCCTATACGAAGATCATCGAGGACGAGATCCGCCGCGATCCCGCGCAGTGGATGTGGCTGCACAAGCGCTGGAAGAGCCGTCCGGCGGACGAGGCGGAGTCCGCTCCGGCCGGAGCCTGAGGCAACGCCGTCCGCATGGCCCGAAAACGCACGATTGGAAAGCGGATCCGCCAGGCGCTGGAAGCGCCGCTGATGCGGCTGGGGCTGGCGGTGGTGCCGCGCCTGCCGCGTTGGGCGGTGCGGGTGCTGGCGCGGGGCCTGGGCACCGCGGCCTATGTCTTCTCCGCCCGGAGCCGCCGCCTGGGCCGGGAGAACCTGGATCTGGCGTTCGGCGGCACGAAGACGGCGGCGGAGAAGCGCCGCATCCTGCGGCGCTCGCTGCAGAATTTCTCGCTGGTGATGCTGGACCTGCTGTGGTTCACGCGCGACTCGGCGGCGCGGATGGAGCGGTGGTTCGTGCCGGCGCCGGGGTTCCGGGAAAGCATGGCGGGACGGGCGGCGCGCGTGGGCGTGACGGGGCACTTCGGCAACTGGGAGCTGATCGGCCGCTACTGGGCTTTGCAATGCGGCTCCACGATGGCCGTGGCGATGCCGCTGAAAAACGCGGCGGTGGATGCGCTGCTGCAGCGCATGCGCGAAAACACCGGCCAGCAGGTGGTGCCCCGCGAGGGGGCGCTGAAGAAGCTGGTGCGCCACCTGCGCGCGGGGGGCACGGTGGGCCTGCTGCTGGACCAGAACACCGCGCCGGAGGAAGGCGGCGTGTTCGTGGAGTTCTTCGGCAAGCCGGTGGCGGTGTCGCCGGCGGCCGGCCTGCTGGCGCCGATGACCGGGGCCAGCGTCCTGTTCGGCTACGCCCTGCCGCAGCCCGACGGCACCTATCTCGGCGAGATGCCGCATGTGATCCCCGCCGCCGAAGTGGCGGCGCTGGACCGCGCGGATGCCGCGCGGGAGATCACCCGGCGCATCACCCTGTTTTACGAGGAAGCCATCCGCGCCCGCCCGGAAGGCTGGCTGTGGAGCTACAAGCGCTGGCGTTACATCCCGGCGGGGGTGTCGCCGGAGGGTTTCCCGAGTTACGCCAACCCCCCAGGAGACTGACCATGCCCGACTTTGCCACCTACCAGCAGCAGGCCCAGACCACCGCGGTCTATCCGAACCGCGGCGAAGGCAACTTCATCTATCCCGCGCTGGGGCTCGCCGGCGAGACCGGCGAGATCTGCGAGAAGATCAAAAAGGCCATCCGCGACGAGGGCGGGGTGATTTCGGACGAGCGCCGGATGCTGCTGGCGAAAGAGCTGGGCGACGTGCTGTGGTACGTGTCCACGCTGGCGACGGAACTGGGACTCGATCTCGACGAGATCGCCGCGGGCAACCTCGCCAAGCTGGCTGCCCGCAAGCAGTCCGGCAAGCTCCACGGCAGCGGGGATCTGCGCTGACATGCGCGTGCCCGCCGCCATTCTGTTTGACTTCGACGGCGTGCTGGCGGACAGCGAACGCCTGCACTGCGAGACGATGGCCGAAGTCATGGACGGCGACGGTCCGGCGCTGGACTGGGCGTATTATCGCGAGCACCTGATGGGACTGGACGATCGCGGGGCGTTTGCGCGGCTGCTGGAGCGCGCGGGTCTCGAGGCGTCGCCGGAGGAAATCCGCCGGCGGGTGGCGCGCAAGGCGGCGCGGTTTGCGCAGCATGCCGCGGACGGCCGAGTGCCTGCGCTGCCGGGGGCGCCGGAGTTTGTCCGCGCGTGCGCCGCGGCGCGGCCCCTGGGGCTGTGCAGCGGCGCGCTGCGCAGCGATATCGAGCCGGTGCTGGCGTCGCTGGGGCTGGCCGGCTGTTTTGCGGTCCTGGTCACGGCCGACGACGTGGAGAAGAGCAAGCCGGATCCCGCCAGCTACCGCCTGGGCGTGGCGCGGCTGGCGGACGCCTTTCCGGAGGCGGGCATTGCCGCGGAATCCTGCGTGGCGATCGAGGACACGGCCGACGGCATTGCCTCGGCCCGCGGGGCGGGGCTGGCCGTGCTGGGTGTGGCCACCCACCTGACCGCGGACGAGCTGCTGGCGGCGGGAGCATCCGCCGCCGTCGAAACCCTCGAAGGCCTCGGACCGGGTTTTCTTGCCGGCCTGCTGTCCTGAGGCGTTTTCCGATCGAGCCCCGGGGGAGGGAAGGGATCGCCGTGGTCAGGGGGCGGCGGGATCGGCCCAGCGGGCGGCGCGGGCGACGGCTTTTCGCCAGCCGGCGAGGCATTCGTCCCGGCGGGCGGCGTCCATTGACGGGGTGAACACGCGGGCGGGAGGCCGGGCGGCGAGGGAATCCAGGGTATGCCAGCCGAGATGGAGCGCGGCGAGGGCGGCGGCGCCGAGGGCGGTGCTCTCCATGCCGGGGGGGCGTTCGACGGGGCAGTGGAGCAGGTCGGCCTGGAACTGCATCAGGAAGTCATTGGCGGCGGCGCCGCCGTCGGCGCGCAGGACGGCGATGGGGCGAGGATAGTCGGCCCGCATGGCGTCCACCACATCCACGCACTGATAGGCGATGGATTCAAGGGCGGCGCGGATGATCTGGGGCCGGCCGGCGCCGCGGGTCAGGCCGACCAGCGCGCCGCGCGCGTACATGTCCCAGCGGGGAGCGCCGAGTCCGGTGAAGGCGGGAACCAAATAGACGCCGCCGGTGTCGGGGATGGAAGCGGCGATGGCGTCGGAGTCGGCGGCCGACGCGAGAATCTGCAGTTCGTCGCGCAGCCACTGAAGGACGGCGCCGGCGATGAACACGCTGCCTTCGAGGGCGTAATTCGGCGAGCCGGGGCGGGTCTGGGCGGTGAGGGTGGTCAGGAGTCCCTGGCGCGACCGAACGGCTTCGCTGCCCGTATTCATGAGCAGGAAGCAGCCGGTGCCGTAGGTGTTTTTGGCCTGGCCGGGGGCGAAGGCGCCCTGGCCGAAGAGCGCGGCCTGCTGATCGCCGGCCACGCCCAGGATCGGGACGGGGCGGTTCCCGAATTCCGGCAGGCGGCATTCGGCGGCGGGGCCGGAGGACGGCACGACGGCGGGCAGCATGGCGGCGGGGATGTCGAACAGCTCGAGCAGGTCGTCGTCCCAGCGGAGGTCGTGGATGTTGAACAGCAGGGTGCGCGAGGCGTTGGTGTAATCGGTGGCATGGGTGGCGCCGCCGGAGAGGTTCCAGAGGAGCCAGGAGTCCACGGTGCCGCAGAGCAGGTCGCCGCGGCGGGCGGCGTCGCGCGCGCCGTCCGCGTGGTCGAGGATCCACTGGATTTTGGTGGCGGACAGATAGGCGTCGAGCAGGAGGCCGGTTTTTTCGCGGATGAGATTTTCCAGTCCGCGGGCCTTGAGGGCTTCGCAGGCGTCGGCGGTGCGGCGGCATTGCCAGACGATGGCGTTATGGACGGGCCGGCCCGTCCGGCGGTTCCAGACGACGACGGTTTCGCGCTGGTTGGCGATGGCGATGGCGGCGACGCGGGAGGGCGGGCAATCCGCGCGCGAAAGCGCGTCGAACAAGACGGCGCGCTGCGACTGCCAGAGGATGTCGGGGTCGTGCTCGACCCAGCCGGGGCGGGGATAGAGCTGGGGAAATTCCTGCCGGGCCGAAGCGACGATCTGCAACTCGCGGTCGAACAGGACGGCGCGGGAACTGGTGGTGCCCTGGTCGAGGGCCAGAATGAAGGGGGCGTCGTTCATGGGTGTCCTCCGGCTGAAGTCCAGCATGGGATGTTCCGGCGCGGCTGGCAATGGCGAAATCCGAGGCGGGCGGCGACCGCATCGGCGACGGGGCACCGCATCGAGGCAGCGGGGGCTGGTTTTCCAAATTGCGGCGGGGGGCGGGGCTTGGTACGGTGCGGGGCATGAACAAACCGACGTTGCTGATACTGGCCGCGGGGATGGGCAGCCGCTACGGCGGGCTCAAGCAGATGGATCCTGTGGGACCGTCGGGGGAAATCGTGCTGGATTATTCGATTTTCGACGCCCTGCGGGCCGGGTTCGGCCGGGCGGTGTTCGTGATCCGGCGGGACATCGAAGCGGCGTTCCGCGAGCAGGTCGCCGCCAAATGGGAGGCGCGCATTCCCTGCGCCTTCGCCTTCCAGGAGCTTTCCGACGTGCCGGAGGGGTATTCCGTTCCGGCGGAGCGCGCCAAGCCGTGGGGCACGGCGCATGCGATCCGGGCCGGGCGGCGGGACATCACGGGGCCGTTCGCGGCGATCAACGCCGACGATTTTTACGGCGCGGCGTCGTTTCGGGCGCTGGCGGACTTTTTCGCGGCGAAGCCGGGGCCGGCGGCCCATGCCATGGTGGCGTTCCGCCTCGGCCAGACGCTGTCGGAGCACGGCAGCGTGAGCCGGGGGGTGTGCCTGTGCGGGGACGACCGCCTGCTGACGGGCATTCAGGAGCGGACGAAGATCACGCGCCATGCGGACGGATCGCTGTGGGACGAGCCGGAGGGCGGGCCGGGGGTGCGGCTGACCGGCGAGGAACCGGTTTCGATGAACTGCTGGGGCTTCATGCCCTCGATGTTCGGCGAGCTGGATGCGGCGTTCGATGCCTTCCTGCGGGGGGAAGGCGGGGCATCCGCCAAGGCGGAATTCACGATCCCCTCGGTGGTGGACGGCTTGATCCGGTCCGGGCGGGGGACGGTCAAGGTGCTCGACACGCCGTCGCGCTGGTTCGGTGTGACCTACCGCGAGGACAAGCAAACGGTGCAGGCATCGATCCGCGCGCTGGTCGAGACCGGGGACTACCCCCGGTCGTTGTAGCAGGCCCGGCCTGCCGCAGGGGCCGGATGCTGCGGGTCTGGCGTCCTTCGCCTTTTTGCGTTCCGTCAAACACGGGATGTGACACGCGGGTCCGCGGGGGGTATGCTGGCGGGTAAAGGGAGTACCGGTCATGCCTGTTCCAATTCGATGGATGGTGGTTGTGGGTGCGGGGATCGCGTTGCGGGGGGCGGATCCTTCCGTTGCGCAGCCAAAGGGATCGGAAGCGTTCACGGCACCGGCCTCCAGGCCGGCCCGACCGGCGGGGGTCCGCCAGCTGCGGCAGTGGCAGCAGAGCGTGGACATCGGGGATGCCTATCCCACGCCGCGGGGGATTCGGACGCTGCGCCGCAGTATGAACCGGGTGGTGGTTCGCGGCTCCACGCCCCGCCAGCAGGCGGAGCGCGTCGCCGCTGTGAAGGCGGCGTCGGCCGCCTGGCGCGATGCGGAAGAAATTCCCTGGGGAGACAGCCGCCGGATGCTTGTCTTGCGCGACGAGCCGGCATTCGCGCCGGTGAAGGTTTCCGGCAGGAAAGCCGCATCCACGCGACCCCCGCCGGACATGGCGGGCCTGCGGGCTGTATCGGATGTGCCGGTGGACCCGGTGTTCGTGGATCCCGATTCGGGGCTGCTGATGGTGATGGAGCCGGAAATCCTGGTTGGTCTGAAAGACGGCGTGGATCCGGCGGCGTTTTTCGGTGCGGAATGGCCGCGGGCGGTGCCGCTGCCGGGGACGCGGAACCAGTTTGTGCTGGGGATGGGGGGCCGGACGGCGGAGGAGATCCTGGCGGAGTGCGTGCGGCGCAGCGCGGATGACCGGGTGGCGTGGGCCGAACCGAATTTCCGCAGCGAAGGCGTGCGGCACTACACGCCGAACGACCCCCTGTTCGGGAATCAATGGCATCTGGAAGACGGTCATCCGGGCGGCGTGGATGCGGAAACCGCCTGGGAGTCCAGCCGGGGCGCCGGCCGGGTGATCGCCATCGTGGATGACGGGGTGCAGTTCACGCATCCCGATCTGCTGGCCAACCTGGCTCCGGGCCAGACCAACGTGGTGGCGGGCAGCACCAACGCCGCTCCCGCGGCGGCCGAAGACAACCACGGCACAGCCGTGGCCGGCGTGGCCGCCGCCGTCGCGCAGAATTCACTCGGCGTGGCGGGCATGGCGTTTGAAAGCCGGATTCTTCCCGTCAAGATGGCGACGGGGGAGAGCACGTATGCCTCGGACGCGCAGATCGCCACCGCTTTTCGCTATGCGGCGGGTCTCGCGGGCGGTGCCGGCTGGACGGGGGCGGACGTGATCAACTTCTCCTGGTCCTGGTCGGAGTCCACCACGCTGAATTCGGCGCTGGCCGACGCGGCGGCCAACGGGCGCGGCGGCAAAGGGTGCCCGATCACGGTGTCATCGGGCAACGACGGGGGCGGATGGTATTATTTCTCGGTGCCGGTTTCGGCGGGTTCGCATACCTTGAAGTTCGAATATCTCAAAGACTCTTCTGAAGGCGACGGGGAAGACTGCGTGTGGCTCGATGATGTGTTCATTCCGGGCGTGGGCATGGAGAGCTTCGAAGGGGGGACGTTTCCGCCCTCCGGCTGGACGACCGGGGGCAGCGCCGGCTGGACGCGCGCTGCTGACGGGTGGCATGCCATGGGCACCGGAACCAACTCCGCCCGGAGCGGGACCATCACCCATTCGCAGTCGACGTGGTTGCAGACCATCCGGACCACCGGGACGGGCGACATCTCGTTCTGGCTGTGGACCAGCACGGAGGCCGGCTATGACGTGTTCAATTTCTATGTGGACGGCGCGTTGCAGGATCCCTACGGCTACGGGGGCGGGTACACGGATCCGGGTGGGGTGTACGGCACGACCACGACCATTGCCTATCCCGCCAGCCATCCGGACACGATCGCGGTGGGCGCCAGCACGGATTGCGACTACCGCTCCGATTACAGCCAGTACGGCACGGGGCTGGATTTCGTGACGGCCAGTTCCGGCGGCACCAACGGGATCTCCACCACCGACCGCACGGGGGCGGACGGATATGTGTCGGGCGATTATGACGATGCGTTCGGCGGCACGTCGTCTTCCTCGCCGCTGGCGGCGGGCATCGCGGCGCTGGTGCTGGCGAAGAACACGAACCTGACGGCTGGGGAGGTCCGGGCGCTGCTGCGCAAGAGCTGCGCCAAGATCGGCGGGGTGACGTATTCCGGCGGAGACGCCGGCGCGGGCGGATGGAACACCTACTACGGCTACGGCAAGCTGATGGCCACGCTGGCCCTGGACAACACGCCGTCGCTTCAGCCCCCGGCCTTCAGCGGCATCAGCGCCACGAACGGATTGCCGGTGAACCTTCCCTTCCTGTCTCCTTCGGGAGTGCAGTGCCTGTTGCAGTACACCACCAATCTCGCCGCGGCACCCGTGGTGTGGGTGCAGGCGGACAGCGAGGCCGGCACCGGCGGCGAGATCACGCTCGAGGACAGCGCTCCGGCCGATCCGGTCCGGATGTACCGCGTGATCCGCGGCCCGTAGCAGGCGGGCTTAGCGGGTGAACCGGCGCTTGGCCTTGACGGAGCCGAAGGAGCGTTTGCCCCGCGCGGCCTTCCCGCCGGGGTGGCCGCCGTGCCGGGTGCCGGCCGGACGGGCGGAGGTGCGGGGTGCGGTGGAACGCGGGCGGGCAGCGGAACGGGTGCGGGAGGGGGCTTCCAGCGGGGCGGGCGCCCGGGAGTAGTCGAAGCCGTCGAGGCGGCGGCGCTCGATCTTGAAACCGAGCAGGCGTTCGATGGCGCGCACGGCGCCTTCGTCCTCGCGGGTGGTGAACGTGAAGGCGTCGCCGGTCCTGGCGGCGCGGCCGGTGCGGCCGATCCGGTGGGTGTAGTCGTCCACGGTGACGGGCATGTCGAGATTGATCACGTGGGTGATGTCGGCGACATCGATGCCGCGGGCGGCGAGGTCGGTGGCGACCAGAATCTGGTGCCGGCCGGACTTGAAGCCGTCGAGGGCGGCCTGCCGCTGGCGCTGGGACAGGTTGCCCTGCAGACTGGCGGCGCGGCGGCCCGCGGCGGTGAGTTGCGCGGCGAGGCGTTTGGCGCGTTGCTTGGTCCGGGTGAACACCAGCACGGAGCCGTCGCCCAGGGTTTTCAGCAGCTCCACCAGCAGGGCGGTTTTCTGTCCCTGTTCCACGGGATAGAGGGCGTGGTCCACCGTCTCGGCGGGCTTGGAGTGCGCAATCTGCACCGTGACGGGGTCGCGCAGGATTTCGTGGGCGAGCTTGCGGATTTCGTCGGGCATGGTGGCGGAGAACAGCAGGGTCTGGCGGGCGGCCGGGAGGCGCTGGAGGATCTTGCGGATGTCGGGCAGGAAGCCCATGTCAAACATGCGGTCGGCTTCGTCGAGCACGAGGCATTCGACGTGGTCGAGGGTGAATTTGTTCCGGCCGAGCAGGTCCAGCAGGCGGCCGGGACAGGCGATGGCGATTTCGGCGCCCTGGCGGACGCCGTTGATCTGCGGCTGCATGCCCACGCCGCCGTAGATGGTGACGTGGCGCAGGCCGGTGCCGGCGCCCAGCTTGAGCAGGACGTCCTTGGTCTGTTCGGCCAGTTCGCGGGTGGGGCCGACGATCAGCGCGCGCAACCGGCGACGCGGGCCGGACAGCAGGCGGTGGAGCACGGGCAGCACGAACGCGGCGGTCTTGCCGGTGCCGGTCTGGGCCAGGCCGACGACATCGCGGCCGTTGAGAATGGCCGGAATGGTTTGTTTCTGAATGGGGGTGGTGAGGGTGTAGCCCTGCGACTCGATATTGCGCAGAAGCTGGGCATCGAGGCCCAGGGAATGGAAGCTCATGATCGGGGGTTCTTTCCGGTGGCAGGTTGCGTCAGGTGGGGGTTCACGACGCCATCGGGCCATGCTTCCACAGGGCCGCCGCGCTCTGTGCGCAGCGGAACCGGGACGCTACGCCATCCCGGGGGGCTTGTCCAGCGCTGAAGTGAAGAGGCGAGCGGCCAGGGCTTTTCGTAAAAACTTGAAGCCGTTCAATTCCGGAAACAGCCTGGCTCGGCAGAGATGCCTCACCCTACCCATCGCCGGATGGGAGGCTTGAGGCAGGGCGAACCCTCCGGGTGAGCCGGGATTGAACAGCCGGAACAGCCAGCTGCGGACCTGCCACGCGGGCGGGCGTGGTTTCACGGATTGGACGGATGCAAACCAATCCAATCCGGGGATCGAAACCGTACAATCCCGGTTCCATCCGTAGCTACATGGTTATGGATGGGATCGGACAGCCGGGACAGCCGAACAGCCAACCACAGATACCGACCTCTGGAAGAATCGGGACGGATAGAGGATCGGAAAGGGAGGGCGAACCCTTCGGGTGAGCCGATCTCCATGGCCGTTCAGCAACGGCTACAGGTAATCTGAATTTGCCCTATTGGGCGGCGCCTTGCCGAAGCAGGCGGACGAGGGCTTTTGCCAGCGGATGGGCGGGCGTGGTGAACACCAGCCGGCGGTTCTGTTCCTCGACCAGGCCGCTGGCCAGCAGCGTGCGAAGATGCAGCTGGAAGGAACAGGCGGCCATGGGGATTTCGTCGAGCAATTGACGGGCTGTCCGGGGGGCTTTCATCAGCGCGCGGACCATCGCGATGCGGCGCTCATGCGCCAGGCCGGCAGCCAGGATATTCATCTCCGCATCGCGGCGGGCGGGGAAGGCATCCAGGGCCTCCATCACGGCCTTCAGCAGGGGCGCGGCGGAGGCCACCTGCGGATCGGGGACCGGCTGATAGATCAGGGACGCGCCGCGACGGGCGGGACGGAGGAATCCGCGCGACTGGATGCGGCGCATTTCCTGGCTGGCATAGGGCTGGCTGATGCCGATGGCCCGGGACAGCGCGGAGATGTTGCTTCCGGGATGGTCATGCAGCTGCCGCAGCAGCTGGATGCGGGTGGCGCCGGCCAGCATCCGGCAGGTCCGCCACAGGGTCGGGTTCAGGTTGTGCATCGGAGTCTCCATGGGGTTGAACAGGCCGGACTATAGTTATTGCAATATGTATACATATTGCAATAACTATAGCGCGGGATCAAGCCCGAAGAATGCGCGGCAAGCCGCTTGGGGGCTACTGGACGGCGGCGCGGCCGAGATCGAAGGCGCGGAGGTTGACGTCGAGGAATCTGGGGGGGATGCGTTCGCGCATGGCGGTCTGCCAGTGGGATTCGTCGAAGGGAACGAGGGTGGAGAGCGCGCCGACGAGCACGACGTTGGCGGTGCGGATGTTGCCGGCCTGTTCGGCGAGCGGATTGGCGTCGAGGAGCCGGAGGCCGGGGCGGGCGGCGAGGCGCCGGTCCATGTCCGCCGCCGGGGGCTGGAGGCCGCTGGACACGGTGACGGGGATGCGCTCCATGTTGTTGACGAGGATTTTCGCTGCCGGCTTGGCGAGATGGACCCACCGGAGGGCTTCGGTGCGCTCGAACGAAACGAGGACGTCGGACTGTCCGTCGGGGATGATGGGCGAGAAGACCCGGGCGCCGAACCGGACCTGGCTGATGACGGAGCCGCCGCGCTGGGACATGCCGTGGATTTCGGATTTCTTGACGTCGAATCCGGCGTGCATGGCAGCGAGGGCGAGGATGTCGGAGGTGAGCAGGGTGCCCTGTCCGCCGACGCCGACGAGGGAGATGTTGAAGGGAACGGACGGATCGCGGGGGATGGTCATGGGGAACTCCTTCCTACTGGACGGGGGAGATGGCGTCGAACCGGCAGACCTGCGCGCACAGGTTGCAGCCGGTGCAGAACATGGGGTCGATTTTCGACTTGAAGCGCTTGCCGGCGGCATCCTTGGGTTCGCCGCGGATAATGGCGGGGCAGCCGAGGCGGAAGCAGGCGCCGCAGGCGGTGCACTTGTCGGGATCCACGGCGTTGATGTGCTTGCCGGCCCATTTTTCGTGCAGGACGCAGGGGCCGCGCACGACGACGACGGCGGGCTCGCCGGAGTCGAGGCATTCGGTGAAGACGGTTTCCAGGCGGGCAAGATCGTAAGGTTCGACTTCGTGGACGCGGGGGATGCCGAAGGCGCGGGCGATATCGGCGACGCGGGCCTGGGGGGATTCGACCCCGAGGAGGGTGTGGCCGCTGCCGGGATTTTCCTGGTGGCCGGTCATGGCGGTGATGCGGTTGTCGAAGACCATGACGGTGACGGGGATGCGGTTGTAGGCGACATCGAGCAGGCCGGTCATGCCGGAGTGGAAGAAGGTGGAGTCGCCCATGACGGCGGCGATGCGCGGATTAGGCAGGCCGGCCTTGCGCATGCCGACGGCGGCGCCGATGGCGGCGCCCATGCAGACGCAGGTGTCCATGGCGGCGAGGGGCGGGGCGGAGCCGAGGGTGTAGCAGCCGATGTCGCCGCAGACAGCGGCCTTGAGTTTGGACAGAATATAGAAGGGGCCGCGGTGGGAACAGCCGGAGCACAGGACGGGCGGACGGGTGGGCAGGCCGGTTTCGGGGGCGGGGACGTCGGGAAGGGGATCGCCGAGCAGTTCAGCCCGCAGGGCGGCCAGGCGCATGGGGTTGAGTTCCATCATGCGCAGCTCGGTTTCGGGTTCGACCACGGGGAGGCCGGCGGCGCGGATCTGCTCAGCCAGGACGGGATCGGATTCTTCGATGACGACGAGACGTTTCACGCCGGCGGCGAAGGCGCGGATTTTTTCGATGGGCGGGGGATTGGAGAGGCCGACCTTGAAGACGGGGGCGCCGGGGAAGACCTCCTTGACGTACTGCCAGGCGACGCCGGAGGCGACGAAGCCGAGATCGCCGGTGCCGGGCTCGGCGCGGTTGAAGGGGGAGGTCTCGGAGAGTTCGCGCAGGGCGGCGGAGCGTTCCTCGACCTTGATGCGCATGAGGCGGCCGTGGGCGGGGACGGCGACGTTGCGCCGGGCGTCCTTCTGATAGGGGATGGAGGGGGCTTCACCGCGTTCGCCGGAGCCGATATCCACGAGGGTGGAGGTGTGGGCGGTGCGGGTGGTGGTGCGGACGATGACGGGGACCTGGAATTTTTCACTGAGCTCGAACCCGGCGCAGACCATGTCGTAGGCCTCCTGGGAGTCGGCGGGTTCGAAGAGGAGGCACTTGGCGAATTTGGCGAGCGAGCGGTTGTCCTGCTCGTTCTGGGAGGAGTGCAGGGAGGGGTCGTCGGCGTTGACGATGACCATGCCGCCGATGGCGCCGATGTAGGTGAAGGTCATCAAGGGGTCCATGGCGACGTTGAGGCCGACGTGCTTCATGGCGACGAGGGTGCGGACGCCGGCGAGGGAGGCGCCGACGCCGATTTCCATGGCGACCTTTTCGTTGACGGACCACTCGCAGTCGATGGCGCCCTTGAATTCGGCGATATGCTCCATGATTTCGGTGGAGGGCGTGCCGGGATAGGCGGCGGCGACGCGGCAGCCGGAGCGGTAGGCGGCCCAGGCGACGGCCTGGTTGGCGGAAAGCAGTTTGGTCTGTGTCATGGTCGGATCCGATCGGGGTTTGCTTTTCGTCACTGGTAAAACGAAGCGGTGAAAATATCACGGGCTGCCGGGTCGGGGAAGTCCGAAAAGCGGAGAAAACAGGGAGGGGGCGCATCTGCGATTGGGTGCAAGCCGTTCAAAAAAGGCCTTGGGGTCTTGTATGGCTGTCATCCCGAGCCTGTCGAGGGATCTCAGCCTGGTTCCGCAGGCTGGCCATTGGGGTTGTGCCCAGATCCCGCGGCGGCGGGACAAGTGATTTCGACTCCGGCGCTGCGCGCCTACGCTCCATATGACCCCAAGGGTGCACCGAATCGCAGATGCTCCCCAGGGAAAGCGGAAAAATTATAGTTATTGCAATAAGTATACATATTGCAATAACTATAGTGCGCCTTGGCGGAGAGCG
Organism: Kiritimatiellia bacterium; assembly: GCA_040768005.1. Taxonomy (GTDB): domain Bacteria; phylum Verrucomicrobiota; class Kiritimatiellia; order CAIQIC01; family Lenti-01; genus JAAZFE01. Next base: position 39,395 of record JAXGNL010000013.1, read on the forward strand.
GGCCGGCGGAGGAAGGACGGGGGATGACAAGGCCGGACCTGATTCACCCATGGTGCAAGGCCATGGGGGTCCGGGAGCCGGGCGTGTTCGACGTGGGCGGGAAACCCATGGCGCAAGGCCATGGGGGTCTACAGCCAGGGGTATAGTGCGCGGCGTGGCGGTCCGGCAGAGGGACAAAAGGATTGTCCGGGAGGGCGTTGGCGTGGTAAGGACGACGACCATGCGGAGACGCAAGGGAGGAGTGGCCATGAAGCGCGAATGGATCCGGGTTCTGGGGCTGGCGATGGTGCTGGGCGTGTGGGGCGCGGCGGGGTGCAGCGACGACGATGACGACACGGGGGGGGAGACCGCCGTGGTGCGGGTCACCAATACCGTCAATGGGGTGGAGACGGTGACGGAGGTGGTGGTGACCAATGCGCCGGCGGCGGACGTGCCCCCGGCGGCGGAAGCCGCGGAGCGGTCGTTTGTTGGCCGCTGGAGAGGGGCCTATGAAAACCGGGATGGCCGGTGCGAGATCGATCTGGATATCCGGGTGCAGGATGGCGAGGCGGTGAGGGGACAGTTCACGTCCAGCCAGGGGGAGGGAGACGTGGTGGGGACGTTCAACGGGACGCGCGCGGTGCTGGAGCTTCGCTTCCGGGAGCGCAACAACTGGGTGACGCTGGACGGCACGGCCGACGAATCCCTGGGAGCCTGCCAGGGGCCGTGGCGGGATGACCTTGGAAACACCGGGACCTTCCGGATCACCAATCTGCTGAACCAGCTGGCGGCGATCCACGCCGGGGATTGAGGCCGGGGGAGCCGGGGCGGGACGCGGTGACCCAGAGGAACGTTTCGCCGCCGATGTCGCGGTAGTCGAAGGCGTCCGGGGCGAGGCCGGCGGCTTCGAGCTGGGCACGGAGGTTTTCCGGGGTGGTGTGGCTGTAGAAAAGGCGCCGGCCCATGAATTTTTTGGTTCCCTCGAATTCGTCGGCACCGGTGTAGTCCCGGGTGGCGTAGGTGAAGAGGACCTTGCCGCCGGGCCGGAGCCAGCGGACCATGCGTTCAAAGAGGGCGGGATGTCGGGCGCGGGGCACATGAAAGAGGGCGTAGATGCAGGTGACGGCATCGAAGGCGGCGGGGGAGAAATCCACGTCGGCGAGATCGGCGCAGCGGGTGTGCATGCGGGGGGCGTAGCGGGCGGCGAGTTCGAGCATCCGGGGGGAGAAATCCACGCCGGTGACGTCCCATCCGTGATCGAGAAAATAGCGGGGAAAGGGTTCGCCGGCGCCGCAGCCGAGGTCGAGGAGCCGGCCGGGCCCGGGGGACAGGGAGCGGAAGAACGGTTCGAGGATGCCGGACATGTCGAAGAGGCCGCGGTTGGCCTCGTAGGTCTCGGCGAAGCCGTCGTAGATCTCTCGAAGGTCGGGCGGCATGGTCAGGCGGGCAGCAGCAAGACGACGAATTCGCCTTTCAGGGAATGGGTGGCGAAGTGGGCGCGGAGCTGGGCCGGCGTTCCGGCGAGGGTTTCCTCGAATTTCTTGGTGAGTTCGCGGGCGATGAAGAGCCGGCGTTCGGGGCCGAGTTCTTCTTCGACTTCATCGAGGAGCTTGAGAATGCGGTGGGTGGATTCGTAGAAGACGACGGGGGCGGGGAAGGAGGCGAGCTCGCGGAGGCGCCGGCGGCGGGCGGCGGTTTTGTGGTCGAGAAAGCCGTCGAAGAGAAACCCGCGGCCTTCGGTGGCGCCGCAGAGGGCGATGGCGGCGGTGAGGGCGGTCGGGCCGGGGACAACGGTGACGGGCAGGCCGGCCTCGCGGACGGCGGCGGCGGCGCGGGCGCCGGGATCGGAGAGGCCGGGCATGCCGGCATCGGTGACGAGGGCGAGGACTTCGCCGGCGCGGAGGCGGCGCAGGATTTCGTCCATCCGGGCGCGTTCATTGAACTTGTGGCAGGAGATCATGGGGGTGCGGATGCCATGGCGGTCGAGGAGACGCCGGGTATGGCGGGTATCTTCGGCGAGGATGTGCGTGGCGTTGCGCAGGGTGCGCAGGGCGCGCAGGGTGATGTCCTCGAGGTTGCCGATGGGGGTGCCGACGAGATAGAGACCGGGCGGCAGGGGAGACGAATCCGCCCCCGGCGCGGAAGCGGACCCGGGGGCGGGGGGAAGGCCGTCCATGGGGGGCGGTCTATTCGTTGTCCTTCTCCACGAGCCGGATGGTGCGGGGCTTGGCCGCATTCCTGAGCAGCTCGTCGGATTCGGCCAGATGCCGCTTGAGTTCGGAGAGGGTGGACTTGAACTCGTCGGTGACGGCGACGCCCTTGAGGGTGCCGTCCACGGCCTGCTGGAGCTTGAAGATGTTATCAATGGAGCCGGCCAGTTCGGAGACGCGGCCGAGCTGCTCCGCGATCTTGTCCTGCGACTTGGCGAGCTGGGCGGAGGAGTCCTGCTGGGCCTTGGTGATTTGGGCCGCGGCGTCGGCCTGGGCCTTGGCGAGCTGCGCGGCGGCCTCCTGCTGGGTCTTGGCCAGCTGGGCGGAGGAGTCCTGCTGGGCCTTGGCGAGCTGTTCGGCGAAGGCGGTCTGGGCCTTGGCGAGGGCGGCGGTGGAGTCGGACACGGACTTGCCGACGGTCTGGGCGAATTCGAGGCCGGCGGCGGCGGGGGTGTCGTTGCCGATGCGGGCAAGCAGATTGGATTCGATGTAGCCGGCGAGATGGGAGGCGAGCTGGATGCGCGCGACGGCGACCAGCGCCAGCAGGACCATCAGGCCGGTGGCGAGGGTCAGCAGCACCTGCGGCGGCATGAAACCGGCCGTGGCGCCCAGCAGAATCAGGATGGCGCCGGTTTCGGCGGCGATGGTGCCCAGCAGGCGCTGCATCTGGCTGGCGGCCATGACGGCAACCTGGGGGCCGGAGGCGCCGGCCGCCCACGCGGCGAGCAGGCGGCGGACATGGCGGTGCAGGAGGGAGTGGCCCTTGAGCGCGGCCAGGCGTTCGGTGGCGACGGCGCGCTCGGACAGATCCAGCTCATCCGGCAGGAGATTGGCGGACAGGGCGCGCAGCTGCAGGAACCATTCGACGATGGCCAGCAGGATGTAGGCGAGGCCGATGCCGGCGGCCAGCAGCGCGGCGAGTTCGGAGAGGGAGCCCTCCCATCCTTCGATGCGGCGCAGGGGAATGCCGATCAGGATGCCGAGCACCAGGCCGAGGGCGAGAACCCCGTAGATGCCGGTAATCATGCCGTAGCCGATGGACTTCGATTTGCGCTTTTCCATTGCCGTCACCTTTCGCGTCGGGTTGACTTTCGGGGGGCAGTATGGGGATTTCGGAGTGGAATGTCAAAGGCGGATGCGCTACAAAGCGGCCATGAAGCGCGTGGGAATGGCGGCCGGACTGATTCTGCTGGCGTGCGCCGGTTGCTCCGGGCCGCCCGGAGTCGAGATTCCGCGGCACGACACCCGCAACGGGCCGGCGGGGGGCTTCCGGATGGGGCGGTGCGAAGTGACGGTCCGGGAGTTTGCGGACTACCTGAATGCGGAGCGGGTGGCGGGCTATCCGGGCGGCGCGCAGATCGAGCGGCGCGGCGGGGGGCGGTATGCGGTGCGGCGGGGGGCCGGGCGGCAGGCGGTGGCGGAGGTCACGCCGGCCGAGGCGGAGGCCTACTGCCGCTGGCTGTCGGGGCGCCTCGGCCGGACGGTGCGCCTGCCGGCGGAAGCCGAGTGGGAGGCGGCGGCGCGCGGCGGCGTGGATGGCGCGCCCTATCCCTGGGGATGGGGCGGAAATCCGGCCAGGCTGGCGCGGTTCGACGCCCCGGGGCCGGCCCCGCGGGCAGGCGTCTATCCCGCCAACGGATTTGGATTGCGCGACACGGCCGGCAATGTATATGAGTGGTGCGCGCCGGCTTCCGGAGATCCGCTTGGGGTCCGGGCGGCGCGCGGCGGCGCCTGGCCGGAGCGCGATCCTTCGCGGCTGCGGGTGGATCGCCGGCAGGTCTTTCCGGCGGATTACCGCGGGCGGGATGCCGGTTTCCGCGTGCTGATCGAAGCGAAGGAGCCCGCCGGGCGGGTCCCATGAACGTCAAACCAAGTCACATTCTGGAATACGCGCTGCTGCGGGCGGCATCGGGCCTGCTGGCGGCGCTGCCTCACCGGGCGGCGCTGGCGCTGGCCTGGGGGCCCGCGCGGCTGGCGTTTCTGCCGGGCAGCCGGCTCCGCGCCCGCACCCTGCGCCGCCTGCGCCAGGCCCTGGGGCCGGCGAGGTCCGGCGGGGAACTGCGGCGGATCGCGTGGCAGGCGTTTCGCAACCTGGCCTTTACGGCGGTCGAGGGCATGCGCCTGTCCCGGATTACGCCGGACTGGGTGGCCCGGCACATTGACCTGGGGCCGGTGGCGCAGGCCCGGGCCGAACTGGCCGGGGGGCGCGGGGTGATCGTGGTCGTGCCGCACATGGGTAACTGGGAGCTGGCGGGCATTGCGCTGCATTCGCAGGGCGTTCGCCTGATGACGCTGGCCCGGCGGCAGAAGAATCCCCTGATGGATGCCTGGATCAACCGGATCCGGCGCAGCACGGGGGTGGAGGCCATCGAGAACCGCAGCCGCGCGATCGGGGAAATCGCCGGCAAGCTGGCGGGCGGGCAGGCGCTGGCGCTGCTGCCGGACGTGCGGGCCAAAGCGGGCGGGGTACCGGTGCGGTTTCTGGGCGCGGACACGCAGGTACCCGGCGGCGCGGCGCGGTTCGCGCGGGAGGCCGGCGTGCCGATTCTGACGGCGGAAGTGGTCCGCCGGGGATGGGTGCGGCATGAGTGGCGGATCACGGGCCGCGTGGAGTCCGACCCGGGACTGGGCGAGGCCGAAGACCGGCGCCGGATCATGCAGGCGGTGATGGACCGGCTGGAGGCGTCGGTGCAGGCGCATCCGGAGAACTATTTCTGGTTCAACAAGCGCTGGGTGCTGGGCGAGGAGCCCCGGCCGTGAATCCGCCGCCCGGCATGGCCGTGCACGAGGCGCGGATGCGGATGGCGCTGCGGCAGGCGGAGCGCGCGGCGGAGGCCGGCGAAGTGCCCGTGGGCGCCGTCATCTACAACGGCGGGACGCTGGCGGGGCAGGCCTGGAACCAGACGCGGACGCTGAAGGATCCGACGGCCCATGCGGAAATCCTGGCGATTACGCAGGCGGCCAGCGCGGCGGGCGACTGGCGGTTGACCGACAGCATCCTGTACGTGACCAAGGAGCCCTGTCCGATGTGCGCCGGGGCCATCGTGCTGGCCCGGATTCCCCTGGTGGTCTGGGGCATGAGCGATCCGCTGCGGGGCGGCGGGCTGTCGCGGTTCCGGATCCTGCAGACGCCGGAACTGAACCACCGCGCCGAGGTGATTGCCGGGGTGCTGGAGGAGGAGTGCGCGGCGCTGATCCAGGGGTTCTTCCGCCGCCGCCGCCGGGAAGGCCGGAACGGCGACGACGCGGGATAGGCGGCCGGGGGGGAGGGGAGCCGGGGTCCATCTGCGTTTAGGTGCACGCCCCAATTCATATTGAGCGTAGGCGCTTAGCGCCGGAGTCGAAATAACTTGTCCCGCCACCGCGGGATCTCTGCCCATCCCAATGGCTGGCCTGCGGGACCAAGCCGAGATCCCTCGACCCTCCACGGGCGGGCAGGCAAGGCTCGGGATGACAGGCACACAGCCTCATTCCCAATTTGGATGCACCGAATCGCAGATGCACCCGAAGGGGGAAAATCGCCGGAAGGTTTGTTTGATTTCCGGATAGGGGGTTTGATAGGGTGTCCTCTCATGAGAAGGGTGTTGGATTTTGCGCGAGCGGGAGCCCTGGCGGCGCTGCTGATTCTGGCGGCGGCGGCCGGCTGCCGGCGCGCATCCGACGACCAGCGCGAGGCCCGCAACCGGCACATGCGCCGTGCGCTGGCCGCGAAAGACGCGCAGGACATTGACGGGGCGATCGAATGGTGCGAGCGGGCGCTGGAGCGCAAACCGGACCTGGCGCTGGCGCACCGCGAACTGGCCCTGATGCTTGATGGATTCCGCGAGGATTATGTGGCCGCCATCTATCACTATCAGCGCTATCTGGATCTGCGCCCGGACACGCCGAACCGCGAAGCGGTCGAAGAGCTGATTCGTCATGCCCGGATGAATTTCGCCGCGCAGATCGGCGCCACCCCCGACGAATGGCAGCGCGATCTGCAGGTGCGCAACGACCGCATCCGCGCCCTGGAGACGGAACTGGCCCTGTGGCGGTCCGGCGAGATTCAGGCCGCCGCCGCTTCGGCTTCCCCGCCCGCCGCATCGCCGGCCGTCCCCGCGGCCCGCGTTCAGGCCCCCGCTCCAGGCGCCTCCGAAGCGCCGCCGCCCGCCGCCCGTACGCATGTCGTCAGCGCCGGCGAAACCCTGGGCACGATTTCTTCGCGCTACTACGGATCTCCGGCCAAGTGGAACCGCATTTTCGAAGCGAACCGCGACCGGATTCAAAACCCCAACAACGTCCGCGTGGGCACCGCCCTCGTGATACCGGCGGACTGAACAGGAGCTGACGGCATGGCCACCGATTTTTTCGATGACGACCTGGTCCGCGAGCGCGAAGCGGCGCTGAAGATCAAGCTCGACGACGAAGGCGCGGCGATTCCGCGCGACGGCCATATTCCGTCGTCGCGCGATCTGCCGAACCGCCCGGTGGGCGATCTGACGCTGACGCACCTGGCGCGGCACAAGCAGGAAGTCACCGAGCAGATGGTGGACAAGGCCCAGGAGCTGGACCGGCTGCGTGCGCGCCAGGAGGAGCTGGAGGGCGAACGCCGTCTGCTCGAGGAGATGCGCCAGAAGCAGGAGGCTTTCGATGCCGGCCGGCGCGAACTGAAGGACCGTCTCCAGGCGAGCCTGGCGCAGATGGACAAAGAGCGCCTGCAGGCCGAGCGCCTGGCGCAGCTGCTGGACGAAACGCGGCGCGCGTTCCGCGACCGCCTCGACGAGGTGCTCGCCCTGAAGGAAGACGAGTGGGACGACGCCAACCTGCTGGATGAACTCAACCGCGCCCTCGCGCTGCTGGACAGCGTGCGGACGGACTACACCAAAGCGCTGGCCCGGATTGACGCCATCCGCCCGTCGTCCGGCGACGGCGCGCCTGTCGCGGAACGGCGGCCGGTTTTTGCCGGCGCGTCCCCGGAAGGCGGACAGGGGTTCGGCTACTGGCTGAGCGCCGGGCTGGCGTTCACCCTGCCGCTGATGGTGGTGCTGGCGGTGCTGGCCGTGATCTGGATGATGCTGTACTACGCGTTCTGACCCATGACCGCCCTGCGCAAAGCCCAGATGCTGGAACGCCGCCTGCGCGAGATCGAGCGCGAAGGCCGGCGCGTCCGCGAACGCATCCGCGAAGTCCGGCAATGGGCGGATTCGATGTCCGAGGCCGACCGGCACCTGGCCGAGTCCGCCCTGCGCGAGGTTCCCATGGAAGCCGTGCCGCCGCCGCTGGCGACCGGCGTGCTGGAAATGGAATCGGCGGACATTCCCGGTCACGGGGTCTCGGTGGAACTGGCGCCCGGGCCGGAGGGACTGGACACCAAGCGGGTGGTGATGCCGCGCCTGCAGCGCACCGACCTGCTGCGTCCGGCCGTCGGCGGCCAGGGCGTTTCCGCGCGGCTGCTGCCGCCGGAGCACGACCGCTTCCGCAGCTATTTCGGCACCACGGGTCTCAAGCGCGTCCGCGAAGCCCGCCAGGATCGCGGCCATCAGCGCCTGCGCGCGCTGTTCATGGTGCTGATGGTGCTGATCCTGGGGTTCATTCTCTTCAAGATGGTGACATGAACGCGCCGCCGCCGGATCTCCGCACGGGGGTGCTGGAGACATCGTGGGGGGATGTCGTGGTGTCGGCGGATTCCCGCGGAGTCTGGCGGTGCGATCTGCCGCCGGCGCCTGTTGCCGCCTCCATCCCGCCCGTCGTCCGCCGCGTGCGGCGGCCGAAGGATTCGCCGCCATTGCTGGATCAGGCGCTGGCCTTTGCCCGGGCGGCGATCGAAGGCCGCGAGCCGGGCCCTGCTCCCGCCGTGCATCCGGCGGTTGTTGAACAGACCTCTCCGTTTCGGCGGAAGATCTGGCGGGTCTTGCAGCGGATTTCCCGCGGGAACACCGCGACGTATGCCGATGTCGCCCGGCGCGCGGGCCGGCCGGGCGCGGCGCGCGCGGCCGGCGGGGCCTGCGGCGCCAATCCGGTGCCGCTGTTCATTCCCTGTCACCGCGTGACGGCCGCAAACGGCCGCCTCGGCGGATTTTCGTCGGGCCTGGGCTGGAAGCGATGGCTGCTGTCGGCAGAAGGCGCGGCGGCGCCGGCGGGCCGTGCCGCCCGCACCGGGAGGGGCCGGTCATGAACATCGCGGTGGCGTGCGGAGGAACGGGCGGGCATGTGTTCCCGGGGCTGGCGACGGCGCATGAATTGCTTCGCCGCGGACACGACGTGACCCTGTGGCTGACGGGACGGGACACCGAACAAGCCGCGCTGCGGGACTGGGACGGTCCCGTGGTGCAGGTGGCGGCGAGGGGTCTGCCGTCCGGCGTTTCCCTGAAGTCCCTGGGCGCGGCGTGGCATCTGGCACGCGCGGTGCGCCGGTGCCGGGCGCTGATGCGCCGGAATCCCCCGGACGTGCTGCTGGCGATGGGCTCCTACGCGTCGGTCGGGCCCTGCGGCGCGGCGCGCCTCCTGGGGGTGCCCATTGTGCTGCACGAAGCCAACGTGATCCCCGGGCGGGCGGTGCGGCTGTTTGCGGGCTCGGCCGCCGCCGTGGCCGCCGGCTTCGAGGAAACCCGGTTCCATCTGCGCCGCGGACGGATCACCGTGGTCGGCCTGCCGCTCCGCGAAGAGCTGACGGAAGCGGCGGCGGCCCTGCCGCCGCGGGAAGCCACCGTTCATTCGCCGTTTCGCCTGCTGGTGGCGGGCGGAAGCATGGGGGCGCACCGGCTCAACGAAGTGCTCGTCGAAACGCTCGGCCGCCTGAAGCAGGGCGGCGTGGAGATTCACGTCACGCATCTGACAGGCGTGCAGGATGAGGCCGCCGTGCGCGACGGCTACCGCGCCGCCGGCGTGGAGGCGGACGTGATTGCCTTCACCAAGTATCTCGCCCCGCTGTATCACGCCGCGGATCTCGCCATCTGCCGGGCGGGGGCGTCGACCTGCGCCGAGCTGGCGTTCTTCGGCGTGCCGGCGCTCTTCGTGCCGTATCCGCTGGCGGCCATGGACCACCAGACCGCCAACGCGCGCGCGCTGGAAAAACGCGGGGCGGCCGATGTCGTGGAGGAATCGGCGCTGACGCCCGGCTGGCTGGAGGCCTATCTCGCGCAGACGGTGAAGCGTCCCGAGCGGCTGGAGCGGATGCGCGAAGCCGCCCGGCGCGAAGGCGTGCGCAACGGCACGCAGGCCCTGGCCACGCTGGTGGAATCCTGCGCCCGGCAGCCATGACGGCGGCGAACGGCAGCGGATGGCGCGACGACCTGCGGCGCTGGATCGGCGCCCGGGGATCGCGCGTGCACCTGATGGGCGCGGGCGGCATCGGCATGGCCGGCGTGGCGCGCCTGCTGGCCGCCCGGGGCCTGCGGGTGGACGGCTGCGATGCGGGCGCCCCGCGGACCCTGGACTGGCTGCGATCGTGCGGGATTTCCGCCGTGACGGGTCATGATCCCGCCCATCTGACCGGGGCGGACTGGGCGGTGTTCAGTCCGGCGCTGGCGCCGGATCATCCCGAACGCCGGGCGGCGGAGGCGCTGGGCATTCCGCTGTACCGCCGCGGGCAGGTCCTGCCGGTGCTGGCCGAACGCTGGCGCACCCTCGCCGTGGCCGGTTCGCACGGCAAAACCACCACGGCCTCGATGGCGGCCCATCTGCTGCGGTCGTGCGGCGTGGACGCGTCGTGGTGCATCGGCGGGGAACTGCCGCCGGACGGCGCCCCGGCCGGCGCCGGCACGTCGGACTGGCTGGTCATCGAAGCCGACGAAAGCGACGGGACCCTGTCGAACTACGCGCCCGAGATTGCCGTGGTCACGAACATCGAATTCGATCACATGGAGCATTTCGAGTCGCGGGCCGGCATGGTGGAATGCTTTGAAGCCTTTGCGCGCCAGGCGCGCGCCGTGGTGGCCGGCGCGGACGATCCCGAGGCGGCTCGGCTGGGCCGCGCGGTCGGCGGCATCTCGTTTGGATTTGCCGAAGGCGCGGAGTACCGGGGCGAGGTGCTGGAGGCGGGGCCCGGCGGCACGCGCTTCGCGGTGCGGACGCCCGACGGCCGGCGGCGGGAAGCCTGGCTCCGGCTGACCGGCCGCCACAACGTGCTCAATGCGCTGGCGGCGCTGGCGGCGGGTGAACGGCAGGGCGGCATCGACCTGGACGACGCCTGCGCGGCGCTGGAGGGATTCAGTCTGCCCCGGCGGCGATTCGAGCAGGTGGAGCACGCGCGCGGAATCCGCGTGGTGGCCGACTACGCGCACCATCCGTCGGAAATCCGCTCGCTGGTCGCCGCGGCCCGCCAGGCGGGCGCCGGCCGGATCTGGGCGGTGTTCCAGCCGCACCGCTACACGCGCACCCGGGCCCTCGGCGCGGAATTCCCGCCGGCGTTCGAGGGCGTGGCCGGCGTGGTGCTGCTGCCGGTCTATGCCGCCAGCGAGCCGCCGCTGGCCGGCGGAACCTCGGAAGACCTGCTGGAGCATTTCCGCCGCCGCGGCGGTGCGCCGGCCGAGCTGGCGCGGGACCTGGCCGACGCCGCCGCGCGGATCGAGGCGCGCTGGAGCGCCGGCGACTGGATCCTGATCATCGGGGCCGGCGACATCGAGGCGCTGGGGCCGCTGCTCGCCGAACGGCTCGGCGCGGAGCCCTGAGTTTTCCACGCTGTGGAAAATCCTGCTGAAGCAGGACAAGCATTTTTCCATAGCGTGGAAAACAGACCCAAAATTCTTCCATAGCGTGGAAAATCCGGAAGAAATTTTCCGCGGCATGGGCACTGATTTGGAACAGACTTTATAACGTCTATTCCGAGATTCGCCGCATTAAAGCAGTTCTCATAATGCCATAGCCTCTCCATACCCCCCCGACGGGGTCCCTCCACCGGCGGGCAGGCAGTCGGGGGCTCCAAAGACAAGGATTCAGTGGCTGTTTGGAGCCGGGACAGCCTGTCCGCCGCAACCTTGGTGGAGGCGGAACCCCGTCCCGGGCGAATTCTGCGGCTACAGAACAGATGAATATGTTCTAGAAGGCCCAGGCGAGGAGGAGGGGGACGGTGACGAGCGCCCAGAGGTGGGTAAGGAGCAGACCTCCGGCGATGAAGTCGGTGTCGCCGCCGTAGCGCTCCGAGAAGAGCACGCTGACCATGGCGGAGGGCATGACGGCGATAATGAACAGGATGCCGCGGGCGGTGGCGTCCATGGGGACGAGTCCGATCAGGGGAATGACGATCAGGGGGACGGCGAGCAGCCGGATGGCGGAGACCAGCCAGACCCGCCAGCCCAGCATGGTCTGGAATTTCAGCACGGCGAACCGGCTGCCGGCCACCAGCATCGACAGGGCGATGGTGGCGGCGCCGAGCGTGGCCAGTCCGTCGCGGAAGGTGCCGGCGGCCAGCGCCAGCCAGGGGGGCGGCGCGGGCCACGGGACCAGGTCGCGGACCGCGACGACGGCCAGGCTGAAGATCAGGGCGAGCAGCGGCGGGCTGAACAGGGATTTCAGGCGGTCGCGTTTGCGTTCGGCGCGGGTGAAGAGCATGACGCCCAGCGACCACAGGAGCAGCTCGAAGCCGACAGAGGAAAAGACCAGCAGGCCGACGCCCGGATCGCCGTAGCGGAAGAGCACCAGCGGCAGGGGCAGAAAGGAGTAGTTGTTGATCAGGCAGTGAAAGAGGAAGGCGCGGGAGGTTTCCGGGGGGACGCGTCCCAGCAGGCGGACGGCGGCCAGCCCGAGGCCGAAGCCGGTCATGGCGATGGCCATGGCAAACAGCGGCAGCGGGAGATTCGCGCGCAGGTCGGCCAGCGACAGCCCGGTGATGGACACGAAGATCAGGGCGGGATAGACGAGCGACAGCGCGACATGGGCGAGGTCATTGGTGCCGCGCGCCGAGAGCCAGCCGCGGCGGCGGGCGGCAAAGCCCGCGCCCACGAGGCCGAGCACACAGAGAATCTGGAAGAAAAACGCCATGGGAAACCTAATACCGCATCAGGGCCGCATTCTCCATTGCATTTTATTTGGAAAGCGGGAAAGGGGTGCATCGGCGATTCGGTTTATGCCGTTCAAAAAGGTCTTGTGGTCCTGTTTGGCTGTCATCCCGAGCCTGCCTGCCTCGCCGGAGCCTTGCGCGAAGGCGGGTCGAGGGATCTCGGCGCACAGGCGGACAAGTAGCCCCCTCCCGTTCCAGGATTGCACCGAATTGTCGATGCGCCCGCGGGAAGGAACAGGATTATAGTTATTGCAATAAGTATACATATTGCAATAACTATAGTCCGGTTCAGGAAGGCGGGAAAGGAGACCGGCGATGGAGTCAGGACGGCTTTTTCCTGCCGGCGATGGCGGCCCGGCCGGCATAGCCGAAGGCGCCCAGGGCGTGGGCGGGGGCGTGCCAGGACTGATTGCCCGCCTGCGGCATGGGCGGCGAATTTGGCCGCATCCGATTTGACGTCGCGGGCGGCGGCATGGGCCGCAAGGGATAGTGTGCGCACTTCTTTCATTCCCAGTGTGCGCTTGCCTTCGGCCCACTCCCGGATGGCCTCCAAGGCTTCGCGCGGCCGCGGATCCCGGGGACGCTCCTGTTCAAAGTATTTCAGCACTCTTCCGGCTTCCTTCGCCGCTTTGAGCCCGAACAGCTTGTGGTAATACGAATCGCGCCACTCGCGGCTGTCTTTTGGTTTTGGGTTTCATCCTGATGGGGCTATGCCGGACAGATGGATTCACCGGTCTTCGACATTTTTGGTTCACAAGGTTCGTGTGTCGTTCACCTCCGGGAAGAGTAGGCCCGGATGGGAAGGGCGTCAATGGCGCGTTGCGGAGACGGGGGGAGGGCGGGGATCTGCGATTGGGTGTGTTTTCTTGGCGTCAGAAGAACGTAACGGCTTGCTTTCGTGGCACGCGGCTCCTGTCGCGTGCGGCTGAAAGGAACCGCGCGGGGCGGGAGCCCCGCGCTACGAGGGCCCATTCTGGCGATACCCAATCGCAGATGCACCAGGGGGGGATGGGGGTCGGTGCGGGTCAACGCCCTCCCTATGGGGCCGGGGAATCCGTTGCGGGGCGGCGGCGCCAGAAGTCGAGGGGGACGGCGCAGGTCAGGCCGAGGGTTTCGGTGCCGGGATTGAAGTCGCTGAGGGATCCGTTGGAGAGGTGGGCGAAAGCCAGGCCGATGCGGAACCCCCGGGGATGGCGCCAGGCGAGTTCGATGCCGGAGCGGAATTCGGTATCGAACCCGAGATCGAGACCGCTGGCGGCGCGGTAGTAGCCGCCGCCGAAGGAGGGCGTGAGCACCCAGCGGTCGCCGAGGCGGATGTTCAGCAGTACGCCGACGGCCGCGTAGAATTCGTTGTGTTTGCCGGAGCCGAAAAACAGCCAGGGGCTGAGACGGCAGCAGCGGAAGGCGGGACGGTATTCCACGCCCCAGAACAGGCTTTGATGGCTGTCGAAGATTTCGGCGGCGCCGGTAACACCGGCCAGCAGCGGGGGCTCGGGGGCGCCGAGCCATTCGGGGGCGGCGGAGACGGAGAGAGCGCCGAGCAGGAGGCCGGCGGTCCAGACCAGTCGGGGGAGCGCACGCATGGGGCGTCAGCTTCGGGCGGGTTTGCCCTGAAGGGTTTTGCGGGCCATGCGCAGGGCAACGGAGAAGGCGGCGGCGGCGCGGATGGCGGCGCGCCGGAGAGGGCCGGCGCGCAGGGCGTCGAAATAGAGGGGCAGGAAGGCGCGCCAGAGGGGGGCGTTCCAGTAAAAACCTTCGCGGCGGAGCTTGGCGAGTTCCCAGCCGATGGTCCAGGAGGAGCAGGGGCGGGGACGGGAACTCAGGCGGGCGCGGCCGAAATCGAGAAAGACGAGGGAGCCGTCGAGGGTGCGCAGGAAGTTGCCGGCGCTGGCGTCGTCGGTGAGGATGCCGGCGGAATGCACCCGGGCGAGGAGGCGGGCGGCGGCAGGGAGATCGGCGGGCGTGAAGGCGTCCACGGGTTCGCCGGCGATGTACTCCTTGACGAGCCAGACGACGCGATGATCGTCGGCGGTTTCCTCGAACCAGCCGAAGGAGCGGGGGGCGCCGCTGCCGTCGAGGCGGCGCAGGCAGGCGTCC
>JAXGNL010000014.1:0-53305 GCA_040768005.1 Kiritimatiellia bacterium
GCAGGAGCTCCACGATCTCACCGGCGGAGAACCGGCTGTCGGTCAGGATCGCGTCGGCTCGTTCCGCCGTGCGGCGGATTTCCGCCGACAGCCAGGCCAGGTTCTTTTCCTCCGTCGTTTCCGGCAGGCGCAGAAAGGACACGTCATGAATCGTCACCACCGACTTTTTCCCGCGCGACAGCGGCGGACGGATGAAATTGGGAAAGTGGTAGAGATCAGCCTCTCCGGCGAACCAGTCGCAGGGCGGAAAATGCAGGTGCTTCCAGGCCGCCTGCGCCACCCGTCCCGGCAGCCAGCGGCATGCGCGCAGCGAAACACCCGGCGGCGGCGACTCCAGTCCCGTGCGCTTGAAGTCAAAGAAAAACGCCGACAGTTCATCGCGGCCGGCCAGCGGTCCCAGATGCGCCAGCAGTTCGCGGACATAGCGCCCCACGCCCGCCCGCTGCCCCAGCGCCGCCTGGATGTCCATGCACACCTTCATCGTCCCTCCTTATAGCCCCCCCGCCCCGAAAAACAAAGCCGGTGTTTTGCGGCACAAAATCCAATACGCCCGCCGAACATGGTTATGGTTGTTATAACATCCATACTATGGTTGTTATAACAACCATAATCCCCGAAACCCTGTTCCCGGGACCGGAAGCATCGGCCGCGCATGCCGGCGGGGCCTCGTGTGCCCGCCAAAGCCGCTTGTTTTTCATGGCGGGATTCCGCATGGTGAACGAATGGATCATCCTTCCGACGTCGAACGCCCGGCTGCCGGGCCCAAGACCATCCGGCTGACCCGGGCCGAGGCCTATGCCCTGAAACTGGCGCGCCCGCGAAAACGATCGGCGACGTTTCTGGTCGCCGGCCTGCTGCTGGCCGTCATTCTGGGTTCGGTGCTCTGGCTGTTTCAGGACTGGTGGCTGCCCTGGTGGCTGCCGGAGAGCCAGACAACGGATACGCCGGCCGCCGAAACCGCCGTGCCTCCCGGTGCGCCCGCGCCCGCCCCCGCATTGCAGCCGGCACCCTCTTCTTCCGCGGCGCCCGGTCCGGCCGCGAGCGGGGAATTGACCTATCTGTCGGTGGCGCTGTGGGACCATCCGGACTTCGTGCAGGCCGTCCGGCTGTTTAACCGGACGCTGGACCGCCAGCGGGCATCTACGGGGGCGCCGGTTTCTCCCGAAGAACTGATCGCCATCGGACGCGATGCCGCAGCGGCGGGCCGGCAGTTTGAAGCGCTGAAACCCGGCGCGCCCGCCGGCGTGCCGCTGGACGGCTATGTTGCGGCCGCCCGTCGCCTGACAGAGGAAATCCGCCGGCAGTTGTCCGAACAAACCGCGCGCGCCGCCGCGGACTCCAGGCCCGCGGAAACCCCTCCGTCGGACGGCTCGTACAAGTCGCTGCCCGACTATCGCGAAGGCGCCCGCCTGTTCAATCAGGCCCTGGAGCATTTCAACCACTTCAAGGCCCACCCCGACCGGCCGGACCGGCTGGATCCGGCCGAGGATCTTGCGCGGCAGGCCGGACAGAAATTCGAAGCCGTGAAACGCCAGTCGGCGGCGGCGGACCACGCCGCCCTGGACCGCCTGATTCATCAATGCTACGGCCTGGTATCGGCCTGCCGGGGGGCCCGCTTGAGCGGGGGCGACGGCACCGCAACGGAGACGCCGTCGTTCGATCGCGGCACGACCGGCCCCCGGCGCCGCCCGGCCCTGCCCGCCTACCAGCCGGTTCCGTGATTCCGGATCAGATTCGCGTGCCGGGGGGGATCACGGCGTTTTTGGGAATGACGATCACGCCGTCGGAAATGGTGTAGGACTCGGTGACGATATCGGCCTTGCCGTCGGGGGTGAGGTAGCAGCCGTCGCCGATCCGCGCGTTCTTGTCCACGATGGCGTTGCGGATGAAGCAGTCGCGGCCGATGCCCATCGGCACCTGGCCGTCCGGCAGCTCCGCGGGATCGTAGTAATCCGCGCCCATGAGGACGGCATGTTCGATGACGGTGCCTTCGCCGACCTTGGCGCGGATGCCGACGATGGAGTTCAGGATGCGGTGGCCGGAAATGATGCAGCCTTCGCTGAGCAAGGCGCGGTTGAGATCGCAGCAGTTGATCTTGGACGGCGGCAGGTAGCGCATGTGGGTGTAGATCGGCGCCCCGGGCTGATAGAGGTTGAAGGCCGGCAGGGGTTCCGCCAGTTCCAGGTTGGCTTCCCAGAAAGCGCGGATGGTCCCGATGTCGCGCCAGTAGCCGTCGAACAGATAGCGGAAGACCGAGCGGTTTTCGATGGCCCAGGGAATGATGTTCTTCCCGAAATCCTTGCCGTCGCCGTCCAGCAGGTCCAGCAGGACATCGGTATTGAACACATAGATGCCCATGCTGGCGAGAAACCGCTCCGGGCCGGCCGCCGGCTCGCGCAGTTCGTCCAGCACCGGGCTGTCGCCGGGCTTCTCGACAAAGCGCACGATGCGCCCCAGGGCATCGGCCTGCATGATGCCGAGGGCGCCGGCTTCCTGGCGCGGCACGGGCTTGGTGCAGATCGTCACGTCCGCGCGGTTGCGGACATGCTCCTCCAGCACCGGCCGGAAATCCATGCGGTAGAGCTGGTCGCCGGACAGAATCAGGATGTGATCCGGCTTGTAGTCGAGGATGTAGCGCAGGCTCTGGCGGACGGCGTCGGCCGTGCCCTGGAACCAGGCCTCGTGACCCGGCGTCTGCTGGGCGGCCAGAATGCGCACGTAGCCGTGGTGGAACGGATCGAACACATAGGTGTTCTGCACGTGCTGGTGCAGCGACACGCTGTTGAACTGCGTGAGGATGTTGATGCGCCGGATGCCGCTGTTGATGCAGTTGCTGACGGGAATGTCCACCAGCCGGTACTTGCCCGCCAGCGGCACCGCCGGCTTGCAGCGGTCCCGCGTCAGGGGTTGCAGCCGCTTGCCTTCGCCTCCGCCCAGAATCACGCCCGCCACATTCATCGGTCACCTCGTTTCGCGGCGGAAACGTCTCCTGCCGCCACTGGAACTGTAGGCATTCGCCCCGGTCAAATCAACCGCAAACCCGGCGGAATCGGCTGCCGGATTTTACTGAAATTTCACCGGCCTCACGCACCCTTCAGCAGCCGCCAGAAACGCCGGAGAAGGCCCTCGGGCGACAGCGCCTGCCGGGCTCCGGCCTCATCCGCCGCCAGCAGGTCTTCGAACTGCCGGCGGTTCTTCTGCACCCGGTCGGCGATCAGCCGGCTCATCTGTTCCGCCAGCCCTTCCTGCCGGGCCAGCAGTTCCGCGAATTCCGCCGCCGGGATCCGCAGCAGTTCGGCGGATTCCGCCACGGTGACGTCCGCCGTCCGGGGCAGGCCGGTCATCAGGCTCATTTCGCCCACCACGGCGCCGGGCCCCGTTTCAAAGGTGGTTTCCTTTTCCCCGTCGCCGTGCCGGATGCGTCCTTTCAGCCGGCCTGAGAGCACCACATAGCAGCAGTCGCCTTCGTCCCCCTGCCGGAACACGGTTTCGCCGCGCCCGAAGGGCACGCTCTCCAGCCGGGCGGCCCACGCCGCCAGCTCTTCCTCCGGCAGCAGCAGGCGCCCATCGGAACCGCACAGCACCTGCCGGGCGAAATCGCTGTGCAGCAGGTCGGCGCCGCGGCGGCAGGCGGCGGCCTCCGCCGCCTTCGGCTCCGCCGGCACGATGGCCCGTTCCATGAAATCGTTGAGCACCTGATCCGTCACCGGATAGGGAATCTGGATGCCGGCGCGGCGGAACCGGTACCAGACGTGGCGGCGCACCTCGCCCATGATCGGACGGCGGAACGGGTAGTGGTCCAGCCAGATCTGCAGTTCATAGCCGATGCCGTAGCTCTTGTATTCCAGCACCATGGCCAGGGGCGCGGGCGTTTTGCGCACCTCCTTGACGGCCTCCGCCGCCGCCAGCAGCTCCCGGAGCACCCGGTCCGGCGGATCGTCGTAACTGGCATCCACGAACACGGAGCAGCGCCGGGGGCCGGAGGGGCGGCTGAGATTGCGGATCCGCGCATCCGCCACCTTGCTGTTGGGAATGCGCACGGGAATGTTCTCGCGGGTGACGATCCAGGTTTCCCGCCAGTTCATTTCGCCGACCTGCCCTTCGAGGTCGTCCAGGACCACCCAATCGCGGTGCGCCAGCGCCCCGGTGAGATTCAGCGACATGCCGGCCAGCAGGTTGCCCAGCACGCCCTGCAGGGCAAAGCCCACGACAGCCGTGACCAGGGCGGTCGAAGCCAGCAGCGGCGTGATGTTCCAGCCCAGTTCCAGGCGCAGCACGAAAAACGCCGCCAGGGCCGCCGCGGCGAGGCGCAGGACACCCCGCAGCAGCGCCGGCATCGGAAGGCGGCCCGCCGCGGCCGCGATCCGCATCACCGTGACCTCTCCCGCCAGATAGGCCAGCAGGATCAGCCAGAACAGGCTCCAGGCCGTGCGGTGGAGAGCCGGCAGGTGCCCGGCCCAGGAGCAGGCCGCGCCGTGCGGCAGCCACAGCGCCAGCCAGCCGATGCCCAGCGCCAGCAGCGGAAACGCCAGGGTGGCCAGGAGGGTCTGAATCCAGGCGGCCAGCGGCCCGCGGGCGGCATCCGCCTGCTCCTTCCATCGGCGGCGGGGCCACAGGGAAAGCACCGCGGCCAGCAGCAGGGCACCGGCCAGCAGGCCCGCTTCGATGAACCGGAACCCCAATGCGCTATTCATGCAAGCTCTCCCTTCCGGCGCCCGCCCGGGCAAACACCGCTCCCGGAAATTCCGCCGCCGCCCGCGTCGCCATGTCATCCAGTTCGGCGTCGGTCCGTTCGGGCGCATGGTGCATCAGCCAGAGTTGTTTCGCTCCGCAGCGGCGCGCCGCATCAATGGCATCGGCCCAGGTGCTGTGCCCCCATCCCGTGTGGCCGGCATATTCTTCCGGCTTGAAATGGGCGTCGAACACCAGCAGATCCGCGGTGCGGGCGAAATCGGCAAACGACTCCCGGTCAGCCGGGGTCATCGCCTGCCATTCGATATCGGTCGCCACGACGACGGCGGCCCCGGTGGACGGTTCGTCCACCCGGCAGGCCAGGCAGCCGTCCGGATGCGGCACCTCCCGCCAGCTCAGGCGCAGGCCGCCGATCGTCCACGGCGCGCGCGGCACGGGGGTTTCGGCTTCCGGCAGGGCCACGGGCCAGACCGGAGGGGAAAACACCCGCGCGAGAATGTCCGGCAGGCCGCCGCGCGGCGAGACCAGCGCCCGGGGCCACACCTCGGCCAGCATCGGCAGGCCGATCAGATGATCCAGATGCGTATGGGTGAAGAACAAGGTGGCGCCGGGCCGCAGGCGGCCCCGCAGATTGCGCACGCCGCTTCCCGCATCCACCAGTACCTGCACGCCGTCCGTGCCTTCCGCCAGCAGCGCGAATGTATCACCGCCATATTGGACCTTGTCGGTGCCCGACACCGGCCAGCTGCCCCGCGCCCCGCCCAGAAACACCTTCATGCCGTTCGCCTCATTTCTCCGTCAGGTTCCATATGCCGTCCCAGGCCGCGCCGGAACCCGCCGCAGCCAGTTCCCGGCACTTCCGCGCATAGGTCTGCGCCGCGGGATCGTCGTTCAGGGTCTCGAACGCCGAGGCGGCCTCGGTCCATTTTCCGGCCCGCGTCCGCGCCAGGGCGTCTTCAAACGAGCGGTCCCCCGCGCGGGCCGGCTCGCCTTCCAGTCCCGTCGCCTCGTACACCCGTACCGGAGTCTTCCGCCCCACCACCGTCAGCTGTCCCAGTTCGCGCCCGGGAAACGCCCCGTTCGTCAGCGCCCAGGTGGACTCGGAAATCATCAGGTACGTGCCGAGCGCCTTGTTGGCGCCCTCGAGGCGCGACGCCAGATTGGCGGCGTCGCCCAGCACCGTGTAGTCGAACCGCTCGCGCGAGCCCATGTTGCCCACCACCACCGCGCCCGTGTTCAGCCCGATGCGCATTTTCAGCACCGCCCCCGTGCGCTGCTCGAACTCCGCGCGGCGCTCCGCAAGTTTCCGCTGGCAGCGGACCGCGGCGCGGACCGCGCGCACCGCGTGGTCCGGCTGAGACAGCGGGGCGTTCCAGAACGCGATGATCGCGTCGCCCTCGTACTTGTCCAGCGTGCCGCCTTCTTCAAGAATGAGGTCGGTCATGTCGGTCAGGTAGTCGTTGAGCAGCTTCGTCAGGTCTTCGGGCCCCAGCCGTTCCGAGATGGTCGAGAACCCCTGCAGGTCCGAGAAGAAAATCGTCAGTTCGCGTTTTTCGCCGCCCAGTTTCAGGCTGTTGGGATCGCGCAGGATCTGCTCGATCACGTCCGAGCTGAGATAATGTCTGAAGGCGCCCTTGAGGAACAGCTTCTGGCGGCCTTCGAGGACAAAGTTGACCATGGCGCCGCCGAGCAGCCCCGCGACAACCCCGGCCGACGCACCCGCCACCGGCATCACGATGTCCGCCTGCCACGCCGCCAGCCCCGCCAGCGCCGGCAGGGGAATCAGGATCACCGCCGCCGCCGCGCTGTGCCAGCCGCTGCGGGCCGAGGCGGCCGCCGCCCCCGCCGCCAGCGCCAGCACCAGGACCCACAGCCAGACCGCGGCGCGCGGCGCATCCCGCAGGAAATCGCCCGCCAGCAGATTGTCGAGCACCGTTGCGTAGATCTCCGGCCCCGGATAGTCCCCGCCCATGGGCGTGGCCCGCAAATCCTTCAACCCCGGCGCGCTGAACCCGAAGACCACATGGGCCTCCCGGAACACGCCGCCGTCCCGGATCGGCGGCTCGCCGCCCTCCAGCAGACGCAGCTCCGACTGGATCACCGCCGCCGCCGAATAGGCCTCGTGTGTGCCGGAGGGTCCCCGGAATTTCACGATCATCCGCCCGGCGCGATCCAGCGGAATGCACCGCCCGGCCACGGTCAGGACGCGCGGTTCCATCCGCGCCGCCACGGGCTGCTCCCCGATCCCCGCCAGCCAGCCGGCCACGCCCAGCGAAGGCAGTACGCGGCCGTCGAACATCCGGAACGGCGCGGTCCGCCGGAACACGCCGTCGCCGTCCGGCGTTTCGCGCACGTTGCCCAGCCAGGCTGCCTTCGACGCCAGTTCCGGCACCGGAAAGGCCGCCCCCGGCGAAACCAGGTCCGCCGCCCTGTCCGGCCGCGCCGCCAGCCAGGCCTCCCATCCCTCGACCTCCAGGGGATTGGCCCGGGCAAACTCCGGCCAGACGGCGGCCTGGTCCGCCTGGCGCCCCAGAAACACCGCGCCGACAAACGGACCGAAATCCCCGGCCGCCGCGCCCAGCGCTTCGTCATCCGGCACCCCGTACGCCGACGGTTCGGTGAACAGCACATCCCAGACCGCGGTTTTCGCCCCGTTTCGTTTCAGGTAGTTCAGGACCGCCGCATAGGCTTCGCGCGGCCACGGCCACGACCAGCCCAGATTCCGGCTGGCCCAGTCCAGGCTGGCCTGGTCCACCAGCACCAGCTTGACCCGGGGCGTCGCCGGCGACGGCTCCGCCAGCAGGCGCGCACGCCAGTCCGACAACACATAATCCCCGCGCGCCGCGAGCCCGGTCCGTTCCAGCCATCCCGCCGCGGCCGCCGCCACGGCGCCCGCCAGAAGACCATAGGCCAGCTTTTTGTTCATCCCGGACCGGCCTACAGCGATTGGAGCATGGCGTCAAACCGCTTCTGCCGCGCGGCGGACGTCTCCTTGCTCGCCGCCAGCCCCCGGCGCTTGAGCTGGAGGATGCGGTCGCCCGGCGGCGGGTGCGTCGCCGCGAAATCCATGCGGGTCGCCACCCAGTTCGCCTGCATGTTCTCCAGCATGGAGACCAGCGCGCCCGGGTGGTAGCCCGCCTTGCGGAGAATGTCCACGGCGCAGCCGTCCGCCTCGAACTCCAGCCGCCGCGAATAGCCGCTGTTCATCAGGGTGCCGGTGATGTCGTTGATGGACTCGTCAAAGGCCTTCGTCACCTCGGCCAGCTGCTCGCCGCCGAGCGTTTTGACGCTTTCGACCGCCAGCGTGCTCAGGGCCGACCCGAGGCGCCCCGTTTTGATGGCCCGCAATCCGTGCTGCTTCTCGACATGCCCGATTTCGTGCGCCAGCACCGCGGCCAGCTCGTCTTCGGTGTCGCAGCACTTCAGCAGGCCGCGCGTCACCAGGATCAGGCCGCCCGGCGCCGCAAACGCGTTGATCTCGTCGGAATCCAGCACCAGGAAGCGGTAGCCGCCGAAGGTTTCCGGCCGCAGCGAAAACTGCGCCAGGGCCTGTCCCACGCGGTTCACGTAGTCGTTCAGTTTCGGCGACGGCAGGGCCTGGTAGCCCAGCAGCACCGTGGCCGCCACCGTGCGGCCGATGTAGTACTCCTGCTCCGGAGTGATGTCCTCGAACGTCTTCGTCACCGCCTTGGTGCTTCGGTTGATGCTGGCCGCCTGCTCCTCGGTCAGATCCCCGGAGGCCACCGCCAGGGACGTGATGCCCTCCGACAGCTGGTTCAGAGTCTCGCAGCCCGACAGGGCCCAGGCCAGCGACAGTCCCAGCGCCGCCGCCGTTGCAGTCCGCCAGGAACGGATTTTCATGATGCGCCCGCTCATTGGACCAGCCCCCCCTGCTGCAGGAATTCCACCAGCTGGGCTTCCGGAATCTTGAACAGCAGCATGCGGTCCACCCAGACGTAATCCAGCTTGGCATTCTGCTTCTTGTATTCCGCCTCGACCTCCTTGCTGAATCCCTTGCCGGCCAGCGCCACTTCCTCGCCGCTGGCGCCGATGCGCGCGTCGTCCACGCCCGAGCCCGTCACGATCCGCTTGGGCGTCAGCGCCGATTCATGAAGCCACCCGGTCGCGCCCGACGGCGAACCGGTCACCTCGAACCAGCCCGCCTGCCGCTGGCCGACCGTCACCCGGTCGCCGTATGCCACCGTGCCGCTCACCGCGCCCAGAAACGACGCCCGGTTGCGCAATTGCCCTTCGCGCACCTGCACACTCATCTCTCCAGCCCAGGCGCAAGTCCCCGCCAGCGCCACCCCCGCCATCAGGATCCATTTATTCATTCCTGTGCTCCTCTGTCTTGCCATCCATAGGTCGCGTTTGCTCCTGAAAAGTTACCAGCAGCTCCGCCATGCGCCGGCCGGCGGCTTCGTCCCGGGCCTCGGCGGCGCAGGCCACGCCTTCCTCCAGGACCCGCACGGCCTCGTCGCAAAGCCCCTGCGCCCAGAGACTGCGGGCCGAACGCCAGAAGCGGTCGCCTGCCGCCGCGGAATCCCCCGCGGCACGGGCATGGCGCCCGGCCCCGGCCAGCGCCCGGGCCATGTCCGGCAGGCGGCCCGCCTCGCGCCAGAGAACCGCGGCGCGGTCCTGCCATTCCCATGCCCCGCCGGGCGATTCCAGCATCGCCGAAATCCGCGCCTCCATTTCCGCCCGTTCCGCCTGCAGGCTGGCAGGCACTGTGTTCCAGACCGCCGCCGGCAGGCCCGCCAAGGCCCGTTCCGCCGCCGGCGCGTTCAGGCCCGCCAGCTCCGCGCCCCCCAGTGCCAGGACCGCCTGCGCCCGGAGCACCGGCGGCGGGTTGGCGTTCAGCACCGCCGCCGTACGCGCCCGGGCTTCCTCCGGACGCCCGAGGGCCAGTTCCGCCCGCGCCCCCGCCGCCTGCAGTTCCATCCGTCGCTCCGGCGATACCCGCTCATCGGCCAGCGCTTCCTCCACGCCCGCCAGCGCCTCCGCCGCGCGGCCCGTCCGGAGCAGGCACACCGCGCGATTCACGGCCGCCACCGCCAGCGCCTCCGCGTCATCCAGCGCCCGGGCCCTCTCCTGCGCCCGGCCGAAGGCCTCCGCGCCGCGCCGGTAATCCCCGCGCTCAAAGCTGCCCCGCCCCGTCGTCGTGTGCGAAATCCAGTCTTCATCCGAGAACTGCGCCCTCGGCCCCGCACACCCCGCCGCCAGCACTATAGCCAGCCCCCCGACCCACGCTGCCCACCTGAACCCCTTGTCCTCCGACTTGTCCCCCGTAGCCTTGGCA
This sequence comes from Kiritimatiellia bacterium, assembly GCA_040768005.1. Taxonomy (GTDB): domain Bacteria; phylum Verrucomicrobiota; class Kiritimatiellia; order CAIQIC01; family Lenti-01; genus JAAZFE01. The sequence continues at coordinate 9,992 of JAXGNL010000014.1, forward strand.
AAGGGGGAAGCCTTGGCGAAGGAGGATGACCCCTGCCCCCTGTCCCCTGCCCTCTGACCTCTGCCCTCTGACCTCTTCATCAGTACAGCACCTCCTCGGCGCGCAACGCGTCGTCTGTTTCCACGTACTTGCGCAGGAACCAGTGTTTCTGGAGCCCTTCCAGCAGGACGGTGGTTTCGCGCATCAGCGTCTGCGTTTCGCCCACCACCACCGGCAGGTTGTCCACTTCGCCCCCCACGGTATCCGCCATGGCCGGCAGCGCGGCCGTCACGTTCTGCAGATCCGCCGCCATGGCGTTGACCCGGGTCATCAGCACCTGCAGTTCGGCCATCAGGGCTTCCACGTCTTTCACCAGGGCCGGATCGTTCAGCACCTTGGCCGGCAGCCCCGGCCCCCGGCGGATGTCCTCCAGCAAGCCGTTGGCATTGGCCACCAGCTGCTGCAGCTGGCCTTCCGGATCGTTCATGCCCGCGGCGAGCCTGGTGTATTCCTCGATCGCCCCGTTCACCAGCTCCAGGGTGTGCTCCGCCTCCTCCTCCAGCGTCGCCAGCGCCTCTTCGAGCATCTGCATGATTTCCGTGTCCTTCACGCATTCGATCTCGCCGCCGGTCCGGGGCAGTTCTTCACCCGTGCCGCGCGTCAGCTCGATGAAGGCGTCGCCGGTCACCACCATTTTTTTCTTCACCAGCGCAATCGAGTCTTTCCGCACAAACCGCATGAACGATCCGCGCACCCGGATGCTGCCGCTGATCTCGCCGTTGTCGTCCACCACGATGTCCTGGACGCTGCCCACCCGCGCTCCCAGCAGCATGACCTCCGCGCCCTTCAGCAGGTCCATGGACCCTTCCGGGGGGAAGCGCAGTTCGATCTCGTACATCGGCTCGAACCAGTGCTGGGCATGGCCGGCCACCAGCACCCCCGCCAGCAGCAGCAGGATCACCAGCAGCACGAACGCGCCCACAATCTCGTTCACGTATCGGAATTTGAATTTCTTCGCCATGCTCCGCTCCTTACGCCGTCCGGGGCTCCGCCTTCGCCAGCGGCTCCAGCGCCGCCCGCACATCGTCTTTCACCTGCCGGTCCAGCCACACCACCGCGCACCCGTCTTCCCGGATCCGGCGCACTCCCTCCAGAAACCGTTCCCGGTCCTCCGGTGCGGCATCCAGCAGGGGCCGTTCCAGCACCAGCGCCTCGGGCCGCCCCGCAAACGCCCGCGTCCACAGGATGCGCCGCCGCAGGCGCTCCGCCACCGCCGGCGCCCGCAGCGGCGGCAGCGGCCAGCACCCGAAAAACCGGGCCCATTCCCCGATCTCCTCCTCCGCATTCTCCCGCCGGTGCATCTTCGCCGGCAGCCAGACGTTTTCGTCCATGTCCAGGTTCGCGACCAGGCCGCCCTGCGCAAACACGCAGCCGATGCGGCCGCGTTCCGCCGCCGCCTCGTCCGGGCCGCGACGGCGCCATTCCACGCCCTTCCAGAACACCTCGCCCGCCGGCGGCGGCTCGAGGCCCGTCAGCCAGTCCAGCCATCTGCCGCCCGGGTCGCGATCCTCCGGAATCCACACCGCCCCGCCCGGACCCAGAACAAACGACCAGACCTCCTCCGGGCCGGCTCCCGCCGATTCCACCCGGATCCGTTCGCTGGAGGTAAGATCAGTCATTCCGCTCCCTACAGATACGCCATCACCGAAATCACCAGCGACACGACAAACAGGGCTCCGATGGAGCGCATCACGCCGCGCGTCGCGGCAATCGGCACCTCGGTGGCCGCCGCCCCCACCGCCAGCGCCTCGTCGCAGCAGATCGCGCCCGTCAGCAGGCCCGGCAGGATGGATTTCGCCAGCAGGCTGAACACATCCGCCACCGTCACCGCCCCGATGATGTTGCCGAAAAACAGCCCCATGTCGATGTCGCCGAGCTGGATGATCCACATGCAGACAAAACCGCCGATGAACGTAATCGCCAGAAACACGATGGTCAGGCAGAACGTCGAGGCCGCCACCCCCAGCACGCGCGGAATCACCAGATACACGAACGGATCCACCCCCATGGCATCCAGCGTCCGCACCTCTCCGTGGATCTTCATGTTCGCCAGCTCCGTCGAGATGGCCGTTCCGCTGCGCGCGATCACCACGAAATTCGTCAGCAACGGCCCCAGTTCCCGCAGCACCACCGCAGTCAGGATCGGCCCGATCAGAGCCGTCTGCCCCAGCCGCGTCAGCCAGTACTGCGCCTGCACCACCACCAGCACCCCCACGATCAGCGCAATCAGCGACACAAACCCCGTCGCCTCCAGCCCCGTGAACAGGATCTGCCGCGCCAGCACGTTGCGCATCGGCGCTGTCCACGTCCCCGGGCGAAGCGATTTCGACAGCACCGCCCAGACCATCGCCGCGGTTCGCGCCGCGCGCCCCAGCCGCGCCAGCACCCCGGCGCCCACATGCCCAAGCCACCTCATCGTTCCCGCAGTATAGGCAACTCCCTTCCCAGCATGCCACGAAAATCATCCGTCAATTCAGGCAATTCACTCGGGGCCGGGTTGAAACGCGAAACAATCCTTCTGCGCCCGCTGTATCGAATCATCCGTCTTCGTGAATAATCCTTTCATGTTCCACATGCGACCTGCGGCACTGGCTCATGCCAAGACAGTTGAAGACAACTAACATGGCCATTCTCGCGGGGCAGACAGTTGGTCTGCCTGGGCGGATACGGCCTTGTTCCCAACAGGCCTGAAAAATCAATTGAACATGATGCATCCAAAAATGCCACCCGTTCACTCAATGCCTGCAGGCAGTACAATCCACGGTGAAATGACTCGGCGAAATAGGGGAATCCGCATATACAGCAGGATTGCACACGCGAGGAATGCCAGCACGACCAACACCATCAGCGTCTTCTGACGAAACAGCTTTTCTGGGTGTTGCACAGGACTATTTGGCTTGAAGCCCAGATGGATGTAATACGCCATCGCCAGCGCCACCAGCGGCGTCGCCAATACCATCTCCACGTGATACCTCGCCATGAAAAAACCCGCCAGCATTCCAAACAGAGCCCCGTAAAAGAATATGCTCTCCTGCAAGCGCTCTTCTGTGTAGTAGCCGAATGATTTCCGATAGTTTGCCGCCTGCCCCGAAGACCGAATATGCCGAAACTCTGCATACCGCTTCATGCCCATCAGGAAGGCCCCGAACATCCAGTAGGCACATAAAATCGACAATGGAGGCGAAATCACCGCCCCCGTTGAAAACCACCCGATGCATAGCCGGATCGGATTATTCACCGACTCGCATATCACATCCACATACGGCACATCTTTCAACCGCACTGGCGGCACATTGTATACCATCCCCGAGATCCAAAACGCCACCATGGACCACCCCAACGATTGGAGCAGATGGAATGCCAAAGCAAACCCCAATCCCGCCAGCCCCAGCCATTGAATATAGGCAACCGGAATGCTCACCTGCCCGCTTGCCACCGGCCTGTTCTTTTTCTCCGGATGGAATCGATCTTTCGGCGCGTCCAAGATCTCGTTCAGCACGTAATTGCTTGACGCCACGAGACATGCACACGCAACCCCTCCAACCACTCTCAATGCCGCCGCCCACCCCCACAGTTCAGGAAAATATACAAAGGCCAGCAAGATACCCGGCAGGATGAAAACATGGTTTGCCCAATATTCCGGACGCGCGATGCGCACATAAGGTCGTATATTCATCGTGTTATATCTTATTACAGAAAACTTCCAGAAAGAACAGTATTCCCTTTTTCAAACCCTGAAATCCTTCTGAGTTGTCATTCCTGACGGATTGTGGCCCGCACAGCAACGCCTCATCGACAGAACAAACCCTGCGATCCATAATATCCTACATTCTTATGGCCTGAGCAATCCGCTTGCAATCCATTGCCGCCAGCCGCCCGGACGCAGGGGAAACAATCGAATCATTTGCCGCGCGAACCACCGGGCCGGACCGAAACGGCCTTGCGTGCGCCACAGATAGGCTTTCTCCTGCGCTGTCTCATACACGATTTGCCGCACCTCCCGCTCCTTCATCCGCCCGGCCCACAAATCCCGTCGCGCCAGCAAATCCAAGCCGGGTTTCCACCGGTCGGGGTGATGACACACCGAATACTCATCCCACCGGTACCGGGCCAGGATCTCTCTAGAAGGCATTCCGATTCCCCCGCCCGCGCTCAGGCATCGCAGGAAAAACTCCTGATCCTCGCTGTTGTAGCGCAACCCGGGATCTTCGGAAAACCAGCCGGATTTCTCCAGCAGATCGCGATGCACCATGACCGTGCTCAGGCAGATGAACGTCTTGCGCAGCAGCTCGGCCAGGCAGTCTCCGTTCGGCGGATAGTTTCCGTGATTGCGTACGTACAGATCCCGCCCTTCGGCATCCATGACCATGCAGGCGGTATGGGTAAGAGGAAACTCGGGATGGTCCACCATAAAAGCCACCTGCTGGGCCAGCTTGCCCGGCATCCACACGTCGTCGGCATCCAGAAACGCCAAATAGGCGCCCCGGGCCATCCGGATGGCCTCGTTGCGGGGAACCGCCGGCAACCCGCTGTTCCGGTTCCGCACAACCAACCGCATCCGCGAGTCGCAGATACTCCTGATCACGTCCAGACTGCCGTCCGTCGAGGCATCGTCCACAATGATCAGTTCGAAATCCCGACACGTCTGCGCGATCACGCTTTGCAGGCATTCCTCGAGATGCGGGGCCTTGTTGTACACGCCGATGATAACGCTGACCTGCGGGGGGCGTAATCTGTTTTCTGTCTCAGGGCTGACCACCCGTCTCCTTCCCGCCAAAGGCGACATTGCGATACAGGACAATATCAGAAAGCGCCTCGTGATCCTCGCATGCAAAACGGGGGTCTTGTTTGATCCGGCGAAGAATTTCCCTGGAAATCTCTCCATACCCATCCGTCCGCTTCCCCATCCAGACATCCGAAGCCGCAATGTATGAACCCAGTTGACTGTGTACGCGTTCCCAGGCCGACTCTGTACTTTGAACAAGTGTTCCCAATCGCCCGAACTGGGTCCGGTACCCTGAGTCCAGAGAATCCAGCGCCGCATAGAAGTTCAGTGTACTTCCGCTGAGCCAAGGATAATCGACTCCGCACAGATGATAGACTCCGCTGTATTCCCGAATGTTCAGTAACTGTATGACATATCGGACTTGCCCTAGTTTGGATTGGTCTCGCTCCGGACTGGCCCAATGCCGGGCATTCCGCACCCGTTCACTTGGGACCAACCCCAGCAACAGCACGTGACTTCCCGTGTACCAAATTCCCATCCCCAGGGCCATCAGGCGTACCGCCGCCCTCCTCCGGCAGCTCTCGCCAAAGACACAAGACACAGAATGAGCGATGGAATGGCTGCATGCGTACCGTGTCAACGTAGCAATATTCGCCGACAACATGACCAGCACCGATGAAACTGCAACCCTGCAAGCATGCATGCCAGGCGTTCCATCGCACACAATGGGTCTTATCCTTTCGACACCAAATCACCCAGACAGACACAACCACCAAACCCACAACATGAACACCAGCAAAGGGTGCCATTGCATCGAGAGTGACGGACCGCTTCGGCCAAAGTCCCCCAAAAAAACAACTTATTGATGAACGTGTCCTTGTAACCGAATTCATTGGCGACGCATCCCTCACCTCCCGTCGAAGCGCCGACAATCTTTCCCATCACTCCATTCAGTTTGTTGCATACCACAGGGCCAGAATGGCCAGATGGAAGATTCCGGCAGCCATGCCAAGGCCATTCCAGAGATTCGCCCCATGCCCGTTCCCGAATTTTCTTCCGAGCAGCCACAGTGCATAGACACCTGGCACAAAGCAATAGGCAGTGTCGATGCTGCCAACGCCATACCAACCCCCCCTATCAGCAAAAATGCGGCCAACCTGCATGCCGTCCACTTTTGACCCATCACGGCGATATACCAAATGAATACGACCGCAAAGAACTGGATGGCTCCACCAGAAAATGCGGCTCATCAGCGAACATGGGCATTCCCGCTATCCAAATGCACATCACATAAGCCAACCACTTTTTTCCGCTAACCCGATGAATGCACTGCCAGAGAAGAAAAAGGGACGCCCATTGAAATGACAGATTGATCAAGTTGAACACATTTTGTGCTGAACCCAGAACATGTCGCAGCGGCAGCAGGAAATGCGCGATCCAAATCAAGGTCGGCGCCTTGGGGCCAACAGCGTGAAAAAACCACCACGGCCACAAACGAGTCTCCGTCCAAAGAATTCGCCATAAGTCGATGGAGAAATATCCGTACTCGGCCGGATCCCAATCCCATACATGATGGTCAAGCCAAAGCCAGATCACTGATGGGACTAAAAGCAGTCCGCAAAACAAAAACGGCGAAATCAGGAATCGCCTACCCGCATCAGATTGCAACTGACTATTCATCCGTCATTCCTCTCACGCCTGCGGTCCTTACCGCCTCAGTCCGGACTTTTCGTCCGTTTCCTTCCCGGACAGGCCGTTCAGAAGGATCGCCTCCATGCTATGGGCAATCCGATCCCAGGTCCACTTCTTCTTCCACTCCTGAAATCCCACCTCCCCCATGGCCGTCCGGCGCGCGGCATCCGCCCACAAGGACAACATTGTCCCGGCGATTTCTTCTGTCTTTCCGAATTCGACCAGCACCCCCGTCTTTCCGTGAGTAATGATGGACTCCGAGCTGCATCCGCGGCAGCCCATCACGGGCTTGCGGTGCCGCCAGGCATCCAGATAGGCAATGCCGAAGGAATCGCCGATGGAGGGCAGGCAGAATACATCACAATCCTCCAGTGCCTGCTCGCGTTCCCGTTCCTCCACGTCATCGAGATCCAGGATGCGCCCTTCCGCCGGATGCCGCAGCTGCCCGATGAGGCCCTGGATCCACCCCGGCGGATTGTGAGAAAACCCCAGCAGGGCCAGGCGCGCCTGGGGGGTAGAATCCCATACCCGGTCCATGGCCGCAATCAGATGCTGCACTCCCTTGCTGTAAATCTTCCGCCCGACAAATACGAACAGCGGCGCGTCTTCCGGCACGCCATGCCGCCGCCGAAACTCTCCGGGGACCACCGGCAAAGCCGTTTCATCGGAACCGGCCCCGACCACCCGGATCCGATCCGCCCCCCATCCATGGCGCCGCATCCAGTCCCGCTCGTATTCCGTCAGCGCCAGAATCAGATCGTATGGAGCATACAGGCGCCGCAGCACCGGGGGCACCGCTCCGTCTTCCGCGACATGCAGCAGGGGAACCGCCACCGTCAACGGGACCGGTCGGCCGGCCATCCCCCGGGCCAGCTGGACCGGCCATGCACCGCCGCCCCGGACCAGCACCAGGACATCCGTATTCCGGAAAATCCCTTTCCGCCGAAGCCCGGGGCAATACGGCCCGGCCGCCAGCAGTTGGCGGCGGCCGCTCCGGAACAGCCACCGGACCAGCCGGTAGCCGCCGCGCCGGCATCCCAGCGCCAGCCACCGCCGGGCCGCCCGTTCCCGGCGCTCGTCCCGGCCGAGCACCTCCACGCGAAAGGGGAGATCCAAAGGAAGAGGCAGGGGCCCTTCGGATGTCCATACCGCCACGTCGTGCCCCAGACCGGCCAGTTCTCCCGCCAGGCGGTGCACGTACAGTTCCGCTCCTCCGCGGTTCGTCAAATACGTGGCACTCAACAACGCAATGCGCATGGCCGGCATGGTACTACGGCGGTCCGACCGGCCTCAAGGCCGCATTCCCGCAGGAAAACACCGGGGGGCTCATCGACGCCGCAAACCGACGGCCAGCCCCTGCTTCCAGCCTCGCGAGGTAAACGGGGACAGCCGGATCATCTGCCAGACAAACCATGCGGCCTTCCTTCGTTCACCTCGCGCCCGCCAATAAAATGAATTCTCCTCGGCTGCTCCCAGGGCAATCTCCCTCAGCCGTCTGCGGGAAATCTTCCCATGCCATGTATCGGCGTTTTCCAAAGCATCGAGGTGCGACAGGTAGTCCCGGGGACGGGACCGCCAGTTTCCAGCTGTCCGGCTGATGCTGTCGATGGCAGTGCGATAGGTCGCAAGGCATCCGTCCAAAAAGCCAAAAGGTGTTTCACTGGCCGCACGGCGCAACCAGTCGTAGTCCTCCCGGGCCCGAAGCTCTGGGCGTTCGTCAAACGGCCCGATCCGATCCGCCAGCCCCTTTCGCACCATCACCGTACTGATGCTGATCCAGCAATGCTCCAGCAACGACAAAAGACAATCGCCTTCCGGAAGCTGTACGCCCGGGTGCCGTTCATGTAGGGGGCGTCCCTCCGCATCAATTACCATGCACCGGGTATGGCAGAGGTCCACATCTGGATTAGCCTGCAGATAGACGACTTGCTGTTCCAGTTTATCCGGCATCCACAGATCATCCGCATCCAAAAAAGCCAGAAAGACACCATGGGCCAATCGCATCGCCTCGTTGCGCGGTACGGCAGGCAACCCGCTATTTAGAGACCGCCGAGCCAATCGGATCCGCGGATCTTCGAGGGCTGCAATCCGGTCGGCGCTTCCATCCGTCGAGCCATCATCCACTACAATCAGCTCGAAATGGGGATAGGTCTGCGCCAAAACGCTCCGCAGGCACTCCCCGACATAGGGTTCCTTGTTGTATACGCCGACAATAACGCTGACCAAAGGTTCGCTCATTCGGGGCGTACTGTAGCGACGGCGGCACCGGGTTGCAACGTACGAATCCGACAATTCGCCGTTCATGCCCGTCTTTCCCTGCCTTTTGTTTCCTTGACCGCCGGGGCGGTCTTGGCCCACCATGCGCGAAACGATTTACCCATTCCCAGTCCCTGCAAACAGGAGCCAGCCGCCATGAGCCCCAGTGCCAAATCCAAGAACACCGCCGCCGCTGACCTGCCCTGCAACGGCGACATGCCCAATTCGGTCGAGGCCATCAAGTGCGCCTACCTCAACCATTTGAAGTACTCCCTCGCCAAGGACGAGTTCTCCGCCACGGATCACGACCGCTATTACGCCCTCGCCCTGGCCATCCGCGACCGCCTGGTGGACGGCTGGATCCGCACCTCCGTCGCCTACCACAAGAAAGGCGTCAAGCGGGCCTACTATCTCTCCATGGAGTACCTCATCGGCCGCGCCATGGGCAACAACGTCATCAACCTCCAGCTCGACGACACCGTCCGCCAGGCCATGCAGGACCTCGGGCTGTCCTGGGACTTCCTGCGCGACATCGAACGCGACGCCGGCCTCGGCAACGGCGGCCTCGGCCGCCTCGCCGCCTGCTTCCTCGACTCGCTCGCCACCCTCCAGCTCCCCGGCTACGGCTACGGCGTGCGCTACGACTACGGCATCTTCCGCCAGGAAATCCGCGACGGCTACCAGGTCGAGGAACCCGACAACTGGCTGCGCTTCGGCAATCCCTGGGAACTGGAACGCCCCGAATCGCAGTTCGAGGTCCATTTCGGCGGACGCGTGGAAATGGAAGACCGCCACGGGCGCCTCGTCGCCCGCTGGGTGGACTACGACACCGTCCTGGGCATCCCCTACGACAACCCCATCCCCGGCTACGGCAACCACACCGTCAACAATCTCCGCCTCTGGGCCGCCAAGTCCACCGAGGACTTCAACCTGACGTTCTTTAACAACGGCGACTACATGAAGGCCTACGAGGCCAAGACGCTCACGGAGAACATCACCAAGGTCCTCTATCCCAACGACAACATCGAGCAGGGCCGCGAACTGCGCTTCAAACAGCAGTATTTCTTCATCGCCTGCTCCCTGCACGACATCGTCCGCCGCTTCAAGGCCGACAACAACGAAATCCACGCCTTCCCCGACAAGGTCGCCATCCAGCTCAACGACACCCATCCCGCCCTCGCCATTGCCGAGCTCATGCGCATCTTCCTGGATGACGAAGAACTCGAATGGGACGACGCCTGGTCTCTCGTCGTCCGCACCTTCGGCTATACCAACCATACCCTGATGCCCGAAGCCCTCGAACGCTGGCCTGTCCAGCTCTTCGAAACCATCCTGCCCCGCCACCTCCAGATCATCTACGAAATCAACCGCCGCTTCCTTCGCGAAATCGCCACCCGCCACCCCGGCGACAACGACCGCATCGCCCGCATGTCCCTCATCCAGGAAGCCCCCTTCCGCGAAGTCCGCATGGCCTACCTCGCCGTCGTCGGCTCCCACGCCGTCAACGGCGTCGCCGAACTCCATTCCAAGCTCCTCGAATCCACCCTGTTCAAGGACTTCTACGAGCTCTGGCCCGCCAAGTTCAACAACAAGACCAACGGCATCACCCCCCGCCGCTGGCTCCTCAAGGCCAACCCCGGCCTCGCCGACCTTATCACGGAAAAAATCGGCGACGGCTGGATCACCGACCTGCCCCAGCTGAAAAAGCTCGAGGCTTTCGCCGACGACCCCGCCTTCCAGCGGAGCGTCATGGCCGTCAAGCGCGAGAACAAAGAGCGTTTGGCCGACCTGATCCGCGACCAGCTCGGCGTGGAGGTCAACGTGGATTCCATTTTCGATGTCCAGGTCAAGCGCATGCACGAATACAAGCGCCAGCTCCTGAACGTCATGGACATCATCCACCAGTACTTCGAGCTGAAGTCCAACCCCTCCGCCCCGTTCGTCCCGCGCACTTACCTCTTCGCCGCCAAGGCCGCGCCCGGCTATTACCTGGCCAAGCTCATCATCAAGCTCATCAACGACGTCGCCTCGGTCATCAACCACGACCCCGCCATGGCCAACCGCATGAACGTCGTGTTCCTCCCCGACTACCGCGTCTCCCTCGCCGAACGCATCATCCCCGCCGCCGACCTCTCCGAGCAGATCTCCACCGCCGGCACGGAAGCCAGCGGCACCGGCAACATGAAGTTCCAGCTCAACGGCGCCCTCACCGTCGGCACCCTCGACGGCGCCAACGTCGAAATCCGCCAGGAGGTCGGCCCCGACAACTTCTTCCTCTTCGGCAAAACCGTCGAGGAGGTCGAAGCCACCTGGAAGGCCGGCTACAACCCCTGGGAGGTCTATCATGCCAACCCCGCCGTCCGCCGCGTCCTCGACGCCATCAAAAACAACTTCTTCAACCTCGACCAGCCCGGCCTCTACCAGCCTATCTGGGACACCCTGCTGACCCACGGCGACCGCTACCTCGTCCTCGACGAGTTCGACGCCTATGTCGAGTGCCAGGCCGGAATCTCGAAGGTCTTCGAGGACAAGGACCGCTGGGCGAAAATGTGCATCCTCAACATCGCCAACGCCGGCAAGTTCAGCACTGACCGCACCATCGCCCAGTACGCCAGGGAAATCTGGGACATCCATCCCTGCCCTATCAACGGGGACTGAAGGCCTGAGTTCAGGGTTCAGAATTCAGGGTTCAGGATTTTGATTTCTCCGGTCGTGCCCTGAACCCCGAACCCTGAACCCTGCCTGCTGCCCCCCTTGTCCGCCGTAGCCCTGGCGAAGGCGGATGTCCCCTGATTCCATTTGCCTTTCCCCCGTTTTGCCGTATCATCCCGCCCCGAATATGCAATCCGTCACGACATTCCCCTGCGATGTCTTTCGCGACCCTCTCGGCCGCTACCGCGCCTGACGTGCGCCCCGCCCGCCCCCGCCGGCTCCCCGGTTGACCTGCTCTCCTGCCCTCTGACCCCTGGCCCCTGTCCCCCTGAACCCTGACCCCTGAACCCTGACCCCATGAACACTGTCGCCCATATCCGCAACATCGCCATCATCGCCCACGTCGATCACGGCAAGACCACGCTCGTAGACGCCATCCTGCGCCAGCTGCACATCGCCGAGGGCGAGGATGCCGCCCGCGACTGCCTGCTCGACAGCAACGACCTCGAGCGCGAGCGCGGCATCACCATCCTCTCCAAGAACGTCTCCGTCCGCCATCGCGGCGTGAAGATCAACGTGATCGACACCCCCGGCCACGCGGACTTCGGCGGGCAGGTCGAACGCGTCCTCAACATGGCCGACGGCGTCCTGCTGCTGGTGGATGCCGCCGAAGGCCCCATGCCCCAGACCCGCTTCGTCCTCGACAAGGCCCTGAAGCTCGGCCTCAAGCCCATCGTCGTCCTCAACAAGATCGACAAGCCCGCCGAGCGCCACAACGAGGTCCTGAACGAAATCTTCGACCTGTTCGTCGAACTCGGCGCCTCCCACGACCAGCTCGATTTCCCCGTCCTCTACGCCGCCGGCCGCGACGGCTGGGCCGTCCGCGACCTGGACAAGGACGCTCGCGACTCCATTCTTCCCGTCCTCGACGCCATCCTCGAATTCATCCCCGCCCCGAAACTCGACGACGGCCCCGTCCAGATGCAGATCACCAGCCTGGACTATTCCGACTACACCGGGCGCATCGGCATCGGCCGCGTCCGGCGCGGCGTCCTCGATGCCGCCAAACCGCTCGCCCTGGTCAAACGCGACCGCTCCGTGTTGCCCTGCAAGCTCCGCGCCCTCTATACCTTCGAAGGCCTCGGCCAGAAGGAAGCCGCCCAGGTCGAATGCGGCGACCTGTGCGCCGTTCACGGCGTCGAGGGCGTGGACATCGGCGACACCCTCACGCCCGTGGATTTTCCCGAACCCCTCGATCCCATCACACTGGATGCCCCCACTCTTTCGATGGTGTTCCGGATCAATGATTCCCCCGGATTCGGCTCTGCGGGCAAATATCTCACCTCCCGCCACATCCGCGACCGCCTGTACCGCGAATCGCAGAAGGATGTCGCCCTGACGTTCGAGGAAGTCGGCGAAGGCTCCTTCAAGGTCAGCGGCCGCGGGGTCCTGCACCTGGCCGTCCTCGTCGAAAACATGCGCCGCGAGGGCTACGAGCTCACCATCTCCCGCCCGCGTGTCATCGTGAAAACCATCGGGGGCGTCCGCAGCGAGCCTGTGGAAACCCTGGTGGTCGACGTGCCCGACGAATTCACCGGCCCCGTCATCGAAAACGTCGGCAAACGCCAGGGCGTCATGACCCGCATGCACGCCGCCAACGGCCGCACCGTCATGGAATTCACCATCCCCACCCGCGGCCTCATCGGCCTGCGCACCAAAATCATCACCGCCTCCAGCGGCGAAGCCATCTTCCATCACCGCTTTCTCGAATACGCCCCCATGCGCGACGACATCCCCCAGCGCCTCAACGGCGTCCTCGTCAGCATGGAAGCCGGCAAGGCCGCCGCCTACGCCCTCGACGGGCTCCAGGACCGCGGATTCTTTTTCGTCGATCCCGGCGAGCCCTGCTACGAAGGCCAGGTCGTCGGCGAGCACTGCAAGGACAACGACCTCGTCGTCAACGTCCAGCGCGGCAAGAAACTCACCAACATGCGCGCCTCCGGCTCCGACCGGAAACTCCAGGTCGCCCCCGCCGTCCGCCTGTCCCTCGAGGAAGCCCTCGAATACATCAACGACGACGAACTCGTCGAAGCCACCCCCGCCGCCGTCCGCCTGCGAAAATTCTTCCTCAAGGAAGTCGACCGCAAGCGCAACCGCGACTTCGACTGGTCCCGCGCCGGCTGACCCTCGCTATTCCCAATCCGGAGGGGCAGGCTCCGTCCTGCCCTTCTCTTTCCGGGCAACACGGAGGTTGCCCCTCCGGATATGCGTCAGATCACGGTTCGTGCCAGACCAATGGATTGACTTCTCCTTGGTACGGCCAAGATTCCGCACAGGACACCAGTCCTGCCCGCACCGGATTGTTGCGAACGTAATTCCATTTTGCGCTGTAGGATTCACCTTGTCGGATTTGTCGATCCCAGGCCTCACGCTGCCAAACCGGGGTTTCTTCGCGTCGGGGCCAGTCGGCTGCTGTTCGCGATTTCCAGTACGCAACCCAGACACGCACATTCACGGCATGGGGACCTGCCGGTGAACAAAACAAATGAATATGATCCGGCAAAAGCACATAGCGACCGACCAGCCATTGGATGGAATCCTGCCAGTAATTCAGCAACAAAACATGGATATCCGGTTTGGCCAGGATAGGTTTTCGATTGCGGCTGCAAACCGTAACAAATACCAGGTTGGACCTGTTCCCGATGTCATCCAGAATCCTGCGCGCAGGATACTTTCTCTCCGGAGATGCCATCTCTCATTCAGCCTCGTGTTCTCAACCTGGAGGGGCAGGCTCCGTCCTGCCCTCTTCTTTCCGGGCAACACGGAGATTGCCCCTCCAAATTCTGCACGAAACGAATCCTACCGCACGGTGCCGACGCGGATGTGGATGTCCTCGCGGCGTTCGAGGCGGTCTTTTTTCCCGTCCTTGATCCAGAGGATCCGGTCGGAGGTCGCGAGCATCTTGTGGTCGTGGGTGGCGGAGATGACGGTCACGCCCAGTTCGCGGGAGAGCTCGCTCAGGAGGTTGATGATCTCTTCGCCGGTGTGCAGGTCGAGGTTGCCGGTGGGTTCGTCGGCCAGCACGATGGCGGGTTCGTTGGCCAGGGCCCGGGCAATGGCGACGCGCTGCTGCTGGCCGCCCGAGAGTTCGTCGGGCCGGTGGGTCATGCGCTCGCCGAGTCCGACCCGGGACAGGATCTGTTTCGAGCGCTCCTCGGCGCGGGCCTGTTCCCAGCCGTTGAAGATCAGGGGCATCGCCACGTTGTCGATCGCGTTGTAGGCCGGCAGCAGGTTGAACTGCTGGAAGACGTAGCCGATGTGCTTGCCGCGGAAATAGGCCAGTTCCCGGCTGCTGAGCCGGTTGAGGGTCACACCCGCCACCTGGATGGTGCCGGTGCTCGGGCGGTCCAGCGCGCCGATCATGTTGAACAGCGTGCTCTTGCCGGAGCCGGACGGGCCCATGATGGACAGGTATTCGCCGCGGAAGATGTCGAGTTCCATGTCCCGCAGGGCGTAGACCTTCTGGTGGCCCAGGTCGTAGATCTTGCTGACGCCGCGGATTTCAATGAGGGTTTCGGCCATGGCGGGTCCTCGCTAGAACGGCAGGGGGATGGCGGCCTTGCTCAGGAAGGTGATGCCGACGCCGACCGTGGTGATGAGGCCCATCCCGCAGGCGAATCCGGCGCTGACGACGGGGATGTATTGCCGCCAGCGCAGCCCGAGCTTGCGCTTGAAGTAGTAGCGTCCGATCAGGGCGCCGATGAACTGGGGAATCACCGCGTGGGGGGTCGTCTGGCCCAGGCCGCGCACCACGCCGTAGGTCAGCAGCACCGGCGCGCCCAGCAGCGACATCACCCCGAACAGGAACCCGCCGAACACCGTGCCCGAGAGAATGTAGACGAACCGGAAGGCATCCTCGAAGATCGAGTATTCGCCCAGGGTGGAGGAGAACATGATGCAGGCGTTCTCGGCGTGCAGCTTCCACATCTCGTCGGCGAAGGGATAGACCGCCGAGGGCACTTCGTTGAGGCCCCAGATGAAGTTCATGAAGAAAATCGAACTGATCAGAATGATCGGGAACAGCACCACCTGTGTCTTCCAGATGCTGGTGAACTTGGTGCCGGTCAGCTCGCACTGGCGGTAGAACACGGTCATGCTCCCGTAGTTCGCCATCGGGATCGGCAGGAACCACACGGCCACGCCCTGGTAGCCGCTCAGGATCAGCGACGCCTCCCGGATGAACGGCACCTCCACCACCTGCCCCACCATGCCCTCCAGGCGCGCCGTCACGTAGCTGATCATCGGCGTATAGAAGAACCCGAGGAAGAACAGCACGGCCATCACCCCGCGGTGCCAGTTGATCAGCCAGCCGGACACGAGGATGTAGGTCATCGTCACCACGAAATACACCAGCACGATCAGCCAGGTCTTGATGTCGCCGCGTCCCTCGGGCACGGCCGCCGCGGACGACCGCAGCTGGGTGGCGCCGGTCTGTTTCCGGGCCTGGCGGGCGGCGCGCAGGCTCTTGAACACCTGCCAGAGGCCGCCGATCGCAATGGCGATCGCGATGCCGATGTGGAAACTGAAGTAGAAATCGACGTTGTTGAGGTACAGGGTGCTGATGGTGTTTTCGCCAGGCGTCCAGCTCTTGAGAATGCCCACGTTGTAGAGGACCGGATTGATGACGAACGTGGACAGCAGGCCGACGAAGGCCCCCACCATCGCGAAGAACGGCAGGACCATCCCGAAGATGATGTTGCCGAAGTCCCAGGAAATGCCCGTGGCGACCGCCGAGAGGTAGTTGCCGGTCTGCGGCGTGAAGTCGGAGAACGGAATCGGGAAGACCGTGATCGGGCTGCCGGTCAGGGCGCCCGTCAGCGTCGGAAGCAGCAGGTACACCGCGCCGAACGCCAGCCCCAGCGCCCCCCCGATGGAGAACACCCGCCAGCGCCACTTGCCCTCGGACTGCTCCAGGTTCTTTTCGTCGGCGTCCTCCGCCAGCGCCATGACGCCCTGGGCGCCGATGGGCGCCATCGGGAACGGCAGCTTTTCGACGTCGCTGGCCACCCGGAACAGGCCGTAGCCCAGGATGGTGCTGGAGAGCGTCCCGAAAAACGTCCCGAAAATCACCATGCCGATCACCGGCAGCCAGTCGGGATGGAAGAACGTGCGCAGCGTGTAGGAGGCGGATTCCACGGACGGCGCAAACCAGACCGGCAGATCCGCGGCGATGCCCGTGGCAATCGCCGCGTCGCTGCGGATGAAGAACTGGTTCCAGAGCAGGCCGTTGAACGGCAGGCCCATCGCCGAGCCCGCCATGAAGAACAGCACGAAGATTTCCGCGCGTTTCAGCGTCTTCTGGGCGCGCTTGGCGACTTCGATGAACAGGATGACGGTCACCCACTGCGAGGCCGAGCCGATGCTGTCGATGCCCGCCAGCAGGCCCATGTAGATGGCGCCGGGCACCATCAGCATCGCCACGAACACGGCGCCCAGCAGCGACGTCCAGTTGAAGCCGTCCTCGAAGGTCGAGGGGACCTCCATCACCTGCCGGAATTCTTCCAGCTCTTTGTCTATCTTGTGCTCAGACATCGTTCTTCTTCAGGTGGACAAGGGTTTGCTGGCGGTAGTGCTCCATGGCCTCCTTGGGAATGGAGCGCCACAGCAGGAACTGCTGGCGCAGGTCGTCGAACAGGTTGCGGTTCAGCCGGACCCAGTCGCCGGGCTGGCCGGAGCGGCGCGTCAGGCGGATTTTCACTTCGTCGATGCCCTCGATTTCGCTGGGAGCGCTGCGCAGTTCGAACCGCTCGGTCACGCCCAGATCGAACGGGGCCAGCGCCAGGTAGGCTTCCAGGCCAAGCGCTCCGTCCTCGTGGCGGACCATCCGGGTGTCGCGCGCCATGAACGCGCCGAGGCCCGTGTCGCTGAAATGCTCGAAATGCTCCTGCAGGAAACTCACCACGCCGGTCAGGTCGTAGGCCGACACCGTGAAGGGGAAGGTGATTTCGTGGATGTCGCCCTGCGGCGGCGGCGGCCGCCACGAGCGCAGCAGGCCGGGATTGGCGCTCTTGGAGGCCTTGATGGCCGGATAGATCGCGGAGACCAGCACGGTCGCCATCACGATCAGGATCGTCACGATGGCGTTGGTGGAGGAATAGTTGATTTCCGGCACCTGCACCAGCCCGAAGGAGGCCATCAGCGTCAGGATCTTCATCGAGCCCTGGGCGATCAGGTAGCCGCCCATGCCGCCGAGGACGGAATAGACCATCGCCTCGGAGAAGAACAGGCTGGCGACGTGCGGCGGGGCCAGGCCCAGCGCGCTGAAGGTGTAGATTTCCTTTTCGCGGTCGGCCACGGACCCCAGCATGGTGCCGAAGATCACCAGCGCGCCCAGCAGGACCGGGAAGAGCAGGTCCCCCGCCCCGCTGGCCTCCACCACCGTGCCCAGCACATGGCGGTACACGCCGTCCTGGCGCGTCGCCATCACCGGCGTGCGGTCCATCATCCGGGCGTACTCCCCGGCGATGCGCTCGGCGTCCGCCGCATCCCGGGTATAGAGATGGATCACGCTGACCTTGCCGCCGGCCCGCGCGCAGTTGTCGTCGGACATCACCACCACCGAATCCGTCGGCAGGTTCGCCCAGTTCACCTGCTGCGTCAGCAGGTCGTCCGCCGCGCCCGTGCTCTTGGCGCCGGTCTCCTGCATCTGGGCGTAGTCGATCGGAATGATGCTGGTGTTGTCCATGTCCACCAGCGCGGTGAAGCGGGTGGAATCGATCAGCGCGCCCACTTCCAGCGGGATGCCCTTGACGATCACGCGGTCGCCCGGCGCCACGCCCAGCAGCTCGGCCACGGCCTCGGTCATGAAGACGCGCTCGCGGATGGCGTCGGGATCGTCGATGCCCAGCAGGTCGCGCAGGTCTTCGCGGTGGCGCAGTTCGAGCGGATCGATGCCGAGAATGCCCTTGAGGGTCACCGGATTGGAGCCGTCGGCCAGCCCGACGACGAAATCGGGATCCTTCGGGAACTCGGGGCAGACCCAGTGGCGCACGGCCGCGTCGGACACCCCGCCCCAGCGCGCCTTGACCAGCTCGACGAAATCGGGATTCACGGTGCCCCAGGAGGGCGGGTGGTACAGCACGCCGGTGTAACCCGGCGACGGCGCCGTGAACAGCCGCACGATGCCGCGCTGCGTATCGAACGACGCGAACACCAGGATCGTGAAGGTCAGCAGCACGATCGTGATGGCCGTCAGCGCCGTCCGCAGCGGCCGCCGGCGCATGGTCGAGATGCCCATGCTCATCGCCGCCATCACGGTGTTGAAGCGCGAGATGTCCGCCACGTGGATCGTGTTGGTCATCCCCTGCATCGCCTTCAGCTCCGTCTCGAACTTCTGCATGATGATGAAAATCACCAGCGACGACAGCACGACGACCGTGAAGCCCAGGAAGATGATGATCGGCGTCTGCGCCACCGCGAACGCCGGATGCGAGAGGTACAGGACCACGAACGTGACGAGAAAGAACACCACGAACCAGATCACCTGCTTGTAGATGATGCTCGATCCGATCAGCAGGCGTTCGAGGGCGAAGGCGAACGGAATGCACAGCGCCAGCAGAATCAGCACCGCCGTCACCAGGTCGTCCATGATCGAGCGGCTGGACTCGTACACCGGCTGGGAGGACAGCAGGGCCGCCGCCGCCAGCGACTCGGCGTAGAGCGGGCGGTCGTCTTCATCCGCCGCCGCGATCAGGTCCTGGGCCCGCCCGTGCAGTTCCTCGATCGAGCTGTTGAGGATGTCCTTGGACCGCAGCAGGGACAGGCGCGTTTCGTTGAGCCGCCACAGGTCGCCCGCGCCCTGGAAGGAAGGCAGGATGCCCAGCCAGTTGCCCGTGATCGGGAAGCCCTTGCCCAGCGACTCGCGCATGTCCCCGCCGGCGGCATCGTCCCCGGCGGCGGCCGGCCCGCCGTTGTTCAGCCCGACGGCCGACTTTTCGCCGAAGATCTTGGCCTGCGAAACCTTGTCCTCGATGAAGAACGTCACCGCGCCGTCCACCGTCCGGACGTTGCCGCGCTCGGAGGAATCCCCGCCGAGATTGGCGTTGCCGATGGCGTCGAAGACCGTGGCGGCATCCGGCCAGAAGCGCGGCGGCATCAGGTAGAAGCCCGGCCGCGCGTTGAGCATGTTGATGCGCGTGCGCAGGGTGTCGGTCGAGCCCATGTCGGACACTTCCACCACGGTGCCGCGTTCGTCGAAGCGCGCGGCGAAGGCCGTCGGCTGCGAACCGCTGTCCTCCTTGGGCAGGCCCCCGAAGGCATAGGTGCCGTTCTGGTCGCTCATGCCCAGCAGGAAGGGGTCGAAGGCCGGGAACTTGTTGTGGGGCCAGTAGATGCGGTTCCACGGGGTTTCGATGTTCACCATCACCACCGCCCCGGCCACCGGCAGGTTCGGAATCGAGCTGCCGCGATGGCGGCCCATCGTCATCGCTCCCTCCGCCGTGTCGTTGCGGAAGCGCGGCGTGATGTAGGAGTAATCCGAGGGAATCACCCGGCGCAGCGAAAGCCCGCGCTGGTCGGCCACCGCCGCGTCGGCTCCGGCGGCGGGTTTCAGGTCGCCCACCTGCGCCTCCTGGTCGCCCACGGCGGCCATAATGCGGCCGATCTCGCCGATGTTGCGCTCGACGGATTCCAGGTCGAGGCGGTCGAGGGTGTCGGCGGGCGTGCCTTCGCGCGGCAGAGTTTCGTGCATGGTGCCCAGCACGATGTTGTAGATGCCGTAGCGCCCGGCGATTTCGCCGCCGTGGATCAGGCCGTCGGCCGCCCACAGCAGCCGCGGCTGGGCCAGGGTGGAATCCACGCTGGCCAGTTCGAAGAATTCCGGCGTCCGCCCGGTCTCCACCAGGCGGTTGCAGGCGCGCAGAAAGCTCTGCTGGACCCGGCCGTAGAGCCCGGGGTGATCCTTGTCGCGGTTGCGGATCTCGGAATCCCCGCCGATCAGGACGCCCCAGCGTTCGGTGCTGTCGCCCAGCAGCAGGGAAACGTGGAGGGTGATCCAGCGTTCGGCCAGCAGGCGGTTGAGTTCCGCCGCGCTGTCCAGCATGCGCTTTTCGGCGACCAGTTCGTTCTGGCGCAGGGCGATCTCCTGCCGCACGGCCGCCAGCACCCGGTCCAGCAGATCCCGGAGTTCGGGGCCGACGGGCCGGTTGCGGCTCAGGGCGCGGCGCAGATCGTTCCAGCGGTCGAACTCGGCCTGGAAGGCATCCACCTCGGCCTGCACCGCCGCCACGGCCTGCTCGTCAACCACCTCCGCCTCCGTGCGCAGGGCGTTGACCTGCTTGCGCAGGTCCATCAGTTCGCTGCGCAGCTCCAGCGCCATGTCGCGGGCCTGGTCGCGGATGCGTTCTCCCAGCCGACGGCCGCCTTCCTCCCCGAGGTGGTCGAGCGGGTTCTCCTGCGACACGATCTTCTCGACCTGGCCGAGGAAATCCGTTTCCTCCGCCCAGGTCTCGGTGCGGGACTTCAGGGTGGCCTCGCGGTAGCGTTCGTTGGACTCCAGGGCCCAGTAGAACTGAATGACGCCCTCGTGCGACCGCGCCTGGTTGTCGAAGAACGCCAGCACGACATGGCGCTTCGGCCGGTTGGCCTGGAAGGTTTCCGCCAGCCGCAGCAGGCCCGCGCAGTTGGCCGCGGCGCGCGCACCCGGCGCCAGGCGCGGGAACTCCCCGAACGTGTCGAGGTTCGCGCCCACCACGATCACTTCCTCCAGCCCCAGTTCGAACACCGGATCCGTGCCCGGCAGGAACGCGATCACGTTGCGCCCCGTCGTGCGCTTCCAGGTGATCTCGGAGTGGATCGTGGCGGTGCCGCCCAGCGGCAGCTCCCCGCGCGCGCCGTCGTAGTAGAACCGGGGCAGATTGGCGTTGGACCGCAGATAGTGATGATGGAAGGAATCCCCGTTTTCGCCGCCGACAAAGATCACGGCCCGCGCGCCCAGCCGGAACGCCTTCAGCCACTGCATCCCGGCGTTGTAGTCCATCACCACGATCCGGTCGCGGACCGGCACGCGGTTGAGCTGCTCGTCGGACCCGTCGCCGATATCCACCAGCTCGCCGGTAAGGCCTTCCGGCGGCGACACCGGCGGCAGGACGGCGTCGGGACGCCCCGGCACCAGCGGGATCGTCCGGTCCCCGGCCGTCAGCTCGCAACGGTGCACGTCGGTTTGCAGTGACGGGAACTCCTGCACCACGACCGTTTCAATGCCGATTTCGCGCAGCCGCGATTCGACATAGTCGGCGGCGGCGGCGTATTCCTCCGTGCCGCTGAGCCGGTGCGGAGCGGCAAGCAGCGCCTCGGCATCGGCCCGGAAAGGCGAAACCGGTACGTCCGGCGCGGCGGGGACGGGCGCCGCGTGCTCCTGCGCGCCCGCGGGCAGCAGCAGGGACCAGGCGGCCAACACGATGGCGGCGAACCTATTCAATGTGGCCCACCTCCACTTCCACTTCGTCGCGGCGCGCAATGCGCTCGATGTCGCCGTCGCGGATCCACATCAGCCGGTCGCAGATGTTCATCATCCGGTGATCGTGCGTGGCGCAGATCGTCGTGACGCCGCGCTCCTTGTTCAGCTTCTGCAGAATCGCCAGAATCTCGTCGCCGGTATGGTGATCCAGGTTCGCCGTCGGCTCGTCGCACAGCAGGATGCCGGGATTGTTCGCCAGCGAGCGGGCGATGGCGACGCGCTGCTGCTGGCCGCCGGACATCTCGATCGGCCGGTGGAACCAGCGCTCCTTCAACCCCACCAGCTCCAGCAGATCCATGCCGCGCTTGCGGGCCTCGTCCGGCGACACGCCGCCGAACGCCATCGGCGTCGTCACGTTCTCCAGCGCCGTCATGTACTGGATCAGGTTGTAGGACTGGAAAATGTAGCCGATCTTGCGGCAGCGCAGGAACGCCAGTTCCTCCGCGGTGAGCTGCGCAACGTCCACCTCGTCGATGAACACCCGCCCTTCGCTGGGGCTGTCCAGCGCGCCGATCATATTGAAGAAGGTGCTCTTGCCGGAGCCGGACGGCCCCATCACCACGATGAATTCGCCGGTGTAGATCTCGACGTTGACCCCGCGCAGCGCGTAGGTGGTCTCCTCGCCGCGGTGGTAGATCTTCTTCATGCCCACGGTGCGGATGATGACGCGCTGGGACGCGGTCTCCGGGGATTCGGCCTGTAACATGGTGTCGGGCGTGCTCATGGCTATTCGATCCGCATGGCCTCCATCGGCGCCAGGCGCGCCGCGCGCAGGGAGGGATACACCGCCGACACCGCGGCCAGCACCATGCCCAGCACCACCGAGATGCCCGCAGCCGCGGCCACGTCGCCCCACGGAAACGCCTGCACCAGCAGCGCCCGGAACATGAGCGCCATCCGCCCGCCCGCCAGCAGGAACCCCGCCAGCGCGCCCCCGAGACCCCCCACCAGCCCCAGCAGGCAGGCTTCGATCAGGAACATCGACATGATGAACGCATCCAGCGCCCCCAGGCACTTCAACGTCGCGATCTCGCGGAAGCGTTCGGTCACCGACATCAGCATGGCGTTGGCGATGCCGACCGCGCACACCAGCATCGACACCAGCGCCAGCCACGTCATCCGCTTGCCGATGCCCAGCAGCCCGCCGCCGGTCTCCAGGGTCTGGCGTTCGGCCACCTGCAGCAGGCGGGTATGCGCGCGCTGCCGCGCCAGGGCTTCGAGCCGCTCCGCCGTCAGTCCGCCGGTCTCCAGATCGTTTTCCCGCATCGCCGCCAGGAACCAGTCCGCCCGTTCGCGGTCGCGCAGCAGCGCCCAGATCATCGGCAGGGTCACGTCGCCCGGCAGCACATCGCGCAGGGCGGCCACTTTCTGGCGCACGCCGGGATTGTTGATGGTGGCCTCGATCCGCAGGACCTGGTCCAGGCGCTCCACTTCGCCCGCCAGCAATTCGGCCTCTTCCGGCGCCAGGCGGAAGCCCGCCGCGCGCACCGCATCGCCGAACGGCCCGTCCACCCCGCGCAGGGCTTCCAGCAGCGGCGTGTCGCCCAGCTGCGCGCGCAGCGCGGCAATGGCCTCGGACTGCCCGCCGCGGATCGCCTCCAGCTTCGCGTTCAGCTCCGGCCATTCCCGCAGAAACGCCTGAAACGCCTCCGGCTCCATCGGAAACCGCAGCGTCTTCATGTCCGCCAGGCTGGCGGAAAACTGCTGCCAGGCGCCGTCGTCCTGCAGGCGCTGGAAGATGCGGACGGATTCATCCGGCCCCGCCAGCACGCGCCGCCGGCCGTAGTCCAGGTCCGCGAAGAATCCCAGGCCGATCAGGGCCTCCCGCGCCTTCGGCCGCAGGGCTTCGATCTCTTCCGCGGACATTCCGCCGCGCGCGGCCAGTTCCGCCAGCGCCTCCGAATCCGGGGCGTCCTCCGCCAGCCGCGCCAGCAGATCCTCGTGGGGCTGGGGCATCGACAGCCGGGCGATCCAGCGGTCCACCCGGTGCAGGTCCGTGATCTGCTCGCGGACGGAATCCGCGACCGCCCGCTTGATCAGGCTCTCCGTCAGGATGTTCATCAGGAACGCCATCGCCACCACGATGACCGCCACGGTGACGGTCGCGCGGAACAGGCGGTACTTCACCCCCGTCAGCGCGATCTGGAAGACGCGCCGGGGCGGCAGCACGGGCTGGTTCTGGACGTCGATCTTCTTCATCAGCCTGGCATGATCGAGAACGGTTTGGGAATGGTGCCGCCCGTGGCGACGAAATAGACGAAACTGACGATCATCGGCAGCATGCCGCCGAGCATCTCCCCGGCGATCAGGCCGAACATCAGCGGCTTGCACTTCTGGTAGATGCCCGCCCCCCCGAAGCGGGTGATGCCCATTTTGATGAACCACCCCGCCAAAAAGGACTGCGCGAACGAATCCCCCGCATAGGTGGACCACACCAGAAACATCACCGGATGCAGCGGCCAGCGCGTGAACCGCAGCCGCAGGCCCGAAAAGACGATCACCAGCCCCGCCGCCGTGACGAACGCGATCAGGCCGTTGCGGTGGGGGGCCATTTCCTTGAAGCGTGCCAGGCCGGTCGCCTGCCCCGCCTCCTCCAGCTGCCCCTGCGCATCCAGCCGCTGCATGATGCTGATGGTCTCGTTGAACGGCCGCTTGGCCTGCTCCACCTTCCACAGGGACACGTCCACCCCGCGCTCATACTGGAAATACAGCGTCGCGGGAATCCCCACCCCCAGCCCCACCATCAGGGCGATCACCGCGAAGAACGCCGTGCGGCCCACCTTCACCCGGCAGTCGTCCGCCAGCTTCAGGCCGTTGACCACGTAGGGCATCAGGGCCTCGCGCGTGTCGTAGAACAGAATCAGGCACAGCATGAACATCAGGAACAGGGTGCCGGGACCCAGCGCCCGCGCGCCGAACACCGCCCACAGCAGCGTCGCCGGCGTGCCCGTCACCACGATGAAGAACAGCCCCGTCTCCGCCAGCAGCCGCCCCATCACCAGGTACACCGCCACGCATCCCAGCCCGAACAGCAAAGCGATCGGCCAGTCCAGCCCCATCAGCAGCGCCGCATAGACCGTGAAAAACCCCATCGCCAGCATGAAGAACCGCGCGCCCCAGACCGCCGCGCCTTCCACCGGCTCCGACGCCTTGAAGCCGAACGCCCGCCGGAACACCGCCGTGTAGTACTGCCGCCCCGTGTACAGCAGCACCGCCAGCATGCCGAAGTACGCACCCATGATCATCATCGCGTCCATCTGCAGCCCGAACGGCCACGTCCCCTGCCAGCCGCCCACCCCCACGCCGTACGTCGCGAAAATCCCCGCGATGAAGATCCAGATGAACGGCCCGATGCCCAGCGACAGCGAGACCTCCTTGGGGAGGAAATACGCCACCGCGATCACCGTGAAATACAGCGTGAACTTCTGCAGCAGCTGCTCGCCCCCCCCCTTCAGGAAGGTGTCCGACAGCTTTGCCAGCGACGAGAAATCCACTCCCAGGGGAATCTTGCCGAACAGGACGTTCGGGAACCACAGATTGAGGTAGTTATAGAGATGAATGCCCAGCACCGCGACCAGCCCCAGCCAGAACAGGTGGTTGCCGAAAATCGGGCTGGGCCGCCCGTCCTCCTCCGGCAGCAGCGACTTGGTGAACGTCACGATCGGATACGGCAGGTGCTCGTGGTCCGCCCATTGCCGGTGCACCACCACCGCCAGCGCCACCAGCGCGATCCACAGGCTCAGGATGATCGGCACCCAGAACAGCAGCGGACCGCGCCACGCCTTCCACGGCACCTCGCTGAATTTCAGCTTGTCCGACGCCTCCTTCAGCCCCCGCGTGTAGCCGTCGAGCACGGTGCTTTCATCCTGGGAGATGTCCACCAGCATCCCGTCGGGCACCAGCTTCATGACCTCCTGCTGCTTCCAGCCCGGCTCCGTCCGCTCGTAGCGGTGCGGCATGATCAGCGCCGGCGAGAACAGCCGCAGCAGGTTCGCCCCCGGAATCGCGCAGGACACCAGCGTCAGCACCAGGATCACCGCCAGTTCCTTGCGCTGCAGCCCCCCCCGCTTCGTCAGCTTCCGCCACAGCGGAACCCCCACCGCCAGAAACAGCACCAGCAGCCCATAGACGCTGATGGGCATGAAATTGCCCACGAACATCGTCTGCCGCATGATCCAGTCGTTGAAATACGTATAGGAGCAGACAAACGCCGCTCCCAGCAGTCCCAAAATGACCGAACGCACCGTCACTCGCCGAAATTCTCCTCGACCAGGCCGGCCCGCGGCCGGCCTGCGCTATCCTCGCGGGTTCACTGCCACGGCCAGTACGCCGCGCCGCAACAGCGATGTGACGTAACCTGTAACAGAAACCCGGCTCTCATGAAAAGACAAATGGTGAAACGTTGCAAATCGGACCGCGATTTCCTCTACCGACCGTTTCCCGTCGCAGGATTTCCAGATGCCCGCCCCCAGCGGATCCAGCACCGTCAGCCGTTCCTGCGGCACCCGCACCAGCCAGTTGATCAGCCCGCGGAAAAACGACGGCTTGCGCGTCGGCACCGCCAGCGTCAGGGATCCGTCCGGTTCCTCCCGCACCACCCGGGCCGCCCGGTTCGGGATCAGGACAGCCTTCAGCATGTCGTCCCATGCCCCCGGAGCGGCGGCGGTTTGTGCGCGCCGGCTCATGCATCCCCCTCTGCCGGAATGCATAGAAACTCCGGGCACGCGGTCATGACCGCATCCGCCGCCGCCGGATGAAACCGGCTGCTTTTCCGCCCCGTAATGCAGATGGCGTGATAGAGACGGCCGTCCTCCGGCGATTTCCAGGCGGCCGCCGCATACGCCCCTCGGCGCAACAGCAGCCCTTTCGGCCGCCATTCCCCCTCGATCCGCTCCAGCTGCGCCGCCCCGCCCCCGCCCGGCTTGAATTTCACGTTCCGCGCCAGTTCCCCGGCCTGCGACGCCAGCCACTCGCGCACCGGCGTCTTCAGCCACGTCTTCACCATCCCGTACCGGCGGAAAATCCAGCGGTCCGGCGACCGCGGCCCGTCGAACCGCATCCCCACCCGCGCCGGCTCCACCACGCATTCGCCCAGCTCAAATGTCCGCGGCACCCGCATTTCCATCCCGAACGCCCGCCAGAGCTGCATCCCGTTCGCTTCCGGCGGCACCGCCCGCACCGATGCCAGGATCTTCGCCTCCAGCCGGTCGTCCCGCTCCCCCGCATCAATGAACACCGCCTCCACCAGCACCCCGATCTCCTCCAGGTACTTTCCGAACCGCGACACCACCTCGCCGCCGCGTTTCCCCGTCAGCCCCGGCCACCCCCGGCATTTCACCTTGCGAATCCCCTCCCATTCCTTCGCAAGCGACCCCTCGTAATCCTTCATCATCCGCCCGAAGTCCGGTTCCCCAGGCGACTTCCGCCAATTCAGCTCGAACCGGTACCGGTGCCGGTCCGCAAACGCGCAGCGCCCCGCCTCCGGATCCCGCGCAAACTGCAGGCACTCCCATTCCGCCGGCAGTTCCACGCCGATCTGCCGCCAGACCCATTCCACCATGCCTGTTTTCGCCTGCACCGCCCCGCAGACAATCACAACTCACCCGCCCCGTGGAAGCCAAAACATGAACCAGGTCAAACCTCATGATTTGTCTCCTGCCCACCCCCGGACACGACTCCGAAAAGTCTCGGTTATAATTAGAACCGAGACAAAATCTGCCCCCCCCCGAGTGCCGAAATCCGTCGAAAAGGACACCTCATTTTCGCGCGGCGTCTGCCTTCAATGCGCGGTTGATTCCCCGGTTGATCCCCCCCGTCGGCCGGGTTAGGCTTCCTGGCATGAAAGACATCACCGTCAGTTTTCCGGGCGGCAAGAAAGTCGCCGCGCATTTCAACGGCCACACGGTCCAGACCGACCAGCCCGCCGCCGAAGGCGGCGAAGGGTCGGCCCCCGAGCCCTTCGACCTCTTTTTCGTGTCCATGGCGACCTGCGTCGGCATCTACGTGCTCGATTTCTGCGAGTCGCGCAAACTGCCCACGGACGGCCTCGGCGTCCGCCTGCGGTCCGAAAAGGATCCCGGCAAGAAGCTCTACACCCCCATCGAGATCGTCATCACCCCGCCCGCCGGCTTCCCGGACAAGTACCGCAACGCCCTGCTGAACACGGCCAACCTCTGCACGGTCAAGAAACACATCCTGACCCCGCCGGAGTTCCGCATCACCCTCGCCGATCCCCCGGCGTAAGCGCCCCTCCGGAGGGCGCTTCTCCGCGCCCTCCGCTTAATCGTTCCGCTCCGCCTCCCGGCACAGGTTCGGCGATCAGTACTTCACCTTGACCTTGCGCAACAGCACGTCGCCGTTGTAGGCGTTGAAGATCAATTCCTTTCCGTTGGGCGCCTGGTTGACGTTCCACGTGGCCGTCTCCCAGTCGCCGCTGGTCACGTACACGCGCCGTCCGCCCTCGAACGTCTGGCTTTCGCGGCCGAACCGCGCATTGATGAACGTGTCGATGCCGCCGCGCACCCGCTGGATTTCCACCGTGATGGTCTCGACCTCGCGCTCCTCCAGCGTCACCCGCCACTGCCCCAGCCGGGCGTTCGGCTCGAATGTCTGGGATTTCTTCTTGGCGGCCGCCTCCAGCGGAAACGCCATCACCGCCGCCATGCCCGCCAACGCCATCCATCGCATCCAGGTTGCCTTCATGATTTCTCCTTTGGATTTTGCCAACTCCGTCTCCCGGCCGCTGTTCATTTTTCCCGCCGGCCGGACTTCACGTCCGCCTGTGTTCCCGTCGCTTGAATCCCGGTCTCCGGTTACACCCTCTGTCCCTGCCTGTTGCCGCGCCTACCGGCTCTGCTGAATGACATACAGCATCAGATCCACGACAGGCTGCGCCACCAGCAACCTCACCCGCTCCCGGGACCGGCTCTCCTCCACCAGCCCCCACTGGTTTTTCTTCACGCTGAACAGATCGCTGTCGATCCGGATCACGCCCTCGTTGTTGTCCACGGGTCCGGTGGAAATCACCCGCGTGTCGCTCGGGGGATATCCCGTGACCCGCTGCGGCCCCTTGGCGACATGGAATCCGATTTCCCAGTGGGAATTCGCCTTGCGGGCGTCATCCACGAAATTATACAGGCTCCATTCGCTCGAATAGGCCGTCGATTGCGGCATCCATCGCTCCGTCCGCGTCGTCCCGTCCGCCAACTGCACCGCCGTCACCTGGCCGGCAAAATCCGTCACCAGCGTCAGCCGGGTCATCCCGTCTTCGAAATGACCTGAAAATTCGTGGGCAAAAAAACTGCTGGGCGGAAACAGGGAACAGGACAGCCCTTTTTTCGTGGAAATGCCCAGCCCAAGGAGCGTTTTGGCCTCCTCCACCGGCATCAGATAGGTCACTTTTCCCCAGAGGGTGATGTCTTTCCAGCCCAGATCCACCCTGGGGGTTCCGCATGCCGCCAGCAGCCGGCCGGCATCGCGATGGGCCGTATCGCCTCGCCCCAGGCGGTGCTGCCAGTGCGAAGCCAGCGTCAATTCAATGCCGGGCCGGGGCGGGACACGCGCAGGCGGTTTCCTGACGGCAGCAGGCGGCGGCGCGGCCACCGGACGCGCCACCGGCGCCGGAACCGCGGCCGGCGCCGGCGAGGCCACCCGGCTGAATTCCGGCGGCACCGGTGTCGCCGCCCCGACGTCGAATTCAATCCGCGCCACGTTGGCCTGGCTGGTGGACGCCTTGACCCCGTTGGACAATTCCACGGTGAAAATGCCGTTTTCAAACCCCAGAATCCTGCATTCGTGGACCACGCCGTTCTTGAACGTGATGCGATGCTGCGCCGGCGCCGGGCCTGCCCCCCCCAGCAAAACCAGCCCGGCGACCAGCCCAAACCGAAGTCCCCGTCTCCCCGTGCTCCCGCCACGATGTCCAACCCGCTGGATAACCTTGTGCACGGCCAGGAGGGTGCCAAACCCGCCCCCCCGCGTCAAGAAAACCGTACGCCGTCAGACCTCCACGGACCCATCTGCGATCACGTGCATGGCCTGAATTGCGTTTGGGTAGGGACGCCCCTCCACAGGCGGCCATCCCGTGTCTGCTGAAAAACCGGATGGGCTATTCCAGCGCCGTCGCCAGCGCCTGCAGCGTGTAGGCCGTCACCAGATTGGGATCCGCCTCCCACCAGCGGTTGTTGTCATTGACCCAGCGTCCATCGGGTTTCTGCAGCCCCACCAGCCGGCGCACGACTTCTTCCCGCCAGGACACCTCGCGGCCGTCGGGACGCGTCAGCCGCTCATCGCCCGCCGCCTTCAGGCTCTTGGTCAGCACATTGAAGAAGTAATAGAGCCCCTCCTGCCCCATGCCGGGATTTTCATCGAGCGACCAGTGGCGCACGGCCCAGTCCTTGGCCGCCTGCACCCGCTCGTCCTGCGCATCCACTTCGGCATAGATCAGCGACAGCAGCCCCGCATAGGTCATGCTGCCGTAGGAGCGCAGCATCACGCGGCCTTCCTCGTTGGTGCGCGAAGCCCCGCCGCCCGGCGTGTACGCGAATCCGCCGCGATCCTCTTCGCTGTCGCTGCGCCATGCATTCGTATTCACGCCCGGCAGGTTCTGGAGCTGGGCCAGAAACGCCTGGGCCGCCTCCCAGTCCAGATCCGCGCGCGTCTCACCCGCTGTGCGCAGATCCTCGACATCCTCCGTCAGCCGCATCGCCTCGTACGCCATGTAGCTGTTCGACAGATCCGCATATTCCCGGTTCTGGTCGGCATCATAGCCCATGCCGCCGTGATAAGACCCGCCCCCCAGATACTGCCTGTTCGCCAGGTAGGTCCGGGCGTTCTGCACCACCGGCACCAGTTCCGGACGCCCCAGCGCATGCAGCGACGTCATGCAGATCGCCGTGTTGTAGTTGGCCAGCCCCCCGCCCTTGCGTTCCACGGACGGCGTCCGCCAGATTGACCCGTCCTCCTGCACGCTGGTCAGGATGAAAACCATCGCGCGGTTGATGGCGTCGGCATACGCCGCCGCGTCCGCCCGCTGCAGGGCATTCATGGCCAGCCCCGTCATGGCCGGCGAATCCGGCAGCCCCCAGGTTCCCCCGGGCTGCTGCTGCGCCGCCAGCCAGGCCGCGCCCCGGCCCATCGCCGCGCGCGCCTCCGCTTCCAGCTCCGCCGGCAGCTGCGCCTGCGCTCCAAGAATCATCATTCCCGCCGCCAGAAATCCTGCCGCCCGTCGTTTCATCTTCGCATCCTTTCGCCTGCAACCGGTTCCCGTTTCCGCCCCTGTAAGCGCCGCAAACAGGCGCCGGGTTCACTGCGGTCCCCCGCCGCCGCCGGGCCGGCGGGAATTCCTTTTCTTTTGGCGGAAACTCGTTCAACAATGCCGTTTCATGACCGATCCCGTCCAGCCCGAAACCGATGACATCGCCCTGATGGAGCGGGTCCGGAACGGAAACGAATGCGCTTTCCGGCAACTGGTTGAGCGTCACCAGCGGCCCCTCCTGAACTTTTTCGCGCGCATGGGCGCTCCCACTCATGGCGAGGATCTCGCCCAGGAAACATTTCTGCGCCTATGGAACTATCGGAACAAATACAAGCCCGTCGCCAAATTCACCACGTTTCTCTACACGCTGGCGCGTCACGCCTGGCTGGACCACATCCGCAGGCAGAACCGGTTCCGCCTGTTTGCCGAGCGCTATCGCGAGGAAATCCCCTCTTCCACCGACGGCGGCCTCGGCCGCCTGCGCCGGACTCTCGACATCCAGGACGCCCTCAACCGGTTGTCCCCCAAGCTGCGCGAAACCCTCGTCCTGGCAGTTCATCAGGGCCTGACCTACGACGAAATCGCCTCGGTCCTCCGCATTCCCGTCGGCACCGTCAAGTCCCGCGTCTTCAATGCCCTGGCCACCCTGCAGGAGATGTATCATGACCCCGCCCCTTGACCCCTTGCACGATCCGGCATTCGCCGCGCTGCGCGACCGCCTGCAGGCGCAAGCCGTCCCGGACCCCTCCCCGGATTTCACGCAGCGCGTCATGGCTGCCCTTCCGCCGACCCGCCCTTCCCGAACCGCCTGGTCAACGATTGCCCTGCGCGTGGCTGCCGCCCTTGCCCTCTTGACATCCATATTTATATTTAATTCCGCCAGAAAGCATAACGTTGCATCCGCCCCCCGGGACCCGCTGGAAATCCTCATGGCCGCCCAGCGCGCCGATGGCGGCTGGTCGGCCGACCCCGCAGCCACCCGCCCCCGGTATGATACCGGCGTAACCGCGTTGGCTCTCCTGGCTCTTGTGCATGCCGCGCCGGATCCTCTGGCCGGGCCGATGGCTCCTTCCATCCGCGCCGGTCTGGACCATCTGATCCGCCAGCAGGCCCCCGACGGCCGCTTCCGCCCGGATCAGTCAAGCCCTCCCTTCACCCAGTATCTGGCCACCAAAGCCATTGAATCCGCGGCGTTGCTTCCCGGGGCCGACCCTGCCTGGAAAACCGCCGCCGGACGGGCCCAAACTCATCTGCCGCCGGCGACCCAGATGGCCATGCTCAACCGCCATCTGGCCAACCCCGATGCGTTCCCGCCCCGGTGGGTCGAAGCCGGCGGCCCCGCCACCCGCGCCGCGATCCAAATGCTGAAGCGCCCCTGATATTAATTAATAGTGGTTAACATTATCAAAGCATATTCTGTTATATAAATTATATATATATCTATATATAAACATGATAGGTTATATAGCATATCCACACAGTTAATTAACTATGTGGAATCACCTGCCCCCCCCCCATTCCCAAGGGATGGATTCGTTCAAAAGCGGTGGATCATGAATCCGGCGCGGTGGCTTTTTTAAGCCAGACGGACAGGATGGCGATATCGGCGGGGGTGACACCGGAGATGCGGGCCGCCTGGCCGAGGTCGCGGGGGCGAATGGCAGTGAGTTTCTCACGGGTTTCGTAGCGCAGCGCGCCTATGGCGTGGAAGTCGAATCCGTCCGGGATCCGCTGGGCGGCGATCTGCTGCGCCTTGGCGATCTGGCGTTGCTCACGCTCGATGTAGCCGGCATACTTCAGTTCGAATTCCACCTGCTCCACCACCTCGGGCGGCAAGTCGTCTCGCCGGCCCGGGAGCGTCGCATAATTCATTTCCGGGCGCTTGAGCCAGACGGCCAGCGGCGCACCCTCCCGGACTGTCCGTTCGAGGCGTTCGATCTCGTCCCGGATGGCCTGCTGCATGGAACGGATTTCCCGCAGGCGCCCGCCCGGCACCAGCCCCAGGGTTTCGGCGTGGCGGGCCAGGCGGAAGACCGCATTGTCCTGCCGCAGCAGCAGGCGGTGCTCGGCGCGCGAGGTGAACATCCGGTACGGTTCGTTGGTGCCCTTGGTCACCAGATCGTCGATCAGCACGCCGATGTAGGCCTCGTGGCGGGAAAATGCAACACATTCCCGCCCTTGTAGATACAGAGATGCGTTCACGCCGGCCATAAAGCCCTGGGCCGCAGCCTCTTCATACCCGGTGGTGCCGTTCACCTGCCCGGCAAAATACAGCCCCCCCACCCTCTTGGTTTCCAAGGTATGGGCGAGTTGAGTGGGGTCGAAGAAGTCGTATTCGATGGCATAGCCCGGGGCGAGAAATTCCGCACGCTCGAGGCCGGGGATGGAATGAATCATGTCCTTCTGGACGTCGAGGGGCAGGCTGTTTGAGGTGCCGTTGGGATACATTTCCAGCACTCCCCTGCCCTCGGGCTCGACGAAAACGTGGTGGTTTGCATGATGCGGGAACTTGACGACCTTGTCCTCGATCGACGGGCAATAGCGGACGCCGGTCCCTTCGATCAGCCCGCCGTAGAGCGCGGAGTCTTCCAGATGGCGGCGAATGATGTCGAGGGTGAGCTCGGTGGTATGCGTGAGCCAGCACGGGATCTGGCGGGACCCCGGGATCCAGGGCGAAAAAGTCGGAAGGCCATCGACTGTTCCACGTGGAACATCGAAGGTCGAATCGGGGCCGGAGGCGGTTTCGGCTCCGGATTGTTCCACGTGGAACAGTTGGGACCGGGCCCGGCATTCCATGCTGAAAAACGGCGGCGGTTCCGTGCCGGGCTGAATCATCATGCGGTCGTAGTCCAAACTGTCCTTGTGCAGCCGCGGCGGGGTGCCGGTTTTGAGGCGTTCCATGCGGAAGCCCAGGTCTTGCAGTTGAAGGCTGAGCTGCTCCTCGGACGGTTCGCCCAAACGCCCGGCCTGGACGCCGTGCTTGCCGACATAGATCCGGCCGCGGAGGAAGGTTCCGGCGGTCAAAATGACGGCTTTGGCCTCCAAAACGCCTGATTTTTGGCCCAAAACGCCTGAAATCCGGTCGTTTTGGACTTGGATGGCCGTAATCTGGTCCTGGATCAGGGTGAGGTTAGGCTGGGCGTCCAGGACGGCGTGCATGCGGGCGGAATAGGCCGGTTTGTCGCATTGTGTGCGGTTGGCCCGAACGGCGGGACCCTTGCGGGTGTTGAGCACCCGGAACTGGATGCCGGTGCAATCGGTATTGAGGGCCATCTCGCCGCCGAGGGCATCGAGCTCGAAAACCATGTGCGATTTGGCCAGGCCGCCGATGGACGGATTGCAGGACATGCGGGCGGCGGCGAGGGGATCCATGGTGACGAGGGCCGTGCGGACCCCCATGCGGGCGGCGGCCAGTGCCGCCTCGCAGCCGGCATGGCCCGCACCGATGACCACGATATCAAATGACTTCATCGAAGAGGGGAGGGGATGAAATGGGGAAAATAGAATAGTGAAATACTGGAATGATGGAATATATTGTGACATTCATCACATTATATTGAAAATAGCGGCCAACGCCCGTCATTTTCCAACACAAAACCTTGAAAATATGGAATCGAGCATCTCTTCGGAGCAGTTTTTTCCAAAAATCAGGCCGATTTGTTCCAAGGCGGCCCTGGAATGGGTTGCCGCAGGCAGAAAATCAGCCTCCGAGCGGGTGTTCAGGCGATTTTCGGCATTTTTAACCTCATCCAGTGCAATTAGAAGCGATTTATGATGCCGCCCGGATATTGCGAAGTCCGTGTGATCGCCTCCTGTGCGGTCATGGAACACTTTTTGGGTGATTTTGGCCTTAATTTGGGCTGTTGGAGGGTCAATTTTAAGCGAAACGGGGAAAAAATCGGTTTTGGGGAGCATTTTGGAGTCCAAAATCTGTCCCAGATCGGTTTTGGTACCGATGACGACGATTTTCCGTGGTTCGTGGGAAGCGATGAAGTCGATTTCAGGTTGGGAGATGGGCTGGGAGGCATCAACGAGGCAAAGGGTGAGATCGGCCTGGGTCAGGGCGTGCCGGGTTCGGCGGATGCCTTCCTGTTCGATTTCGCAGGGAGCGTCGCGCAGCCCGGCGGTATCGATCAGATGGATGGGATAGCCCTGGAGAGTGACGAATTCTTCGATCGTGTCGCGGGTGGTGCCGGGGTGGGGGGAGACAATGGCGCGGTTGCGGCCGGCCAGGAGATTGAGGAGGGTGGATTTGCCGGTATTGGGGGCGCCGGCAATGACAATCCGGGCGCCGTCGCGAAGCAGATGGCCCTCCTGCCAGGTATTGAGCAGGGCCTGAATGCCGTTGACAATGGGGGGGATCCTGGCGGCCAGTTCATCCGGAACCGATTGCGGCAGTTCATTATCCGGGAAATCCAGCATGGATTCGATGTCCGCGCACAGGGCGAGGAGGGCGTCGTAAAGACCGCGGATGCGACGGCCGAGGGCATCTTCGAGCTGGGCGGTGGCAAGGCGGGCCGCGCGTTCGGAACGGGCATGGATGAGGTCGAGGACCGCCTCGGCCTGGGTCAAATCGATCTTGTCGTTGAGAAAGGCGCGCCTGGTGAATTCGCCGGGGTCGGCGGGACGGGCGCCGGCAGCGAGCAAGGCAGTGAGGATGCGACGGGCGGCCTGGGAGCCGCCGTGGCACTGGATCTCGACGGAATCCTCGCCGGTATAGGAGTGCGGGGCGCGGAAAATCAGCAGCAAGGCGTCATCCAGGACTTCATTCGTGGCTGGATCGGCAATCTGGCCGTGGGCAAACGTGCCGGGGGCGCGTTGGGAAGGCGGCGGGGCGGCGCAATGGAACAGGCGGTCAGCCAAAGCATAGGTGTCGGGGCCCGAGACGCGAACGATGGCGATGGCGCCTTCGCCGGGAGCGGTGGCGATGGCGGCAATGGTATCGGATGGAAAAGGCAAAGCCATGAGCGCAGAGTGATACACCCATCCCGGCCGCGCCGCAATCCAAGAGAGGTCGAAGAGGGGGGCGTTCAACGCATGAGGCGAACGGCACGCCGCCGGATCAGGACGGGGCGGCGGGAGACGACTGGGCGATTGGAGGCGGCGGGACGGGGCGGGCGGGTTCGCGGAAGAGGAAGAATACGGCGCCCATGAGGCAGCAGGCGGCCCAGACATAGTTCCACGACCAGGACTGGCGCATGTAGAGCAGGGCGAAGGGCACGAAGACGGAAAGGGTGATGACCTCCTGGAGAATCTTGAGCTGGGCAAGGGAGAGAGTTTCGTAGCCGATGCGGTTGGCGGGGACCTGGAAAAGATATTCGCACAGGGCGATGGCCCAGCTGACGAGGGCGGCGACCAGCCACGGCTTGTGGGCGAGGTTGCGCAGATGCGCATACCACGCGAAGGTCATGAAGGTGTTGGAAACCACGAGAAGGGCGATGGTAGCCACAATGCGGTTCATGGGGATCCTTTCAAGGCCGCCGTCCGGTGCGGTCAACGCATGTAACGGGGGCTTGAGCGGCGGACTATAGCGGATTGGCCGGCGGGAGGCAATGGGGCGGGGGGGGCCGCCGCCGCTTATGAGCCGGACCCGCCTCGTTGGCGGAACACGACGCCAAACGTCAGGGGGCTGGAACAGCCGGCGCAAGTGGAGAAAGAGATACCGCCGCGAGGGGAGGGGGGAGTGCGGCGCACGGAATCAAGGGGACCGCCCGTCAGGACCATCGGCCTTCGCAGCCGGAACCGGCCGGGCAATCCGGCGAAGCAGGCGCCCGAGAATATCCGCGCCGGTGACAATCCGCGGAGAATCCAGCCACAGCAGGATCACATCATGCTCGACAATTTCGGTTCCGCCCCGACCGCTGCGGACATGAAAAAGGGGAATCAGATGGCCGAGCCGAACGTCGGGCTCCCGTTGCAGAATAGGACGGCAGCAATGAAGGTGGGGATTGAAAGAGGCCGGCGAAAACAGGGCATCCCGTATAAACTCGTTTGTTCTAAGGACCTGGCGGGGAGTTCCACGGGAATCAACGAGAACGGCCCAGGCCTTGCCGGATTTCTGGAGGCGGCGAAGGAAGGGATCGTCGGGGCTCGGGGAAATGGGCGGAAAAACCGGACGATCGCCGTCAAACTCCATGGGGATGATGCTGTCGGGATGAAGCGGTTCCCCTTCTTCCGCTAGCGGAACATCGTCGATATCCAGGAAATTCAGGGCGCCCTGGCCTTCCATGCGGGCAATGTCGCTGTCGGCCGAATCCATATGCAGTTGAATGACCCGGCGCAGATCCCGTTCGGGAAACAGCCGGACTTCCTCGCCTCCAAGCCATTGGTCCAGTACCCATGCCGTGGGCCTGGCGACGGGATACAGCAGGATCTGGTAGGCTTGCAGGACGGGGGCAAACAAGGCGCCGATGCTCAAGGCATGACGGGAAAAATAGGCCTGCGGGGCGATTTCCGAAAAGAGGGTGATGACCACCGTGGAAAACAAAAACGCCGCGATGCCCGTGAGAATGGAGCCGGCGAGCAGGGCCAGGAGCACGTTGACGGCAACATTGCCCCACAAGATCGTCACCAGGGCGAAGTTGGCCTGCCGGCGGAACTGCAGAATGCGTTTGGCCCGCACATTGTTCTTCCGGGCTTCCACCTCAAGTTCAAGCTTGCTGAGAGAAAACAGCGCGAGATTGAGCCCCGAGAGCAAGGCGGATTGCGACAGGCAGAAAAGAATCCCGAGGCCGCGCAGGGCGAGTTCCCATGAAGGCAGCGCCGTCATGGCACACCACAGAACCCCATGTCGGGATGGAGCCCCTTTGTGGTCCGCTGCTCCGGCATGAACCCGTCGGCCGTCCATGCCGCGCCCGGCCGATACCGTATGGCCTGTCTGTCGTTGCGCATGTGCCCTCATTCCGGCGGTTGATGCGGCATATCCGATGCAGTCCCGCCGGAATTCTCACTGTACGAACGACAGACCGTGCGGTCGATAAGAATCGGGAAACGGCCCTTGGAACCGCGATCCGCCGGGGGAACGGCGCGCAGGCCGTTCGTCCCCTCCAGCGAAAACCGATTGACCGGGGGCGGGGTCCGGGGGAGGATCAAGTCGGCAGAACATCCTGACATTCGTACCGGTTGGAGGAGGAACATGAGCGAAACAGGACAAGACCGGCAACGGGCATCGAAGCGCCTGCTGGCGATGAAATTGAAACAGGCGGAGAAGGAAGCCCGCCGCAAAGCCATCCGGAACCGTGCGCCGTTCAAAGGGTTGCAGATCCGTCCGACGGCTTCGCTCTTCGATGATTCGGAAAAGCGGGAGCCGGGGGAGGACAACTGGGCCGGGTATGGCTTCGACCTGCATCCGCACGTGACGTTTCCCTCCATGGCGGTGCTGGCGGTTTTCATCCTGCTGGCGCTGATGTTCAAGGAGCATGCGGCGCGGATTTTCGAAGTGGCCCTCGAGTTCATCACCCGGATGTCCGGGTGGTTCCTGATCCTGGCGGTGAACATTTTCGTGCTGGCGGCGGCGGGATTCGCCATGCACCGCTTCGGGCGGATCCGGATCGGCGGGAAGGAAGCCCAGCCGGAGTTTTCGACGCCGGCGTGGTATGCCATGCTGCTGAGCGCGGGCATGGGCATCGGGCTGATGTTCTGGAGCGTGGGCGAACCGATCTATCACTATGCCTCGCCCTCGCCGATGTTCGAAGGGATGGAAGGGTTCACGCCGGCGGCGGCCCAGGCGGCCATGTCGGTGACGTTTTTCCATTGGGGCCTGCATCCGTGGGGCATCTATGCGCTGGTGGGACTGGGACTGGCCTACTTCGCCTACAACCGGAAACTGCCGCTGACGATCCGGTCCATCTTCTACCCCCTGCTGGGCGACCGGATCTACGGATTCTGGGGCAACCTGATCGATGTGCTGTCGGTGCTGGCCACGCTGACGGGGCTGGCCACCTCGCTGGGGCTGGGCGTCAAGCAGATCAATGCGGGCCTCTTTTTCCTGTTCGGCTGGGACATCAGCGTGACGACGCAGATGGTGCTGATTGCCGTCATTACCGCGGCGGCCACCCTGAGCGTGGTAGCGGGGCTCGACAGCGGCGTCAAGCGGCTGAGCGAACTGAACATGGGGCTGGCGGCGGTGTTCATGCTGTTTGTTCTCTTTGCCGGCCCGACGGTGTTCATCCTGGGAGGCTTCACGCAGAGTCTGGGACACTATCTCAGCAAGCTGCCCGAAATGAGCCTGTGGGCGGAGACGTTCCGGCCCAGCAACTGGCAGGGGAACTGGACGGTATTCTACTGGGCCTGGTGGATTTCCTGGTCTCCGTTCGTGGGGATGTTCATCGCGCGCATTTCCAAGGGCCGCACGGTGCGGGAATTCGTCATCGGCGTGATGCTGATTCCGACCCTGCTGTCGTTCCTGTGGATGTCCGTCTTCGGCGGAGCGGCGATTCACTTGCAGGCCAGCGGAGCCGCCGACATCTTCGGGGCCGTCAGCGATAACGTGGCGACGGCGCTGTTCGTGATGCTGCAGCACTATCCGCTGACCTGGGCGCTGTCGCTGGTGGGGATTGTGCTGGTGGCGGTGTTTTTCGTGACCTCGTCGGATTCCGGCTCGCTGGTGGTGGACCACCTGACGTCCGGGGGCAAACTGGATTCGCCGGTGCCCCAGCGGGTGTTCTGGGCGGTGACGGAAGGCGTGGTGGCGGCGGTGCTGCTGATCGGCGGGGGACTGGAAACCCTGCAGGTGGCATCGGTCTGCGCCGGGCTGCCGTTTGCGCTGATCCTGCTGGTGATGATCTACTCGCTCTATCTCGGGTTCCGGCAGGAGGACTATGTGGAAGAAGCGGTCCGGGCGCGCCTGGAGGATGTCGAGGCGGAGCACGAACTGGCCGAGACGATTGCCGCCATCGTCGAAGAAAAAACCGGCGGGACCTGACACGGGCGGAGAGGAATCAGTCCATGAGCGTATTGAAACTGTTCAACTCGGCAGCCCTGCTGCTGGTGCTGCTGAATCCGTTTTTGCTGATCGTGTACCTGGTGGACGTGGTGCAGAAACTCTCGCTGGCGCAGTTCATCCGGGTGCTGATTCGCGGCGGGCTGATCGCCACCGCGGTGTTCTGGTGCTTTGCCATTCTGGGCGATGCCGTCTTCACGCGGCTGGTGCAGGCGGAATTCGCGTCGTTCCAGATTTTCGGCGGACTGATCTTCCTGCTGATCGGCCTGCAGTTCGTGTTTCACGGGCCCACGGCCATCGAGATCCTGCGCGGCGAGTCGGAACATCTCGGGGGGGCGATCGCGATGCCGCTGCTGATCGGGCCGGGAACCATCAGCGCCAGCGTGATCATCGGCCAGCGCCACGCCCCCGTTCCCGCCTGCGCCACGGTCCTGGCGGCGGTGCTGACCGCCGTGGTGATCATGATTCTGCTCAAGATCCTGCACGACGCCGTGCGGCCCCGCCATGAGCCGCTGATCAACCGCTACATCGAAATCGCCGGCCGCATCGCCGCCCTGGTGGTCGGGACGGTCTCGGTGCAGATGATCATGCAGGGCGTTCAGGCCTGGGCGCAGAAGTTCTGATCGATCCGGGGGAGGGGGGGATTATCCCAGGCCGATGACCTGCTCGAAATCCACCTGGTGGGAGGCCAGCACATAGGCAACGGTCAAACCGGCGGTCTGTTCGTGCAGCACGCGATAATACCCGGCGTAGGCTTCCGGGGTTTCCTCCGGGTCGGGCGGGCGAAGGCCGAGAAAGACCAGGGAGGCCTCCCGGGAAGAGGCGCGGATCAACTCAAAAACCCCCAGGCCGTTGCGGGGCACGAACTCGACTTCGACATCCAGCCGCTGCGACTCGATATGCTCTTCGATGGGTTGGGAGATTTCCGCGCCGTCCACGGGATCGTCCACCACGCGTTTCAGGCGGATGACCGCGTCGGCCCACGCCTTGCTCCGCTTCAGGAGATGCGCCAGCGTCAGGATCAGGCCGATGTTGGTCTGCTGTCCGCTCCACCAGATGTCCAGCGTGGCTTTCTCGGCAAAGGTCGGGGCTTCGTCGCGCTCGTTTTCGCGGATCAGGATCAGGTTGCGGTCCATGCGGTGGATTTCGAGAATCAGCCGGGCAAAGCGTTCCAGGTTGTCCGTTTCTTCGGAATCGCCCATCAGGATGGTATTGGGCTTGAGCGGCCCGAACCCGTAGGCCTTGATGAGGGCTTCCGCGCCGTCGAGGACGTTGTCTTCGGGCAGGACCTTGACCAGGGCATGCACGTCGCGTTTGGCCAGATAATCCTTGATGCTGCCGCGGAGGGAGCGGATCCGTTCGAGGACCCACTGTTCGCCGGTGACGATGGCGGCCACCGTCATGTTGCTGGCGTTGCGGGCGAGGGCATGGGCCATTTCGATGAGGTACCAGCGCGACTGAGGGGCGCCGCTCAGCACCAGGAGGTTGGGGCGCCAGGTCCGTTCGTCCGGCTTGCGCCGGTCGAGATGCCGAATGGCAAAGCCGGCCAGGAGCATCAGCAGCCCGTAACGCATGTCGCCCCACTGAGCCTTGAGATGACGGCGCTTTTCGATCGCGTAGATCAGGCCGGCGACCGCGACGGCAATGAAGGTGGCGCCGGGATTGATCATCAGCATGACGGCAAAACAGCCGGCGCTGCCGGCCAGCGACCAGGCCGGATGCACCCGGAATTCCGGGCGCCAGGAAGGGCTGTCGATCAGCCCCTCCAGCCCGGCCGAGAGATTCAGCAGGCCGTAGGAGGTCAGGAAGAACATGGAGAGGACCGGGGCGATCAGGTTGAGATCGCCGAGCAGGATGGCCCCGAGCGCGACGAGGAAGGTCAGGGCGGTGGCGATGCGCGGGTCGTTGGTGCGGCCGAAGCCGCGGCCGAGAAACCGGGGAAAGATCCGGTCCCGGCTCAAGGCCTGCATGGTGCGCGGCGCCCCCAGCAGGGAGCCCAGGGCGCTCGACAGCGTGGCCGCCCACACGCCCAGCAGAATCAGGGAACCCCAGCGCGCCACCGATTGCAGGATCAACGGCTCGGCCAGCAGGCGTCCGCGGTCCGGCACGAAATGGATCAACACGATGGGAACCGCCATGTACACGGCGTAACCCGTCAGGACGGCTCCGAGCGTTCCCCGGGGCAGGGCCTTGGCCGGATTTTTCAGGTCGCCGGACATGGACAGGCCGGCTTCAATGCCGGTCACCGCCGGAAAAAACACCGCGAAAACGGCCCAGAACGGCAGGCGGGTGGAGATATCGACGACCGCGTCGGCGGCCGGGGCGGCGGGGGGGCCGCCCAGGAAAAACGACACCAGCGAGGCGGCAATGGCAGCCAGGATCAGCAACTGCGTTTTCAGGGCCAGATCGGCGGAAATGGTGGCCAGGAGGGCCAGCCCCAGGAGGGTGAGAATGGAAATCAAGCGGACTTCGGTAAGGGCGAAGGGCAGGTGGGCGATCCACGGGCCGAGATCCACCGATCCGGCCAGGGCTTCGGCGAAGCCGGTGATATAGAACGCCACGGCCAGCGCCTGGGCGATGGCCAGCGGAACGCCGATGGCCGCGCCGAGTTCCACCCCCAGCGAACGCGAGATGATGTAATAGGCCCCGCCGCCGCCCACGTGCATGTTGGTCGCGGTGGCCGAAAGCGACAGGCCGGTCAGAAACGTGATGGCGGTGGCCATGGTCACGATCAGCAGGGTCCGGCCCAGTCCCACCTGGCCCAGCACCCAGCCGAAGCGCAGGTACATGATGACGCCAAGGATGGTCAGGATGCTGGGGGTGAACACCCCTTTGAACGATCCGAAGGAATACCCGGCGTGGGCCGTTGATTTGCCTGTGTCTTCGCTCATGTCATTGCCCGGGAGAAGATGCCCCCAGAATACACCAGGCCGGCGGCGGCCACAACGGGATTCCTCAGCGCCACGGCAATCCGCGCGGAGATCCTGTCCCCGCCGGTTTTCGCGCCGCTTTTTGCTTGTACCGCCCGGGTGGGGTAGCGTAGAACCGCCAGCAGATTTCCGCGAGCCGGAGATTGCGGGACGGTAGCTCAGTCGGTAGAGCACGAGCCTTTTAAGCTTGTGGTCGTGGGTTCGAGCCCCACCCGTCTCACCATTTGAAAACCCCGGTTTTTTCAATAAAATCGGGGTTTTCTCCTTTTCGGGGGGAAGGCAGCCCTCCACGGATGGACACCAATG
>JAXGNL010000015.1:0-52804 GCA_040768005.1 Kiritimatiellia bacterium
AAAGGACATCGCCGCAGCGGAAAAGGAACTGCAGACCCTCGGCCGCGCGCTGCGCAAGCGGCGCGAAAGCGCCGCGGAGAAACTGGCCCCGGCCATCACCGCCGAACTCCGGGCCCTCGGCTTCGAGCACGGCTCGTTCGATGTCCGCGTGCAGCCCGCGGAGACCCCGGCCGCCAGCGGCCTCGACCGCGCGGAATTCGGGTTCGCGCCGAACATCGGCGAACCGATGCGCCCCCTGCGCGCCATCGCCTCCTCCGGCGAAATTTCGCGCGTCATGCTGGGCCTCAAGGTGGTGCTGGCCGGAGCAGACCGCATCCCCCTGCTGGTGTTCGATGAAATCGACGCCAATGTCGGCGGCGAAACCGCCCACGCCGTCGGCCGGAAACTGGCCGAAGCCGCCCGGCGGCACCAGGTCGTGGCCATCACCCATCTGCCCCCGGTCGCCGCCTGCGGCGCGCACCAGTTCGCCGTCCGCAAAACCGTCCGCGGAGGGCGCACCCTGACGCAGGTCCTCCCGCTGACCCCCGGCGAACGCGTCGACGAAATCGCCCGCATGCTGGGCGGACGCGAATCCACCAGCGTCGCCCTCCGCCACGCCGAAGAACTGCTGGCCTCCGCCCGCAAACCCTGAGCCCCCGCCCGGCTCCAGAACCCAGATTATGGTTTATCCTGATCGGTGTTTATAAACACCGTTCCCCCGGGTTTCTTCTTCTACGATTGACATTGTGCCCTGTGTTTTCAGGAAGATTCTTCAACCCCATGATCTTGCCCCCCGACGCCTGCCGGACATCTTGTATCGGTGTTTATAAACACCGTTCATCCGGAACACTCACTGTGATTGCCGGGTCACATCGGCCACGACCAAACGGTGATCCGACGCCGAGCTTTTACGGGCGAAAGCCTGGAGAACGGCAAATTCGTCCGAAACCCAGATCTGGTCGATGCGCAACACCGGCCGATCGTTCAGAAGGGTATTGCCCAGGCCTCTTCCGGCTGCGGCGAAGGCATCCGACATTCGCGGGCCAAGGAGGGAGAAGATTTTGTCGCCCTGCGGAGCATTGAAATCGC
The DNA here is from genome assembly GCA_040768005.1 of Kiritimatiellia bacterium. Taxonomy (GTDB): domain Bacteria; phylum Verrucomicrobiota; class Kiritimatiellia; order CAIQIC01; family Lenti-01; genus JAAZFE01. Next base: position 1,069 of record JAXGNL010000015.1, read on the forward strand.
CCGCGACGATCCGCGCGGCATCAGGAGGAAGGGTTTCCGTGATTTCCCGGAGCTGTGCCATCTGGTGCCGGCGGTGCCGGTAATGAGTATCCCAGCAGTCGGGGTTCCATAAGTTGACCTGGACATGCCCGGTGGCCAGCCGCAGCGATACCAGGTGAACCGGATCGGCCCCCTGTAAAACAGCCGCGGCATGGGAATAGAAAAGCCGTGATCCATTCCGGCGAACATCGTCGAGCGCCCCCCGGACCAGGATGGCGGTGTCGAGATCATAGAGAAAGGCGCCTTCGCTGCCGTAGAGTTCCCGCATCAGGTGCTCCACATCGGCACGGGGAGGCGGCTCCTGCAGAAAGATCACATCGGGACGCAATGGCTTGAGATCGCCAAGCGCCGCGGCCTGGCCGCCCCCGCAGTTCAGCGTGACCAGGCGAAGCACCGGGGCGGAAGACGATTCCTCGACCGGGAATATCCAGCCCCGGACCAGCGAGCGGGGTTCCTCCACATGACAGGCGGCAAACAGAAGCCAGGACAGCGCAAACAGACCGCCCGCCAGCCTGCGACGGCGCAGAAACCAGATGCCGGGCAAGGCCGCTGCCAGCCAGATCCACGCCGGCAGAACCGTCACGGCGGCCAGGAAATCCGGACGGAACCGGTAGGCGGCAAACAGCAGCCAGGCAAACAGAATTTCGACCCAGAGAAAAATCATTCCGGGTTGTCCGGCGCCGGGAGAGACATCGAGGCCAGCAGTGCCGCCTTGTCGGTCTCGCCCTCGAGCTGGCGGTCGTAGAGGGCCTGGAGGATGGCCTTGAAGCCGGGACCCGGGGTCAGGCCCCGGGCGATCAGGTCGCGCCCCTTGACGAGCGGCTCGGGCAAAACGGGCTCCGCGGCGAAGGCGGCCTGGCGCTCGCGGAGGAAATCGTACACGTCGAGCAGGGCGTGGGAGGACAGGCAATCGAGCCGGTGCAGTTCCAGATCGTCGGCAAATGTCGGCGCGCCGATCAGCCGGCGGAGCTTGGCGGGACGCATTTTCGGGGCATCGGCCAGGCGCATGTGATTGCCGACAATGGCGCAGACATCGTCGGTCAGCGCGGCGGGGGCACGGAGGCGCTCCAGGATGGCGCGGGCCATCTCGGCGCCCAGGGGGGCGTGGTTTTCGAAGCGCCAGCGCTGCGTGCCGTCGGGGAGCGTGGCGAACTGCGCGGTGGGCGGCTTGCCCACGTCATGCAGCAGGACGGCCAGCGCCAGGCGCAGCGGGGGGGCGGGCGGCAGGGCATCGAGCATCAATTTGGTATGGATGAATACATCGCCCTCGGGATGGAATTCGGGAGGCTGCTCCACCCCGGCCATCGCCTCCACCTCCGGCAGGATTTCCTTCAGCAGGCCGCTGTCGCGAAGCATCTGGAGCGCCTCGCCGGCCCGGTTCGATTCCGTCAGCAGCCGGAACAATTCGTCGCGGACGCGCTCCGCGCTGATGCGCCGGATGTCGGCCGCGCGCTCCCGGATGGCCGCCCAGGTCGCGGGCTCGATGGCGAATCCCAGCGTGGCAGCGAACCGCACGGCGCGCAGCAGGCGCAGATGGTCCTCGGCGAAACGGACGGCCGGATCGCCGATGGCGCGGATGATCCGCGCCTCGAGATCGGCCCGCCCGCCGACGTAGTCGCGGATGCCGCCGGTCTCGGGATCCAGCAGCAGCGCATTGACGGTGAAGTCGCGCCGGAGGGCGTCTTCGCGGGCGTTCGTGAAGGAGACGGAATCGGGACGGCGGCCGTCGGCGTAGGGCGCATCGCGGCGATAGGTGGCCACTTCGACCGGGTCGCCCTCCCCCGGCACCACCGCAATGATGCCGAACGCCTTGCCTATCGAAAGGGTTTTGGGAAACAGCGCTTCGATCTGTTCGGGGAGCGCCGAGGTGGCGATGTCCCAATCCTTGGGCGGGCGCTCCAGCAGCAGATCACGGACGCATCCGCCGACCAGAAACGCCTCGTGCCCGGCCTCGCGCAGCGCGCGAAGCACGGCCAGGGGCGCAGATGGAATGGACGGAGTCATCAATCAAAAATTACAAATGAGAAATGAACGATTTCAATCCGCTGCAGCGTGAACTCGGGAGTTTCTTCAATCCTGGATTTCTGCAAACAGCGGGCAGTGGTCGGACGGCTTGGGGCGCGTGCGGGGGGCGATATCAATGGCGGAAGCGGCGGACTTTTTGGCGAGCGGCGCCGTGGCGAGAATGTAGTCAATGCGCCAGCCCCGCTTCCGCTCGGGATTGAACGGCGCGCGGTAATCGTAAAAGGAATAGTCCTCCCGCCCGGGGTTGTGGTGGCGGAAGAGATCGGTGAACCCGAACGACAGCACCTCCTCGAACGCATCCCGCACGGCCTGGTGGTAGCAGACGTGATCCTTCTTGGTTTCGGGGCTGGACACGTCTATGGGGTGCCGGGCCACGTTGAGATCGCCGCACCACAGCAGCGGCGCGGACGGCTCGAACCGCTTGCGGATATAGCGGTGCAGGCGGGCGAACCATTCCAGTTTGTAGGCGTACATGGGATGCTCGATGTCGCGACCCTGGGGCACATAGGTGTTCAGCACATGCATCCGGCCGAAACGGGCATGGGCCAGACGCGGCTCGTCTTTGGGGTCGGTGTCGAGGCCGAAGGACACCTCGTCGGCGGGCTGTTTCGAGACAATCGCCACCCCGTTGTAGGACTTTTCGCCCTTGAACGCGACGTGCCAGCCGGCGTCCGCAAACGCGGCGGCCGGGAACTCGGCATCCTGCACCTTGGTTTCCTGCAGGCAGAGGATGTCGGGCGAATGCTCGGCGAGCCAGCGCAGCACGGCCTCGAGACGCGAACGGACGGAATTGCAGTTGAACGTGACGATCTTCATGACCCGGATATCCTATCACGCCCCCTCTCCGCCCACAACCGCGGCCGGATGGCGCTGGATGTTCACGCTCGCGGGGGCCTCTGCGATTCGGTGCACATGCCCAACTGGATTTGCGTCCCCATGGGACGTTGGCTGGAGGGGCAGGCTCTGTCCGGCCCGGATGCTGGCCGGATTGCCGCACTCCAGGGCGGGCATCACGGAAGTGACCCCTCCAGTCCCGGGCTTGCACCGAACCGCCGTTGTACCCGCCCCGGCTGCCCCGGACGCTTCCGGCTGGCCGGAAGCGGCGGGACATGCTAGGGGGGATGGATGGAAAGCTGGATCATCTTTACGCTGTTCGCCACGCTGCTCTACGGGATTCTGAATTTCCTGTTCAAGGCGGCGGCGGAACGCGGGCACGACGCCGACGGCCTGGTCAATGTCGTCGGGCTGTCGGTGGCGCTGATGGCGTTCGGCACCCTGTGGGCAACGACCCGGCACCCCTGGGCGCAGCTCACCCGGCCGGTACTGGCCTATGCGTTTTTCAACGGGCTTTTTTTCGCGCTGGGGAGCCTGGCCAAGGTCGGGGCGCTGAAGCGGGCGCCGGCGGCCATTGTGTTTCCCCTGAACCGGCTGAACACGCTGGCGGTGATGGTTATCGGGTTTGTCTTTTTTCATGAAGCGCCGCGACCGATGCAGGTTCTGGGTCTTGCGGCGGCCCTGGGCGTGCTGGGCGTCATCACGCTGGAGCAGCGGAAACAGTTCCGCACGGCGCGGCATTCGGCGATGCTGGGCGGCATCCTGCTGGCCCTGGCCAGTGCGGCCTGCACCTCCCTGTCCATGACGGTCGGCAAGCTGCTGGCGGAATCGCCGTCCAACCGGATCGCCTACATCGGGGCTTCCTACACGCTGGTCTTTCTGTTCACCCTGGGCCGGAATCTGGCGGTCCACCGGGGCCGGGCGTTCCGGTTCGACCGGCGCACCGGCGAAATGGCGGTATTCGGCGCCGCCATCGGGCTGCTGAATTTCATCGGCTACTTCCTGGTGCTGCAGGCGTTCGGCAGCGGCCCGATCAGTCTGTCGCAGGCGATCTTCAGCAGTTCGATCGTGGTGCCGATCGTGCTGTCGCGGTGGCTCTACCGCGAGGAGCTCACGCCCCTGCGGGCGTCCGCGGTCGGACTGGCCATCCTGTCGGTCGTGCTCATGGGCATGTAACAGGCCCTGCCCGGCGAACCGGCCAGGGCCTGACAGGGAGGCGATCTACTTCAATGCGGCTTCGAGCTGCGGATCGGCGGCCACGCCCAGGTCGCGGGCGTTGCGGTAGTGCCGCGCGGCGAGGCGCAGGTTGACGGGCTCGATGAAGGCATAAAGCTGCGCGAGGTTGTAATGGCACTCGGGCAGGTTCTTGTCGAGACGAATGGCCATCAGCAGGGTTTCGCGGGCCTCGTCATAGAAGCCGGCGCCCATCATGGCGGCGCCGAGCGTGGCGTGGACTTCGGCGTTGCGCGGATTCTGCTTGGCGATGTCAATCAGCAGGGCGGCCGCCTCGGCATAGCGCTGCAGGCGGATCAGGGCGATGCCTTCGATCAGCCCGAGGCTCATGTCGTTCCGGGCGGCGCGCCGGGCATTCTGGACCGTGGCCAGGGCCGCTTCGTTATCGCCTTCCTGCAGAAGCCGGCGGACGAAATCGGCGGCCGTCAGGCCGTCGGGAATGGGCCTGGGGGGGACGGAAGCGGATGCCGTCACCGGAGGCGCGGGCGGCTCGTCTTTCTTCGGCTTTTCTTTCCGGGCGGATTCCGCCGTTTTTTCCCGGTCGTCCGCCTTGCGTTTGGCCGCCTTGCCGGCCTTGGGCTTTTCCGCGCCGGCGGAAGACGGCGGCAGGGCGCGCGCGACCTGCAGCTCTTCTTCCGCGATCGAAGCCCGGCTCTCGGCGTCGGCCTGTTTCTTTTCGGCCTGTTCGGCGCGCAGTTCGGCCTGGTCCGCCCGGATCTCGGCATCATCCAGTTCCATGTCCAGCGTCTTGATTTCCTCGTTCAGGCGGGTATTGACGGCGGTCAGCTCATTGACGCGCGCTTCCATGTCGTTCAGAGCCTGGTCGAGCTGGCGCTTGGCGTCGAGGTCGCGCTGGAGGGCTTGAATCTGCCCGTCGCGGGCCGTGATTTCGGCGCGCAGGGACTGGACGGCCTCCTGTTCGCCGGAGGCGCGCTCCGCGAGCTGTCGATTGGCCTGATCCAGCTGCTGCTGCAGGGCGCGGTTCGTCTCGATCAGGCGATCCACTTCCTCCTGCAGGCCGTCGAGATCGGCCAGTTCGGCTTCCAGGCTGTCAATCCGGCTGTTCAGGTAGTCGATTTCGACCGAGCGGCCGGAGGCGGACGAGACGGCGGGCTCCGGCGACGCGACGACCGGTGCCGGCGATATCCGGGCCGGGGCCCGCGCCTCGAGGGGCGGCAGGTCGCCGGCGGCGGGCATGGCCTGTTTCCGGCGGATGCCGGTGATCTGGTTGTCGCAATAGGTCTTCCGGTACTGGATGATGCGCGGCTCGAAACCGGGAAACTCGCGCGCGAGGCGCTCGTAATGCTCCCGGGCCTGCTCATAGAACGCGAAGGCCTCGTCCAGGCGCCCGGCATCCAGGCTCTGGTCGCCCTGGACAAGCTGGATATAGGCCTCGTTCATGATCTGGGCGGGATCGGTCAGCATGGCGCGGGCGGAAGCCGGCATCAGGCCGGCACAGGCGGCGGCCAGCAGCGCCGCGGCGAGCCGGGGCATCCATCGGGCGGTGGGTTGTGTCATGGGCGGTCCTTTCTGCCGGACGGGGCCGGCGGGCGCCGTCTCAGGCCTGGCCATGGACCCGGGCGGCCACCTTGAGGCGGAGTGCATTGAGATGAATGAACCCGCTGGCGTCGTTCTGGTCGTAGGCCTTGGTGGGATCGGCATCCATGGTGGCGATCTGCGGGCTGTAAAGCGACACGGGGCTCTTGCGGCCGGCGACATAGAGGCCGCCCTTGAAGAGCTTGACGCGGACCGTGCCGGTGACGTTGGCCTGGGTTTCTTCTACCAGCGCCTGCAGGGCGCGGCGTTCGGGCGAGAACCAGAAGCCGTTGTACACCATCTCGGCGTAGCGCGGAATGAGGCCGTCGCGCAGGTGCATGGTTTCGCGGTCCATGGTGATGGATTCCATCTGGCGGTGGGCGAACTGCAGGATCGTACCGCCGGGGGTTTCATAAACGCCGCGGCTCTTCATGCCCACATAGCGGTTTTCCACCATGTCCACCCGGCCCACCCCGTGCCGGCCGGCCAGGGCGTTGAGTTTGCGCATCACCTCGAGGGGAGAGAGCTTCCTGCCGTTGACGGCCACGCAGTCGCCGCGCCGGTATTCCAGCTCCACGGTTTCCGGGCGGTCGGGGGCGTCGGCCGGATCGCGTGTCAGACGGAACATATCCCGGTTCTTCGGCGCGAAGGCGTCAAACCACGGATCCTCGAGAATGCCGGCCTCGTAGGAGATGTGCAGCAGGTTGCGATCCATCGAATAGGGTTTTTTGGCGGAAGCCTGCACGTTGATCCGGTGCTGGGCGCAGTAAGCGATCATTTCGGCCCGCCCGGGAAACTGGTTGCGATAGGCATCGATGCGCCAGGGGGCAATGACCTCGATGGCCGGATTGAGCGCCGCGGCGGACAGTTCGAAGCGGACCTGGTCGTTGCCCTTGCCGGTCGCCCCGTGGGCGATGGCGTCCGCTCCCTCCTTTTCGGCGATTTCCACCATGCGCTTGGCGATCAGCGGACGCGCGATGGCGGTGCCCAGAAAGTACTGGCCCTCGTAGATGGCGTTGGCCCGCAGCATCGGGAATATGAAATCCCGGGCGAACTCCTCCTGCAGATCGTCCACGTACACCTTGCAGGCGCCGGTCGCCAGCGCCTTCTTCTTCAGTCCCTTGAGCTCTTCGGCCTGACCCACGTCGGCCGCAAACGCGATGATGTCCGCCCGGTACGTCTCCTTGAGCCACTGAAGAATGACCGAGGTGTCCAGACCGCCCGAATAAGCCAATACGATTTTCATTCCAGCCGATGCCTTTCTGCGCATGAAGGGCGCGAAAACCGGAATACTAGGCGGTTTTGGCGGAAAAGCAAGCGGAGGAAAACCGGATCCGGAAGGGCTTGCGCCGGGAATCCGGGAGGGCTACAGTTCCGGGATTCATAACCAGAGAGAAACGACGAAAGGAAACGATGATGAAAAAGGTGCTGATTCCGACGGCGCTGGATCCCGTTGCCAGGGAAATCCTGGAAGCCCACGGCGGCTACGAGGTGGTGCAGATCCCGAAAGCCGACATTCTGCAGTTCGCCCGGGAGAACCCCGATCTGCATGCGCTGATCGTGCGCAGCGAAAAAGTGACGGCGGAGATTCTGGATGCGGCCCCGAACCTCAAGGCGGTGGTCCGGGCCGGCGCCGGCTACAACACGATTGACACGGCCCACGCCCGCCAGAACGGCGTGGATGTAATGAACACGCCCGGCGCGAATTCCAACGGCGTGGCCGAAGAAGTGGTGGCCCTGATGCTGGCCGACGCCCGCCATCTGATTGCGGCGGACCCCTCCTGCCGGTGCGGCAAATGGGAAAAAACCTCGTTCATGGGCACGGAAATCACGGGCAAGACCATCGGCATTGTCGGCCTGGGCTACATCGGCCGCCTGGTCGTCAAGCGCCTGTCCGGCTTCGAGCCGGTCCTGCTCGGCTACGATCCCGGCACGACCCCGCGGCAGGCCCAGGAACTGGGCGTCAAGCTGGTCTCGCTGGACGAACTGTTCGCCAAGTCGGACTACGTCAGCCTGCACCTGCCGGAGAACGCCACGACCCGGGGCATGGTCAACCGCCAGCTGCTCGAACAGATGAAGGAAGGCGCCACGCTGGTGAACTGCGCCCGCGCCGGCATCATCAACGAAGACGACCTGCGCGCCGTCAAGGCCGGGAAGAAACTGCGCTTCCTCAACGACGTCTATCCCAAGGACGAGGAAGGGCCGAAGACCTGCGCGGACATCGCGGACATCATGGTGCCCCATCTCGGCGCCAGCACCCGCGAAGCCAACCACAAGGCGGCCGAGCTGGCGGCCCGGGAACTGATCGAACTCGACGAGAAAGGCACTCATCGGGCCATCGTGAACAACGCGTAGCCCCGGGGCTCCGTACTCCGGCAGCGGGACCGCGGTCCCGCTGCTTTTTTCATGCCCGGCGGTCGAGACCGGGGCAGCCCTCGACGCGCCAGCTCCGGGGAAAATCGCGGCACTGGCGGGGCCGGGCGGGATAGATCCGGCAGCAATCGTTGTCATCGAGAAACCCGCAGGCACCCCCGGGCGCTTCCTTCAGCGTCAGCTGCGCCCGGTTGCGGGCCAGCCCGGCGTGGCGTTCAATGAACTCTTCCGGCGTCAGCCCCAGAAAGGCCGCGGCGGATTCGATGTCGGCCGGCTCCAGCAGCACCGACCCGGGCCAGCGGCAGCAGGCGCCGCAGCGCCGGCATTCAAAGGCGTCCAACGGGGCGTCCATGCGCCGCTCCCGGCTACTGGACGTAGAGGCGGTCGCCGCCCGGCCCGATCATGATGGGATTCTTGGCTTCCTGCAGTTCGACCGAGACGTCGAATCCCCGCAGCCAGGCCAGGGCCCGGGCCTGCTGAAACACCTTGAAGCTGTCGGGCCGGACGAAAAAGCAGATGAACTGGGTCCGGGGATCGAGTCCGGCGAGACGCGAGCCGTACCACATGTCGTCGGATTCTTCGAGATACTTCCCGAACTGGTAGCCGCTGGCTTCCGGGATCGGAAACAGCACGTAGCGGCCCATCAGCGCGTAGGTGTAATCCAGCCGCTGACCCTCGATTTCCATCTGCGTCTGGGACGCCGCCTTGAGAAACTCGGCCTCGTTGTCCTGCACGTTTTCACGGATGGCCTCCGTCTTGGCGTCCACCGCCTGCTTGATGCCGTCGAGGGAAATATGGAACAGGCTCTGGTTCCGGCATTCGAAAAACACCGGGCTCTTGTCGTCGCCGGTGTGCTCCTTGGGCGTGGACACCAGCACCTGGATCTGGGACGCGTCAATGCCCGTCAGCAGAATGATCAGAATCAGAATCCCCAGGATGCACGTGAGGATGTCCGTGAAGGAACTCAAATCCAGCTCTGGACCCTTGGCCATCGCTAGCCCGCCCTTCTTTCGATCACGATGGGCCGGCCGGCCTCCCACGGCTCGAAACCCACGTCAATCTCCCGGTCGCGGATGATCTGGCGCAGCTTGCGCTGGAACACGGCGCTGTCCGGCCGCAGCAGCAGCACGATGTAACGGCGGCCCTTGACCTGCTCGACCTCGCCGAGGAATTTCTCGAACTCGTTGCCCTCGAACATCAGGTCGCGGGCCAGGATTTCCTTCTTCTCCTGCACCAGAATCAGCCGGTCGGCCTCGACATCGATATAGACCGGATCCTGCCGCAGGTTCTGGAACTTGGGCGGCATGAAGGCCGTTTCCTCTTCGTCCTCGTCATACACCGCCCCGGTCACCACCGAACCGATCTTGATGTTTTCCGGGTTGCTGATGATGGTCAGCACGTTGCTGATCAGCAGAATCATCAGCACACCGATCAGCATCAGCACGATGTTCTGGAATCCGGAAGTGTCGCACTCGACGTTTTTCACGGCACGGTCTCCCCGGCCGGCGCGGCGTCCGGCGCCGGCGCTTCGGTTTCTCCCCCGGCGCCGGGAACGATCTCCGGCACCTGTCCCTGAATCTCGCTGGCGGCTTCAAGGCTCATTTCCACGCGCTTCTGCTCGACGATGTCGCGCATGCCGCTGGCCGCGCCGGTCAGGGGGGTGTCCCCCACGTCCCCGAAGGACACGGTCATGGCCGCCGGGAACTGGCCCAGGCGCAGCCAGCCGACCGAGCGGTTCACCCCGCCGCCGGCCCCGAAGCCCGCCACCAGCAGGTTGCTGACCTGCTCGCGCGTCACGGAGCCGTCCATGCCCTCGATGGTGGCTTCATCCATGAACGAGGCTTCATAGGTAATGTTGCCGCTTTCCGACGTGGGCGACTTGACGACCAGCTTGGCGGTCTGCTCGCGGGGCCCCTGGAACAGGGTCAGGTAATAGTCGCCGTAGATGCCCGCGCCGAGGAACGACAGGTTCACGTAAATGCCGCCGTCGGCTTCGTCCAGGCCGCAGACCACGATGGGAATATGGAGGCCGCCGGGAGCGGAGGCGACACGGGACACGTTGGTGCCCGAGAGGCGGTACACACCGACATCCCCCTGGAACAGGGGTTTGGTCTGCTCGACCTTCCCGCTCTTGCGGCGCGCCGAAAAGAAACTCATGCTCGGACTGACCGCCACGTCGGTCATGACCACCTTGCTGGGAAAGAGCAGAAAGAATTCGACCTGCTCGATCGGATCCTCCTCGGCGCCCGCCACTTCCACGGCGGCGCGGATGCGGCCGGCCACAATCGGCATTTTGCCGGCGATGTCGCTCAGGTTGAACTGGATCGTGTGGGTGGAATCCTCCGGCAGCAGATCCTGGGCCGCGCTTTGCAGCTGTTCGAAGAAATTGCCCAGGAAGGCGGGGGCTTCTTCGGTCATGCCCATCATGCCGTCCACCGCGCGGACGATCTGGCGCATGGCCGCCTCGTTGAAGCGCACGGACGGCGGAAGTGTGCACTCCAGCACCTTCCCGGCCTCCGGGTCGGTGACGTAGTAGCGGACGTTGGGACGGTCTATGGCGATGTCGCCGATGGACCGGAAGCCCGTGGCCAGGGTGGTTTGCTGGTAGTTGAACGGATCCAGCCGCTTGAGCACCGCCTGCCCGGGGGCATCCAGCTGGCCGATGATAAACGCCCCGTCGGGATAGAGCGCCAGCGCCTGCAGTTCGGCGCGCCCGGTGCTGTCCGGCACCCCGCCCAGCATGATGTGGCGATGCACTTCCCACCAGGACAGCTTGCCCCGGTTGCGGTCGCCCAGCACCATGACGTCTTCCCGCGCGGACAGGGCAAAGGGACCGAAATTCGCAAAGGGGCCGAAATCGATCACCCACCAGTCGCCGTTGGTTTCGCGCACAAGCGCCGAACCGAATTTCATGAAGTCGGAGCCGATCTCGTCGGCGCCGGCGATGAACAGGCGGTTCAGGGCGTCCACCTGCAGGTCGCGCCACTGGAACTCCTGGTCCAGCCAGGGCACCGGCACGGCGATGGCCTGGGTATAAAGCCCCTGGGCGTCGGGCCTGAATTCGAGGATGCGCCCCTGGGGCGTCTGCTCGGCCACGAACAGGGTGCCGTTGGTCGAGAAGGCGATCGGCCCCGGCTGATTCAGCGCCGGCGACATCCAGGCGCTGAGCGGCATGCTGTCGGAAATGGCCCAGCGCGGCAGGTCTTCGGACACCGTCCAGCCCGGCGCCAGGGCCGGTTCGGGCCGGCCGTTGCGCAACACCACGATGCGGCCGGATCCCCGCTCGGAAACGTAGATGTCCCCGGTCTGGGGATGAATGGCCACGCCATGCGGCCGCTGGAGGCCTTCGGCCAGCGGGCGAACGGTCAAGGAGGCTTGCTGGGCGCGGACGGCGGACGGGACGGCCAGTGCGACGCACCCCGCCATCAGGAAGATCCGTGCTCGGAAACAGCTCCGCATGGCCGGCCTCTCCCCTCGCCTCCGGTTCAAGTGACGACTTCTTCGTGCAAGGTAATCACCCGCGGCTTGCTCAGACGGCGGCAGAACTCGTCGGTGGTCGCCAGATGCTCGCGCAACTGGGCGAAGGTCTTCTGGAATTCGTCGGCCCCGGCGATGCCGGCAACGGCGCGCTCGAGCGCCTGCTCGACCTGGAGCAGCTCCTGGATCTTCGCGCCGAGGTCCGCAATCGTGTCCACCTGTTTGGCCACATCGCCGGCCGCCTGGGCCGCCTTGGCCAGGCTGTCGCCCAGGGCCGTCTGGATGCCGTCGGCGCTGCGGGCATACTGGTTGGCCAGTTCCGCTGCTTTCAGGTGCGCGCTTTCCAGCGCGCCGGCCAGCGCCTGGACTTCGTCGTCTGTCGCCTGCTTGCGGGCATCCACATACTTCTGCGTGAAGGATTCAAACTGCTTCTCCACCACCGTGCCGGCCTTTTCAATGGATTCGGTGAAGACCTCTTCGTAGCGGTCCGGATCGGGAATGTAGCGGCGGAAGGCGGCCTCGATGGAGTCTTCGAGGTTTTCGATCACGACGGCCTGCTGTTCGGCCGACGGCAGGCGCGAGACGAAATGTTCGTCAATATACACCTCGATCTCGCCCAGCAGCGTCGCTTCGCGGCGCATGACCGAGCTGAGGGGGAACTGGATGATCGTCACCAGCATCAGGGCCAGGAACGTGGTGTCGAAGGCCACGCCGAGACCGATGGTGACGTCGGCGATGGCGCCCTTGATCGCCGCCAGGTCGGCGGCGCCCGACAGGAAGTCGCCGAACCCGCCGACGGCCGAGCTCAGCCCCTGCACCGTTCCGATGAAGCCGAGAATCGGAATGGCCCACATCATCGTGCGCGCCAGGGTGTAGGTCAGGTCGGACATCGCGTTGTCGCGGGAGGCCTCCGAGCCCATCCAGCTGCCGACGCGGCCGACGTCCTTGGTCGCCAGCCAGAGGGCCAGACCGCGGTCCAGCCGCCCCAGCAGGATGCTCTTCTCGTCCAGCCCTTCGTCGTGAATGCGCTTGCGCAGCAGCTGCAGGTCGTCCTCGTTGTCCATGTTCATCGAGGACAGCTGGGCCGTGTCGTCATAGATGTGCTGGATCTGGTAGCGGATGATCCGGGACTTCAGGATCATGAACAGCACCACCACGAAGAAGCACAGCAGTTCCAGCCATTGGACAGGACCGCGCTGGTTGATCAGCCCGTTCAGATAGCCGAGCAATCCCCCGATCCCCGCCTTGCCGGCGTAATGCAGTCCGATGGAAATGAGAAAGGTGAGAACCGCCGCAATGCTCAGTTGGATCCAGACATTGACATCGGTGTTGGCCCGTTGCTGTCCGAGCTGCCCGCCTTGTTCCGCCACTTCTTCTTTCGCCATGTCGCTACCTGCTCGTTTCGGGTTCAAACGCTGTCATTTCCACTGGAGCCGCGCCAAAAGGCCTGCAAGCTCTGTAAAAGTCCCATATTTCCATGTGTGCGTCGATAAAAAACTGGTTTTGGTTCGTCATCCTGTCTGACCGGCTCCGGTTACCGGGGATCCGACCCGCCGTTCAGGAGGCCCCGGGCGTAACCGGTTCCATAGGCAGCGTGAGCGACGGGAAACGCCAGAAGCGTCCAGAGCCATCCGCGGCGTGCGCGCGATTGCCGCAGGCTTTCCGCCGCGACGGCGGCGGCATACAGGGCCGGGGGGGCGCACCAGACCGGCCACCACCGGGGCGCCAGGGCCCACGCCACCGGCCAGACCAGCCCATACAGCAGCAGGGCGAAAGGCGCGGCCCGCCACAGCCAGCGCCAGGACGCGCGCCGGCCCTGATACACGCCGTAATCATGGAACTGCCGCCAGAAGGCCCGGCCCAGCCGCCGGCGGTGATGCCACACCCCCACCTGCGGATCGTACACGATCCGGCCGCCCCGCTCCCGCGCCAGCGCGCAGAAGGTCATGTCCTCGGACGTGTCCAGTTCCGGCCGGAAGCGAAATCCCGGACGGTTCCGCACCAGCAGGTTGCAGGTGGGCAGTTCGTCCACCTCCCGCCGCGAAACCGCCACATGGCGGATGTACGCCGCCCCCATCCCCATCGGACTGGCCATCACGTCCCCGCAGGCCTGCTGCCGGGCGTCGTCCTCCGGCGGAGTCAGGTTCGGTCCGCCGACAATCGCCGCGGCGGGATCCTCGAAATGCGGCAGGGCCCGGGCCAGCCAGTCCGGCCAGACCCGCGCATCCGAATCCACGAATCCAAACACGTCGTCTTCGCTGCGGTCCATGGCCAGATTGCGCTTGCGGCCTGGATTCACGGGCCCGCTGGGCCATTCGCGCACCCGCTCCGCCCCCGGCATCCGGCGGATCGACGCCCAGGTCTCCGGTCCCAGCGCGGCGTCGGGCACCAGCGACACATGCCGGCACGGGGGATCCATCTCCAGCGCGGCCCGGACGCAATCCGCCGTCCAGGCATCCCAGCCCCGGAACGGGATCACGACATCCACGGACAGCCCGGGCGAATCGCTCACGCCGCGTTCTCCTTCCGGCGCCGGAAGCTCCCCGCCGCCAGGCAAGCCGCCGCCGCCAGCCCGGCCAGCAGCCCTGCGCCCTGCATCGCCACCGGCCCGTTCGACGGCGCATGGCGCAGCACCACGTCGTGCCGCCCGGCCTCCGGCAGATACACCCCCTGGAACAGGTAGTCCGTCCGCAAGACCGGCGCCGCTTTCCCGTTCACGGTCGCCGTCCAGTTCGGATCGTGCTTCTCCGCCACGCGCACCACAACCGGCGCGGCGTTTTCCACCGTGAATTCATACCGCCCCGGCAGCACCCGTGCCACGTCCACCCGGGCGGGCCGCACGTCCCCGGAGCGCGCGGGCGGCGGCGGCACCCCGCTGCCCGGCGGCAGCAATACCGCGGAAAACGGCGTGAACGCGGGATCCGCCAGCGTCCGCAGCGCCTCCTCGTCGGGCACTTCGCTCCACGATGCCACGGCCGCCACGCGCGGCGGCAGGTCTTTCATCTTCAAGACCACCTCCGGCGCGGCGGGCGTCGCCGCCACGCGGCGCGTGCCGACTCCCCCGCGGCCGTCCTGAAACGGCTGATACGCCCAGTCCGCCTCCAGTTGCGCCGCCCAGGCCGGATTCGCCAGGAGCTGCTGCGCCACCGGCCCGTGCGCCAGCACGTGCGACACCGCCGCCAGCCGCCACGTCCGCACCGGGTCCTTCACCGCGTTCCAGAACGCCTGGTAGTCCGCCGGCGGCCGCGGCAGCTGCGTGACGTTCACCGACGGAATCCCGTGGTACGGGAACAGGTACGTCAGCCACAGGTTGTAAAATCCGTCCTGCGTCGCCATCGCCGTGCGGCGGGGCCCGATCTCGGCTTTCAAGTAGCGCACCAGCTCGTTCTCCGCCACGTAGCCGGCCGGCATCGTCTGGATGTAGCGCGGACCCAGGATCACCGCCGCATCAAATACCACGATCAGCGCCGGCAGCCAGGCCGCCGTTTTCCACACCGTGGAAACAGTTTTTCCATGCTGTGGAAAATCCGGATCTTTTTTTCCACGCTGTGGAAAAGTTTTTTCCACACCGTGGAAAACGCCCGCGCGCGCCAGCAGCCAGAGGATGCCCGCCCCCAGCCAAAAAGCCCCGCCGGCATAGGTGACGCTGAACGCCTTGTTCCACTGGATGGCGCGGCCCATCGCCCCCCACCCCGCAGCCGCCAGGCGCTCCGCGCCGCCGGCCAGATCCGCCCAGAGCGCCAGCCCCGACAGCAGGAAAAGACCGCCGGCGGCGGCCGCACCCCCGATCCAGCGCCGGGCAATGCGCGATTCCATCCGCAGCGCCGCGTCGAGCCCGAACGCCGCCAGCACCCCCCACGCCAGCTGGAAAAAGTGGATGAACTTGTTGGGATTGCGGATGCTGGAAAAACCCGGCAGCAGGCTGATCAGCCGGTACAGCGGGAAAAATTTGCCGAACGCCAGCAGCAGCGCCACAAGGCACAGCCCGCCCCAGACGAATACGGCGGACGCGTTGGGATCTTCCCGCCGGCGGCGAACGGTCTCGCCCAGCCCGATCAGGGCGAAGAGCAGCGGAATCGCCCCGACATAGACATTCTCCAGCTTGAAATTCATGAAGCCCTGGCGGGTCTGCTCCCATCCCTCGCTGCGGCCCATCCGGCCCCAGTACGGCCCCTTCTCTTCCCCGCTGCGCCAGCCCGTCCAGCCCGGCGCAATGAAGTCCAGGCTCTCGCCCGGCGGCTGGCTCCATTGCGTCAGATACGCCCACTTCGCCGCCGGCGATTCCTCGTTGGGCACCTCGGTCACTCCCGATCCGCGGGCCGCCAGCGACGCCCCCCCCGCAATCAGCGCCGCGGCCAGCGCCGCCGCCCACGACTGGCGGACGATCGCGCCCGCCTTCCAGCCGCCCGCCGCGCGCGAGGCCTCGAACAGCCCCAGCGGCGCCAGCAGCAGCGCGCAGAACAACGCCACGTCCGGCTGCTCCAGGAACATCGCCCCGGCGGCCGAGCCCGCCACCACCGCCCACGCCCGGCGGCCGGACCGCCCCCACTGCCCCAGCGCGTACACCGCCAGCGCCAGAAACACCATCAGCCCGTACTTGCCCACGTGCCCCGCATAGACCAGCGTCAGGTTCGTGCCGACCCAGAACGCCGTCAGTCCGCCCAGCACGCACGCCGCCGGCCGCAGCCCCTTGCCCTGAAGATACAGGGCCAGCAGCCACGCGGAGAGCGTCAGGCACAGCCCGTGAAACAGATTCATGAAGGTTTCCGCGGACACCGCCTTCAGCAGCAGGTATCCCGGCCGCACCATGCTCATCATCGGCAGCCCCCACAGCGCCTCCCCGTTCCACGGATGCAGCGCCGACGCCTCCAGCATCCGCTGCGTCGCCCGCTCCAGCCCCACGTTGTCGTCCGTGCTCATCAGAACCGCGTCCGGCGCCCACAACGCGTGGAACACCCCCGCCGCCACCACGGCGAACAGCACCAGGAAAAGCACACTCCGGACGCCCCCCGCCTTCCCCGTCCATCCCGCCTGCGGCTGATTGGAATTCATCCGGTCATCAAAGAGATTCCCGCCCGGACTGGCAATCCCAAAAGCCCCGCATGCCCCCGGCCGTCGCCCTGCCGTTCAGTCCGCCCGCTCCAGTTCCGCCCAGCGGGCGTAGAGCCGGTCCATTTCCCGGGGAATCTCCGCGCTGCGGGCCGTCGCCGCCTGGATGTCCGCCGGCGGCCCCCGGTAAAAGTCCGCCTGCGCCATCGCCCGGTGCAGCCCGTCCAGTTCGGCCTCCAACGCCGCGAGGGTCTCCGGAATCTCCTGCAGTTCCCGACGCTCCCGGTTGGACCGCTTGCGCGGCCGGGCGGAAGCGGAGGGCGGCGGCGCGGGGATCTCCGGCGCGGCATCCGCCGCGGGCGCCTTGCGCTGGGCCAGCCAGTCGTCGTAGCCGCCGGGGTATTCGTTGACCGAGCCAGCCCCTTCGAACACCAGCGTGCTCGTGACGACCTCGTTGAGGAACTGGCGGTCGTGGCTCACCAGCAGCACCGTCCCGGCATATTCCACCAGGAGGCTTTCGATCAGCTCCAGGGTTTCGATGTCCAGGTCGTTGGTCGGCTCGTCCAGCACCAGGACATTCACCGGCTGGGCAAACAGCTTCGCCAGCAGCAGACGGCTGCGCTCGCCGCCCGACAGCACCCGCACCGGACTGCGCGCGCGCTCCGGCGAAAACAAAAACTCCTCCAGATAGCCGATCACGTGCCGCCGCCGGCCGTTCACCGTCACAAACTCATTTCCGTCGGCCACGCTGTCAAACACCGTGCGGGTTTCGTCCAGCGCTTCCCGGAGCTGGTCGAAATAGGCGATTTCCAGGCGAGTGCCGTGCTCCACGCGCCCCTCGTCCGGCGCCTCTCTCCCCAGCAGCACCCGGATGAGCGTGGACTTGCCGCAGCCGTTCGGCCCCAGTATCCCCACCTTGTCGCCGCGGTTGATTTCCACGTTCAGGCGCCGGAAAAGCCAGCGGCCGTCACAGGCCCGCCCCAGGCCGGTCGCCGCGATCACCTTGTACCCCGAACGGCCGGCTTCCTGCAGGGCGGCCTGGACGCGCCCGCCGGGATCCCGGCGCGCCGCGCGCTCCGCCCGCAGCTTCATCAGCTCGCGCACCCGCCCCTCGTTGCGCGTGCGGCGCGCCTTGACGCCCCGGCGCAGCCAGGCTTCCTCCTGCGCCAGCTTCTTGTCGAACACCGCGGCCTGCCGCTCTTCGTCCTCCAGCGCCGCCGCCTTGCGCTCCAGATACTGATCATAGGGACAGTCCCAGGACCGCAGCCGTCCGCGGTCGAGTTCCACGATGCGCGTCGCCAGCCGGCGCAGAAACGCCCGGTCATGCGTCACGAACAGAATGGCGCCGGAAACCCGCGACAGAAAACCCTCCATCCATTCGATGGCCTCCACGTCGAGGTGGTTGGTGGGTTCGTCCAGCAGCAGGACGTCCGGCTCTCCCGCCAGCGCCTGCGCCAGCAGCACGCGCCGCTTCATGCCGCCCGACAGCGCCGCGCAGTCCGCCGCCGCCTCCAGCCCCATCCGCGAGATCACCTGGCGGGCCTGCGTCTCGCGGCGCCACGCGGCCGGTTGATCCCGCACGCCCCGGCCCACCGCGTCCAGCACCGTGCCGGCCAGGTCCGCCGGCACGACCTGCGGCATCATCGCCACCGAGAGATCCCGGGCGCGCACCACCTCGCCCGCGTCCGGCGCCAGCCGGCCCGCCGCCAGGTTCAGCAGCGTGGACTTGCCCTCGCCGTTGCGGCCCAGCAGGCATACCCGCTCCCCGCGCTCGATGTTCAGCGTCGCCCCCTCCAGCAGCCACGGGCCGCCGAATTGGATGGACACCTCCTGTAAGCTCAATAACGCCATGGCCGTGCGGTGTACCACAACGCCGCGCGCGCGCAAACCGCAATCCCCCCCTGCATTCCGGATTTTCCACGCCATGGAAAAATATCCGGCGGGTTTTCCACGCCATGGAAAATCCGGATTCCCGTCCCGGCCGGCCGATTGACCGGCCGGATGCCGCCGCGCTATCCTGCCCGGCGGAAACGGAGGTCCCGCCATGCCCAGAAAAAAACTGCCGCTGTCGAAAGTTTACGCCGTGCTGGAATCCGGCCCGGTGGTGCTGGTCACCACCGCCCGCCAGGGACGCCCCAACGTCATGGCGCTGTCGTGGCTGACCATGATGGATTTCGATCCGCCGGTGATCGGCCTGGTCATGAGCGACCGCAATCATTCCTTCGCCGCGTTGAAGGCGACCCGCGAATGCGTCCTGAACGTGCCCACCATCGAGATCGCCGACAAAGCCGTGGCCTGCGGCAACGCGTCGGGCGCCCGGATGGATAAGTTTGCGGCTTTCGGACTGACACCCCTGAGCGCCTCGCAGGTGCAGGCTCCGCTGATCCGGGAATGCCCCGTGAACATCGAATGCCGCGTCACGGACATGCGCCTGGTGCGCCGCTATGACCTGTTCGTACTCCAGGCCGTCGCCGCGTGGAAGGTTTCCGGAAGCGGCAAACTCAAAACCATCCACCATCTGGGCGGCGACCGGTTCATGGTGGCCGGCCCAACTGTGCGCTTGCGATCGAAGGCGAAATAGAATCCTGCCCTCTGTTTCCCTTGCGTTCTGCCGGAGCTTCTATATCAGCAGCAATTGCCGGTTCAGAGTTCCACTCAGCCAATCGGGAGCCGATACCAGCGGGACTTCAAGCAGCTCCTTCGGTTCGATCTTATGGAGTCCTCCGCCATAGGCTCTTCCGGCATGCAAGATGTGTTCCACCGGGATGTTGTTGAGCGCTTGTCCCAGTTCAACCATTCGCTCACGGTTGCCGTCAAGGCAAGCCGCAAGACCGGAAGTCGGATATAAATTCAGAAAGACGTTGGTAACGATTGCATCTGAGAAGTTCACGAAGAACCGAATCGGGCATTCCCGGTTTCCGCTGGCTCTGCCCATATAGGATGCCAGGAAGGGGGCCGGCGCCCGTCTCTCCTGGTAATACCACGCCTCTTTCTGTGCACAGAGATAACCGTCGGAAACGCCCCGCGCCACACCCTCCTGAAGATACCGCCACAATCCGGGATATCGTCTCCGTACCTCATCGGGAGGAAGCGAGCAGTCCAGCAGATAACGAAAACCGGACACCTCCGGCAGTCCATTCACTGTGGCACGTATAATCGGATCATGAAGATAGCGCGGGCTCGGCAAGATGGGTTTCAAAAAAGTTTCTGGGATGTCGTATTGGGCGGCAGTATCGCCGTCCATAATGAAGAAGCCATTTGCGCCGGTCGCGATTCCGCGCCTCACGGAAAACAGGTTCTTGAGACGGGGCGTGTCGGCCGGCAACGCGCTGTCTCCAAAATGAGCCATCGTCCATTTGTTCAGTCTCCGAAGCTCTGCCATCGCGACGGTCCGCTGCTCCTGAGGAGTGAGATAGTCACCGCCGTACGAAACATGACACCGCGATGTGCCGGATGGGCGCGTTTTCCGGTAGGTGACAATGCACGAGGATACGAGAGCGTCCTCGAATTGGACATCGTCAGGATTGAAATGGTGAATCGAAAGCAACGTCACTCTGGACGCAAGGTAGTCGCGCAGAACCCGACCGTAATTGACGTAGAGAAATTCCGCAGGCAGAAGCCACGAGGCGATCGCGCCCTCCGCCAGCACAGCATCAGCCAGCAGCACAAAATAAACGTAGAGACCGGACAACCCGCTGACTTGCAGTCCAAGACGCTGCATTACGAGGGATTGAAGCTCCACCTTCCGTTCGACTGAAAGGTGGTGATGCCGGACATAGGGCGGATTGGTGCAAAGCAGCGAAAATCGACCCGCATTCTCTGCCTGGGCTGCGAACGAAACAAAATCTTCCGGGACAACGTGCAGGCCGGAAGACGCCCAGATGGCACGGGCAATGTCGCCGTATGCCGAATCAATTTCACACCCGGTGGCGCCTGCGATATGCGGCGCGGATGCCTGCCGAAGGAGTGCGCTGAAGAATACCCCTGAGCCGAGAGCGGGTTCCAGAAAATTGACCGGCAGATTATGGGGCATCTCCATTAACGCGCGACCAACCATCTGACAAGCAATGGGGAAAGGAGTCGAGAATTGGCCTAACTGGTTGCGGTCCTGGGAAGTTTTCGCAGAATCCGCCGCGCTTTGAGCATCAGCTCGCTGAGCCTCTTGGACTTCGTGTTCAGTGGCGATGTATTCTGCCGCTTCTTCCCGCGCTACCGGGGCTTTTTTTTTTCGCGCCGATGTGAGAAGTGGCGCGAAATCGCCTGTCCGGTGTTCCCAAACCCAGTCGATTCCCTCTGCCGCCTCGTATCCGAGGTAGCCCGGCTCAAAATACCCGCACAGATAGAGGAGAAAAACCACATCGTTGCCATACCGCTGCTTCAACTGATGCAGCTTCTGCGCCTCTTCCTTCCGCCTTTTGTTCGTGTTGGTCGCATCGCCGGCGGATTTCGCCTCGATCAGAAGTGGCAAGCCCCGGGCCGGGGCATTCAGCGGCTTGACAACGCAGTCGATGGGGATATTCACAGACGAGTTCACATCACCGGCCGGCAAGGAAAGGCGGAAGGCAAAAGTGCCGGGCGGCATTGTGTACGGGTCCTTGCCTTCCTTGGTGCTGACTTTGCGATAGCCGTTTCGGCGAAGCCATCGACCCAGCGCAGCTAACTGTCTCTTCTCTTGGGCGTTGCGGATAATCGGATCCGAGGATGCGCCGCACATTCTATCCGCAATGACGGTGGCCGCTCTATCCAGGTCTTTCTTGTCTGGCTTCTCCCCGGAGGCAACCCATGGCAATAAGTCGTCATCGACCAACTCCGCCAGAACATCACAGAGTTTCTGAAGATTCTCCAGCAGCTCTGTTTTCTTCATCCTTTTAGGCAGCCGGGGAGGCTTATCGGCTTTCCCTTCAAGTACGTCAATCAGGGACTTGCCGACATGGGCCAAGCCCATCAACCGGTCGCGGGCCAAAGGCGGCGCGGTCATCATGCGGAAAATACGCAGCAATCCAGGCGAGTCGTGGAGAACCGACGGCGCGATGTTCGCAAGGTTCTTCGTCTTTCCGAAGGCATCGAGAACGGCTGCAGTTGTGGCTTTCCGCTGCGTACGGTAGGTCTCGGGCGCGAAACGAATAAACCAGTCGTTGTAGAAATCAATCGACCGTTCAACGTCCGCTTTCCAGAGATGCGTTTTGTCTGCATTGATTGCCATGCGGATACCGTACCCAATACAATCGCCTGTGTCACGCCCTGGCTGGAGAGGAATCGTCTGTTTCCCCTCCTTGTCCCAACCACGAATCCTGTTGATGTGGCGAGTGCTGGTGATCGTGTGCCCCTACCGCGGCGGGCTGTTTCAGCGAAACCGGTCCTTGAACCAACTCCACGTAGCCGCCAAGCCATCGGCAAAGCGGTATTTCGGCGTCCAGCCCAGCACGCGGCGGGCCCGCGCGGCGTCGGCCTGCGATTCGCGGATGTCGCCGGGGCGCGGGGGCGCGTAGACGGGATCGAAGGGGCAACCGGCCAGCGCGGCGATTTCGCGGGCGAGGTCGTTGACGGATATCCGGTCGCCGTAGGCGACGTTGAAAACGCCTCCGGCGGCCTCCGCCGGCGCGGTCAGGCAGGCGAGGTTCGCCGAGACGATGTCCTCGACAAAGGTGAAGTCGCGCGTCTGGCCGCCGTCGCCGTAGATCGTCGGCTGGCGCCCCTGGGCATAGGCGCGCATGAACAGGGGAATGACCGCGGCGTAGTCCGAGGCGGGGTCCTGCCGCGGACCGAACACGTTGAAGTAGCGCAGCGAAAACACCGGCAGGCCGTACAGGCTGTGGAAAATCCGCCCGTAGTGCTCGCCGGCCAGCTTGGACAGCGCATAGCCGCTGAGCGGCTCGGGCGGCATGTCTTCGCGCTTGGGCATTTCGGGACTGTCGCCGTATACGGACGCCGACGAGGAAAACACGACGCGTTCCGCTCCGGCGTCGCGCGCGGCCAGCAGCACGTTCAGCGTGCCGGTGACATTCACGTCGTGGGTCGTCGCCGGGTCGTCCACCGAGGCCTGCACGGACGCCAGCGCGCCGAGATGAAACACGCGGCGGATGCCGCGCATCGCCCCGCGCACCGACGCGGCATCGCGCAAATCCCCTTCCGCGAATTCCACCGCGGCGTCCAGCCCCTCCAGGTTTTCCCGCCGCCCCGACGACAGGTTGTCGAAGACGCGGACGCGATGACCCATGCCCGCCAGCCGGCGGACCAGGTTGGACCCGATGAAGCCGGCTCCGCCCGTGACCAGATGCTCCGCGCCCATGCCGTCCGCCTCAGCCGCCCAGGGAACTGCTGAATCCGGGGAACGCCAGCGGCCAGATCCGGAACCAGACCGTGTAGTTGTCCTCGCCGTCCTCGCCCTCTTCCGGACGGATCCGCAGGCCGAGGCCGATGCCCAGGCAGCGGGTGCGGTGGATCAGATAGTACGAATGCTCCTCGACCTGGGATTCCTCCAGGTCCATGCGCGCATAAAGCCGGCCGGACCAGCGCTGTTCCGGGAAGAGTTCCAGATCGCCGGCGACCACGTCGCGCGTGTCCCGCTTGTAGCGGTAGTCCACGCCGAACGTGAACCACTCGGGATGCCGGAGTTCCATCTGGGTGTTGAAGGTGCGGACGCTGTCGTCCTGGGTGTCGTAGGCGCCGTCGAAATCCCATTTCAGCCACGACCACGGCCGCAGTTCCGTCTTGAAGCCGATGTCGCCCAGGGTCTCTTCGTCCTCTTCGGGATCCATGTTCAGAACGGTGAACACATCGGCATAGGCCAGGTTGTGAACGGCGGCGCGGCGCCGGGTCTGCAGGTAGTTGCGCATGCCCAGGCGGAGATAGTTGGCGTAGTCCAGCCGGTCCACCGCGTCGAACTGCCACAGGTCCGCGGGCAGTTCGTTGGGCTCGAAGCGCAGGGTGTAGTCGGCGTAGGGTTCGGCGATGTGCCGCAGGTCTTCGTCTTCTTCGATCCCCGTCGGACCGTGGTACAGATCCCCGAACGCCTTGAACGAGGTCTCCATGCCGATTTCCGGCAGGCTGCGCCAGACGGCCCCGCCGTCGCTCAGGAGAGTCTCGACGTCATTGGTGGTGCCCACGACCTCGCCCAGGTCGTTCGTGACGGCCACGACATTGGTCACGGTGGTGCGTTCGGGGGTTTTCGAATAGTAGGTGCCGCGGTAGCCGCCGCGGGGAATCACGGACAGAAACCCGAAGTGGCGCGTGGGCCAATACACCATGTTGAAGGTATCGAAGCGGATGGCGTCGTACGCCTCGTCGTCGGAACCGTCGGGATAGACGCGTTCGAGGGAGCTGAGCGTGTTGGCGCCTTCGTAGTACAGCGGGGTCTGGAAAATCTGCTGCCGGTTGAAATTCAGGAAGGCTTCCGGCAGGCGGTCCACGTTGCCGTAGAAATCGTTGAGCCGCATGTTCACGCCCACGCCCGCCGTGTAGCGGTTGCCGCGGTGCGACAGCGTCACCCGGTTCTCGGGCTGCACGTTTTTCTGGTAGTCGTCGTCGAAGAAATCGTTCAACAGCCACGGATCGCTGACATAGTTCAGTTCGGTGATCAGATAGTCGCGGTCGCTCAGGTTGTGGCGGTCTTTCAACTGCAGCCAGTAGCGGTCCGCGTCAATCAGTTCCTCGCGCGCCAGCCGCTGTTCTTCGTCTTTCCACGGCTCGCTGTCGTTCGCGTAATACACGCGCACCAGGCCGTCATACGCCCGCCCTTCCGGGTCGGTCCACAGAATGTCCTGCCCCACCCCCACGCCGCGCTTGGTGCGCACGTCGAAATGGGTGCGGCTGCGGAAGACGTCCGTCAGCGGCTGGTTGTAGGCCGTCAGCAGAAACGCGCCCATCGTGGAACTGTAGCCGGGGGTGAATTCGAATTTGGCCAGTTCTTCGAGATTGGCGCGCAGATAGGGAAAATAGAAGAACGGCACCGGCCCGAGCTGGAAGCGCAGGTGCTTCGCCCGCAGGATGTTGTTGTCCTCCAGCGTCGCGGAGGCGGCCCGGATGGAATACTCGGGCCGGTCCGGCTCGCAGGTCGTCAGCATCACGCCGTCGAGTTCCATCATCCGGGGCGACGAGCGGCGCGAATCCCGCGCGGTCATGTGCCAGGGCGGGGCCGACGCCTCGAACGCGCCGAAATCCCCGGTGCTGGTCTTGAAGTTGTAGGTGGCCTCTTCGCCCCGCCACACGTTGCCCAGGTATTCAATGACGATGTTACCGCGCGCATGCACCACTTCGGCCGCGGTGTCCACTTCCGCATAGTCGGCCGATACCGAATCGCCGCCGCGGGCGACCTTCACGCCGCCGCGGGCGACCACCAGGCGGCGGGCGGCATCGTAGGCCAGGCTGTCGGCCTGGATGTCAATGACGCCGGTTTCCGGCGTGACCGCCGCCACCTGGGCGGCGGGCGGCGGCGTCACGACCGGTTGCTGGGCGGCGGCCGCCCCGGCCGCCAGCGCGACCAGAACCGCCAGACATCCCCCCGCCGTCCGGACGGCACCCCTGCCCTGAAAAAAGGTTGGCTCCATGGCGCGGCACTCTATCAGCCGGACTTTCCCACCGCCAAGCGCAATCTGCCCGGACGGAACCCGCGAAGCCGACGCGGAAACGCGAACGCATATTCGGCTTATGTCCGGCGTCAGGCCGTCTTGCCGTTCCGCGATTCGGCCCGGGCCAGCCGGCAGGCCGGCGTCGGCATGCGGTGCAGCAGCAGCACCTGCCAGAGCGGCGCATCCAGCGCAAAGGGCAATCTCCGGAATTGCTGTTCCAGGCACGTGCGCAGTGCGTCGGATCCGCCGGCGTGTTCGATGGCAAACCGGTCGGCGCGCAGTTCCAGCCGCCGCACCACGGCATGCGCCGCCAGGCCCGCCAGCGCCGCCAGCCCGAACAGCGCCGTCACCAGAAACGGAAAGGCCGCCGGCGCAGTCGCGCCGCTGAGCCCCGCCAACCGCGCCGCGCGGTCCGCCGCCGCCGCCGCGCCGAGAAACACCGCCGCCGCCAGCGCAATGTGCATCGCCTGCGCCGCCCAGGCCGCCCCGTGGCGATGCCAGGCCATGTGGCGCGCCGCCAGGAACACCTGCTCGCGGCGGCCCAGCCGGCGCCAGGCCCATTCCGAATACACCACCCGCCGGCGGCGCCCCGACCCCGTCAGGCGCACGTCTTCGAGATCTTCCTGGTGTTCAAAATCCCACCAGGCCACCCCGGTGATCTCCAGCCCGGCCTTTTCGCCGATCCGCCGCAGGGCCGTCTCCAGCGAGTCGTCGCGGACCGGAACCGGCGGACGCACGCGCGGCAGCAGCTGCGACGGTCCCCACTCCCCCAGACCCGCCACCAGCACCGCATAAGCGCCCGTGGCCCACACCCACCACACCGAGGGAAACAGCCGCATCAGCGCGTACAGCCCCGTGAAGCCGGCCGTCGCCAGCCCCATCTCCAGCATCAGCGTTCCCAGATAGCCCCGCAGCCAGCTCCCGAATTCCGACTCCAGCCGGCCGTGAACCCGCTCCAGCGAATACCCCGCCAGCACCGAAAGCGGAAACAGCACCGCCTCGTAGCCGAACACCGCCAGCGCCACGAACGCCGCGTGGACCAGCGCCCAGCCGAACGGAAACGCCAGGCCCGCGCGGAGTCCCGCCGCCAGCGCCCGCGACCATCCCGACAGCCAGAATACCGCCGCCAAGGCGAACAGCAGGGCAAAGCGGACCAGAAACAGCACCGCCTGGGCCCGGTCGTAGGCGCGCGCCTGCGCCTCCCGGCGTTCGTCGTACCAGCTCCCCATCCGCGACCGCCCCTCAGACCAGATCGCCCAGATTCAGCGTCTCCAGCAGCCTCGACAAATCTTCGTTGTCGAAGAACTCAATGACAATCCGGCCCATTTCGCGCTTGCCGTCGCTCCCGGTCCGGGCCGGCGACAGCACCACCTTCGTACCCAGCTCCTGCTGCATGCGGTCGGCCAGGAATTTCAAATGCTTCGCGCTCTTCCCATCGGGCGCCCCGTCCCCGGCCGGCTTCGCGGACGGCTTCTTGCGCCGGGGATCCCCGGCCGCCAGCCCCGCCACCAGCTTTTCCAGCGCCCGCACGGACAATCCCTGCGCCACGGTGCGCGCCGCCAGAATCTCGCGGTCCTTCGCCTCCGCCGACAGCAGCACTTTCGCATGCCCGGCCGTCAGCGCACCCTCGGACAGCGCCCGTTTGATGCCGTCCGCCAGATCCAGCAGCCGCAGGGCATTCGCCACGGTCGCCCGCGCCTTGCCGATTTTCCGGGCCACCTCCTCCTGGGTCAGGCCGGCTTCCCGCATCAAATCGCGGTACCCTTCCGCTTCCTCGATCAGATCCAGGTCGGCCCGCTGCAGGTTCTCGATCAGGGCCATTTCCCGCGCTTCCAGGTCGTTGACCCGGTGCAGCAGGGCCGGCACTTCCGCCAGCCCCGCCAGCTGCGCCGCGCGGAAACGCCGCTCCCCGGCGATCAGCTCGAACAGATCCTCCACCGGCCGCAGCCAGACCGGCTCCAGCACGCCCTTGTCGCGGATGGAATCGGCCAGCTCCTTCAGCGCCTCTTCCGCGAACCGCCGCCGCGGCTGCCAGGCGCCCTTGCGGATCTTGTGCACCGGCACCAGGTGCACCGCGCCCTTTTCCGGCGCGGCCGCCGCCGGCTTGTGCCCCGCCGCCCTGGCCGCCGGCTTCGGCGCGCCGCCCGGACGGGTGGCGCCTCCCTGTATCAATGCATCCAGCCCCCGGCCCAGGCCCCTGTGTTTTGGTTTGGTTGCCATGGTCGCCGGTTGTACCGCAATCCCGGTCAACAATCAATCCCGTTGCACTTCGGCATTGCCGATTTCTCCCGCTCCCCGTATGCTGGCCCGCCATGAAAACGTATTCCATCCTGTGCCTGTGCGCGGCCCTGCTGGCCGCCGCCGCCCCCCTCCGGGCCCAGACCCCCGTGCGGGTCACCGCCCACAACGTCAATCTGCGCGCCATGCCGCGGCTCGAAAACTCCGAAGTGCTCGGCCAGGCCCAGTACGACGACCGCCTGACCGCCTGGGAAATCGGCGAGGAGTGGATTTCGGTCACCCCGCCCCCCGCCACGGACTTCTGGATCAGCAAGGCCTACGTGCAGCAGCCGCAGAACACCATCGGCGCCACCCGCGTCAACGTCCGGGCCGGCCCGAGCATCAACTACAACGTCGTGGACACCCTGGAACTGGGCGCCGTCGTTGACCCCCGCGGCGAAGTCTCCGACTGGCTCAAGATCGCCCCGCCGCCCACGGCCCGCGTCTGGATCCATCGCGATTTCGTCGACATGCTCACCGGCGACCCGGAACCCGCCCAAACGGCCGACGAAACCGCCGAGGCCCCGGCCGAGCCCGCCCGGAAGGAAAAAACGGCCCGCAAGCGCAAGGCCAAGGCGGAACCGGCGGCCGAAGCCGCTCCGGCCCCCGCCCCGGCGGCAACCGCCGCCCAGGCCGCCGACTGGCCCACGCCCATCGTATCACCGTCCGTCCCCGTCCGCGAAACCGCCTCCGGCGTCATCCCCGTGCCCCCGCCGGCCGACCTGAAGCTGATTCCGCTGGAGGGCCAGGGCCGGATGGCTGAATTCGAAGGCGAACTGCGCGCCGCGCCCCTCATCAACGAGGCCCCCACCCGCTACCGCGTCATCCGCTGGCAGAACAACCGCTGGCAGGTCCTGTGCCATGTGTACGGCGCAGCCTCCAAGTTCCGCAGCCTCCAGGACAAACGCGTGCGCGTCAAAGGCCGCGAATACTGGATTCAGGGCGCCGCCGCCCCGGTTCTGGTCCCCGACCAGATTCAGGAAGCCCCCGCCCCCGACTGACTTCCGCCCCGCGCCCGCCCTTCCCCCCTCCCGCGAGGGGTAACAAGAGATTGCGTTGCCCCCCCGTTTGCGCTAGAAGGGTTGGCCATGAACCAGGAATTCGCAGGCTACTCCATCACCCGCTCCATCACCGGCGGCGGCATGACCAAACTCTATGTCGCCATTGACGCCCAGCAAACCCGCTACGTCATCCGCGTGCTGGACCCCGTGAGCGCCCGGGACCGCCGCGCCCGCAAGCGGTTTTTCCACGGCGGCGAGGTGATCGCCCGGATGCACCATCCCCAGCCCCATCCCAACATCGTCCCGTTCATCAAGGCCGGCTACGAAGGCAAAATCCCCTACATGGTGCTCGAATACATCGAATCGCGCACCCTCCGCGACCTCCTGCTCTACCGCGAACCGCTCCTGACCGACAACGTGATGATCTTCATCCGCCAGCTCGCCAACGTCATTCAGTACATCCATTCCCGCGGCTATCTGCATCTCGACATCAAACCCGAAAACATCCTCATCCGCCCCGACGGCCGCCTCGTGCTGATTGATTTCGACCTCGCCCTGCCCCGCAAGCGCTTTTTCAAGAAACTGGCCACCATTTCCGGCACCACCGCCTACGTCCCCCCCGAAACCCTCGTGGACCATACCGCCGACGACCGCGCCGACATCTATGCCTTCGGCATCTGCTGCTATGAAATGCTCACCTTCCACAAACCCTACGAAGGCGAGAAAATCGAGCAGGTCCGCGCCGCCCAGATCGATCCCAAGACCCCCCCCGTTCCCATCCGGCAACACACGCCCAACGTCCCGGCCGCCCTCGCCAGCCTGGTCATGAAATGCATCGCCAAAAACCCGGCCGACCGCTACCCGGACATGGTCCTGGTGCTTCGCGACCTCAATCGCCTCGCCTGAAATTCCAACCAGCCCCCCCCCGCGCCGACATGACGCCCAATTCCATTCCCGATATCTACCTGATGAAACGGCAGAAGTCGCGCGCCGGTTGCATGACGGCCCTGTTCGTTACCCTTGCCGTGCTGGCCCTCGCCGGCATCTTCCTGCTCATCCGCTGGGCCGGCGCCTCCCCGGCGGATGCCTCTGAATCCGAAGCACCCGCTCCGGCCCCCGTTGCGACCGAGGCTCCCGCTGCGCCCGCCCCGGAACTCACGGCCTCCGCCGAATCCGTTCCGGCAACGCCCCCCGCCCCCGATTCCCCGGCATCCCCGGCTTCCCCGGCATCCCCGGCTTCGATCGCCCCCCCTCCCCCCGCCCCCCCGCCGCTGCCGCCCGAAGCCGCCGCCCAGGCCGACGAGGCCTTCGCCGCGGCCCGCCAGCGCCTCGACAGCGGCGACTATCAGAGCGCCCGCGAAGCCGCCCTCTCCGCCCTCGAGGCCCGCCCCGGCGACCCCGCCATCGAAGGCTTCCTCAGCGATCTGGCCATGCCCCTGCTGGCTTCCCAGCGACCCATGCCCGAAAAAACCGAGTATGTCGTCCAGTCCGGCGACTACCTCGGCAAGCTCGCCGCCACCTACAACACCCCCGTCGCCCTGATCGCCAAGGCCAACAATATCCAGGGCGCCATCATCCGCATCGGCGAAACCCTCCGCCTGTTCGACGGCAACCAGCATGTCTTCGCCCTGACCGTCAGCAAGTCCCGCAACGACGTCCTCGTCACCCTCGACGGCCGCTTCTTCAAGCGCTACCGCGCCGCCACCGGCCGCAACAGCAAAACCCCCGTCGGCACCTTCAAGATCACCGATAAAATCGTCCACCCCGCCTGGCACAAGCCCGGCGCCCCCGCCATCCCCTACGGACATCCCGACAACCTCCTCGGCACCCACTGGCTTGCGCTCGACCTGCCCGGCTACGGCCTCCACGGCACCTGGGAACCCGACTCCATCGGCGGCCAGACCAGCGACGGCTGCATCCGCCTGCTCAACGAACACATCGAAGAGCTCTACACCATCCTCCCCAAGGGAACTCTCGTCACCATCACCGAATAAGGATCCACCGGTGGCCGCCTATATTCTCCCATTCGAAAAACCCCTCCTCGACCTCCAGAACCAGATCGAGGAACACCGCCGCTTCTCCGCCGGACAGGGCGTGGACTCCCCCCAGGACGTCGCCCGCCTCGAAGCCCGCCTTGAGGACGCCCGCCGCGACCTCTACGCCCGGCTCACCCCCTGGCAGAAGGTCATGGTCGCCCGCCACCCCCGCCGCCCCTATACCCGCGACTACATCGACGCCATCGTGGACGGCTTCAACGAACTCCACGGCGACCGCCTCCTCTCCGACGACCAGTCCATCGTCGGCGGCCTCGGCTGGATCGACGGCCGCCGCGTCATGGTCATCGGCACCCAGAAGGGACGCGACACCAAAAGCAATCTCGCCTGCAACTTCGGCTGCCCCTTCCCCGAAGGCTACCGCAAGGCCCTCCGCCTCATGCGCCTCGCCGCCAAGTTCTCCATCCCCATCGTCACCTTCATCGACACCCCCGGCGCCTTCCCCGGCATCGAGGGCGAACAGCGCCACGTCGCCGAAGCCATCGCCGTCAACCTGCGCGAAATGTTCCGCCTCCCCGTCCCCATTCTCGCCGTCGTCATCGGCGAAGGCGGCTCCGGCGGCGCCCTCGGCATCGGCGTCGCCAACCGCATCCTCATCCTCGAATACGCCTACTACTCCGTTATCTCCCCCGAAGGATGCGCCGCCATCCTCTGGAAGGACCGCTCCCACGCCGACAAAGCCGCCGCCGCCCTCAAACTCACCGCCGCAGACCTTCTCGAACTCGGCATCGCCGACGGCCTCGTCCCCGAACCCCCCGGCGGCGCTCACACCGACCCCAAGGCCGCCGCCGGCCTCGTCCGCGACGCCATCTGCCAGCATCTTGACGCCCTGGGCAAGCTCCCGCCCGGCCGGCTTCTCGACCAGCGCTACGCCAAATTCCGCGCCATGGGCGTCTTCAAGGAAGGGCCCGTTCCCGCCTTGACACCCCCGCCTATTCCGGCCGATACTGACCAATAATTACTGTCCCGGGGCCGTCCGCCCCCATAACCCAAGGAGATGATTCCTCATGAAGAGCATTAAAGGCACCCGCACCGAGAAAAACCTGCTCGCCTCGTTCGCCGGCGAATCCCAGGCCCGCATGCGCTACAATTACTTCGCTTCCGCCGCCAAAAAGGAAGGCCTCGTCCAGATCTCCCTCATCTTCGAGGAAACCGCCAACCAGGAAAAAGAACACGCCAAGCGCTTCTTCAAGTTCCTCGAAGGCGGCATGGTCGAAATCACCGCCGCCTACCCCGCCGGCGTCATCGGCTCCACCCTCGACAACCTTCAGGCCGCCGCCGGCGGCGAACACGAGGAATGGACCGAACTCTACCCCGAATTCGCCCGCATCGCCCGCGAAGAGGGCTTCGAGGAAATCGCCGTCCTCTGGGACAAGGTCTGCGTGGCCGAAAAACAGCACGAAAAACGCTACCTCGACCTCTGGAAGAACCTCTCCGAAGGCAAGGTCTTCAAGCGCGACGGCGTCGTCGTCTGGCGCTGCATCAACTGCGGCTACCTCCACGAGGCCAAGGATGCCCCCAAACTCTGTCCCGCCTGCCTCCACCCCCAGGCCCATTTCGAACTCCTGGGCGAAAACTGGTAGAATCCATTGGAAAACAACAACCCCGAAAGGAAATCCCCATGACCGCATCCGTAGATGGTTCCCTCTGCACCGGCTGCACCCTCTGCGCCGACATCGCTCCCGACGTCTTTGAAATGGGCGATGACGGCCTGGCCCATGCCAAGGCCGAAGAAGTTCCCGCCAGCGCCGAAGCCTCCGCCAAGGAAGCCGCCGACAGCTGCCCCGTCTCCGCCATCAAGCTCGGCTAGATTCGCCGGATTCGATTCACGGCCGCCGCTTCCGCGGCGGCCTTTTTCATCCGGTCCTCTCAGACCCCCATGGCCTTGCGCCATGGGTGAATCAGGTCCGCCAAACCACCCCCGCCCTGAACCCCGAATCCTGTCCCCCTTCTTCTTGCCCCCCTCCCCATGAACCTCCTGCTTGGCATCGGCAATCCCCGCCACGGCGATGACGCGCTCGGGCCTGTCTTCGCCCGCGCCTTCCGCCATCCGGACTGGCGATGCCTCAATGCCGCCACCGCCCCCGAAAATTTCACCGGCCTGGTTCGCCGCCAACATCC
This sequence comes from Kiritimatiellia bacterium, assembly GCA_040768005.1. GTDB lineage: Bacteria > Verrucomicrobiota > Kiritimatiellia > CAIQIC01 > Lenti-01 > JAAZFE01. The sequence goes on from JAXGNL010000015.1 coordinate 33,655, forward strand.
CGACATCCTGATCCTCCTCGACGCCGCCGATCTCGGCCTGCCCCCCGGCACGCTTCGACGCCTCGATCCCGCCGCCATCGCCTCCGGCGATTTCGGCACCCATGCCGGATCGCTCGGCCAACTCGCCGCCTATCTGTCCGATTGCGCCGGTCAGGTCATCATCCTCGGCATCCAGCCCGGCCCCACCACTCCCGGCACCCGCCTCTCCACCCCCGTGCGCGCCGCCCTCCAGACCCTCGCCCGCTCCCTCGCCCAACACCGGATCCCCTGATCCACCCCCAGACGGTTTGATTATGGATGTTATAACAACCATAGTATGGTTGTTATAATTACCATAAATCCTCCCGGCTCGTTTTTGCTTGGTTTTCTGGCTAAAACCCGCAATACTTCGTGTACGAATGATTGCCTCTCCTCCAGTCTGTTCCGGCCCGGCCTCCCGTCCTCCCCCCACGCCCGAAATGCAGATTCTGCGCTCGATCCGCAAGATCATGCGGGCCGTGGATCTGCATTCCAGGAAGATTCATTCCGATCTGGCCGTCACTTTGCCCCAGTTGCTTTGTCTGCATGCCCTGGCCGAACAGGAGGACTTGACCCTCCTGGCCTTGAGCCGGGCCGTCAATCTGTCCAACAGCACCGTAAACGGCATCGTGGACCGCCTGGAAGCCAAGGGGCTGCTCACCCGCAAACGGGATGCGGAGGATCGCCGGCGCGTGGCGTTGGCCTTGAGTGCCGCCGGCCGCCGCGTTGTGGAATCCGCGCCCTCCCTGTTGCAGGATCGCCTGGCGGATGCCCTCCGCCGCCTGCCCGAACCGGAACAGGCCACCATTGCCCGATCCCTGGATCGGGTGGTGGACCTGATGGAAGCCCGTCACATCGATGCTTCCCCCAACCTGCTCCCCCCGGGAGCCATCGAAGCCTCTATTCAAGGATCCCCCTCATGACCTGGAGCCCCCGACAGCAGCAAATCACCCGCCGCCTCGACGAATCCGCCGCCGTGGCCAACTGGCGCGACTGGCATTGGCAGATGCGCCACGCCGTCCGCGATCTCGATACCTTCGAACGCCTGCTGGGCATCGCCCTGCCCGACGAGCAGCGACAGGAGTTCGCGGATACCATCGCCAAGTTCCCGATGTCCATCACGCCCTACTACCTCTCGCTCATCGACCCGGCCAACATCGAAAACGACCCCGTCTTCCGCCAGGCGTTCCCCTCCCCCCTCGAACTGCGCATCCAGAACTGCGATCTGGCCGATCCCCTGCACGAGGACGCCGACAGCCCCGCCCCCTGCATCACCCACCGCTATCCCGACCGCGTCCTCTTCCTCGTCAGCAACATGTGCGCCATGTACTGCCGCCACTGCACCCGCAAGCGCCGCGTCGGCGACGTGGACAGCTTCCCCGACCGCGCCGACATCCGGGCCGGCCTCGACTACATCCGCAACACCCCCGCCGTCCGCGACGTCCTGCTCAGCGGCGGCGATCCCTTCCTGCTGCCGGATTCCGAACTCGACTGGCTGCTGGGCGAGCTGCGCGCCATTCCGCATGTCGAAGTCATCCGCATCGGCACGCGCACCCCCGTCGTGCTGCCCTACCGCATCACCGACGACCTGGTCGCCATGCTCCGCCGCCACCATCCCCTGTGGATCAACACCCATTTCAACCATCCCCGCGAACTGACCAAATCCGCCCGCGAAGCCCTGGCCAAACTCGCGGATGCCGGCATTCCCCTCGGCAACCAGTCCGTGCTGCTGGCCGGTGTCAACGACTGCCTGCGCATCATGCGCGCGCTGGTCCACAAGCTGGTCCAGAACCGCGTCCGCCCCTATTACCTCTACCAGTGCGACCTCTCCGAAGGCCTCGGCCACTTCCGCACCCCCGTCGGCAAGGGCATCGAAATCCTCGAAGGCCTCATCGGCCACACCAGCGGCTTCTGCGTGCCCACCTACGTCATCGACGCCCCCGGCGGCGGCGGCAAGATCCCCGTCATGCCCAACTACCTCATCTCCTGGTCCACCAACAAGGTCGTCCTGCGCAATTACGAAGGCGTCATCACCACCTACAAGGAACCCGATTCCTACGAACCCATCTTCTGCGACCGCCACTGCGACCGCTGCCAGCTCGAACTCAACGTCAATCCCGCCGAGGAATTCCAGGCCATCGGCATCGCCCAGCTCCTCGCCGACTACGACGACGCCATCGCCCTCACCCCCGAGAACAACGAACGCCTCAACCGCCGGGCCGACGGCAACGGAGAGGAATCCGATGCCGAGCCCCACGCCGATCAACCGGGTTCCGCTCCCGCCGGAGGAACCTCCTGCATGAACCTGCTCGACTACGCCATCTTCGCCCTCTACATGGCCGGCATCCTCGGCATCCCGGCTGGTACCACTACCGCCGCAACACCAGCGAGGAGGACTACGTCGGCGGCCACCCCGTGCCGCCCACCGCCCTCGGCCTTTCCATCGTCGCCACCGATGTCGGCGGCGGGTTTTCCATCGGCCTCGGCGGCGTCGGCTTCCTGATGGGCCTCTCCGGCACCTGGCTGCTGTTCACGGGCCTCGTCGGCGCCTGGCTCACCGCCGTCTTCGTCATCCCCCGCATCAAGGCCGTCGATCTTTCGCAGCGCATGCTGACCTATCCCGATTTCCTCCGCTACCGGTTCAATAACCGCGTGGCCCTTGTCGCCGCGCTCATTTCCGCCGTCGGCTACCTGATGTTCACCGGCAGCCAGATCCGCGCCGGCGCCGCCCTCGCCTCCGAAACCCTGTTCCGGCATCCCCCCTTCGGCTGGGATCCCTTCACGTTTTCGCTCTACGCCATGGCGTTCATCATCATCGCCTACACCGTCATGGGCGGCATCAAGGCCGTCATCTACACCGACTTCGCCCAGTGGCTCGTCCTGCTCTTCGGCCTGATCTTCCTCGCCATCCCCCTCGCGCTGCGCGCCGTCGGCGGCTGGAGCGCCCTGCGCGCCGCCCTGCCGCCCGGATTTTTCTCGCTCACCAACATCACCGCCGTCGAATTCACCAACTGGATGGTCGCCATCATCCCCATCTGGCTCGTCGGCATGACCCTCTACCAGCGCATGTACGCCTGCAAGGGCGTCAAGGAGGGCCGCCGCGCCTGGTACATCGCCGGATTCTTCGAGTATCCCGTCATGGCCTTCACCGGCGTCTTCCTCGGCATGTGCGCCCGCGCCCTGTATCCCGAACTGGTCGGCGTGGACGGCGGCCAGGAACTCGGCCTGCCGCGCCTCATCAACGAAGTCCTCCCCCTCGGCGTCACCGGCATCGTCGCCGCCGCCTACTTCTCCGCCATCATGTCCACCGCCGACAGCTGCCTCATGGCGTCCTCCGGCAACCTCGTCGGCGACCTGCTCCACCGCTATCTGCTCAAAAACGCCTCCCAGAAAAGCCTGATCCGCTGGTCCCAGGGCGTCACCCTCGCCCTCGGCCTGCTGGCCGTCGCCTACGCCCGGCGCTTCGGCACCGTCATCGAAGGCGTCTTCGACGCCTACGGCTTCCTCGTCGCCGGACTGTTCGTCCCCACCCTCGGCGCTTTCTTCTGGCGGCGATCCACCTCGTCCGGCGCCCTCTGGGGCATGCTGGCCGGCGGCGGCTTCACCCAGCTCCTGCCCCGGCTTCAGGGCCGACTGCCTTCCGCCCTCGCCGACCTCTACCGCGCCACGTTCCCGTCCTACCCCTTTCCCATCACCGACCCGGCCTATCTGAAGGAAACCATGGCCTCCCACATCGCCTACTTCGGCGCCTTCGACGGCCCCCTGCTCGTCGCCGCGTCCTCCGCCGAATGCGATCTCGATGCGCGCGCCGCGGAAATGACCGATTTCGCCACCGCCCCCGAATGCCGCGGCAAGGGACTCGCCCGCCATCTGCTCGATTGCATGGAAGCCGCCATCGCCCCCCGCGGGTTCCGCACCGCCTACACCATTGCCCGCGCGAATTCCTTCGGCATGAACCTCGCCTTCGCCCGCGCCGGCTACCGCTTCGGCGGCACCCTCGTCAACAATACCGGCATCGGCGGCGGCATCGAATCCATGAACGTCTGGCACAAGACGCTCTGAGCCCCCCGCCGCCTTTGGACTGCGGGGGCAAGGCGCAGCCGCGACCCCGCTTTCGCCTTCCGGGAGACAAGCCGTCAGGCGCGGCTCCCGGAAAGCGGCGCCGCGCTTCGCTTGTCTCCGCACTCCAAATGAACAGCCGGCAATCAGCCCGGCAACGCGCCCCCGCCGGACAGCCCGCCGATGTTCAGCGGCCGCGCCGGATCCCCGGCCAGGTACAGCGTCTGGGTCGGGAACGCAAACTCGATGCCCGCCTCGTTGAACCGCCGCAGCAGTTCCATGTTCACCTTCTCCGTGAACGCCATGTACTGCCAGTAGTCCGCCGGGTGGTACCAGTAGATCACAAACAGGTTCAGCGACGCGTCGTTGAACTCATTGAAAAACACCCGCGGCGGGAAATCCGGATGCATTCCTTCGTGATCCTTCAACACGTCCTTGGCGATTTCCAGCGCCTCCTGCACCTTCTCCGGCGGCGTGTCGTACGTAATCGTCAGGTTGGCAATCCGCCGGATCGAAGGGCGCCGCCCGATGTTTTCGATCGTCTGGTTCGCCAGTTCCCCGTTGGGAATCGTCACCAGGTGGCCGTCCAGCGTCCGCAGCCGGGTCGAACGGAATCCGAGCGATTCCACCGTCCCCGTCGTTGACCCCACCTTGATCAGCTGCCCCAGCTCGAACGGCTTGTCGCTCAGGATCACCAGCGACCCGAAGAAATTGGATACCGTGTCCTTCGCCGCCAGCGCCACCGCCAGGCTGCCCACCCCCAGGCCCGCCAGAATCGACGACACCGGCTTGTCGCTGAGCGACTGGCCGACCTGCGCCACCACCAGGATCACCAGCGTCACCCGCAGGCTCTTGCGCACCATCGGCACCAGCATGTCGTCGAGCTTGCTGGCGGTTTTGCCGGCCCACTTCATCATCCAGGCGTCCACCACATCAATCAGCACATAGAGCACGTACCCAACGGCCAGGATGCCGAGCACCTCCATGCCCGAAGCCGCCCAGTCCGCGAACCGCTCCGGCAGCACCAGGGCATTCATGCCGAGCGAAAGCCCCCACACAAACAGCGCCGGCACGGCGGCCTTCCCCAGCGCCTGGAACAGCGTCCCGCGCACCTGCCGGCCCTGTCCCGCCATGGCCGCGCCGGCCTTTTCCAGAAAATACCGCGCCAGCTTGCCCGCGATCAGCCCGCCCAGCACCCCGCCCAGCAGCACCAGCACACGCCACAATTCGTTCCCCATGACTTCCGTGGTCAGCCACACCTTCAATTGATCCATTCGATCTTCCTCCCGTACGGGTTATGCATGCAGACCCAACCTAACGCGGCTACGCCATGGCCGCAAGAGTCAATCCCCCCGGCGACACCGCCCTCACCCGAACGGCGCGACGACCTGAACCCCCGGGAACAACCCGCGCACCCGCGCCTCGTCTTTGGCCTCGAACAACAGCTTCACGTTGGGCCCCGCATCCATCGTGAACCACAGCGGCAGCCCTTCCTGCCGCGCCGCCCAAACCGTGCGCATCGCCGCCACCGTTTCCGGCAGCGCATAGACGATCGGGGGGCGCGTCGCCGCCATCAGCGCATGCATCGCCAGCGCGTTGCCTTCGGCCACCGTTCCCAGCGCGGCCATGTCCTTCTGCCCGATCGCTTCCTTCAGCGCCGCCAGGTCCGCGGCCACCCGCCCCGGCCATTCCCGGTAGAACTCGCACGTCTCGACGCTGCGCTTCATTCCCTCGCGCGAGCCGACCGGCTTCTCCGCCGCACACAGCACCACCGCCCCCATCCGCAGCTCCGGCCATTCCGCCGGCAGCCGCTCCCCCCAGGAATCCATGCCGTCGGACTCGCTCCCCGCATGCCATTCCACAAACCCGTCCTCCAGGCTGCGCGCCGCGCTGCCGCTGCCCAGCCGCGCCAGCACCGACAGTTCTTTCACGGACAGTCCCCAGCCGTAGAGGTCGTCCAGCGCCCGCGCCATCGCCGCGAACCCCGACGCCGACGACGCAAACCCCGCCGCCGTCGGCACGGTGTTGCGCGCCTTCACCTCGTACCAGCAGCCCGGGGCAGGCCGGAACAAATCCAGATAGGCACTGGCCCGTCGGGCAAACACACTGGTCAGCGGCAGCGGCGCGCTGTTGAGCCAGATCGCATCGTTCGGACCTTCCGCCGCCGACACCTCCACCTCGGAGCCCAGCGGTCCCAGCGAAATGGACAGGCTGTCCGTCACCGGCAGATTCAGCTCCTCGTTGCGCTTGCCCCAGTATTTCACCAGCGCAATGTTCGCCGGCGCGCGTCCCCGGCCCGTTGTTTCCCCCGGCAGGCCCCGCCCCGACACGATGCGCTGCGCCACGTCGCGGGCCGTCGTCACGGCTTCTCCTCCACCTTCGCGCCCTCGGCATCCACCTTGATCGCCAGCGAGGGCACGCCCCACTCGCGCCGCATCGCCTTGCCCAGCCCCACCACGCAGTCTCCCAGCCCGGAACCGGATATCTTGCTGCCCAGGATGTTCGGGTCTTCCCGCAGCGCGTACACCAGCTCGGACAGCGCCGCGTTGTTGACCCCCATCGCATCCATCAGCCCCTGGTGAATGTCCATCAGTTCGCCCACGGTCTCCCAGTCCTCCGTCGCCGCCGCCGCGAACGCCCGCTGCACGATGTCACCGATCAAAGCCTCGATCTTGTTGAAAATGTCGGGCTGGTTCCGGCGGTTTTCCCCGACGATGGCCACCACTTCCGGCGTCGCCATTTTACTGCCGGAATACAGCACCGTCAGCTTCGGGGCCGTCGGCAGCACCACGGCCTCCTGGGGCTCCGCAAAATACCGCAAACACCCCCCGTACGTGCTTGCCGCCACGTCTGCGCCGGACCCCACGCCGCCCTGCGCCTTTCGGACGATCTGGACACCCGTCTCCAGCAGCCGCCGCGGATCCAGCGCCTCGCCCCGCGCGCCCGACAGCGCCGCCAGCGTCGCCACGGTCACCGCCGCGCTGGTTCCCAGTCCCATCTGGTGCGACATCCCCGAACGAATGTCCAGTTCAAAGCCCTGCGAAAACCCTTCGCGGACGGCCCGGATCGCCCCCAGCACGAACCGGAAGCTGTCGTTCGGCGCCAGTTCGTCCAGCGTGGTCCGGTGCTTGCCCAGCGCGGAATGCAGCAGAACGACTTCGTCATCTCGGGGAGTCAGCGTCACCTTCATGCGCTTGCTGATCGCGCAGACGATCGCCGGCTGCCCGCGCAGCACCGCATGCTCGCCCATCAGCATGAGGCTGCCCGGCGCGGAGGCTTGTACGGCGCGCAAACTCATCGGCCGGCGGTCACACCACCCGCACGCCCATCGGATCGGGGCGCACGGTCATCAGCTCGTATCCGTACTTGGCGCACAAGTCCGCCGGCGCGTCGCGCGTGGCCACCACCACCATGCCGGCTCCGTCGCCCGCCACGGCCCCCGCCCCGCAGATCTTGGCCGCGGCGCCGGCCTGCTCGACCTCCGCCACGAAATCCGCCACGCGCCCCGGCACCACCCCGATCTCGTTCAGCAGGCGGTGATTGTCCTTCATCGCCTTCTGGAAGGCCTTCAGGTCGTCGTGCGCCAGCGCCCGGTGCATCCGGCCGGTCACGGCTTCAAATTCATCCCACAGCGGATTCGCGGCCCCCGTCCGGCGCGCCACCGAGGCCACCGCCTCGCCCGTCGTCCCCTGCGGCTGGCCCGTGTTCACGATGTACAGCGGCATCCGCGGCAGCGGCATTTCCTGCGCTTCGCCATGCTGGAACCGCACGCAGCCGCCGTGCATGGACACGTACGTATCCAGCCCGCTGGCGCGCCCGTGCTGCATGTTTTCCACCTCGAGGCTGTAGCGCGCAAACCACTCCGGCCGGAACTCCACCCGGTAGAAATGGCCCAGCCCCCGCAGCACGCTCAGAATCGTCGCGGCCGACGACCCCATCCCGCAGCCGATCGGGATGTTCGAGCTCATCCGCACGTTCACCCCCCCGCCCATCTTCAGATGCAGGCCGTCCATCACCGTCACAAACGCAAACTGAAACAGATCCACCGGCTTGCGCAGCACCTCGCGGATGGACAGTTTGCCCTCCAGAAACTCGTCGTAGTTGCGCAGCACCCGCCCGTGAAACTCCCGCAGCGCCCGCAGCGTAAACGACTCGCTTCCTTCCTTCAGGTTGGGCAGGTCGAACGACACCGTCCCCGCCGCCCCTTCCTCCGTAATGAAGGTCTGGGCGTTCCGGTTGACGGCCATGGCGATCGCCGGGCGGCCATACACCACCGCATGCTCACCGCTCAGGATCAATTTTCCTGGTGCTACGGCTTTCATCTATCTTTTGTAGCCTACCCCCGCCCCCCGCCTTTGTAAAGCGCTCCGACGGCCCTTCCGATGTCCCGGGCGCATCCCCGATGGACTGACTATATCCGGCCGGATCGAGGGACTTGATTTGGAGTGCGGCGGCAGCCCGCCCGCCGGCGGAGGACGCCGCTTTGGGGCCGCGACATGTCGCGGCCTGGAAAAGCGCGGTCATGCCCGCGCACCCAAAAGGGCCGAACGACGGAACCAAGATGTTTCATTTCTGGTCGGTCAATGAAACGGGGATGCGCCCGATGTCCCGCCCCGGTCAAGGGCGCATCAGCGTTTCACATGTTCGTCCCATCCGTCGGGGCGCATCTGCGATTCGGTGCATGCTGTGCAAAAAGGCCTTGTAGTCCTGTATGGCTGTCATCCCGAGCGGAGTCGAGGGATCTCGGCTTGGTCCCGAAGGCTGGCCATTGGGATTGTGCTCAGATATTTCGACTCCGGCGCTACGCGCCTACGCTCAATATGACCCCAAGGGTACACCGAATCGCAGATGCGCCCCATCCGCCGCGCCGCCGCTCTTTCCGGTTGTGTTCCCGGCCGGTGTTCTCCACAATCCGGCCCATGAACGACCGAATGCGGGATTCTACCCCCCGGCCCGGAACCCTGGCCGCCATGGCCGCCTGCCTGCTGGCCCTGACCGGCTGCGTACGCCTCCCCGTCGAAACGCCTTCCTCCAGGCCGCCGCCACCCGTCCCCCCCGCGCCTCCCGTCGCCCGGCCGCCCGCCCCCGCTCCGGCCCCCGCCCCGCCGTCCATTCCTGCGGATGTTCTGATGGCCATCCAGATCCGCCTCGACCGCGCCCACTGCTCGCCGGGAGGCCTGGACGGCCGATGGGGGCCTAAAAGCCGGAAGGCGCTTGCCGCCTGGCACCGGAAAAACGGCCACCCCCCCGCTGATCAGGTGGATGCCACCGTCATGGACCGCCTCGGCTCCACCAATGGCCTCATGACCGCCTATACCGTCACCGCCGCCGATCATGCCGCCCTCTCCCCCGTCCCCGATTCCTGGCTGGAACGCTCCCGCCTGGACCGCCTCGGCTTCGCCACCATCGAAGAACTCGTCGCCGAAAAATACCATCTCTTCCGCGCCGCCCTCCGCGACCTGAACCCGCGCGCGCCCTGGCCCGATCCTCCTCCCGGCACCGTCCTGAACGTCCCCGATGTCCGCGCCAAACCCCTCCCGCGCCTGTCGCGCATCGACATCCTCGTCGGCGAAAAATCCCTCCGGGCCTATGATGCCGAAGGCCGCCTCGCCGCGCAGTTCCCCTGCTCCATCGCCGCCGACAAATCCAAGCGCCCCGTCGGCGAAACCCTGCAGGTGGTGGTCTGGGCTGAAAACCCCGACTACACCTTCGATCCCGCCCTCTTCCCCGAAAACCCCGAGTCCGCCGCCATCGGAAAACGCCTGCGCATCCCGCCCGGCCCCAACAACCCCGTCGGCGTCGCTTGGATCGGCCTGGACCGCCCCGGGTACGGCATCCACGGCACCCCCGCCCCCGAAGACATCAGCCGCACCGAATCCCACGGCTGCTTCCGCCTCACCAACTGGGACGCCGCCAAACTCGTGCACGCCGTGCATGCCGGCCTGCCGGTCCGCGTCCTGCCCTGAAGCCGGTCCGGCACAGCCCTTCGCTTTCCTCCCGTCCCCCCCTATTCCGGCACGGCCACCCCGACGCGGTAGGCATTCAGCCCTGGCACCGGATTTTCGTCCACCAGACTCAGGGTTGTCCCTGTGCCCATCCGGCTGGTTACCGTCGTCCACCCTCCGTCGGCCAGGTCCGTGGAAACCGACAGCGAATACATCCGCCCCGCCGAACTGGCCACCACCGCCCCCGTCCCGTCGTCCTCCGCCAGTCCTTCGATCGCAAACGGCAGGCCCGGATTCGTCGGGCAGCTGTCCGCCACGTACTCGTCCCGGTCCGTGATCCCGTCGTGATCCCAATCATGCCCCCCCCCCTTCAAACAGTGCCGTTCCCCCATACCGCTCTTCCCATTCATCCCCGATCCCGTCGCGATCCAGGTCTTCGGCCAGCGCGCACCACAGCGCCCACGCGGCATACGCCTTCTGATTCGCGTTCAGCGGCTGGCTGTGCGCCGACCCGCACGAATACCAGTCCGTGTTCTGAACATGCGAATCCTGCCATTCGGTGGCCCAGTTGCCCGTCGCCGACCCGCCCGGGCCGCCATAGACCGAACAATCGTCGTTCACAAACTCATAGTATGTCCCGTCCGGATCCCAGTGTTCGATGTCGTTGAAATCATACAACACCCGGTTGCCGGTCGAACACCACAGACGGATCGCCTCGCAAGCCGCCTTGTTGTCGGCATCGTCCCAGATATCCACATGCCCCGTCATATAGACGAACACCACATCCGGATATGCCGCCTCCAGCGCCGCCATCGGGGCGAGGTACTCATTGGTCAGCGTCCCCGCCGAGCATTTGTCATCCATCTGCCCGCACCACGACCAGATGATCACGTTCACGTCCGCATTCGCCGGATTGTTCAGATAATTGGTCGTATTCTGCACCCATTGGGGATAATAGCCCACGTCCCCGCCCATGGCGTAGTCGTGCAGATCCAGCGCCCCGCCCGTCCCGCCGTTGTTCCACGCAAAGAGGTTCTCCGGCAGCGCCAGCCCTTTGCCCCCGCCGTTGGCGAACCCCACCAGTCCGCTCATCCCGTCCGTCAGCTGGCTGCCGTGCGACGTATGTCCGTACGCAATGTGCAGCACCGCTTTCGCCCGTTCGATCCGCGCCTGCGTCAGCGCCGTGATGTCCGTGTGCCGGTGGTCTATCACCACCGGCTCCGCCCGGCACACCCCCGCCGCCAGCAGCACCCCCGCCAGCCATTTCCATGTGTTCATGGGGCCCTTTCCATTCCCGGATCCGCCTCCGGTATCTGCGGACTGCCGAACAGGAACCGCAGCCAGTGCGGCGTCATGCGCGCCCAGGCCTCTTCGTTGTGCTCCGCCCAGCTTTCGATCCGCACCGTCATGCGCTCGTCCGGAAATCCCACGCTCTTGAGCAGGTCGGCCATCTGCAGCGTCCCTCCCAGCAGCTCGGCCTCCAGCCCCGCCGCCCCCCCGCACGACAGAAACAGCTTCAGGTCCGGCAGTCGCTCCCGGTCCGCCTCCACCATCCGGAAGCATTCCGTCCCGAAGCGTTCCACGAACGCCGGCGACAGGCATGCCGCCCCCTCGAATACGTCCGGATGCCGCCACGCCGCGTAAAACGAAATCAGCCCCCCCATGCTCGATCCCGCGATGCACGACCGCCCCGGATCCGTCCGCCAGCGCCCGTCCACCATCGGCTTGAGTTCCTGCAGCAGGAACCGCAGATACGCGTCGCCCTTGCGCGACGGCGCATACTCGTCCCGCCGCGCATCGGTGCAGTCCGCCGCCACCACGATGAACGGCTCCAGTTCCCCGCTCAGAATCATCTCCTGCGCCAGCTCGTCCACCTGCCAGTCCTTGCCCCACGTGGACGTCCCCGGATCAAACACCTGCCGCCCGTCGTGCATGTACAGCACCGGATACCGCCGCGAGGGCCGCGCCTCATACCCCGGCGGCAGCCAGACAATCACGTCCCGGTCGTGCTCCAGAAACGCCGAATGCACCTGCGGCAGCACCTCGTAGTCGCCCGTGATCTGCGGGCCGGTCCGCTCCGCCTGCCCGTCCTTCCATCCCGCCACCCGGATCTCCACCCGCCCCCCGTCCCGCGGTTCCAGCCGGCGGTTCGCGGGAATGCGCCCCTCGGCATCCGTTTCCTCCGTCGCCCAGGTGCCCCGCGTGATCTTGAACTCCACCGGCGAGGCGTCCCGCAGCATCAGCGCCGCCTCCCAGCGGTCATCCTCCATCCGCGTCATCGGCACGGCATCCGGCGCCCACCGCCCCAGTTCGTCCGTTCCCCCGGTCAGAAACACCTGCTCGCCCGCCCCCAGGCTCATCGCCGTCTGCACCACCACCCACATTCGAATCATGCCCGCACCCTGCCTTTCCAAGCCTCCTTCATACCCCAACCCCGCCCCCCGGCGCAATCCCCTCCCTCCGTCCGCAGGCTTTTTTCCTTTTCGCCCGGGGCCGGCTGGCGGATACTTCCCGACCGGTAGCCATGAAACAAGCCATCCAGAAAGCCAGCGTGCTCATCGAAGCCCTGCCGCACATCCAGCGGTTCCGGGGCGACACCGTCGTGGTCAAGTTCGGCGGCTCCTCCATGGACAACCCCGAAACCGTCCGGGGCATCCTCGAGGACATCGCCTTCATGAGCTGCGTCGGCATGCGCCCCGTCATCGTCCACGGCGGCGGCAAATCCATCAATGCCCGCCTCAAACAGAAGGGCCTCCAGGCCACCTTCGTCCAGGGACTGCGCGTCACCGACGCCGCCACCATGAAAATCGTCGAGCAGGTCCTGAACCGGGAGGTCAACCCCCGGCTCGTGGCCGCGCTGAATGACCTGGGCTGCAAGGCCCGCGGCATCCACGGCGAGGACATCATCGCCGTTCGCAAACATACCGAAGAGAATCCCGACACCGGCCGGGTGCTCGACTGGGGCTTCGTCGGCGCCATCACCCACGTGGACGTGCTGCCCGTCAAGGCCTACCTCGAGGCCGACATCACCCCCGTCATCACGCCGCTCGGCGCCGACCCCGCCAAGCAGATCCACAACATCAACGCCGACGCCGCGGCGGCCGGCCTCGCCGAACGCCTCCAGGCCCGCAAACTCGTCTTTCTCTCCGATGTCCCCGGCCTGCTCTCCGACCCCGCCGACCGCTCGTCGCTGATGAGCACCCTGCGCCTCTCCGAGGTCGAAAACCTCATCGAACGCGGCATCATCGGCGGCGGCATGCTGCCCAAGATCGGCGGCGCCCTCAAGGCCCTCAAGGCCGGCGTCCGCAAAACCCACATCATCGATGCGGCCCTGCCGCACTCCCTCCTCCTCGAACTGTTCACCGATCAAGGCATCGGCACGGAGATCGTCAATGACCGCCTCTGACCCCAAAACCATCCACCAGCAGTACGTCATGCCCACCTACGCGCCGGGCATCACCCTCGTGCGCGGCGCCGGCGCCTCCGTCTGGGACGACACCGGCAAGGAGTATCTCGACTTCATGGCCGGCATCGCCGTCTGCAACACCGGCCACTGCCACCCCGCCGTCGTCGCCGCCGTCCAGCAGCAGGCCGCCACCCTGATGCACTGCTCCAACCTCTTCCACAATCCCGTCCAGCCCCGCCTCGCCGAACGCCTCTCCCGCCTGACCCTCGGCGGCAAGATCTTCTTCTGCAACTCCGGCGCCGAAGCCAACGAAGCCCTCTTCAAGCTCGCCCGCAAGTGGGGCTCTCTCGACGGCCGCTTCGAAATCATCACCATGAAGAACTCTTTTCACGGACGCACCCTGGCCACCATGACCGCCACCGGCCAGACCAAGTACCAGAAGGGATTCGAACCCCTCGTCCCCGGTTTCGTCCACGCGGAATTCAACGATCTCGACTCCGTCCGCGCCGCCGTCACCCCGGCCACCGTCGCCATCCTCTGCGAAGCCGTCCAGGGCGAAGGCGGCGTCGTCCCCGCCGACCCCGCCTTCATCGCCGGCCTGCGCGCCCTGTGCGACGAAAAGAAGCTCCTGCTGCTGTTCGACGAGGTCCAGTGCGGCATCGGCCGCACCGGCAAGTGGTTCGGCTTCCAGCATTACGGCGTCCGCCCCGACGGCCTCTCCATGGCCAAGGCCCTCGGCGGCGGCTTCCCCATCGGCGCCGCCGCCGTCACCCCGGAACTCTCCAACGTCTTCCAGCCCGGCAACCACGCCAGCACCTTCGGCGGCACCCCCCTGGCCAGCGCCGCCGCCCTCGCCGTCCTCGATACCATCGAAAACGAAGGCCTGCTCGACAACGCCGCGAAGACGGGCGCGCTCTTCATGGAGGGCCTGAGGGACCTGGCCCGCAAGCACCCCGTCATCCAGACCGTGCGCGGCCTCGGCCTGATGATCGGCGTCGTGCTCTCCGTCCCCGCCAAGCCCGTCGAGGCCAACCTGCGCGAGAACGGCCTGCTGTGCATCGCCACCGGCGACCACGTCCTGCGCTTCGTGCCCCCGCTCGTCGTCACCCCCGGCCACATCCGGCAGGCCCTCGACATTCTCGACCGCTCGCTCGACTAGATCCGGGCCTTTTGCGGTTGACCCTCCGCCCGGCTTCCGTACACTCCCAAGCCATGCACACGACCGCCTGCCGCCTGGGACTTCTCGGACTCGCCGCCTGCCTGCTGGCCGCCGCCCCCCCCAACGCCCGCGCCGCCAAGAAATGGCGCGAATACACCGGCTGCAACGTCATCCCCAACGCCTCCAACGACGGCGACAGCTTCCACGTCAAACCCTCCAACATCAAAACCCGCCGCTACCTCTTCCGCCTCTATTTCGTGGATACCCCCGAATCCGAAAAATCCCTTCCCGAACGCCTCCAGGAACAGGCCGACTATTTCGGCATCGCCAACCCCATGGATGTCGTCAAGGTCGGCAAGGACGCCGTCAAGTTCACCGAAAAATTCCTGGCCGACGGCAATTTCACCGTCTATTCCCGCCTCGCCGACGCCCTGGGCCGCTCCTCCAAGGACCGCGACTACGCCATGGTCCTGTCCGCCGACGGCCGCGACCTCAGCTACGAACTCGTCCGCAACGGCCTCGCCCGGGTCTACGGCCGCGGCACCGATCTCAGCGAACTCGAGGCCTACAAGCGCACCGAAGACGGCTGGTGGAAGCGCCTCCGCGGCGCCGAACTCGAAGCCAAGAGGGAAAAACTCGGCGCCTGGGCCTATTCCGGCGGGCCCGCCAACCCCCTGGAAGCCCTCTTTGCCCCCCGCGAAGTCGACGAACAGGATGTCATCCTCTCCCGCACCATCAGCATCTATCCCGTGGATCCCGCCCAGACCCGCCCCATCGGCCGCCTCAACCCCGGCGTCACCGTCCATGTCATCAAGGGCATCAGCCCCGACCGCGCCCACGTCCGCTTCACCACCTCCAGCGGACAGACCTACGAAGGCTCCGCCCGCTTCATCGATCTCGGCCTGTAGCCGTCCCGCTTGAACGCCAGGCGGCCTGGAACCTGCCTGCCCCGCGGATTCCTCCCTGTCGCGCCCCCGGCCGGGCAAAAGCCAGGCGCCGCTACCGCTTTTTCGCCGCCCCCCGCCCCTGGCGGCGCACGATGTCCACCGCCACGCTCTGCGTATGCGCCAGCGCCCCCGGTTTGTCCGCCACCACCCGCACCGCCCGCACCCCGTCGTGCACCAGGCAGGCCTGCGCCACCCCCTCCGCCAGCGCCTCCACCAGCCGGTATTTTCCCCGCCGCGCCGCCGCCCGCGCCGCCGCCTCGATCTCTTCGTAGTTCAGCGTGTCCTCCAGCCGGTCCGAGGCCCCCGCCCGGCGCGTATCGCACGCCAGCGCAATGTCCAGAAGCACCGGACGGGCCCGGCGCCGCTCCGTCGGATACACCCCCAGCACACAGCGAACCTCCAGCCGCCGCAGATGGATCCAATCCGCCTCCGGTTCCGCTTCGCGGGGGAGGCCCCTCCCTTGTTTCTGACGGGTGGCCTTGCTCATCATCCTGCCACCATACCGCCCCGCCCCGCCCTTCCGCAATCTTCCCGTTTATGCCCCCTCTTTCCTCTCCGCACTTGCCCCCCGCCCCCCGCATTGGGTACGGTGAAAGCCACAAGGAGTCCTTGCCATGAGCCATCAGATTGCGTCCCGGGAACAGTGGAGCGGCGCGTGGGGATTCATCCTGGCCGCCGCCGGCTCGGCCATCGGACTGGGCAACATCTGGAAATTCCCCTACATCGTCGGCGAAAACGGCGGCGGCGCCTTCGTCCTGGTCTATCTCCTGTGCATCGCCGTCATCGGCGCCCCCGTCATGATCTGCGAATTCGCCCTCGGCCGCCACACCCAGCGCGACCCCGTCGGCGCCTTCAAGGCCCTGGCGCCCAAGACCTCCGTCCTCGCCCATCTCGTCGGCCTGGCCGTCCTGCTGGCCGGCGCCTTCCTCCTGCTGTTCCGCTGCTGGGGCTGGGGCGCCCTCCTGATCGCGCTGGGCCTGCTCATCTTCCGCCACGGATGGGTGCTCGTCGGCGTCATGGGCGTCGTCGCCGGCTTCACCATCCTCGCGTTCTACAGCGTCGTCGCCGGCTGGACCCTCGGCTACGTCTGGAAGGCCGCCGCCGGCCAGCTCGATTTCGCCTCCGTCGAGGCCGCGAAAGACCATTTCGTTCAGTTCACCTTCAACCCCTACTGGGCCGTCGGCTGCCATTTCGTCTTCGTCATGCTCTGCGTGCTCATCGTCTACAAAGGCATCAAGTCCGGCATCGAGCGCTGGTCCAAGATCCTCATGCCCGTCCTGCTGCTGATCATGCTCGCCCTGATCATCCGCAGCCTCACCCTGCCCGGCGCCATGGACGGCGTCCGCTTCTACCTCACCCCCGACTTCTCCAAGATCAATGCCGGCAGCGTCCTGACCGCCCTCGGCCACGCCTTCTTCTCCCTCTCCCTCGGCATGGGCGCCATGATCACCTACGGCAGCTATCTCGACCGCAAGGAAAACCTCTTCTCCTCCACCCTCTCCGTCGTCGGCCTCGACACCCTGATCGCCCTGATGGCCGGCCTCGCCATCTTCCCCGCCGTCTTCGCCCAGGGCTTCCAGCCCGACGCCGGCCCCGGCCTCGTCTTCCTGGTCCTGCCCACCGTCTTCCACCAGATCCCCCTCGGCGCCTTCTGGGCCTTCCTCTTCTTCCTCCTGCTGCTCATCGCCGCGCTCACCTCCGGCATCAGCCTCCTCGAAGTCGTCACCGCCTACTTCGTGGACGAACGCGGCTGGAAACGCCACCGCGCCGCCGTCGTTTTCGGCGGCGCCATCTTCCTGCTCGGCGCCCTCTGCGCCGTCAGCGTCACCGATATCAGCGACTGGACCCGGCTCGAAAAACTTCATGCGGTCCTGCTCAAGATCTTCGGCTCCACCAAGGCCTCCTTCTTCGACACCCTCGACAACCTCTCCTCCAACTGGCTCCTGCCCCTCGGCGGACTGTTCATTTCCCTGTTCACCGGCTGGATCTGGGGCACCAAGCACGCCCTCGACGAAATCCGCCACGGCTCCAGCAACTTCGGCGACGTCCATCTCATCAGCCTCCTCGCCGGCCTCAAGGACGACCCCTCCCACAACGCCGGCGTCCACGTCGTCACCCTCGCCTCCCTCTGGGGCATCTTCATCCGCTTCATCTCCCCCGTCGCCGTCCTCATCGCCTTCCTCCATACCATCGGCTGGCTCAAGCTCACCTGATCCCCCGGCTCCACGCCACCGGCGGCCTCTGGATGGACGACTGCCCCGCCCGCCCGGGGACTCGCCGCGTCGAGGGATAAGATAATGAGCTTCAGCTGGGCGTCAACTTCATGTAGGAGATAGCCATGAAAGAGGCCCAGCTCTATCTCGGCATGGACACCCAGGATGTCGAATGGAACCTGGTGTGCGGCACGACAGGGATACCATCATGGACAGGAAGTGTTCGCGCCTATGATACACTTGCGTTTTCACAGGCCATCGAATCCGCTCGCCTTCAATGCGGTTTAACAGCAGACGGGTTCAAGGTGGTGGCATTGTTTGAGGATATTCCTTGGGAGGACTTCATCTGGCGATTTCTCGATGACCTCGGCGTCGAGGCCCATGTTTTAGATGCAACCGGAGTGCCTCCCGATCTGGCGGGCAATGTCGATGAGGAAGGATTTTTCAAAGCTCCCACTCTGTACACAATGCTGGCTCGTTACTTTGGACAACGAGATAAAGCGGCCTTGCGCACACTCCCACCGGACCATGCTTTTGTTGAGGATCTTGAATATTCGCGCAAAGAACGTACCCAGTTGCGGAAAGAATATCGCCGCCATCTTGACCGCATCCGCTCGATCATTTCACATGCCGGCTGCAAGGTGCCAAAAGCCCCCAATTCTTGTGCGTTTTCAACGCTACGACGGCGTGATGGGAAAGTGATCGAAACGCACCTGCTTGCCCGCCTGGAACGGCAGCGTGCGCGGGCAGAGCTGGTAGCCGACCAGCATGCCGTGGTGGAAGATGAATTTCTCGACTACCTTCATGCGAATGCCGAAACCTTGCAAAAACCGCCGGTGCCTTATCAGGACGAACCGATCGATATGACCAAAGCTTCCTGCAAGTTGTCAGTTGTCCCCACTCCCAAAAGCCTGCTCCAATCCACGCCTGCCGATGTGCTTGTGGCTGCACTCCAAAACGAACGCAAGAAAATCGCGCGGGAAATGGTCCAGCACCGCGACCGCTTGCGGAGCTGGTGTCGCCAACAGAATGTGGAGATTTCGAGCGATCTTATGGAGCGTGATCCTGCAACTTACCGGACCAACGAAGGGGATCGTTTGCCTCGTGCTCTGGTCATGCTTTTGCGCCGAGTAGGCGAACGTTTTGATTTTGCCGCCCGGCAATACGCCGTGCTTGCTCACCAAATCGATCATTGCCGCTGCGAAGGCGCCCTTGGCGTTTCAACCGATTCCAAGCTGTAACCCTCCTTGGATAAACATGTCGTGGCGATAAAATGAAATTTTTATCTCGCCTTACATTCGGGTTTGTGCGATAAATTCGGCAGTTCCGAAATGATCGATGTTCGGACACTGTTCTTTTAGAAATTATTTTCTGCGTTTTACGCAGTCATCGTTTCTTCTGAA
>JAXGNL010000016.1:0-52657 GCA_040768005.1 Kiritimatiellia bacterium
CCCACGTCCCCCCGCATGTTCAGCGCATGCCGCACCATGTGCCGAGCCAGATGCACGGTCTTCTTCAACTGCCGCCGCTCTAAAAAGTTCATCTCACGTCCCGTTTGTGGCCTTCATTCGCGTCATTCGTTCAATTGGCTGTCGTGGGTATGGGGGCGCAGGGTTCAGGGTTCGGGGTTCAGGATTTTCGATCTCGGCGCCCTTCTTTCCCTGCTTTCCTCGCTTTTCCTGTTTTCCTGCTGAAATTCCCCGGCTGATTTCATGAGTTCATGAGTTCTGATTCGGTTTTATTGCTTCGTCTTCAGGACGGCGATGAACGCCTCCTGGGGAATGCCCACCTTGCCGAACTGCTTCATGCGCTTCTTGCCTTCCTTCTGCTTCTCCAGCAGCTTGCGCTTGCGGGTGATGTCGCCGCCGTAGCACTTGGCCGTCACGTCCTTGCGGTAGGCTCGCACGGTCGTGCGGGCGATGATCTTGGCACCGATGGCCGCCTGGATCGCGATGGAGAACTGCTGCGGCGGGATCAGGTCCACCAGCACCTCGCAGATCTGCCGGCCGCGCGCCTCCGCCTTGTCGCGGTGCACAATGCACGAAAACGCCTCGACGGCGTCGCCGTGCACCAGGATGTCGAGCTTGACCAGGTCGTCCTCCCGGTAGCCCGCTTCCTCGTAGTCCATCGAGGCGTAGCCCCGCGACAGGCTTTTCAGGCGGTCGTGGAAATCAATCAGAATCTCGTTGAGGGGCATGGTGCACGTCAGCATGACCCGCTTGGCGTCGAGGCTCTCCGTGCGGTCGATGACCCCCCGCTTGTCCATCACCAGCTTCATCATGTCGCCGATCTGCTCGCCCAGGCAGATCAGGAACATCTTGACGACGGGCTCTTCGATGGCCTCGTATTCGGTGGGGTCCGGCAGGAAAACGGGATTGTCCACCTCCTTGACGGCGCCGTCGTTCATGCGCACGCGGTACACCACGCCCGGATAGGTCGCAATGATGTCGCAGTCGTACTCCCGGCGCAGGCGCTCCTGCACGATTTCCATGTGCAGCAGCCCGAGAAATCCGCACCGGAACCCGAACCCCAGCGCCACGCTGGACTCGGTCTGGTACTGAAACGAACTGTCGTTCAACGCCAGCTTTTCCAGCGAGTACTTCAGCTTTTCGTAGTCGTCGGCATCAATGGGATACAACCCCGTGAACACCATCGGGTGCATGGCCTTGAACCCGGCCAGCGGATGCGTGGTGGGCTGGCGGGCGGCCGTCACCGTGTCGCCCACCTGGATCTCGGCCGTGTTCTTGATGTTGGCCATGAGATAGCCCACCTGCCCGGCATCCAGAACATCCACCGGAAGGAGTTTGGGCGTGAACACGCCGACTTCCTTGACCTCGTAGTCCTTGCCCGTCCCCATCATCCGGATGCGGTCGCCGCGGCGGATCGCCCCGTCGAACATCCGCACGTAGATCACGCCGCCGCGGAACGTGTCGTACTCGGAATCGAACACCAGGGCGCGCACCTCGCCGGGATGCTTCGATTCGGGCGGCGGAATGCGTTCCACCAGCGCTTCCAGCACCGCCGCCACCCCCCCGCCCGTCTTGGCGCTGACCCGGAAGCATTCGTCGCGCGGAATCGCGAAAATGTCCTCGATCTGCTGCTCCACGGTGTCCGGGTCCGCCGCGGCCATGTCCGTCTTGTTCAGGACGGGAATGATCTTGACCTGATTGGCCGCCGCCAGAAAGGCGTGGGCCACCGTCTGCGCCTCGACTCCCTGCGTGGCATCCACCACCAGCAGGGCGCCTTCGCAGGCAGACAGACTCCGGCTGACCTCGTAGGAGAAATCCACGTGCCCCGGCGTGTCAATGAAGTTGAATTCGTAGGTGCGCCCGTCCCGGGCCTTGTATTTCATGGTCACCGGATGGGCCTTGATCGTGATGCCCCGCTCGCGCTCCAGGTCCATGTCGTCCAGCAGCTGGTCGCGCCGGTCGCGCATCGCCACCGATTCCGTCAGTTCCAGCAGCCGGTCGGACAGCGTTGTCTTGCCGTGGTCGATATGCGCAATGATGCTGAAATTGCGGATCCGCGCCAGCTCTTGCCCCGGCCCGGCCGGCGCCGCCGGCACGGGGGTCTCCGCCGGCCCGTCTCCGTCTTCTCTGTAAAATTTTGTCGCCATAAAATTCAAACGCCTTGTGGCTTCGTTGTAGCCGGCCCCGTCGGGGCCGGGTTCCCCTTCCGGCCGGGGTCATCGCCCCCGGCTACAACAAATCCCCCGATCCTTCCTGTTTCCCTGTCGTTTCCTGTTTTCCTGCTGAATGTACCGGCTGTTCTTTCGTGTTCTTCGCGCATTTCGTTGTTGGAGGTTCCCGGCTGATTCCCGGCCGCCGGCTTCAATCGGCCTTCCGGGCCGATTCGACCGTCCAGCGCATGTTGGCGATGGCGTCGCGCATGTCGGCGGCCTTGAACAGGAACGAACCCGCCAGCAGCACGCTGGCACCCGCCGCCGCGCACCGGGCCCCGGTCTCCACATTTATGCCGCCATCCACCGAGATATCCACCCCGGGAAGCCGCCGGGCCACCTCGGCGATCTTCGGCAGGCCGCCTTCGATGAACGCCTGCCCGCCGAACCCCGGATGCACCGTCATGATCAGCACCTCGTCCAGCAGGTCTTCGAAGCCTTGCAGCGCCGCCACCGGCGTCTCCGGATTCAGCGTCAGCCCCGCCCGCTTGCCGGCGGCCCGGATGCCCTCCAGCGTCGCCCGCAGGTCGCAGGGAGCCTCCGCATGGATCAGCACCGTGTCCGCACCGGCTTCCACGAAGCGCGGGGCATACAGATCCGGCCGCATCACCATCAAATGCACGTTTAAATAGGCGTCCGGCAGCTCGTCGCGGACCGCCCGCAGGATATCGGGACCCATCGTCAGGTTGGGCACGAAATGCCCGTCCATGATGTCCACATGCAAACCGTCCGCCCCCGCCTCCATCGCGCGGCGGCAATCCTCGGCCAGATACCCCATCCGGGCGGACAGGATCGAGGGCAGAATCTGGATCGAGCTGGATTTCATGGCCCCGGAGTATAGAAACAACGCCCGACCCGAGTACAGGAGGAAATCCGGGCCGCGGGCCAGTCCGGCACCTCCCGTTTCACGGGCCCGTTGCCTTGCCCCCCGGCCGGTTTGCGCCGGACGACAACGAACCCCGGCGCGTCCACACCGACAAACCCCGGAGAATGAGTTATTGCAATATGTATACATATGGCAATAACTATAATATTCCTCTTTTCCCCTTCTCCTGCACCGCCGGGGATTTTCAGGCCGGCGCGGGAACGGACTCAACCGGCTCGCCGCCCCGGAACTTGACCGAAACGATCTTGGATATGCCCTGTTTTTCCATCGTCACGCCGTACAACGCATCGGCGGACCCGATGGTCTGGCGGTTGTGCGTGATGATAATGAACTGGGTCTTGTCAATGAAGCCCTTGAGCATTTCGAGGTAGCGGGCGATGTTGCTGTCGTCGAGCGCGGCGTCGAGTTCGTCCGTCAGGCAGAAGGCGCTGGGCTTGACCTTGAACAGGGAGAACAGCAGGGCGACAGCGGTCAGGGTGCGCTCGCCGCCGGAGAGCAGCGAGACGGTCTGCAGCTTCTTGCCGGGCGGCCGGGCAATGATCTCGATGCCCGATTCCAGCACGTTTTCCTCGTCCACCAGCACCAGTTTGGCGTTGCCGCCGCCGAACAGCTGCTTGAACAGCTCCTGGAAGTTCTCGTTGACCTGGTTGAAGGTCTCGGTGAACAGCGACGTGGTTGTGTCGTTGATCTTGCGGATCAGGTCCAGGAGCTGCTGCTTGGCATTGACCAGGTCGTCGTTCTGCTGGCTGAGGAACGCAAAGCGCTCCTCCAGCTCCTGGTGTTCCTCGATGGCGACCAGATTGACCGGCCCCATGCTCTGAAGCTTGGTGCGGATTTCCGCGACCAGCGTTTCCAGGGCCTCGCGGTCCGCCGGGGCTTCGCCGTCCTCCCATTCGGGCGCCTTGGCTTTCTGGATGTCGGCCGGTTGCAGGCCGTAGTCGGCGCTCATGCGCTCGACCAGGTTCTGGCGGTGCAGGCGCTGGCGGGCCAGCTGAATGTCCACGCCGTTGCGCTTTTCGCGGACGGCATCCAGCTCGGCGCGGCGGGCATGCAGATCGGCATCGCTTTTCGCCAGTTCCGCATTGCGGCTTTCGCGCTGGGCGCGGGCCTCCTGCAGTTCCGTCTGCCGGGCGGCCAGCTCGGCTTCCAGCGGGGCAATCTGGCCTTCGGCATCGGCCGAGGCGTTGGCCAGGGCGGCGATGCGCTCCTGGTAGGAATCGATGCCGGCGGCGCGTTCGCGAATCAAGGTTTCCAGCTCGCGCAGCCGGGCCTCGAGCGGTTCCCCGCGCGACCGCAAATTCTCCACCTGCTGCTTGTAGCCGGACAGCGCCACGCGACACTCCGTGGCCGCTTCGAGCAGGGAATTCCGCTCGTCCTCAAGCTGGCGCAGGGTTTCCGTATCGGCGGCATTCCGGGTGCGCACTTCGGCCTGGCGCGTCCGGATGGCTTCCATCTCGGCGGCCATCTCCGTCCGGCGCTGACTGCCCGCGCCGGTTTTCTGGACCAGGGCGTCCAGTTCCCAGCCGATGGTTTCGGCGCGTTCGCGGGCCTGCTTGGCCTCGCGCTCCACCATGCGGATTTCGCCCTCGGCCAGGGCCATTTCCCGACGGTGGCCTTCCAGCGCCGCCTGGGCCGCCGCCAGGCTTTCGCGGGCCGCGATTTCGTCCTGCTGCAGAGAGTCGGCCCGCGCGCGCCGGTCGGCCGCTTCCCGGCGCAGGCGCGCCAGGTCTTCCGTCCATTCGGCGAGCTGGTGCTCGCGCGCCAGCGGATTGGCTTCGCTTTCGCCCGGCGCCCAGAATTCGACGCTGCCGTCGGCGCGGGCGACAATGCCATCCTGCGTCACCAGCGTCAGCCCGCCCGGAATGACACCCGGCACGTCGGCGGCCGTGGACACGACCCGCACCGCACCCAGCAGGCGCCGCAGCAGGCCGGCGAGCTCCTCCGGCGCCTGCACATGGTCCAGCAGGGGGTCGCCGGGACCGTCCGCGATCCGGGGTGAATCGCCGCCCACCGGCAGCAGGCGGACCGCGCCCCCCCGCGAGGCCTGCAGCTGCCGGGCGATTTCCAGCGCCCCGGCGGCATCCGTCACCAGCACGGCGTCCAGCCACGAGCGCAACACGGCTTCCAGCGCGAGCTGATAGGATTTGCCGGCCCGTATTTTTTCCGCCAGCGCCCCTAGAATACGTTTGGGATCCACGCCGGGAACCGGCTCGTTTTCCAGCAGCTTTTTCGCCCCGGTGGAAAATCCCCGGCCTTCGGCCCGGCTCTTCGCCAGCAGGTTCACCTGCGCTTCCCGCGCCGCCGTCTCCGAATCCAGGCCGGAGATTTCCTTCTGCAGGGCGGCCAGCTGGTCCGCCCTGCCGGCCTGCGACTGCATCAGGTCCTCGACCTGGCGCCGGGCCTCGTCGGCGCCGGCCTGCTTCTGCTCCTGCTGGCCCGCCATGAGGCCCAGGCGCTCCTCGTAGGACTCCACCGCCCGCTCGGCCTCGGCCTTCTCGGCCGCAAACCGCTCGCGCCGGATCAGGTCCGTGCGCTCGCGGGCCTCGATCTCGTTCCATTCGTTCTGCAGACGGGTCAGACGGGTTTCAAGATCCAGCGCCTCGGTGCGCAGCGCCTGCAGGCGCTCGCGGGCTTCCCCCGTCCGGCGGTCGTGAGCCGCCAGCGCGGCCTGGCGCTGCTCCAGCTCGGCCCGCGCGGTTTCGTGCGAATCCGTCGCGGCGATCAAATCCTTCTTCAGCGCGTCGAGTTCGGCCTGATGCCGGGCCAGGCTGGCGCGGGCACTCTCCGTCTCGCGGGAGTCGCGCTGCGACAGCGTCTCCAGTTCCTGCGCGCGCTCCTGGTTGACGCGGATCAGTTCGCGGGCGCGCGACAGCGCTCCCGTCGCCTCGGCGGCGGCATCCATGGCGGCGGCGATCCGTCCTTCGACTTCGGCCATGTGCTGGCGCAGCTCGTTGGCGCGGGTTTCGGCCTCCTCCACCCCGGCGCGAAGCTCTTCTTCGCGGGCGGCATGGGTTTTCAAGTCGGCCTCGAGCGCCGCCAGCGACGCATCCAGTTCGCCCAGGCGGTCCTTCGCCAGCCAGACGTCGCAGCCGCGCAGCTGGTCCTGGAGGCTCTTGTAGCGCCGGGCCTTGCCCACCTGCCGCTGCAGCGAAATGATCTGGCGCTTGACTTCCTTGAGGATGTCGCCCAGGCGCAGCAGGTTCGCCTCGGTATGCTCCAGCTTGCGCAACGCCTCTTTCTTGTCGGCCTTGTACTTGCTGATGCCGCTGGCTTCCTCGAACACCTCGCGGCGGTCGTCGGGACGCGAGCTGAGGATCTGGTCAATGCGCCCCTGCTCCATCACGCTGTAGGAATTGGTCCCCAGCCCCGTGTCCATGAACAGGCGCTGGATGTCCTTCAGCCGGCACTGCGCCTTGTTGATGAAGTACTGGCCCTCCCCGGAACGGAACACCCGGCGGGTCACCGTCACCTCGTTGTATTCCGTGCCCAGCACCGATTCGCAGTCCGCCAGCGTCAGGCTGACCTCGGCCATCGCCAGCGGCTTGGCCTGGTCCGTGCCGTTGAAGATCACATCCGTCATCGTCCCGCCGCGCAGCGCTTTGGGGCTCTGCTCGCCCAGCACCCAGCGGATCGCGTCCGACACGTTGCTCTTGCCGCAGCCGTTCGGTCCCACGATCGCCATCATCCCGGGCTCGAACACCAGCTTCGTCCGCTCGGCGAAGCTCTTGAACCCGACCATTTCCAGTGCTTTTAGGTACACAATCTCTCCCGCTGCGCGCCGATATTCCGGCGCTGCACACACGGCCGCGTATTCACTCAAAAAACAGGCGCGGAATCAACCCCGTTTCACTCCCGGCGGCGCCCCGCGGCGATGTCCCGGCGGGGGTCTGCCTTCTGCCCCCCCTCCGGCCTCTGTTATCCAAAACACCCCAGATCCCGCGAAAAATCTTTGATGATGTGCCGGCTGGCTCAAAACTCGCCGCGGACGTCCACCTGTTCGACATAGCCGCGCAGCACATCGGCCAGCCGGTGCAGGGTGGCCGATGGGGTTTCCTTCATGACTCGGCAGGAGGGGTCCGGCAGGTTTTCGTGCGGCACGAATCCCTGCAGGACATGCCGCCGGGCCCCGCGCACCCACTCGCCGATGGCCCGCATCTTGTCTTCGTTGTGCCAGGCGTCGATCACCGTCGTCCGGAATTCGTACCCGACAGATGTTCCCCGAATCAGGTCCATGGACCGGCTCAAGGCCTCGATGCGGCCGAATCCCGTCCGTTCCTCGTACTCTTCCGGTGCGAATTTCACGTCCATCGCCACGTAATCCACCTGCGGCAGCAGTTCCTCGAGCACCTCCGGCCGCGATCCGTTGGTATCGAGCTTGACCGCAAACCCCCAGCCCTTCAGCCGGTCCACCAGCTCGAATATCCCCGGGTGCAGCGTCGGCTCCCCGCCCGTCACCACCATGCTCTGCACCCAATTTTCGCGAAACTTCCGGCAGGTCGCCTCGACGTCCGCCCAGGAAAGTCCCTCCATCACCACCCGCCCCATCAGATTGGCGTTATGGCAGAAACCGCAGCGGAAATTGCACCCTGACAGAAACAGCACCGCCGCCATCCGCCCCGGATAATCCACCATCGAGGCATTCTGCAGAATGCCGAAAACGGGGGAATTGTCGGTCGCCGCATTCATCTCAAACGCGGGACGAGGGCGTCCCGCCTCCATTCAAATCCCGGACTGGTTGGAGCCGGGACGACCCCGTCCCGGGGCTGTTCACCATGCCCCCCCGGCTGCTCCGTTCCTCGTTCATTGTTCTGCGTTCTGCGCTTCCCCTCACAGTCCCCTGGCCTGCTGGAGCACGGCTTCGATCATCCGGGGCGTGATCAAACCGCGCCCCGCGTCGGTGTAATCGGTCTGCAACCCCACCCACGTATAGAGCGCGCTGCTTCCGCCCGGGGCATCCGGTGCGCCGGGCGCCGGATTCGGCACCGGCTTCTGAACCCCTGTGGCCGGATCGGCCTTGGACACGTAGAACCCCGGCACGCGCTGCGGATTCAGGCACTCGGCCTCGCAGAACTCCACCAGGCCGGATTCGGTCTCCAGGTCGTGATAGACCTTCTCGAAGTCGGCCCAGGCCTCGTCCTGCAGCAGATCGTCCAGCCGCCCGTTGAGCGTGTGGCACTTCGCGCAGCCCGGCTTGCCAAATACGTGGATTTGATACGTCTTGGACATGTCAGGCCTCCGCCGTGGCGAGTTCGGGTTCCGCGGGCGAACCGGCTTCCGCGGCCGCCGCCGGAGGCGCCGCCTGCGTTTCCACCGCGTAGAGACCGCGCCGGCGCGCCGGCAGCTCCCCCTCCCGCTTGCTCTTGTTCCAGTTCTGGATCTTGCTGAAATAGCCCACGACCCGCGTTTCCCCCTCCACGTGCTCCGACCCGCAGCTCGTGCAGCGCTCCTGCAGCCCGCGCATGTTGTGCCCGCAGTCCAGGCAGTAGGTGAACTCCGGCGACAGCGTCACCTGCGCCGACTGCGTCCGGAAAAACGTCTCGCGCATCAGGGCCTCGATCGCCCCCGGCGACGGCCGCTCCTCGCCGATGAACGCGTGCGTGATGGCCCCGCTCTCGATCAGGCTGTGGAACTTCGCCTGCTGCCGGATGCGCTCCACCAGCGAGACCGGCGCTTCCGCCGACAGATGGATGCTGTTGGTATAGTACGCCACGTCTTCGCTTCCGCCCTTGTACACCTGCAGCGCCTCGTCGCGGTAGTACACCAGGTCCGCCTTCGCCAGCCGCCGCGCCGCGCTCTCCGCCGGCGACTCCTCCAGCGTCAGCTTCATCTTGTGCTTCACCGACAGCTTTTTGCACCGGAGGAACATGTGCGCGATCAGCTTCTCCCCCAGGCGCATCGCCGCCTCGTCCTCGTGGAATTCCTTGCCGGTCAGGAACTGAATCGCGTCATTCACCCCGATCAGTCCGATGATGTAGGTGGCCTTGTCGAGTTCGACGTACGGCTTGCCGTCGCAGGCCGTCTTGCCGATCTGCCACAGCGGAAAGCCCGGCGCGCTGATCATTTCCGCTATGCGGGTGCGCTTCTGCTCGTGCGCCTTCACCGCCAGGTCCATCATCTTGTCGATCTCGGCAACCAATCCGTCGTACGTGCGCTGCCCGGCGCGAGCCGCCCGGTACAGGCACTGGGGAATGTTGATCGTCACGTTCTGGAACCCGCAGAACCGCATGCTCTCCGGATGCCGCAGCATGTAGTTGTCCTGGATCGTCGTCCGCAGCCGGCAGCACGCCGACAGCGTCACCTCGTCGCGGTCGAAGATGAAGTAAACCGACCCGTTGCGGCTGGCCACCTCGCAGGCGCGCTCATAGATCGCCATCTGCGCCGGATCCGTGAACGTCTCGGCGCTGACGTGGAAGTCGCACTTCGGAAACTCGAAGACATGCCCGTTGGCGTCGCCCTCCTCCCAGACGTCCAGCAGCGCCCGGGTCAGCTCGCGCGCCTCTTCCTCGAAATCGCCGTAGGTCAGGATCCGTTCGCCGCGCGCCGCCAGATCCTTCTCCACGTCCCGGTCGTACACCTGCCCGTGCTTCTCGTCGGCCACCTCGCGCAGCACGCAGCGGCGCGACCCGTCCGCCTCCGTCACAAACAACTCCATCATCCGGTTGCCGTGGGCGTCCTTCTCCGGCCGGGTCACTTCCTCCAGCCGGACCGCTTCCCCATCCTCCCGCCGCAGCAGGTAGCGCCCGCCCGGGCCGACGGCCGGCACTGTCTTCAGATAGCCCGGCACCCCCGTGTGGATGTTGAAATCCAGGAATATCGTCTGCCCGCCGCGCGAAAACGCGTTCTGCGCCCCGCCGAAAATCAGCCCCTGGGCGATCTGGCGGATTTCCTTTTGGCTCTTTCCGCGCAAATACGGCGCGAACATGATGTTGATGTACGCCAGCCCCAGCGCCCCCGCGTAGTTCGCCTGCATGGACGACAGAAACGTGTTCAGATGTCCCGTCAGCACGTGCGCGCTCGACGCCGGCGCGCTGTCGTTGTTCAGGTTGTTCAGCCCCGTCAATCCGTACTTCTTCACGTATTCCACCGAATGCGACGAGCAGTACACCCGGTGCGGATAGCCCAGGTCGTGCAGATGGATCGCCCCCGTGTTGTGCGCGTGCTTCAGATCGGATGAAAAGATCGTGTCCAGCGCCCACTGCTTCAGCACCAGCTCCGCGATGCCCAGCTGCACCGCCTCCGGGTTGTTGTTGACGATGTTGCTGTTTTCCAGGCTCTTCGCGTACATCAGCCGGTCCACAAACTGTCGCGACACCCCGTACACCGACAGGTCCCGCAGCTGGTGGCGGTAGCCGCGCTGCGCCAGCTCGTTGTTCAGCAGCTCGCGGATCAGCGTGCTGTCCACGCTGCGCATGCCGCTGGCGATCACCTGGTTTTCCACCGTCTTGGCAATGTTCAGCGCCACCTCCCCGTTCAGGTCCGTGTGCTGCACCAGCGTGTCAATCAGCTCCTTGCGGTCCCACGGCAGCGTGCTGCCCCGCGCCACCGATTCCACCATCAGCATGCTCGCGTCTGTCAGATCCACCGGCTTGCCGTCCCCCGACGACCGCTGCGCGTTGCGCACCCGGATCCGTTCCCGCGCCAGCTGCCGGTGCTTCCGGAACCGCTTGTACGCCGCCACGATCGGCGCATACCCCTGCTCCGCCAGCACGATCTCGATCAGATCCTGCATGTCCTCGATGTGCGGAATCCGCCGGCCCTGCTCGTCCGCCGATACATGATATTCGCTGCGCGGATCGGTCAGCTGCTGAATCACCAGGTCCGCCATCTGCTCCGGCATCGCGTCGCCCACCTCCACGTGGTCGCGACGCCTCACCTCGTCCGCCGCCCGGTAAATGGCCTGAATGATCTTTTCCCGGCTGAACGGAACCACCAGCCCGTCGCGCTTGCGAAACCCGTCGAATGCCACTGCCGCCACCTTGTTCATCGCCTGCCTTCCTTTCCGGGTCGGGTCCATTCAGAAAATCGAACGGTACAAGACCAAACCGGTCCCGCACCGTTTGAAGGCATTCAAGGCCATTCCCCCACCTCCGACAACCCCAACTCCCCCTAATCGACAAATTTTATACCTCACTACAATATATAGTTGTTGTTAATTGTCAATAGGACAATTATATGTGGTTTTGAAGGCCGAATCCCCTTGAGGAGGAAGGAATTATGCCCCCTTCTGCCGGGGGTGTTGCCGATTCTGCCTTTTCCGGTTGCCAACCCTCGGAAAACCCTTCGAACCCCTGCGGGTTCTCCTCCGGTTTCAGCCCCCGACTTGACCCAGTCCAGCGGGTCTGCACCCGGTTGGTGAACAACCCTGATGAATGGATCCGGGGGGAGTTCCACCCTCCGGCCCTTCCGGTCCGCTTCCGGGCCGAGCGCCCCCCCCGAGCCAGGCGATTCCAGCAGATGGAGCGGCGGCACACCGCGGCGCCCCGGATAGCGGGGCCGCCGCTGGCCGGGTCGAAATCGAGCTCCAGGCCGACCTATTCGCCGGCCTTGATCTCGTCCCAGAGCTGGGTGTATTTCACGTTGCCCTCGCCCAGGTCCTGGATCATTTCCAGCTTTGCCACCACCTCCGGCGGCGGGAACAGGATCGGGTCCTCCCGGATCTCGTCGCCCAGCAGCGCGTAGCTCGGCTCGTTCGGACACAGGAAATAGATGTACTCCGTCAGCTCCGCCGCCACCTGCGGATCGAGAATGAAGTTGATGAACCGGTGCGCCAGCTCGGTCTGCTGGGCCGTCGCGGGAATCACCATGTCGTCGAAGCTCAGCGCCGTGCCTTCCCGCGGCACCACGATCTCGATGTCCTCGTTCTCGCTCTGCACCAGCATCAGATCCCCGCTGTAGCCGTGGGTCAGCAGGAATTCGCCCGAGGCCAGACCGGTCTTGTACTGCTCGTTCTCGAACTTCGCCAGGTTCTTCTTCCAGCGCAGCACAACCGCCTTCGCCTCCGCCAGCTGCGCATCGTCCAGCGTGTTCAGGCTGTAGCCCAGGAATTTCAGCGCCGACCCGATCGTCTCGCGGTAGTCGTTCAGCATCGTCATGCGCCCCTTCAGGTCTTCGCGGTCCAGCATCGCCCACGTCGGCTCCGGATTCTCCACCCGGCTGCCCAGATACCCCAGGCAGGTGATCGTCGCCGTGTAGGGCACGCTGTGCTCCATCTCCTTGTCCACCGCCATCGCCAGATAGGCCGGATCGATGTTCTTCCGGTTCGGCAGCCATTCGGGATTCAGCTTCTGCAGCATCCCCTGCTCGTTCATGATCTTCACCATGTAGCTGCTCGGAAACAGCAGATCGTAGCCCGTCGCCCCCGCCTTCAGCTTGGCATACATCGCCTCGTTGGAATCGAACGTGTCGATCACCACCCGGCAGCCGTTCTCCTGCTCGAACCGCGTCACCAGCTCCGGCTTCACGTAGTCCGACCACGTGTAGATGTGCAGCACCGGTTTCTTCGGCCCGCAGCCCGCCGCCAGCACCGCCAGCAGCAGCCCCGTCCCCAGACTCTTTCCTATCGCCTTCTTCATGCGGTTTTCTCCTCGTTGGCTTGTTTTCAAACAGGTGTCAGGCCGCCGCGGCCCGGTCCTTCCGGGTCAGGTGCTGGCTCGCCGCCACGCTGGCGAACGTCACCAGCAGCAGCAGCGTGGACAGCGCGTTGATCAGCGGCGGCGATCCGTACTTGATCATGCTGTAGATCTTGATCGGCAGCGTGGTGGACCCCGGCCCCGCCACGAAAAACGAAATCACGAAGTCGTCAATGGACAGCGTGAACGCCAGCAGTCCGCCCGCCAGGATGCCCGGCGCCAGCATCGGCACCAGCACCTTCCACAGCGTCGTCCACCAGCCCGCCCCCAGATCCTGCGCCGCCTCGATGATCGCGAAATCGAAGTCCTGCAGCCGCGCCAGCACCGTCATCGCCACGTACGACAGGCAGAACGTCACATGCGCGATGAAAATCGTCGCCAGCCCCAGCTGCACGTTGACCGCCACGAAGAACAGCAGCAGGCTCAGCCCCATCAGGATTTCCGGCAGCACCAGCGGCATGTAGATCAGGCTGTAGTGCAGCTTCTGCAGCCGGCTCCCCCCGTAGCGGTGCAGCGCAAACGCCGCCGACGTCCCCAGCACCATCGACGCCAGCGTCGCCGTCCCCGCGATGATCAGCGTGTTGGTCAGCGCATGCCAGATGCTCGGCTCGTTCATCAGCTGCCGGTACCATTTCAGCGACGTCGTCTCCCACGAACCCCCGAACCGCGCCGAGTTGAACGACTGGATCACCAGGATCGCGATCGGCAGGTAGAAGAAGAGCAGCACGGCCCACGTCACCACCAGCGGCAGGCGGCTGGGCTTCATACGCCCTCCTCCCGCAGCGTGTCCCGCGGACTCTCCCGCCGCCGCAGACTCGCAATCGCCAGCAGCGGCGCCAGCACCGCCACCGCCAGGATCGCCGACAGCCCCGCCGCGTGCGGCAGGTTCCGGTCCACGAACGTCCGCTGCGCGATCTTGTTGCCCACCATCTCGCTCGTCGGCCCCCCCACGATGTCCGGAATCACGTACGACCCCAGCGACGGAATGAACACCATCAGAAACGCCGTCAGCAGCCCCACCCGGATCCCCGGCAGGAACACCGCCCGGAACGCCCGGAACGACGACGCCCCCAGATCCTTTGCCGCCTCGATCAGCCGGAAATCGAACTTCTCCGCCGCGGCGTAGATCGGCAGGATCGCGAACGGCAGCTCGGTATAGACCATCACCAGCAGCACCGCGTTCTCGTTGTACAGCAGCATCGCGTCCGGCCCCGCCAGCCCCAGCCATACCAGCGCCTGCTTCAGCATCCCCTCCGGATGCAGCAGCACCTTCCACGCGAATATCCGCACCAGCGAACTCGTCCAGAACGGCAGCACCACCAGCAGCAGCAGCCATCGCCGCCACGCTTCGCCCGCCCGCGCCATGTAGTACGCCATCGGCGTCGCCAGCAGGATGCACCCCCCCGTCGCCAGCATGCTCAGCCGGATCGTCCGCCAGATGATCGCCGGATAGTTCGGATTCCCCAGCGTCCGCAGCGTGTCCAGCGTCCACCCCTCCCCGATGCCCCCGAACGGCGTCGCCGGCTTGAACGTGATCGCGAACACCAGCACCGTCGGCACCAGGAACAGCACCCCCAGCCACACGAACGACGGCAGCGTCACCAGCCACTCCGCCAGGCGCGTCCGGGCCCCCGCCTTCATGGCGCGTCCGCCCCCGGCTCCGATGTCTCCCCCACCTCCTCCGGCGGCGGCTGCAGCAGCGCCTCGTCCTGCTCGCTGTACTTCTCCAGCATGAACCCGTCGTCCGCATGCCAGCTCAGCCACACCCGCTCATTCCACCGGATCGGCTTCTCGTCCAGCAGATAACGGCTGTGCTGCCGGATCACCGAGATCCGGTAGTCCCCCACCCTCACCCAGTACTTCGTCTGCGACCCCAGATAGATCACATCCTCCACCCCCCCCTCCAGGATGTTCAAATGCGCTTGCGCCTCCGGTTTCTCCCGCGAAATCCGGAACTTCTCCGGCCGGATGCTCAGAAATACGTGCTCCCCCTGCTTGATCTGCTTGTCGTTGAAGCACTCCAGGTCCGGAAAATCCTCGATCTTCAGCCGGCTGTAGTCCCGGTCCACCGCCACCGACAGAAACCCGTCCAGCACCGTGTGCTTCTCCAGCGGCTCCGCCACCACGCCGTCGAAGAAATTCGTGTCCCCGATGAACGCCGCCACAAAACTCGACCGCGGCGCCTCGTAGATCTCCGCCGGCGTCCCCAGCTGCTCGATCTTCCCCGCCT
The DNA here is from genome assembly GCA_040768005.1 of Kiritimatiellia bacterium. GTDB lineage: Bacteria > Verrucomicrobiota > Kiritimatiellia > CAIQIC01 > Lenti-01 > JAAZFE01. The sequence continues at coordinate 14,974 of JAXGNL010000016.1, forward strand.
GCATCACCGCAATCCGGTCCGACAGGCTCATCGCCTCGCCCTGATCGTGCGTCACATACAGAAACGTGATGCCCACCTCGTCGTGAATCAGATCCAGCTCGATCAGCATCCGCTGCCGCAGCTTCAGGTCCAGCGCCGCCAGCGGCTCGTCCAGCAGCAGCACCCGCGGCTTGTTCACCAGCGCCCGCGCAATCGCCACCCGCTGCTTCTGCCCCCCCGAAATCTGGTCGGGCTTCTTCCACGCCTGATCCTCCATCTGGATCAGCGCCAGCATCGCCTCGACCTCCGCCTGGATCTCCTTCTTCGGCCGCTTCGCCACCTTCAGCCCGAACGCGATGTTGTCCCATACCGACAGGTGCGGAAACAGCGCATAGCTCTGGAAAATCGTATTGACCTTGCGCTCGTACGGCGGCAGGTCCGTCACATCCTCGCCCCCCAGCAGCACCCGGCCCGTGTCCGGCTGCTCAAACCCCGCCAGGATCCGCAGCAGCGTCGTCTTGCCGCAGCCGCTCGGCCCCAGCAGCGAGAAGAATTCGCCCTGCCTCACCGACAGCGACACGTGGTCCACCGCCTTCACCGTCCCGTAGTGCTTGGACACGTCCTCGAACTGCAAAAAATCACTCACGTCCCGCTGCGCCCTTTTCTCCGGTCTCCGCCCGCTGCTGCCTCAATCGTCGCGCATTATGCCCCCCCCTTCCCCCCGGCGCAAAACTTTTCCGCGCCGCCATCCCGCGTTTGACTTGCCGCCCCCGTTCGGCATTATGAAGGCACTGCATGTCAACCCCCGCCGACGCCCCGGAGACCCCGCCCATGAGAAAACTCCTCTGCCTGCTCTGCCTCGCCTGGTCCTGCCAGGCCGCCCTCGCCGACCCCGGCGCCGATCTGCCCCCCGTCTTCTCCCCCCAGCCCCCCGATCCCGCCGCCGCTTCCCTCGTCGAATCCTATCTGTCCCTCCTCGCCCAGGGCGACCTGCCCGGCGCGCTCGCCCTCCATGACCTCCGCGGCATGCGCCAATACCTCCTCGACCGCCGCCTCGACGACCTCAAAACCAACAACCCCGGGCTCACCGCCGAAGATCTCGAGGAACTGTCCGCCCAGATCCAGGTCCATGACCTCGATCCCGCCCGCCTCCGGGCCATCCTGATGCAGGTTCTCGAAGAAGCCGACTACCCCGGCATGACCTGGAGCATCCGCGGCTACGCCCCCGCCCCCGACGACATCCCCGGCTACCTCGTCCGCATCGAAGGCCGCTCCGCCGCCGGCCGCGAAAAACCCCTCCTCGTCGGCCTCGTCAAGCTCGGCGACGACTGGCTCATCTCCCCCGCCGTGGTCGAAGAACTCATGAGCCGCCGCCCCGTCCTCCGCGTCGGCCCCACCGTCGCCCCGCCCCCCGAAGTCAATGCCCTCGTGGACCGCTTCTGGCAGTCGTTTCAATCCGGCGAACCGGACCAGGCCTATGCCGGCATGAGCGCCGAATTCCGCGCCCGCACCCCCCTCCTTGCCTTCCTGTCCCGCGCCCAAACCTTCCTGGAAAAAGCCGGTCTCCCCTCGCGCTGGTCCTTCGTCCGCGCCATCGAAACCCAGCCCGGTCTCCTCTTTGTCGGTGTGCAGGTCCAGGGCTCCAAGGCCCCCCAGGCCACCCTCATGGTATTCCGTAAAACCGGCCTGACCTGGATCATCGAAGACGTTCAGTTCGACATGCCTCGCCCCGGCGTCCCTGCCGCCCCCGGCGCCACCCCTCCGAACCCGCTCTCCCGCCCCGACCTCCGACCCGATCTAACCCCCGACCTCTCCCCCGCGCCGATCGACCGCACACCCGCCGTTCCGGCATCCGATCCGCCGCCGCCTCCCTCCGTCCCCGACGCCCCCGAAGGCCCCGTCGCCAACTGATCCCCCATGGGGTCAGGCCTTGTGGAAGGCCTACGCGCCGGCCGGGCCGTGGAACGTCGGCTTCACGCCGAATTCCCGCGACAGCGTCTCCTCCAGTTCCGTCAGCGGCAGACCCACCACGTTCGTGTAGGACCCCGAAATCCGCCGGATCATGTAGGCCGCCCGCCCCTGGATCGCATACGCCCCCGCCTTGTCCATCGGCTCCCCGCTCGCGATGTACGCCTCGATCTCCTCGTCCGGCAGCGCCTTGAACTCCACGTCCGTCGTCACCGCGAACGAGCAGACCTTCTCCGCCCCGTCCGCCCCCCGCCCGCGCACGCAGACCCCCGTGATGACCTGGTGCACCTGTCCGCTCAGCGACCGCAGCATTTCCCGCGCGCCCTCCGCGCCCGCCGGCTTCTCCATGATCCGCCCCCGCAGCACCACGACCGTGTCCGCCGCCACCACCACCGCCTGCGGCGGCACCTTCCCCGCCACGTCCGCCGACTTCTCCCGCGCATTGCGCAGGACATACCCCTCCGGCGCCTCCCCGTCACGCGGCTTTTCCTCCGTCTGCGGCGTCACCGCCTCGAAGTCGTACCCCAATTGATGCAGATAACCGCGCCGCCTAGGGCTGGCGCTCGCCAGCACCAGGTGCCGGCTCCCGGAACACGATTTGTCCATGCGTCTTCTCCGATCCTCCGGTCAGCCAGCGGAAACTCTTCTCCGTCAGCGCACCGACCGCACCATATCCCAGCGACCGCCCCGGCGTCCAGCGGCCCCAGAACGACCGCGGCTTCGCCCGCCGCGCCGCCTTCAGCCAGTTCTCCAGCCCCGCCACCGAGGTCGCCGCCCCGTCCAGCGCGTACAGGTTGATCCGCCGCACCCCGCAGCCCAGCACCACCCCCACCGCCTCCTCCAGATCGTACACGCTGCGCATGCCCCGCAGATAGGCCATGAATTCCTCCTCCCCGCCGAACAGCGCCGCCCGCTCCGCGTTCTCCGGAATCGCGTGGTAGTCGCCCAGCAACCCCACGTCCATGGCCGCCCGCTCCCCGTACAGCCGCCGCCCCAGCGTCGCATACCGGTTCAGCATCGCCACATAGTCCAGCGCGCTCGCCTGGTACCGGTACGTGATGAACGACAGCGCGTCCCACCCCACCGCGCTCACCGGCGCATTCAATCCGTCCTCCAGCGCCACGTTCCCCCGCGACTGCGCATCCAGGAACGCCCGGTTCGCCGCCCCGTCCACCGCATAGCCCCGCCCCCGCAGCTCCGCGACCAGCGCATTGATCTCCGCCGTGTCCCGCTCAAACGCCTCCGCGTCCAGTTCCCGGCGCACAATCGCCGCCAACCCCTTCAGATTCCCGCGCCGCGCCGCCGCAAACAGCTCCGCCCCCAGCAGCGGCGACGGCTCGCAGTCGAACACAAACGCCCGCACCTTCAGCCGGTGCCGATCGAAGAAATCCGCCGCCTGCCGCGCCAGGCCCCGCACCGCCGCCACACTCGCCTGCCCCACGTACAAATGCTCCTCGTACGGCAGCAAGAGCCACGCATCCACCCCCACCCCCGCCTTCTCCGCCGCCCGCAGCAGCCGCGGGAAATCCGGATCGCCGAAACTCTCCCGCTCCACGTGCAGGATCAAATCACAGTCATATTCCGCCAGCGCCGGCAAATGCGCCGCCACCTCCGCATACGGCATGAACTCGCACCACACCCCCAGCCGCTCGATCGCCATAGGGGTCAGTCCTTGCATTGCAGCATGTTGAGATTCCGCTCCCGCCTGCACCGCCCCCAGCACGGCCATCCCGGCCGCAACCGCCGTTTTCCACAGCGTGGAAAACTTTTTTCCACACCATGGAAAATCCAGCCCCCCGCGGCCTCGCGCCACGGGTGAATCAATCCCCGTTTGCCTCAGACCCCCACGGGCTTGCTCCGTGGGTGAATCAGGTCCGCGCTTCGCGGAACCGCCGCCGAAACCGCCCCCCGTCATAAGGAAATATTCTCGCGCGGCCGGTTGTGCTTCTGGTCCCAGTACGGCGACATCTGGCGCAGGTCCGCCACCACCTTCGGGAACACCTCCGCGATGCGCTTCACCTCCGCCTCCGTCGTGTAGGCGCTGAAGCTCAGCCGGATCGACCCGTGCATCGCCGTGAACGGCACCCCCAGCGCCTTCAGCACGTGGCTCGGCTCCAGCGACCCGCTTGAGCACGCGCTGCCCGTGCTCGCGCAGATGCCGTAACTGTTCAGCTCGTAGAGGATCGCCTCGCCCTCGATGTAGTGGCACGACAGATTCAGCGTGTTCGGCGTGCGCTCCGCCTCCGCCCCGTTCACCTCCACATGCGGCACCGTATTCACCAGCTCCGTCTGCAAGCCGTCGCGCAGCTTCGCGATCCGCGCCATGTCCGGCGCATGCGCCTGCGCCAGCTCGCACGCCCGCGCCAGCCCCGCGATGTACGCCACGTTCTCCGTGCCCCCGCGCCGCCCGCCTTCCTGATGGCCGCCCAGCAGGTAGGGACGCAGCGGCGTTCCGCGGCGTACATACAACGCGCCCACCCCCTTCGGCGCATGCATCTTGTGCCCCGAAAACGACAGCAGATCCACGTGCTTCAGCTCCCCCGCCAGATCCAGCGGCAGCTTGCCCGCCGTCTGCGTCGCATCCGTGTGAAACACGATCCCCGGATCCGTCTCCTTCGCGATCCGCGCCCAGTCGCCCACCGGCCATACCACGCCCGTCTCGTTGTTCGCATGCATCAGCGTCACCAGCAGCGTGTCCGGCCGCAGCGCCCGCACGTAGTCCGCCATCGCAATCCGCCCCTGGCGGTCCACGCCCAGATAAGTCACCTCATACCCGCGCCGCTGCATCTCCCGGCACACCTCCATCACCGCCGGATGCTCCACCGCGCTCGTCACGATATGCTTGCGCGCCGGATTCGCCGCCGCCACCCCGAAAATCGCCGCGTTGTTGCTCTCCGTCGCGCACGACGTGAACAAGACCTCCGACGCCGGCACGCCCCCCAGAAACCCCGCCACCGTCTCCCGCGCCGCCTTCAGCGCCTCCGCCACCTTCAGCGCCGGCTCGTACATCGAGCTCGGATTGAAATAGGCCGCGCCGAAAAACGGCTGCATCGCCTCCGCCACCTCGGGCGCCACCGCCGTCGTCGCGTTGTTGTCGGCATAAATCAGCGGAGACGTCTTCACAGGCCCGGTCCTTCCGCTCAAACCGGCACCACCCGGATCCGCTCGTCCACCTGGTCCTTGAGCGTCCGTTCCACGATCAGCTGCAGCGTCCGCGACGCCCCCATGCACCCCGCGCACGCCCCCCGCAGCCCGCAATAGACCGTCCAGTCCTTGATGTCCACCAGCTCGATGTCGCCCCCGTCGCCCTTCAGCACCGGGCGCACCGTTTCGTCGATCACTTTTTCGATCTTCCGGTAACGCTGGAACGGCGACATTCCCTCCTCCGCCACCGGCTCCGCCGCCACCGTCGTCGGCGCCGGCTCCCCCGTGCCCCATGTCTCGTTCAGAATGTCCTGCAGCCCCCCCGGCGCATAGCGGCACGCCCCGCACATCCCGCCGGCCTTCAGCGCCGACACAATGTCGTCGATCGTCCGCAGGTTGAGTTCCTTGATCTTCCGCCGCAGATAGGGTTCCGTCACGCCGAAGCACTTGCAGACCACCCGGCCGTCGTCATCCGCGCTTTCGCCCGTCAGCTTCACCCCCAGCGCCGCCAGATCCACCCCCCGCTTCTGCGCCCAGTCCACCACCGCCGCCTCCAGCGCCTCCGCCCCCATCACCGAGCAATGGATCTTCTGCTGCGGCAGCCCCTCCAGGAAATCCACGATGTCCTGGTTCTTGATCTGCAGCGCCTGGACCGGCGTCAGGTTGTGGCCTTCGATCAGCGCACACAGCGCTTCCGATGCCGCAATCGCCGATGTGCACCCGAACGTCAGGTATTTCGCCTCCGTGATCACATCCTTCAGCGGATCCGGATCCTTCTTCACCCGGAACGTGAACTTCAGCGCGTCGCCGCAGACAATGGACCCGTGCTGGCCCACTCCGTCTGCATCCTCGATCTCCCCCAGATGCGTCCCGGGCTTTCCCTGCACCGCATCCATGAAGATCCGCTTCGTCTTTTCGCTGTATTGCCAGGCCATGAAAATTCCTTTTGGGTCAGTCGCTGCAAGATACACCCCCATGCATAAAAATCAACTGAATGGATGTGCGCCCTGAATCACTTGTGTTCATTTGTTGCAACAATTGATTTCACTTGTTGCAACAATTGATCTGTTGTGCTTGACTGTCCCGTATGACAGGCACGTCCCAGCCCCCTCCCCTGAATCCAACCCTTTGGCGTACCGGCAAGATGCTGGCGGGCCACACCCGGATCAGACTGCTCCGCGAATTGTCTTCCCATGCCGGCGAAGGGGTTTCCGCCTTGGGTCGTAGGGTTGGCATTGGCCATGCCGCCGCCAGCCAGGAACTGCGTCGAATCCAGTCCAGGGGCCTGCTTCAATCGGAACGGCAAGGAACCCTGCAGGTCTATCGCTTGGCGGCAGACCCGCAGGTATCCAGTGCAGCCCCGCTGTTGAAGGCCATCCGCACCGCGCTCGAGCAGTTTCCACCTGAGCGCGACATGGAGATGTGCGTCATCGCCGCCGGGCTGGCCCATGAGCGGCGAATCCGGATATTCCGGTTCCTGCTCGGCGGTCCCTGTGCGTTAAGGGACCTTCCGTTTGCTGTCCACATCCCCGCTCATCCGCTCCAGGTTCATTTGAGCACCTTGCAGGCCGGCGGATTTGCCGCCAAGGTGAACAACCGAGTCTCCGCGACCGTGCCCAACCATCCTCTGGCCAGGGCCCTGGCGAAACTGATCCAGCAGGGCGCCGCCCGCTGAAGCGCCGTCAGCCCTGATCCTGCAGTCGCCGTCCGTGGCGCAGGATCTTCCAGCCCTTGGTGAACAAGCGCTTGAAAAAAGGCGGACAATCGCCGACATGCGAAATCACCAGCGCGCGGTTCACATAGTGGAAGTCGCACTTGGCGCTCATCCGCTTCCACAGGTCGTAGTCGTCGAAGTAGTCCTTGGGATCCCATCCGCCCACGTCCTCGATCAGCGACTTCTTGTGCACGACATTGGCCGTGTTGATGAAGTTGAAGCGCAGCAGTTTTTCGCGGTTCCAGCGATGCAGCCAGGGCTGGAAGGGATTTCCGAGGATCCGCCGCCCGGTGGCCTTGTCGCGGTACCGGCACCGGCAATAAAATACCGGCTGTTCGGGATGCCGGGCCACTTCCCCCATCATCACCCGCAGGAAATCGGGATGATACTCGTCGTCGTCGTCCAGGTAGGCGATCCACTGCGCCCGCGCCATCTCGAAAATGCCGTGGTTTTTGGCGATGGCCCCGTGGGCGACCGGCGGCGACTTTTCGGCCAGGTTGTAAAACCGCAGGCGCGGATCGCCGAACGACGCCACGACGGCCTCGCTGTCGTCGGGCGTGCAGTCGCCGACGATGCACATTTCCCAGTCCTCGAATCCCCGCTGGGCCCGCACCGACTGGATGGCCCGCCGCAGCACCGCCGAGCGGTTGTAAGTGCTGGTGATGATGCTGACCCGGGGCTCGGACATGATCGTCTTACGTCTTTCCGGGGCGGAACGCCGCCAGGGCCGCCATCGCCGCCTCCATGTCGGACGGAACCAGAACCAGGCCTTTTTCGTCGTCCGGACCGCCGGAGGAATAGCCGTACTCAATGTTCAGGTTGCGCGCCGCCAGCGCGGCCAGCACCCGCCCGAGCTGCCCCGGCTCGTTCTGCACCCGGACCAGCAGCACGTCGCGAGCGCCCACCAGCTCCCCGGAATCCTCGACCAGCTGGCGCGCCTTTTCGGTGTCGTCCACGATCAGCCGGGCGTAGCCGTGCCCTTCCGTGTCCGCGAGCGTCAACCCGTAGATGTTCACGCCGTGCTTGCCCAGGAACTCCGCCAGCGTGGCCAGCGTCCCCTTGCGGTTGTCAATATACACCGTCAGCTGAACGCCTTTGGAAAACACCAACGGCGCCGGACTCATGCGCCGCCCCCGAACACGAGGCCGGCCCGGGCGAGACGCCGCCCCAGCTCCTCCAGCACCCGGGCGTCGTCGGACCGCCCCGCCGACTCGAACGTCGCGCCGAAGCGCAAAAACGCCCCGGCATCATCCCACGGCACCGTCGAAATGCCATGTTCCTTGATCAGGTACTGCGAGGCCTCCTCGGCACTGGCGAACCGCAGGCCGCCGGCCGCCCCCGTCGGCGCCGGCACGTAGAGATAAAACGTCCCGCCCGGCATCTTCGCCTTGAACCCGGCCGCCTTGAGCACCTTGACCAGACCGCGCAGCCGCCGCTGGTAGTGGGCGCGGATTTTCTCCGAAAGCCGCACATCGGCGATGCCGGCGCAGGCGGCCATCTGGATGGCCTTGAACTGGCCGCTGTCGATGTTGTCCTTGACCTCGGCCACCGCGGCCACCGCCCGGGCCGACCCCGCGACGAATCCCAGCCGCCAGCCGGTCATGTTGTAGCTCTTGCTCATCGAGTGCAGTTCAATCGCCGCCTCCTTGCCGCCGGGACGCGACAGAATGGACAGCCGATCGCGGCCGTAGATCAAGGTGGCATAGGCCGCATCCTGGACAATCAGGAGGTTGTGCCGCTGGGCAAAGGCGATCAGCTCGTCGAAGAAGTCCTCTGTCGCGGCGGCGCCCGTCGGATTGTTCGGATAGTTGACATAGAACAGCTTGACCCGCGACAGATCCGTCTGCTCCAGCGCCTTCAGATCCGGAAAAAACCGGTTTTTCGCCAGCAGCGGCACGGGCAGCACGGTCCCGCCGAGATACTTCGTGTGGGTGGCCATAACCGGATAGCCCGGAATCGTCGCCAGCACCGCGTCCCCCGGATTGATGAAGCACAGCGGGATCATCGCCAGCGCCGGCTTGGACCCGATGGTGTGGTTGATTTCCGTCGCCGGGTCCAGATCCGTGACTCCGAAGAAGTCCGCCATGTACTTGGCGGCGGCCGTCTTGAATTCAGGAATGCCGTTGTCGGCGTACCCCCGGTTGGCCGGGTCGTCCACCGCCTTCTTCAGCGCCTGCCGGATGGCCCTCGGGGCCATCTGATCGGGCTCCCCCACCCCGAAGTCGAGCATTTCCACCCCGGGGTGCGCCTCGCGCGCCGCCTTCTTCGCCCGCTTGATCTTCTCGAATTTATAAATCGCCGTGCTCTGTCCGAATTGCTCCCCGCCAATCCGCTCCGCAAACAGTTTCTGAAGTTCCATGCCTCGTCCTTTCGAAAGTGGCCCCCGATTATTCATGCCCCTGCCGCTTGTTCAAGCGCATTCGCCCCGGCGGATCCGCACCGCTGAATTTTTTGCATTGTATTGGGCCTCCCCTTTGTGGCATCAACACCCCCTGATTGTTCACTTTTTGACCCCCAACAGGAGTTTCGGAATGAATGTGCTGCATGTGATTGCCAACCCCCGGCCGGCGGAAACCTCGAAATCCAAGAAGCTGGCGCTGGAGTTTTTCACGACGCTGACCGAGAAAAATCCCGACGTGCTCGTCAACAACGTCGATCTCTACCAGAACAAGCCGCCGTTCGTGACGGCCGAAGCCCTGAACTACTTCTGGGGGCCCGTGGCCGATCCCGCCTACAACCCCGCCAAGGCCGAGGAAACCGCCGCCAACTATTCCAACAACAACGCCCAGGCGCTGGTGGATGCGGACGTGCTGGTGCTGACCCTGCCCGTCTGGCTCAACAGCATGCCGTCCATCCTGAAGGCCTGGATCGACCAGGTCATCGTTCCCGGCAAGATGTTCAACATGGGTCCCGAAGGCGTGGTCCCCACTCATCATCTCCGCACCGTCGTCCTGCTGGTCTCCTCCGACGAAATCTACAAGGAAGGCGATGTCCTCGACGGGCTGACCCCCGCCCTCCGCGCCATCTTCGGCTACATCGGCGTGGACGACATTCAGATCGCCTGGGCCGACGGCCAGGACTCCGTCCGCCACTTCGATTCCGCCGAACGCTTCGAGATGGCCGCCGAAGCCGCCCGCGAAATCGCCGAGGAAATCGCCGAACTTTCCTGAGTTCCGGTCCCGGCCCTCTCCAACGCTCCGCCTCGAGGCGGAGCGTTTTGGCATGCCCCATGCCCCCCCTGCCTGACCCCCGCGGGTGAATCAGTCCCCCCGCGCCTATTCCTCCGCCCACTCCATGCCGTGGCGTTCAAGCATCGCGCCTTCCGCCCGTGCCAGCGCGGACAGTTCCCGGTTGTAGTCGGTCAGGGCCCGGACCGCCGCGTTGCGCGCCTGTGTCAGCTCCCGCTGGAGCTGCAGCACCACGAAACTCGTGCTCCGGCCGCTGGCCAGCTTGCGCTGCTCCGCGTCCAGCGCCTGCGCCGCGTAGTCCCGGGCCTCCCGCGTGGCCTGCAGGCGCTCCCAGCCCGCCTCCACGGACCGCGCCGCGTTGTCCACTTCCACCAGCGCCGCCTCCTCGAGCTGCCGGAGTTCCACCCGTGCCTTTTCCTCCTCGGCCACGCTCTGTTGGTGGCGGCTGCGGGCGGCGCGGTTGCCCAGCGGAAACGCCAGCGTCACGCCCAGCGTCCAGTACGGTTCATCCGCCGCTTCCAGGCGGTCGAACACGTCGCGACGGCTGTCCTCGTCGCTCGCCGACACCCCCGCCCCGCCCACAAGATCCAGCGACGGCAGCGTCTGGTTGCGCTGGTAGTCCACCGCCCAGCCCCGGCGCTCCAGCGCCAGCCGCGCCTGCCGCAGGTCCGGGCGGCGCTCCAGCGCCCGCTCCCCGCTCGCGGCCGCATCCACCGCCGCCGGTGAAGATGCCAGCACCCCCACGGGCGCCAGGTGGACATCCCGCGTGCCGCGATGATCGGCGTAAATCAGGGCTTTCAGGGTGTTCTGCGCCTCGGCGTGCGCCCGCCGGGCCGAACTGAGATCCGCCCGCGCCGCCGCCGCCTGGCTTTCCGCCTGCTTCTCGTCCAGACTGGCCAGCGCCCCGATCTGCACCTTGCGCCGGTTGTCCTCGTAGAGCTGCGTAGCCAGCCGTACGGCCTCCTCCTGCACGCGGATGCTTTCCTGCGCCTCCAGCAGCCCGAACCACGCCGATTCCACGTCCGCCAGCAGATCCTGCACCCTCGCCTCCAGCTGGACGGCCGCCTCGGCCGACTGCCGGCGCGCCACCCGTACCTGATACCGCGTGCCGTCGGTCCGGAATCCCTTCAGCATCGGCTGCGTCAGGGTGATCCCCGCGCTGCCCGAACTTGTGTCGAACGGATTTCCGTCGCGCGTCCCGTCCGAACGGCCCGACCGAACCCCCACCTCGTAGCTCAGCCCGCCCAGCGCCGTGGCGCCGCCGATCGTGGCCGACAGGCTCTCGCTGTCCGTTTCGGAACCCAGCAGGTCCAGCGCCCCGTCCGCCGTGCCCGCGTTTTCCCCCGCGGTCTCCTCGTGGGACCGCTTGGCGGATACCGTCAGCTCCGGGTCGTAACCGCCCCGGGCTTCCGTCACCCCCAGCGCCGCCAGACCGCGGTCCATCCGCTCGATGCGCAGGTCCAGGTTGTTTTCCAGCGCCAGCCCGATGCAGTCCTCCAGCGACAGGTTCCGCACCGCCGGCTCCCCCGCCCCCGCCGCGATCGTGAATGCGACCAGTGCCAGAACCATGACCCATGTCCTGCACCATGGCCCCCGACTCCTGCCCCCTGACCTCTGACCTCTGACCTCTGTGTTCTCACTCATATCGCAGCGCCTCGATCGGATCCAGCCCCGCCGCCTTGCGCGCCGGATAGAACCCGAAAAAGATTCCGATGGCCGCGCTGAACAGAAACGCCAGCGCCACCGATTCCGCCGACACCAGCGTCGTCCACCCGAACTTCAGCGACACGGCCCGCGCCATGCCCCAGCCCAGCGCGATGCCCGCCACCCCGCCGCCCATGCTCAGCACCACCGCCTCCACCAGAAACTGCAGCAGGATGTCGCGCCCGCGTGCGCCCACCGCCATCCGCACCCCGATCTCCCGCGTCCGCTCCGTCACGCTCACCAGCATGATGTTCATGATCCCGATGCCGCCCACCAGCAGCGACACACCCGCAATCGCCCCCAGCAGAATCGTCATCGTCTCTGCCGTCGAGGTCGCCATCTCCAGCATGTCCTGCATATTGCGGATGATGAAATCATCCTCGTCCCCCTCCCCGATCCGGTGCCGCTGCCGCAGCAGATCCGTGATCTGGTCCACCACCTCCGGGATGCGCTCCGCGCTCTCCGCCTGCACCGAAATCATGCGGAAGGAGGTCTCCCCCGTCAGCCGCACCATGGCGCTCGTCCACGGCACCAGGACCATGTCATCCTGGTCCCGTCCCATCATATTCGCTCCCTTCGCCTTCAGCACGCCCACCACTTCGTAGGGCGCGTTCTGGATCCGCACCACCTGCCCCACCGGATTGCCCCCCCCGAACAGGTTCGTCGCCACCGTGTGGCCCAGCACCGCCACCTTCGCCGCCGCCCGCACGTCCGCCTCCGTGAAATGCCCGCCCAGCGCAAACCGCCACGCCCGCACCGCCGGATATTCCTCGCTGACCCCGCGGACATCCGTGCTCACGTTCTCCCTTCCCGCCGCCACCTGGCCCGACGCCCGCACTTCCGGCGACGCCCCCGCCAGCCCCGACACCTCCTGCCGGATCGCGGTGTAGTCCTGTTTCGTCAGCGCCATCCCGCTGTCCCCCCCCAGATGCACCCGCCCGCTCCTGGCCGCGCGCGAAAACACCATCACCATGTTCTGCCCCATCTGTTCGATGCTTTCCGCCACCTGCGCCTTGGCCCCCGTCCCGATCGCCACCATCGCAATCACCGCCGCCACGCCGATGACGATCCCCAGCATCGTCAGCCCCGTCCGCATCGGATTCCGCCGCAGCGCCCTCAGCGCCACCGTCCATGTCGCGGAGAACTTCACAACCGTTCCTCCATTTCGACGCCCCGCCACGCCGCGACGTCCGCCGCCGCCTCCCGCCCGGTTTCGGTGGCCCGGTCGGCCACCACCTGCCCGTCGCGCATCGCAATCGCCCGCCGGCAGTACCGCGCGATGTCCGGCTCGTGCGTCACCATCAGGATCGTCATGCCCCTGCGGTTCAAATCCTGGAAGATCGCCATGATCTCCAGGCTCGTGTGCGTGTCCAGGTTCCCCGTCGGCTCGTCCGCCAGCAGCAGGGCCGGTTCGTTCACCAGCGCCCGCGCAATGGCCACCCGCTGCTGCTGCCCCCCCGACAACTGGCTGGGGTGGTGACCGGCCCGGTCCGCCAGCCCCACCCGGTCCAGCGCGTCCAGCGCCCGCCGGCGCATCTCGCGCCCGGTCAGCCCCTGGTGCGAATACAGCAGCGGGAGTTCCACGTTCTCCAGCGCCGAAGTCCGCGACAACAGGTTGAACCCCTGGAACACGAATCCCAGCCGCCGGTTCCGCACCCGCGCCAGTTCGTCGCGCGACAGTTTCTCCACTTCTTCTCCATCCAGCCGGTAGTGTCCCGCCGTCGGCCGGTCCAGACACCCCACCACGTTCATCAGGGTCGACTTGCCGGATCCGCTGGCCCCCATCACCGCCACGAATTCGCCGGGGGCAACAGTCAGCGACACCCCCCGCACGGCATGCACCGCCACTTCCCCCGTCTGGTAGACCTTGGCGATCTGCTCCAACTGAATGACCGGGCGCCTGTCCATGGCCATCGGGTCAGTGCCAGCGCCGCTGGGGCGGTCCGGGCATGAACGGCGAACGACCGTTGGCGGCCGGTTGCGCCTCCTCCCCCGCCGCAAGACGTCCGGTCACCACCCGAACCCCTTCCCGCAGGCCGCCCAGCGCCTCCGTCCAACTGCCGTCCGTGATGCCGGTCGGCACCCGGACCTCCCGCAAGGCGCCGTCGTCCCCGAGCACGTACACGCTGCGCATGTTCTCCGGCGCCTCCCGGCCGCGCCCGCCGCTGCGCTTCGCCGGACGCGGCTCCTTCGTGCCCGGCGGCGGGCCCATGCCGTCCGGCGGCGGCCCGCCTCCCTCTTCCGGCGGCGGGCCGAAATCCGGCTCCGCCTCCGCCACGGCATCCGTTTCGTCCGGCCGGAACCGCAGCGCCGCGTTCGGCAGCCGCAGCACGTTTTCAAGCCGCGCGGTCTCCACCGCCGCGTTCGCCGTCATGCCCGGCCGCAGCTTCAGGTCCGCGTTGTCCACATCCACGACCGCGATGTAGTTTACCACGTTCTGCACTGTCACCGGCTCGAACCGCACCTGGCTGACGACGCCCGTAAAGGTCCGCGCCGGATAGGCGTCCACGGTGAAGGTTACCCGCTGGCCCTCGGTCACGCCGCCCACGTCCGCCTCCGAGATCTGCGCCTCGATCCGCATCTGCCGCAAATCCTGCGCCAGCGTGAACAGGACCGGCGCATTCAGGCTGGCGGCCACCGTCTGGCCCACGTCCACCGCCCGCGAAATCACCACCCCGTCCATCGGCGAGAAGATCGTTGTCTTCTCCAGGTCCACCTCCACCTTGCTCAGGCCGGCCTCCCGCAGCCGCAGCGAAGCCCGGGCCTGCGCCAGGCTCGCCTCCGTCTGGTCGTAGTCCGCCTGGCTCACCAGATCCTGCGCCCGCAGCTCCTGCGCCCGCCGGTAATTCGCCTCCGCCAGCTTCAGCGACGCCTTCGAACTCTCCAGTTCCGCCTGCGCCTGCTCCAGCTGCCGTTCATAGGTCGAGGCGTCCAGCCGCGCCAGCACCTGGCCGTTGGTCACTGTCGAGTTGTAGTCCGCCAGCAGTTCCGTGATCTTGCCCGACACCTCGCTGCCCACGTCCACCGTCTGCACCGCGCTCAGCGCCCCGTTCGCCGTCACCGTCTGCACGATCTCCCCCCGTTCCAACACCATCGTCCGGTACCCTGTTTCGCCGCCCCCGGACGCGCCGCCTCCCCGCCACCACCACGCGCCGGCTCCCGCCAGAATCAGGATTCCCAGCCACGCCCACCGCTTTTTGCCGTTCTTCTGCATGCTCGCTCTCCGGGGAGTACATGTGTTGGGTCGACTCCCAGACCCGAAAGGTTACACCCTCCCGGCCTCTCCGGGCGACCCTGAATCTGTTCGGTTCATCTCATCCGTGGTTCTCCCCCTTGATGGCCCCATCTCCGAAGCCCCCCACCGCCTCGCGTCGCGGGTGAATCAGGCTTCCTTCCCCTGCGGGGAAAGCCCGCACAAGCTCCCTTTTCCGTGGCGGTTCTCCCTCCTGTTTTCCTGTCTTCCCGCCCTGGGTGTTTCCTGTTTTCCTGCCGGGCCGTTCACTGGTGTGGTATTCTCCCCTGCCATGAACACCAGCGATGTCCTCATCATCGGATCCGGCGGCGGCACCAAGATCGCCCAGGCCCTCGCCCGGCTCGGAAAACACGTCACCGTCATCGAGCGCGACCGCGCCGGCGGCACCTGCCTCAACCGCGGCTGCATCCCCAGCAAGATGCTGATTCACCCCGCCGGCCTCGCCCGGCGCCTGCGCGACCTCGACCGCCTCAACCTCCGTTGCGATCGGCCCGATGTCGATTTCGAAGCCCTCGTGGCCTCCATCAACGCCTATACCGACGGCACCTCGGACTCTCTCACCGCGCATTTCGACCGGAATGACACCATCGAATACGTCCGCGGCGATGCCCGTTTTCTTTCCGACAAGGTCGTGGCCGCCGCCGGCCGCGAATTCACCGCCCCCGTCATCGTCATCGCCACCGGCGCCCGTCCCCATGTTCCCGCCATCCCCGGCCTCGCCGGCACCCCCTTCATGACCAGCACCGAGGCGCTCCGCAACCGCACCCTTCCCTCTCGGCTCGCCGTCCTCGGCGGCGGCTACATCGGCGCCGAACTCGGCGGCGCCTACGCCGGATTCGGCAGCGAGGTCACCTTCATCCTCCGCTCCACGTTCCTCCGGCGCGAGGATCCTGACATCATCGCCGAATTCAGCCGAACCTTCACTCCCGGCAAAACCATCCACGAACATGCCCATGTCCGCGAGGTCGCCCACCGCAACGGCGTGTTCATCCTCGCCTGCGTGAAGGCCGACGGCGCCCCGTTCACGGTCGAGGCCGAAGCCCTGCTCGTTGCCGCCGGCGTCACCCCCAACAGCGACGGCCTCGGCCTGGAGAAGACCGGCATCCGCACCAACCCCGACGGCTTCATCGCCGTCGACGAGCACCTCCAAACCGCCGTCCCCGGCGTCTTCGCCCTCGGCGACGTGGTTGGGAACTATCTCTTCCGCCACAGCGTGAACTTCGAGGCCGAATACTGGATCGAGGCCAACTTCCTGGCCCCCGAGCCCTATCCCATCGCCTATCCCCCCATGCCCGGCGCCGTCTTCACCCACCCCGAAATCGCCTCCGTCGGCCTCACCGAACCCGCCGCCCGCGAACAGGGCATCGACCTCGTCATCGGCCGGGCCGAATACCCTTCCTGCGCCATGGCCGTCGCCCGCCGCCTCGACCACGGCCTCGTCAAGCTGCTCTTTGCCCGCAAAACCGGAAAACTTCTCGGCGCCCATATCGTCGGCGAAGAGGCGTCCACCCTCATCCAGGAACCCCTCCTCGCCCTCACCCACGGCCTGACCGCCGACGACATCTACCGCCAGATCTACATCCACCCCGCCTTCCCCGAAGTCGTCCGCAACGCCGTCCGCCACGCCCTCCCCCAGCTCGACCCCCGCCGCGCCTGCCTGTTCTAGCCTGAATTATTCATCAACTTGGAGAAAGAAAAGGAGTTGGCATTCTTATTTCATTCTGACAGAATGAAATGCGCTTAATCAACAAGAAGGCCAACTCATGAAAACACTTACCATACCCGATCTGGACTTTGCACCTGTAAAACGCAAGAAAGTCACCGTCCGTTTCGATGATCCGGCGGTGAGCAGCGATGGCGGGGCGCTGTACTTGAGCGAAGTGGATCGGCGCCTCGGGTTGATGGAGCGGTTGGCCGCGGCCATCGCGGACGGCCGGCGTCAAAGCCACGTGGACCATTGCCTGCTCGATCTGTTGCGCCAGCGCACCTACCAAATCTGCTGCGGATACGAAGATGCCGACGACTGCGACGCCTTGCGCGACGATCCGGTCTTCAAGACGGCGGTGGGGCGCGATCCGGTGGAAGAGGAAGCGCTGGGTTCGCAGCCGACCATGACTCGCCTGGAAAATGCCGTCACGGTGCGGGACCTGGTGCGGCTGGGGCATGCGTTCATCGACCACTTCATTGCCTCCTACGAACGGCCACCGCAGATGATCGTGCTGGACATGGATCCGACGACGGACGTGGTGCATGGGCAGCAACAGCTGGCGTTGTTCAACGCGTTCGAGAACGAATACTGCTTCATGCCCTTCCACGTCTACGAGGGCCAGAGCGGGAAGTTCATCGCCAGTGTGTTGCGGGCCGGCAAGTCGCCGGCCGCGGCCGAGATCCTCGGGGTGCTGCGGCGCATTGTGCGGCGCGTGCGTCAGGCGTGGCCCGAGGTGCGGATCGCGTTCCGCGGCGACAGCCACCACACGAAACCGGCGCTGATGGATTGGATGCAGGCCCACGGCGTGGACTTCGTCACCGGGCTGGAGCCCAATGCCCGGCTGAAAGCGCTGTTTGCGCCGGCGATCCAAGCCGCCGAAAGGAAGTTCCGGGCGCGGCCGCTGAACGGGCCGATCCGGGCCTATGCCGCCGGCGAGTACGCCGCCCGCACCTGGTCCGCGCCGCGCCGGGTCGTTTGCCGCATCCTCGTGTCCGCCCAAGGCACGGACGTGCGCTTCATCGTCACCTCCTTCCAGGCGGCCGGCGCGAAATATCTGTATGAGACGGCCTACTGCGGGCGGGGCAAGATGGAACTGATGATCAAGGACCACAAGACGGCCCTGAAGTCGGACCGGACGAGTTGCCACCGCAAAGAAGCCAACCAGTTCCGGCTGTTCCTCCATTCCGCCGCCTACGTGCTGATGCACGCGTTGCGCGACAATCTGCTCAAGGGTTCCGAACTCGCCCGAGCCCAGTTCGACACCCTCCGGCTGAAACTGCTGAAAACCGGGGCGCGGCTCGAAGCCGGCCGCACCTTCCTGCGCTTCCACTTTCCGGCCGCGTGCCCGGTTCAGGCCGAGTTCACGCGCATGTCGTCCATCCTGGGCGTCTTGAACACCACGTAGTCCATTCCGCGGCGGTCCCCCGCGCCCTGAAAATACGGGAGGCCGGGCGGAGCTGTGCCGAAAATCGGCCAAACGCCTGCGAAGCCACCGTCCAACCTGAATCCGGCCCCAACTCTACTCCCCAACAGCTTGCGTTCCCAACTTGCTGAGAGGTTGATGAATAATTCAGGCTAGAGCCATCTCATCAATGATGTTGCGATGATTAATCCATCGTCCCGGCCCACCCGGAGGGTTCGTCCTGCCCAAGACCTGCCCCATCTGGTTTATGGCAGGGCGAGGCGTCCCTGCCGAGCCGGGCTGTTGGGCCGCTACATGCTTATTGGAAAGGCTATAACCTCCCGCGGGTTGGCCCCGCGATTGCCTTCCCCCTTTCCTCTACTCCTACGCAGGTAAAACAGCCGAAAGGACTTGGCTGCGAATCATGCCGATTCCACGGTTCCGATCCCGTGACTCATGGTTCAAATCCGTACCATCCGTGAAATCCGTAGCCGGCTGTTTTCCTGCTCCGACGCGCCCAACAGGCGCATCTGCAGGGATTGATCCGTATCCATCCCTTCAGCATCTCGTTGATCGCCGCCACGCCCTCGTCCACCCCCCTGCGGCATTCCACCTTCGCAGGGGTCGAGCTTGCTCGATCCCCCCCATCCTCCCCATCCTGTAAATCCTGTTAATCCTGTCCAAAACCGGCTGCCGGCTGCCCACTTGGACATCGAATTTTTCTTGCTGGATAGTGCCCCCCTGAACACGGACCTCTCTCTACTCCCCCTTCAGCATTTCGTTGATGGCCGCGGCCGCCTTCCGGCCTTCGCCCATCGCCAGGATCACCGTCGCCGCCCCCAGCACGATGTCCCCTCCCGCAAAGACCTTCGGAAGACTCGTGCGCCCGTTCTCGTCCGTCACGATGTGCCCCCACTTGTCCGTCTCCAGCCCCGGCGTCGTCTGTTCGATCAGCGGATTCGACTCGTTGCCGATCGCCACGATCACCGCATCGATCGGAATCCGGAATTCGCTGCCCGGAATCGCCACCGGCCGCCGCCGGCCGCTCGCGTCCGGCTCGCCCAGATCGTAACGCAGGCACTCGATGCCCGTCACCTTGCCGTTCTCCCCCAGAATGCGCTTGGCATTCTGCAGGATGTGGAACTGCACCCCCTCCTCCTTGGCGTGGGCCACCTCTTCCACCCGCGCGGGCATTTCCGCCTCCGTGCGGCGGTAGATCAGATGCACTTCCTCCGCTCCCAGCCGCAGCGCCGTCCGCGCGGCGTCCATCGCCACGTTGCCTCCGCCCAGCACCGCCACCCGCTGCGCCGCATGGATCGGCGTCGCCGCCCGCTCGCGGTCATACGCCTTCATCAGGTTCGACCTCGTCAGGTACTCGTTCGCCGAATACACCCCCACCAGGTTCTCCCCCTCGATGTTCATGAACTTCGGCAGCCCCGCCCCCGACCCCACGAACACCGCGTCGAAACCGTCTTTCCCGATCAAATCCGTGATCTTCCTCGTGCGGCCCACCACGAAATTCGTCCGGATCTCCACGCCCATTTTCCGCAGCGTGTCCAGTTCCGCCCGCACGATCGCCTTCGGCAGCCGGAACTCGGGGATCCCGTACACCAGCACCCCCCCTGCCTTGTGGAACGCCTCGAACAGCACGACCTCGTGCCCCGCCCGGCACACGTCCGCCGCCACCGTGATCCCCGCCGGACCGCTGCCCACCACCGCCACCTTCTTCCCCGTCGCCGTCGCCACCTCCGGCGGCTTCGCCGCCCCGTGCGCGCGCTCCCAGTCCGCCGCGTAGCGCTCCAGCCGCCCGATCGCCACCGCCTTCTCCACCGTTTTCAAACTCTTGCCCACCGTGCACGGCGCCTGGCACTGCGTCTCCTGCGGGCACACCCGCCCGCATACCGCCGGCAGCAGGCTCGTTTCCTTGATGACCCCGATCGCCTTCGCCGGATCGCCCTCCGCGAGCGCCGCAATGAACCGGGGAATATCGATCCGCACCGGACACCCCTGCACGCACGGTGCGTTCCGGCACTGCAGGCAGCGCGCCGCCTCCACCCGCGCCTGCTCTTCATAATAGCCCAGCGTCACTTCCTGCATGTTCCGCGCCCGGACCAGCGGATCCTGCGCCGGCATCTCCTGCGGCGGAATCCCCAGCCGGTCCCGCGGCTTCAACGGCGGGGGCAGCCCCCGGATCCGTTCCCACTCCGCCCGCGCGGCGTCCAGCAGATCGTCCGGCGTCCGGTGACTCATTCCTTCAGCCCTTTCTTCACCGCCTCGTCGTGCAGGTTGCAGCCCGTTGCCGCAATGCGCTCCTGCTCCCGGTACGACCCCAGCCGCGCCATCATCTGGTCGAAATCCACCAGATGCCCGTCGAACTCCGGCCCGTCCACGCACACGAACTTCGTCTGCCCCCCCACCGTCACCCGGCAGCCCCCGCACATCCCCGTGCCGTCAATCATGATCGTGTTCAGGCTCACCACCGTCGGCACCGCAAACGGCCGCGTCGTCTCCGCGCAGAACTTCATCATGATCGGCGGTCCGATCGCCACCGCCAGATCCGGCTTCGGCTCCCGCCCGCACAGCTCCTTCAGCGGGGCGGTCACCAGACCCTTGCGCCCGGCACTGCCGTCGTCCGTGCAGATAATCACCTCGTCCGCGATCGCCCGCATCTCCTTCTCCAGGATCACCAGTTCCTTCGTCCGCGCCCCGATGATCACCGTCAACTCGTTGCCCGCCTTCTTCATCGCCTGCGCGATCGGATACAGCGGCGCCGCCCCGATGCCGCCGCCCACGCATACCACCCGGCCGAAGTTCTCGATGTGCGTCGGCCGCCCCAGCGGACCCACCAGGTTCGCGATCTTCTCCCCCGCCCCCATCTGCGCCAGCTGCTTCGTGCTCTTCCCCACCGCCTGGAATATGATCGTGAGGCTCCCCTCGCCCGGATCCGCGTCCGCAATCGTCAGCGGAATCCGCTCCCCGTATTCCGTGTCCAGCTGCAGAATGATGAACTGTCCCGGCCGGCGCTCCTCCGCGATCAGCGGCGCCCGCACCCGCATCCGGTACACATCCTGTGACAGCTGCTCCTTGAACAAAATGGGGTTCATGCCTCGTTCTCCCGGGTCAACACCATGGTGCCGGATACTAACCGCCCGGCCGCTCCCCGCAAAGAGTTTTGTCCCCTCATCCGGGCAAAAAAAGTGGTGGCCAGAATCGGGATCGAACCGATGACACATGGATTTTCAGTCCATTGCTCTACCAACTGAGCTATCTGGCCACCTGAATGAAATGTCCCGCGTGTATAGCCGCTCCCCCCCGTCCCTGTCAACCTTGGGCTCGCCCAATCTTCTTCCAATCTTCCTCTGTCCCCCGCCCCCTCCCCTCCTGTGATCATGTGTTTCCTGGTTTCCTGCTTGGCTGTTGTTTCCTGCTTTTCTGTTTAGCTCCCCTCTTCTACTCTCCCCTCCATGAACCCGCCCTGCCCCTTCTGCCACATGCCCGCTGACCGGATCCTCGCCGAAGACGGCCCCTGCCTCGCCTTCCGCGACGGCTACCCCGTCAGCGAAGGCCATACCCTCATCATCCCCCGGCGCCATGCCGCCTCCTTCCGCGATCTCTCTCCGGAGGAATGGGCCGCCGCCCTCCGGCTCGCCCGAAAACTGGCGGCGGATCTCCAAACCGCCGACCCCTCCATCGCCGGCTTCAATTTCGGCGCCAACGACGGCGAAACCGCCGGCCAGTCCGTCTTCCACTGCCACTTCCACCTCATCCCCCGCCGGCCCGGCGACCATCCCGCCCCCAAGGGCGGCATCCGCGGCGTCATCCCCGGCAAAGCCCACTACCCCGGCCCGGAACTGGTGTGAGCGCATTTTTCAGGATGCATGCTTGACTTTCCACCCCGTCCCGCTATCTTCACCACTCGATTTTCGGTTCCAGCGTAGCTCAATGGTAGAGCGGTTGGCTGTTAACCAATAGGTTACAGGTTCGAGTCCTGTCGCTGGAGCCATTCTTTCGCGCTTCGGGCGCCTGTTCCGGCGGTAACCGGATCCGGCGCCGCGTCAGGGAGTTCATCCCTGCGCCACGTCCCGCGAAAGGCGTCCTCTGTCGTCGGATTTCCCGATCCCTCCGGCACGGGGTTGTTTCCATGCACATAGAAAGAACCGCGTTGACAGCCGCGCGCCCCCCGCGCTACTGTTCGCCGCTCATCGTTGGGAATTGAAGAATTATGAAGACGACACAGCCGAAGGAATCTGAAGTCAAACACGCGTGGTATCTCATCGATGCCGCCGACAAACCCGCCGGCCGCCTTGCGGTCGACATCTGCCGCCTCCTCCGGGGCCGCGGCAAGCCCGATTACACGCCCCACATCGACATGGGCGATTTCGTCGTGGTCATCAACTCCGCCAAAGTCGCCCTCTCCGGCAACTCCAAGGAAGAGAAGAAGACCTACGCCAAATATACCCGCTACCAGGGCGGCTATACCGAAACCTCCGCGGGCAAAATGCGCGCCAGGAACCCCAACTACATCCTCTGGCACGCCGTCAAGGGCATGCTCCCCAAGAACCACATGAGCCGCACGCTCCTCAAGCGCCTCAAGCTCTACCCCGGCGCCGAACACCCCCACGCCGCCCAGAACCCCACCGTCATCGGCTAATTCCGGAGAAACATCATGGCCACCAAAAAAGCTGAAATCGAATATCTCGCCACCGGCCGCCGCAAAACCGCCATCGCCCGCGTCCGCCTCTCCCAGGGCAGCGGCCAGGTCACGGTCAACGGCCGCCCCTTCGAAGAGTATTTTCCCACCACCGATCTGCGCCTGCTGGTCGAAGGCCCCTTCAAGGCCATCGAACGCCCGGGCGCCTTCGACGTCGTGGCCATCTGCGAAGGCGGCGGCATCGCCGGCCAGGCCGGCGCCCTGCGCCACGGCATCTCCCGCGCCCTCCTGCAGGTGGATGAGAATTTCCGGCCCATTCTCAAGAAAGCCGGCCTCCTCACCCGCGACCCCCGCATGAAGGAACGCAAGAAGCCCGGCCAGCCCGGCGCCCGCCGCCGCTTCCAGTTCTCCAAACGCTAGGCCCCTGCGGCCTCCGCACAACCCCGGGCGCCCGCCCGGGGTTTTTTGTTCTCCCATAGACCCCCACGAGCTTGCTTGCCCGACGGTCCCAAACCCCCACGGGCTTGCTTGCCTGCCGGCTTCCTGAAGGTTCCAGACCCTCACGGGCTTGCTTGCCTGCCGGCTTCCTGAAGGTTCCAGACCCCCACGGGCTTGCCCCGTGGGTGAATCAGGTCCGCAATCTCCTCGACGCCCACGCGTCCCAACTCCTATACTCCCCGCCATCATGAAAAAATCCCCCCTGACATTCTCCGCCAAGGCCGTTCTGCCCGCCGGCTTCCGCGCCGCCGGCATCATCGCCGGGCTCAAGAAAACCCGCAAGCCCGACATGGCCCTGTTCTTCTCTGATTCCCCGGCCGTCCTCGCCGGCACCTTCACCACCAACCAGGTCAAGGCCGCCACCGTCCGCCTCGACGCCGAACGCGTCGCCAAAATCGGCATGGCCCACGGCATCGTCGTCAACAGCGGACAAGCCAACGCCTGCACCGGCAAGGCCGGCATGCGCGACGCCAAAGCCATGGCCGCCCATGCCGCCCGCACCCTCGGCATCGCCCCCGAACTCGTCCTCGTCTGCTCCACCGGCCGCATCGGCGTCCCCCTGCGCATGGACCTCATCCTGCCCGGCATCGACAAGCTCGCCGCCGCCCTCTCCCCCGCCGGCGGCGAACGCGCCGCCCGCGGCATCATGACCACCGACCTTGTTCCCAAACGCCATACCGTCATGTTCACCGCCAACGGCAAACCCTGCCGCCTCACCGGCATCGCCAAGGGCTCCGGCATGATCCAGCCCAACATGGCCACCATGCTCGCCTTCCTCCTCACCGATGCCGCCGTCGACCGCCGCGCCATGCAAAAGGCCCTCAAAACCGCCGTGGAAAAATCCTTCAACCGCATCTCCGTCGATGCCGACCAGAGCACCAACGACACCGTCCTGCTGCTGGCCAACGGACGCGCCGGCAATGCCGTCCTCAAGCCCGGCCATCCCGACTGGCCGTCGTTCACCGCCGCCCTCGACGGCCTCACCTTCCGCCTCGCCATGGACATGGTCCGCGACGGCGAAGGCGCCCAGAAGCTCGTCACCGTGCACGTCCGCGGCGCCCGCTCCGCCGCCGACGCCGAGGCCGCCGCCCGCTCCGTCGCCAATTCCTTCCTCGTCAAGACCTCCTGGGTCGGCACCTATCCCAACTGGGGCCGCGTCATGGATGCCCTCGGCTACTCCCCCGCCAAGGTGGACGAAACCAAGGTCGAAATCCTCTACGACAAGCTCCTGGCCGTGAAGAACGGACTCAAGGCCGGCGCCTCCATCGAGCGCCTCTCCACCGTCGTCGCCAAAAAGCAGTTCACCCTCACCATTGATCTGCATCTCGGCCGCGCCGCCGCCACCGTCTACTCCTGCGACTGCACCGAGGACTACGTCCGCATCAACAAGTAGGTTCCGCTGATCAGTTGTCCGCTGGCTTGTCCCCCGTCTTGTCCCCCGTAGCCTGTGGCGGAGGGGGAAGCTTCAGCGAAGGGGAATCCGCTGGCCTGCCACGCCGAAGGCGTGGACGTGGTGGTAGAGGATTTCTTTCCTCCCCAACACCACCATGCTAGTCTCCCTTCCATGACGACGCCCTTCGCCCGCCTCGAACTCCTCCTCGGCCCCGACGCCCTCCCCCGCCTCGCCAACGCCCGCGTCGTCATCGCCGGCCTCGGCGCCGTCGGCGCCGCCGCCGCCGAATCCCTCGCCCGCTCCGCCGTCGGCCGCCTCGTGCTCGTCGACTTCGACGAACTACGCCCCTCCAACATCAACCGCCACCCCTTCGCCTTCCACTCCACGATCGGAACACCCAAGGCCGAAACCGCCGCCCGGTTCCTCCGCGACATCCACCCCGCCGCCGACATCGTCCCCCTCTCCCTCTTCCTCGACGCCGACACCTCGCCCAAACTCTTCGCCGACCACCCCTGCGACGTCCTGATCGACGCCATTGATTCCCTCCTCCCCAAGACCGAACTCCTCCTCGCTGCGCGCGCCGCCGGCGTCCCCCGCATCCTCACCTGCCTCGGCGCCGCCCGCAAAACCGACCCGACCCGATTCGTCACCGCCGACCTCGCCGATTCCCATACCTGCCCCCTCGCCCGCCTGCTCCGAAAGCGCCTCGGCCGCCGCGGCGGCACCGCCGGCATCCGCGCCGTCTTCTCCACCGAACCGCCCCTCGATCCGACTGAGCCCGTCGAACCCGCCGCCGACTTCTACATCCGCGGCCGCCTCCGCCCCCCCATGGGCTCCCTCCACGCCTGCACCGCCGCCGCCGGCCTCCTCGCCGCCCGTGAAACCCTCCGCTTCCTCCTGGAAGAAACGGAATAGCGGAATGATGGAATGCCGAGAAATCCGTGGGTTTTCCACACCGTGGAAACATTTTTTCCACACCGTGGAAAATCGTGTCTGCCGTCCGCAGGCCTGCCACGCCATGGGCGTGGACGTGGATGCAGAGGATTTCTTTTGGAT
Source organism: Kiritimatiellia bacterium (assembly GCA_040768005.1). GTDB lineage: Bacteria > Verrucomicrobiota > Kiritimatiellia > CAIQIC01 > Lenti-01 > JAAZFE01. Next base: position 40,632 of record JAXGNL010000016.1, read on the forward strand.
TTTGGCGGGCTCGAAATGGAATTCATCATTCTTCATTCTTAATTTTCCATGATCCCCCGCGACCAACACACCGTCCCCGGCACCGGCACCCGCCTTGACCGCTTCCTGCTCAACACCTATCCCTGGCTCGACCGCCCCACTGTCGAAGACCTGATCTCCGCCGGCCACATCGCCCTCAACGGCCGCCCCGCCAAAAAAGGTGCCAAACTCGCCGCCGGCGACACCCTCGATTGCCGGGACATCCCCGAACCCGCCGACCTCCGCCTCCAGCCCAACCCCGATCTGCCCCTCGCCATCCTCCACGAAGATGACTCCCTTCTCGCCCTCGACAAGCCCGCCGGACAGCCCACCCATCCCCTGCGCGCAACCGAAACCGACACCCTCGCCAACGCCCTCGTCGCCCGCTATCCCGCCCTCGCCGCCATCGGCGGCGACCGCCTGTTCCCCGCTCTCCTCCACCGTCTCGACACGCAGACCTCCGGCCTCGTCCTCGCCGCCAAAACCGCCGCCGCCTACACGAACCTCCGCGCGCAATTCCGCAGCTTCACCGTGCAGAAGCACTACACGGCCCTCGTCCACGGCGTCGTCGAAGGCCCCGGCCGCCTCGACGCCCCGCTCACCCACCAGACCCGTTCCCCCTGCAAAATGGCCGTCGTGCGCAATCCCGACAAACTGCCCGCGAGCGATCAATTCAACGCCCTCACCGAATGGACCCCCCTCCAAACCGGCAAGGAGTTTTCGCTTCTCGATGTCGTCATCTACACCGGCGTCACCCACCAGATCCGCTGCCACCTCGCCGCCGCCGGCCATCCCATCGCCGGCGACACGCTCTACGGTTCCACGCTGTCCGCCCCCCGCCATTGGCTCCACGCCGCCCGCATCGTCTGCCGCCACCCCGCCACCGGCATCCCCCTCGACCTCGCCTGCCCCCTTCCCGCCGACTGGCCGCATTTCCTCCTCAACTTGAACAGTGGATATTGAGGCTCCTGAATTGGTTATCGCCGTGACGGCTCCCGTCTCCATCCTCCTCGCCGCCATCAACGCCCGCCACAGCCATGCCTCTCTCGGCGCGCGCTGTCTCCTCGCCAACATGGGCGACCTGCGACCGCAAACCCGGCTCCTCGAATTCACCCTCCAGCAATCCGCCGCCGAAATCGCCGAAGCCATCGCCGCACAGAATCCCCGCATCCTCGCCCTCGGCGTCTATATCTGGAACACTGCCCGCGTTACCGAACTGCTCCCCCTCCTCCGCCAAAAGCTGCCGGACTTGAACATCATCTTCGGCGGCCCCGAGCTCCCGCCTATGGAGCCCCCGACGACCCCGTCGGGGGAGGCTGCCGATTTTCTGATTCCCGGCGAAGGCGACCTCGCCTTCCCCGCCCTCTGCCGCGAAATCCTCGGCGGTTCAGCCCCCCACGGGCTTGCCCCGTGGGTGAATCAGGTCCTACATCCCCCGCCCCCCGACCTCGCCATCCTCCAACTCCCCTACGACGAATACACCGACGCCGACCTCGCCCACCGCCTGCTCTACGTCGAATCCTCCCGCGGCTGCGCCATGCGCTGCGACTACTGCGTCTCCGCCAACGACGCATCCGTCCGCTTCTTTCCCATGCCCGCCCTGCTCGCGGCCTTCGACCGGCTCCTAACCCGCGGCGCCCGCCAGTTCAAGTTCTGCGACCGCTCGTTCAATCTCGACATCCCCCGCGCCGTCGAAATCCTGTCTTTTTTCCTCGAGCGCATCCCGCAAAACCCCGGCCTTTTTCTCCATTTCGAGATGCTGCCCGACCGCTTTCCCGCCAAACTCCGCGAGATCCTGTCGCGGTTCCCGCCGCGCTCCCTCCAGCTCGAAATCGGCATCCAGTCGTTCAATCCGCAAGTCCTCGAAACCATCCGCCGCCCGCAAAACCTCGACCGCGCCGCCGACAACCTTCGCTTCCTGCGCGACCACACCCACGCCTTCCTGCACACCGATCTCATCGCCGGGCTCCCCGGCGAAACCCCCGACAGCTTCGCCGACGGCTTTGACCGCCTCGTGGCTCTCGGCCCCCACGAAATCCAGCTCGGCATCCTGAAGAAACTTCCCGGCGCCCCGATCGCCCGCCATGATGACGCCTTCGCCATGCGCTACGCCCCCGCGCCTCCCTACGAAATCCTCTCCACGCGCGACTGGCCCGCCGAGCACCTCGCGCGCACCGCCCGCTTCGCCCACTACTGGGACGCCATCGTCAGTTCCAACCGCTTCCTCGCCGCCGCCCCCCTGATCTGGGCAGAAGAGAAATCCGTCTTCGCCTCCTTCATGGCATTCGCCGACTGGATGGGCACGCGCTTTCCCTGCGAACACGGCGTGCCCCTCTCCGCGCTCGTGGAGGCGGTCTTTGAATTTCTCACCGCCCTCCGAGGCATCCCGCCCGCAACCGCCGCCGACGCCCTGCTCCGCGGCTACCGCCACGCCGGCGCCCGCGACATCCCCCCCGCCCTCGCCCCGTACGCCCCCGCCGACCTGCGGTCCCCGACCCGCGGCCTTCCCAAGCCCCTCCGCCGCCAATTCCTCCGCTGGACCTGGGACGATTTGCCTCCTACACTTGGGCCAGAACAATGATCCCCATCCTGTTCATCCTGTAAATCCTGTCATCCTGTCTAAAATGGCTTTCGCCTCCTACACCCCCTGCCGCCTCTGCCCGCGCCAATGCGCCACCGACCGCCTCGGCGGCTCCCCGGGCGTCTGCGGCGAAACCGCCGAGCTGCGCATCGCCTCATGGGTCCCCCACCTGGGCGAAGAACCCTGCTTCACCGGCACCCGCGGCTCCGGCGCCATCTTTTTCTCCGGCTGCGCCTGCCACTGCTTCTTCTGCCAGAACTGGCAGATCTCCAACGCGCGCGGCAAGGGCCGGATCGTCTCCCCCGACGAGTTCCACCGCCTCGCCCGCGGCCTCATCGATTCCGGCGTCCACAACCTGAACTTCGTCACCCCCGACCACTTCTGGCCGCACATCGAACAGCTCTGCGCCCGCCTGCGCGACGAAGGCGTCCAAATCCCCTTCCTCTTCAATTCCTCCGGCTACCAGCTCCCCGCGATGATCTCCCGCTACGCCGCACTCATGGATATCTTTCTGCCCGATTTCAAATTCGCCGACCCCCTCCTGGCCCGCACCGTCATGCGCGACGAACGCTACCCCGAAATCGCCCTCGAAGCCCTCCGCCTCATGGTCGCCGAAAAAGGATTCCTGGAGCCGTTCGATCCCGCCGGCACCCTCCCGGCCCGGCAAGGCGTGCTCGTCCGCCACCTGGTGCTTCCCGGTCAGATCGAAAACACCCTGCGCGTTCTTGATCTGCTCCGCGAAGAATTCGGCCGCTGGCTCCCCCTCTCCCTCATGAGCCAGTACACCCCGGTCTCCGCGGCGCAAACCCGCCCCCCCTTCGACCGCCCTCTGTCGTCGGACGAATACCAAACCGCCCTCGACCACGCCCAGGACCTCGGCTTCGAAAACCTCCTGATCCAGCCTCTCGACGCAACCGACGACTTTCTCCCCGACTTCGACCGCGACAAGCCCTTCACCGGCAATCCCTAGCCGCCCAACGCATCTGCGATTCCTTGACCGAACGGAGTCAACACAACGGTATGCCAGCGGATTGGCCGTTCTGGAGTGCGCGGGCATGACCGCGCTTTCCCGAGCCGCGACATGTCGCGGCTCCAGAGCGGCGTCCCTCCGCCGGCGGGCGGGCATGCCGCCGCACTCCAAATCAAGTCCCGGAATTCTGAAAAAGACAGAAATCAGATCAGGGATTCGCCCCGCCCCCTCTCCGCGGCGTCTTTGGGATTGCTTTCCGCCCCGTGAAGCAGGTACCACTTTTCCATGCCTGCCCCCTACATACTCCTGCCGGCCGCCTTCCTACTCGGCCTCGTCCTCGGCGCCGCCCTGACCGCCATCGTCGCCGCCCGCCGCATCCACCAGGCCCAATCCGAACGGATCCGCCTGCAGGCCCAGTACGATGCCCTGGTCGCCGCCCGCAACGAACTCGCAGACCGCTTCCAGGTTCTCGCCGCCCAGATCCTCGATGCCCAGTCCCGGAAATTCACCGACCAGAACCGCGACGCCCTCTCCGCCCTCCTCTCCCCCCTCGGCGACCGGATCGCCGACTTCCGCAAGAAAATCGAAGATGTCCACCTCGCCGATGCCCAGCAGCGAAGCGCCCTCAAACAACAGGTCGAACTCCTTGCCCAGCAAAGCCGCGACGTCGGCCTCAAGGCCGACGCCCTTGCCGACGCCCTCAAAGGCGACAACAAACTCCTCGGCAACTGGGGCGAACTCGCCCTCGAACGCCTCCTCGACGCCGCCGGCCTCGCCAAAGGCCGCGACTATGATCTTCAGGTCAGCGTCCCCGACCCCGACGGCGGACGCGCCCAGCCCGATGCCGTCATCCGCCTCCCCGACAACCGCTGTCTCCTCGTCGATGCCAAGATGTCCCTCAAGGACTACATGGAGTACGTCAACGCCCCCTCCGACGACGCCCGCGCCGCCGCCCTGCGCGCCCACCTCGCCTCCATCGAAACCCATATCAAGGGCCTCGCCGCCCGCCGCTATGCCGATCTGCCCGCCTTCCGCGACGCCTCCCCCGATTTCGTTCTCATGTTCATCCCCAACGAGCCCGCGCTCGCCCTCGCCCTCGCCGGCAAACCCGTCCTCTACGAAACCGCCGTCCGCCAGAACATCATCCCCGTCGGCCCCGGCGGCCTCCTCGCCGCCCTCCGCCTCGTCGGCCAGCTCTGGCGCCAGGAAAACCAACGCGCCAGCCTCCATGAAGTCTTCGACGCCGTCCGCAAAATCTACGAGAAATACGTCGGCTTCACCGAAGACATGCAGCGCATCGACGACTCCCTCCAGAAGGCCCGCGACGCCTATGCCGCCGCCGTCCGAAAGCTCTCCACCGGCGACGGCAACCTCGTCCGCCAGATGGACAAATTCGTCAAATCCAACATCATCAAACCCAAGCGCCTCCCCCCTCCCGCCTTTCTGCCGGAGGACAGCGCCGACGAGCCCGAATCATGAAGCCGTCTGTTCTTTCATTCTTCCTTCTTCTTTCTTCGTTCTTCATTCTTCTTTCGACGGCTTCTTGCCGCCGCAAGGAAGCAGCCCCCCCGCCCCCGCCGCCCCCCGTGAACCATCTCGTCCTGCGCAATCTCGCCGATGAATTTCCCGGCGAAATCCAGACCGCCGACTGGGCCGGCCAGGTCCAGCTCCTGGTGTTCTTCCGCACCGACGACACCCCCAGCCGCTCCACCATCCCCGAATGGAACGCCCTGCAGACGGAGTACGCCGGCCGCGGATTCACCGTGATCGGGCTGGCGGCCGACCCCCGCCCCGCCGCCGCCCTCGCGCAGGAAACCGCCTCTCTCGGCGCCGCCTTCCCCGTCGGGCTCGCCGATCCCCCCGTCGTCGCCGCCTTCGGCGGCCCCGACGCCATCCGCGCCATCCCCACCGCCTTCCTGCTCGACCGCAACGGTGCCATCGCCCGCGCCTACGCCGGGTTCGAGCCCTGGCCGATCCTGCGCGCCGACATCGACGCCGCCCTCGACGGCCTCCCCCTGCCCTCCCTGGCGACGGACCAAGACCCGGAACCCGCGGCAGACTGATTCCCACCTGCCCCCCCCCGGACCTGGTTCCCGCCAGTCTCGGTTATAATTATAACCGAGACAAATGCCCCCGCCGAATCCGAACGGACAGGGAGTCCCGAATGACCTTGCCCCGGCAACAGACCTGTTTTCCACGCCATGGAAAATTTCCGTGCGATTTTTCCACGCCATGGAAAAAAGTTTTCCACACGGTGGAAAATCCGGGGTATCTTTTTCGCACTATGAAAAACAACGCATCCCGTTTTCCACGCTGTGGAAAAAAGTTTTCCACGCTGTGGAAAATCGCCGTCCTCTTCAGTCTCGGCGCCATGGCCGCGGCAGCCTCGCCGTTCGGCGTGTCGGCCGAACGCGCCGCCCATGACGGCCGCCCCGCCCTGCGCGTTGCCTTCGAGATTCCGGCGGATCACCACCTCTATTCCAGCTTCACGGTCGCCACCCCCGACGGCGACGCCCTGGCGCCGCTGGCCGTCCCGGAACCGGATACCTTCAAGCCCGGGGATTTCGAGGCCAGCTATTCGGCCTCCTTTGCGGCCCTCTACGCCCCGCCGGCCGCGGAATCCATCGTGGTGACCTATCAGGGCTGCAAGGGCGAACTGTGCTTCCTGCCCGAAGAAGTCACCCTGGCGATCGGCCCCGCCGCCGACACCGCTGCTCCCGCCGCGCCGGACTCCGGCCCCGTCCCGTCCGCCGCGCCGGCCGCCGGCCTCAATCCGGCCCCCGAAGCAACGCCCTGGCCCGAACTTCTCGCCGCCCGCGGCGAACCCGCCCGCCTTGTCGGCTACGCCGATGCCCCGGCTTTTCTCGCGTTTCTCGATTCCTCCTCCGCCCCGGCCGAGGCCCAACCCGGCTCTTCGGCCTGGGCGCTGTTTCTCGACGATCCCGGCGAATTCTATCTTCGCCACGGGGTGCTTCCCTCCATTCTGCTCATCCTGATCGGCGGATTCCTGCTGAACCTGACTCCGTGCGTCCTGCCCATGATTCCCATCAACCTGGCCATCATCGGCGCCAGCGGCACCGATTCGCCGCGCCATGTCCGCTTCGGCCTCGGCCTCGTCTACGGTCTCGGCATGGCCCTGGTGTATGGCGCGCTCGGCCTCGTCGTCGTGCTGTCCGGCTCCGTCTTCGGCGCCATCAATTCCTCGCCCGTCTTCAACGCCGGCATCGCCGCGCTGTTCTTCGTCCTGGCCCTGGCGATGTTCGATGTCTGGCAGATTGATTTCAGCCGCTTCCGCAGGCCCGGCGGACTTGCCGGACGCGCACGGCTGCCCGCCGTCCTGGTGCTGGGCGGCATTTCCGCTCTGCTGGCCGGGGCCTGTGTCGCACCGGTCCTGATCGCCGTGCTGGCGCTGGCCGGCTCGCTCTATGCCCAGGGCGTCGGCATGGCCCTCGCCCTGCCGTTTCTGCTGGGCGTCGGCATGGCCCTGCCCTGGCCCCTGGCCGCCGCCGGCCTCGCCGTCCTGCCGAAGCCCGGCGCCTGGATGGAAAAGGTCAAGAAGGCCTTCGGCGTCTTCATCCTGCTGCTGGCCGCCTACTACGCCTGGAATGCCTACCGCGCGCTGCGCCCCGCCGCCCTGCCGGTGGACACCGCCGAAACCGTCTCCGGCGGCTCCGTTTTCCGCAACATCGACCTTGCCCAGGCCGCCCCCGGCGACTTCGAGGCGCTCGTCCGCGAAGCCTTGACCAGCGGCAAGCCCATCCTCTTCGACTTCGGCGCCCACTGGTGCAAGGTCTGCAAGGTCATGCAGGCCACCACCCTCCAGGATCCCGAGGTCGTCGCCCGGCTGGAAGACGTCTTCCCCATCCACGTCATCGCCGACGTCCCCAACAAGCCCCCGGCCAAGGACCTCCTCGCCCCCTTCGCCGTCCAGGGCTACCCCACCTACCTGCTCTATCCCGCGCGGTGACGCACAGAACTACACCCGGCTAGTTGCGCTGTTTTTCCTTAAGGAACTCGGCGTCAAGCTGATCCTGGCTGCGACCCGCGGCCAGCTTGGCATGAAGTAAATCCTCTGCAGACAGCACGCGGCATGGCATGCCGTTTTCCAGGGGTATTTCCACGGCTGCGGATTCCGCGTCATCGAAGGATGCGATCCCCGGAACCGCCAGATGGAACTGCACCACGCCATGCCGCGTTTGAAAGGTCTGGACGAAATTCTCTCCGCGCGGTCCCATGGCCACCACGGGCTCCTCCAGCCATTCACCCACCGCCGCGTTCAGGCGCTCGAAATTCCCCGCATCGCGAGCCGGGATCAGCAAATCCCAATCCATGCTGAACCGCGGCATTCCATGCAGGCGGACCGCTTGGCCGCCAATCACCACGTAGCGGACACCCGCGGCGTTCAACCGGGCGATGAACTCTTCCATTTGACCCCTCCCTGCCGGGCGATTCCCAGCAAATAGCGGCGCTTCCATTCGTTCATTTCCGCATACGAAGAAAACCGTTGCGGCGAAAACTTCGGCAGGTTTTCCGGAACCGGACAAGGCGGAGGACGGAAGCCGGGGCGCGCCGCCTCGGCCGCCCAAAACCGGATCTTGGCTTGGGGATCATCCACCGCTTTCATGCCGTTCAGATTACCCCGGCCACCCACGCGTTGCAATCCTGAACCGGCCATCTCGAGGCGGTTCCAGCCGACCCTGCAGGGTGCCTTTCATCTCTTCGCCCCCCCTTGGCGGGTTACGGCTCCGCCTCCCGCGCGGCGTTGCGGAACAGAAGAACGCCCTCGGCTTCCGCGATCAGGGGATAGCGGTCCGGCTGGGTCAACAGGCGGTCGATCGCCGCCTGCAGGTCCGCCGGACTCAGCGGCCAGGCATCGCCCTCGCGGTCCAGCAGAATGTAATCGCAATCCGAATAGGTCATGCGCCGATTGGGCTCTTCCGGAAACAGAAACGGCCGGTGCCTCCGGGTCAGGTGCGGGATGAATCCGCTTTCCGCGCTGACCGATGCCCCTTCCGGCAGCATCCGCATGATCCGATGCCGCTCGCGCACCCGGGAACTGACGGAATCAAACGGATAGTGCGTACCAAAGGTCCCGGCCGCCGCCAGCAGGAGCAGGCCGGCGCCCGCCGCGCCCAGCCGGGCGCGGACGGCCGGCCGCAGGTGGATCCGATTGGCCAGGCTCTTCAGGCGGGCCATCCCGATCACCATGCCCCAGGCCGCGAAGGGCAGCATGGGCGCCGCGTAATACAACTGAAGGCCCGCCTGTGCGTCCAGGCTTGAACTGGCGTTCAACACCACACCCGGCAGGGCCGGCAGCAGCGCCTCGATTCCCGCCAGCGGCAGCCAGCCGAATCCTCCCAGCCAATTCCGGACACCCGGAGAAACCAGCAGCGAGAACCCGTAGGCGGGACGCCGCAGCAGGCTCCAGGCCACCTCGCCATAGCCGTTGCCCAGATGGCTCCAGCGCGCCTCGACAAAGGGAGAGATGTGCCCCTGGCCGGCCAGCGGAATGATGTATTTCCACGCCGCGACCGCCCAGACCACCGACACCGCGCAGGTGGCCAGCCCCAGGCGGCGCCGGCCTCGAATGAAGACATAGGCCCCCAGTCCCGCGGTGTAAAGCGGCACGTCCTCTTTGCACGACAGCGCCAGCAGCAGGAACAGCCAGTAGCCCATCCCCCCCCGGCGCCACTGCCAGATGCACCCCAGCAGGAAGACCGCTCCGAGCACTTCGGTGTGGAAATCGTACAGAATGGCCGATGCCATCTGCCGGTGGTTCAGCATCAACCCGGCAACGGCCAGGCCGGTCAGCGGCGACAGCCCGTGCTGCCGCGCGATGCGGTACAGGATGCCCAGTCCGGCCGCCACCGCCAGCGCTTCGCCGAACATCAGGGTCAGCGGCGTGTCCGCCAGCCCATAGAGCGGACAGAACAACAGCAGGATCGGCGAAAAATGGTCCGAGAAAAAGTTCCGTCCGAGCTGATCCGCGAACAGAAAGCAGCCGTGGAGAGTGTTGCGGACCGCCGTGTCGTACAGCGCCAGGTCGTAGGCATCGGTCTGGAACGTCCAGTGATCCATCGCCTTGATTCGCGCCAGAAAGACAAAGGCCCCCAGGGCCAGAACCCAGGTCACCCGGCGGTCGCGCCGCGCCAGCCAGTCATTGGCGGCCGCCACCTGCGCCGTCAGCCCCATCCCCCGTTTGCGCCACACAACCAGCGAAGCCAGCACCAGCCCCAGCACCGCCGGCCGGTCGGGATGGGTCAAACGAATGTGCCACCCCGAAACGGAAAACGCCACGCCGCCCCGCACAACCACCCACACAACCAGCGCCGCACAGAACAGCGCGGCGATCCCCGCCAGCCCCTGAAGACAAGCCGCGCCCCTGCCCGCTGTTCCGGAACTCGACTCGTGCTGTTCGGTCATGCCTCGAAATTCAGGGTCCCGCATCCAGCAACTGGGCAATTTCTTCGGGACCGGGAAGCTGACCTTTCAATTCCTTGGGCAGGCGCCTGACGATCTGATAGGTCGCTACGCCTATAGGTTTTCGACCGTCCTGCAAGGCGTATTCCACGATGGTGCGGTTCTTTTCCTTGCACAGGATGATCAAATTATGCGTCCAGCCGATTTGTGCAACCAGTGGTTGCACTTTGGGCAACTCCCGATAGACCTGATAGAATTCGCGCATGTAGAAGATGTTGCGGCGAGAGAAGCCGCCAACTCCCGGAAACTCTTGGCGCAGGTCTTCGGCAAGGCGTTCGGCGATGGATGAGCCGTGCTGGGCATCTGCCTGCCGTTCTACGATCAACCGCCCGATGTCCCAATACAAGCCGACCAGTTCCCGGTTGACCGCCTTGAGGGCCTGATACTGGGCGGCGCGAACCCGTTCCTTGACCGCAACCAGCAAGGCCCCATAGTCCGCCGGGACGGGCTGCTTTTTGTTCGGCGCCACGTTATGTCCCCGCGCCGTACGCCTTCACGATCTTCTCGATCAGCGCGGTCGTGGAAAGTCCTTCCACCATCGGCGCCAGCACGACTTTTCCCCCGCGCGCCTCGACAAGGTCGCGGCCGCTGACATAGTGCGCCCAGTCCTCGGCCTTCACCAGCACGTCAGGCTGCAGTTCTCCGATCAGCTCCTTCGGCTCCTCCTCGTCGAACCACGTCACGTAATCCACGCATTCGAGCGCCGCCATCATCCGCGCGCGGCTCTGCTCGTCCACGATCGGGCGCTTTTCGCCCTTGTAACGCCGCACGCTGGCATCGGTGTTCAGCCCCACGACCAGGACGTCGCCCTGCTGACGGGCGAACTGCAGATAGCTGGCATGGCCCGCATGCATCAGGTCGAAACAGCCGTTGGTGAACACCACTTTTTTCCCGGCGGCCCGCAGCCGGCGGCATTCCTCCGCCAGGGCGACCCGGGCCCGTATTTTTTTCTCGGCTTCTCTCATGGCAGCTCCTACCTTCCTCCTCCAGATAGCAGAACCCCGCCCCGGACGGAATCCCCAAATGGCCGACAGCCCCAATTTAACGCACCCTTCCGAAGTCCGCGCCCTGCTGGCGCAGCTGGATTTCCATCCCTCGCGCATCCTCGGGCAGAATTTTCTGATCGATCGCAACATCCTGAACATCCTGCTGGAGGCCGCCGAACTGCAGCCCGCCGACCGCGTGGTCGAGGTCGGCCCCGGCCTCGGCGTTCTCACCGAAGCCCTGCTGGCCCGCGCGGGAGCCGTCACCGCCGTCGAAAAGGACCGACGGCTGGCCGCCTGGCTGCAAGACCGCTTTGCCGGCGAGTCCAAACTCAAGCTGATCCATTCCGACATCCTCGACTGCGACCTGCCCTCGCTCTTTCCCCGCCCCGGCATGAAGCTCGTCGCCAACCTGCCCTATGCCATCGCCGCACGCCTGCTCGTGGATCTGACGGAACTCCCCCATCCGCCGGCCCTCGTGGTGGTCACCATCCAGCGCGAAGTCGCCGACCGCCTCACGGCCGTCCCGTCCACCAAGGACTACGGCCTGCTCTCGATCCTGCTCCAACGCCGCTATGCCATCACCACCGTCAAGCACATCTCCCGCACCTGCTTCTGGCCCCCCCCGTCGGTGCAGTCGTCCATTTCCCGCCTGCTCCTGCGCGAACACCCCCTCGGCGGGGAGGCGGACGAAGCCTCCCTGCGCCACCTGCTGCGCCATGTGTTTTCCCGCCGCCGCAAGATGCTGGGGCGGTCCCTGCGCGATCTCACCGATGACCCCCTGCCCGCGCTCGCTGCCGCCGGGGTGGATCCCGCCGCCCGCGCCGAACAGCTTCCCCCGGAAACCTGGCCGGCTCTCCTCCGGGCCCTGCCCCGGCAATAAGCCGGCGGGAATCGCCATTGACCGGCTCCCGGCCGCCGCCCTATCCTTGCCGGCATGGAATGCGCCGCACCACCGCCGCCGCTCGGTCTCTGGAGTTTCATCCGGCACAGC
>JAXGNL010000017.1:0-52086 GCA_040768005.1 Kiritimatiellia bacterium
TTCAATGTCCAACAAGGAATTTCCCATTTCCAAGGACTACCAACCACCATCCACCCACCACCAACCATCCACCACCAACCACGAACCACCAACCACCCACCACCCACCACCAACCACCCACCACCAACCATCCACCACCAACCACGAACCACCCACCACCGGGTGTCAGGCGGTGGCTTTTTGGGCGACGACGAGCCAGTCCCAGGGGTAGGGGGATTGCATCCAGCGGGGCGGGTCGGTGAATTCGGAGGACCAGGGATATTGGATTTTCCGGACGGAACGGGTGCGGAGTCCGCGGTTCCCGAGGAGCGCCTGGAGTTCTTCCTTGAGGTAGTGCTTGGTTTCGACGCCGTCGATGCGCACGACGCCTTCGTGGAGGCGGGGGCGGGGGGCGCGGCGGTGGGCGCGGAAGCCGGAGCCGGCGGCGCGGCGCGGCGACTGGCCGTCGCGGCGGTTCCATTGGATGAGCCGGAAGTCGGTCAGGAGGACGGATTCGAGGGCGGGGACGACGAGGACGAGGTGGGCGCCGGGGCGGAGGTGGCGGGCGACGACATCGAAGAGGCGGCCGCGGACGGCGGCGGAGGGGGAGATGGCGGCATTGACGCAGAGGGCGAAGTCGGCCCTGGGCAGGCGCGCGCCGGGCGCGGCGAGGTCCTGGGTGCGGAAGTCGATGTTGGGGAGCGCGGCGTGCCGCCGGCGGGCGCGGGCGATGCAGCGGGAGGAGAAATCGACGGCGAGGATGCGGCGGAAGCGCGCGGACAGGAGGGGGAGGAAGTGGCCGATGCCGCAGCCGACGTCGGTGGCGTTCCGGGCCGGGCCGGCATAGCGGCGGATCTGGCGGGCGATGAGGGCGGAACGGTCGTGCTCCAGCACGCTGAAGATCTCGGACTCGTAGCGCCCGGCCATCCGGTTCCAGTAGGTGCGATTCATCGTCATTCCGTTGCCCGCCGCGGCGAACGGCTTCGTCGCGACGTCTTTGGACCTAGCAGGCCGGGGGCGCGGAGTCAAGGGCGGGGCCTGCGGAGCACAGGGCAAACGCATCCAAGCACTCCGAAATCTGCATCGGACCGAACAGTCCTCTAACGCAAGAGACGCAATGGACGCAAACGATGCGCAAACGCCGGAGGGTGAAATCGGCCCTGGCGTCCATTTTGTGGAAGTGGAGGATTGGTTTTCTGGAAAGCGCCAAGAGAAAAAATCATTTCGATTGTATTTCAGCTGAAAGGGTTCGGCGTTTGCGCTCCCTCGCGCCGCTTGCGCCCTTTGCGTTGAATGGATCGGAAGATTTAGATGCGTTGGCCCTGCTGCGGAGCAGGCGGGTCCAGGCGAGCCAGAAGCAGGCGCAGATGGGGCCGAAGGGGAGGTAGCCGGTGTAGCCGACGGCGGGCATGGCGAAGAGGTGGAAGCGGTCCACATAGGGGACGGCGTAGGCCCAGCGGGGCGAGCTGAAGGCATTCCACAGTTCCCAGAAGAAGCCGCAGACGAGCGCGGCGTAGGCGAGCAGCAGCACGGGCGTCCAGTCGCCGCGCTTGACGGGATCGAAGGGCGACTCGATGCGGGCGAGGCTGAGGGCGCCGGCGAGGAGGGCGAGGGGGGCGATCCAGGTGGCGAAGAAGAGCGGGTCGGGATAGCGGGGGACGAGCGGCAGCAGAACCGCACCGAGGATAAACGCGGCGGGGGCGGTGCGGGGCAGGCGCCAGCGGGGGCCGTCGGACCAGCGGCGGCGAAGGGCGGGGAACGTGGCGAGCAGGTCGCGGATCTCGAAGATGGCGGGCAGGACGGTGGAGAAGCAGAGCGAGGAATAGATCAGGTAATGGACGGGGCCGAAGTCCATGCGGTCGGGATACCACCAGTTGCGGACGGAGCGGTTGAGGAATTCGAAGTACCACCAGGAGACGGCGGAGACGGGAAACATCCACAGGAAATCGCGGCGGCGGGCGGTGGCGAGGGAGGTGCCGGAGCGGCGGAAGACGAGGCCGTCGAGGAAGAGGATGAAGCCGAGCCACAGCGGGAAGAAGGTATGCTGTTCGGCGGGCCCGGGCAGGTCGAGGCGGGACCAGGCGAGGAACCAGGAGACGGCGAGGAGGGCGAGGCCGAACCGGCCGTGGAGGGGCAGCGGAATTATTCCGTCCTGCGAGGACGAAGCGGGCTCCGGCGAAAATCCGAATCCGCGGGGGCGGAGGAGGAGCAGGGCGGCGAAGAGACCGACGGCGGCGAAAACGGCCCAGACGGGCCAGAGGAAGGGGGCGTGGTCGGGAGCGGTGACGACCAGCGGCGGAAAGGAAAAGTAACCGGGGGGGAATCCGCGGAGGGCCTGGCCGGCGAGGGGCAGGGCGGCCAGCAGGGCCAGGGCAGCGACAATGGGGGCGCGGCTTTTCACATGGAAACGATACCACAGGCCCGGGGAAGCGAAAGGCCCGCCGCCGAAGGTCAACCGTTTTTTCCGGGGAAATGTTCTTGAATCCGGGATTGACGGGGTGGGGGGGGCGGCGTAGAGTACCGCGCAAATCCGCCGTTATGCGGGCCCACCGGTCCTTCGGCGGCGACATTTGGAACAAACCACAACGGAGAATATCGAAATGGCAATCAAAGTAGGCATCAACGGGTTCGGGCGCATCGGGCGCATGGTCTTTCGCGCGGCGATCAAGAATTTCGAGGACATCGAAGTGGTCGGGATCAACGACCTGCTGGATCCGGACTACCTGGCGTACATGCTGAAGTACGACAGCGTGCACGGGCGCTTCAACGGCACGGTGGAGGTGGACGGCACCACGCTGATCGTCAACGGCAAGAAGATCCGGCTGACGGCGGAGAAGGATCCGGCGGCGCTGAAGTGGAACGAGGTCGGGGCGGAAGTCGTGGTGGAATCCACGGGCCTGTTCCTGACGAAGGAGACGGCGGAAGGCCACCTGAAGGCCGGGGCGAAGAAGGTGCTGCTGAGCGCGCCGTCGAAGGACGACACCCCGATGTTCGTGTTCGGCGTGAACGACAAGAACTACGCGGGCGAGGCGATCATCTCGAACGCGAGCTGCACGACGAACTGCCTGGCGCCGGTGGCGAAGGTGCTGAACGACACGTTCGGGATCGAGAAGGGCCTGATGACGACGATCCATGCGGCGACGGCGACGCAGAAGACCGTGGACGGCCCGTCGAAGAAGGACTGGCGCGGCGGCCGCGGCATCCTGGAGAACATCATTCCGAGCAGCACGGGCGCGGCGAAGGCCGTGGGCAAGGTGATTCCCGAGCTGAACAAGAAGCTGACGGGCATGGCGTTCCGCGTGCCGACGAGCGACGTGTCGGTGGTGGACCTGACGGTGGTGCTGAAGAAGGCCTGCACCTACGACGAGATCAAGGCGGCGATGAAGGCCGCCAGCGAAGGCGAGATGAAGGGCGTGCTGGGCTACACCGAAGAGAAGGTGGTGAGCACCGACTTCGTGGGCGAGAAGCTGACGAGCGTGTTCGACGCGGGCGCCGGCATCCAGCTCGACGACACCTTCGTGAAGGTCGTGGCGTGGTATGACAACGAGTGGGGCTATTCCAACAAGATGCTGGACATGGTCCGCGTGATGGCGGCCAAGTAGACGCCGGAACGGACACCGCATTCCGCCGGGGCGCGCCCCGGCGGAATGTTTCGCACTCAACGGCAGACGCAGGAGAACCGGGCATGGACAAGAAGACCCTGAAGGATGTGGAACTGGGCGGGAAGCGCGTGGTGATGCGCGTGGATTTCAACGTGCCGATCAAGGGCGGCGTGATCGGCGACGACACGCGGGTGCAGGCGGCGCTGCCGTCGATCCGGTACGTGCTGGAACACGGCGCGAGCCTGGTGCTGATGAGCCACCTGGGGCGGCCGAAAGGCAAGGGCTACGAGGCGGACTTCAGCCTGAAGCCGGTGGCGGAGCATCTGGCGAAGCTGCTGGAGAAGCCGGTGGCGTTTGCGGCGGACTGCCTGGCGGCGGATGCCGAGGCGGCGGCGCTGAAGCCGGGCGAGGTGCTGGTGCTGGAAAACACGCGCTTCTACAAGGAAGAGGAAGCGAAGGTCAAGAAGACCGACGACATGACCGACGAGGAGCTCAAGGCGAAGAAGGCCGAGCTGAAGGACAGGCAGAAGGCGATGGCGCAGAAGCTGGCCTCGTACGGGGAGATTTTCGTGAATGACGCGTTCGGGACGGCGCACCGGGCGCACGCCTCGACCGCGGTGATCTGCCAATACATCGGCACGAGCGTGGCGGGCTTCCTGATGGAGAAGGAAATCCGGTACCTGGGCAACGCGGTGAACAACCCCGAGCGGCCGTTTGTGGCGATTCTGGGCGGGGCGAAGGTCAGCGACAAGCTGGCGGTGGTGAAGAACCTGCTGGACAAGGTGGACACGCTGATTATCGGCGGGGGGATGGCGTACACGTTCTTGAAGGCGCAGGGGCACGACGTGGGCAAGAGCCTGTGCGAACCGGACCAGCTCGACTATGCCCGCGAGATGATCGAAAAGGCCAGGGCCAACGGCAAGCAGTTCCTGCTGCCGGTGGACAACGTGGCGGCGGACAAATTCGACGCGGCGGCGGCCACCCAGGTGGTGGGCAACGACATTCCCGCGGACTGGATGGCGCTGGACATCGGGCCGAAGACCACCGAGCTGTACGCGGACGCGATCCGCGGCGCGAAGACGGTGGTCTGGAACGGGCCGATGGGGTGCTTCGAGATGGCGCCGTTCGCGGCGGGCACGCTGGGCGTGTGCCGGGCGGTGGCCGACAGCGGGGCGACGAGCATCATCGGCGGCGGGGACAGCGTGGCCGCGGTGAACCAGAGCGGGCTGGCGGAGAAGATGACGCACATCAGCACCGGCGGCGGCGCGAGCCTCGAATTCCTCGAGGGCAAGGAGCTGCCCGGGGTGGCGGCGCTGAACGACAAGTGATGGAACGAACAGATTGAGAAGCAGCGGAAGAGCAGAGAGGGATTGAACATGCGCAAGAAGATCGTGGCGGGCAACTGGAAGATGAACATGACGACCGCCGAGGCGGCGAGTCTGGTGACCGCGCTGAAGGCGGACCTGGCGAATTTCCGCGAAGCGGAAGTGGTGGTGTGTCCGCCGTTCACGGCGCTGGCGACGGTGAGCAACCTGGTGCAGGGCACGCACATTGACCTGGGCGCGCAGAACATGCACTGGGAAAAGGGCGGGGCCTACACGGGCGAGATCTGCGCGGGGATGCTGCGCGAACTGTACTGCCACTACGTGATCCTGGGGCACAGCGAGCGGCGGCAGTACTTCGGCGAGACGGACGGGATCGTCAACCGCAAGGCGAAGGCGGCGCTGGCGTCGAGCCTGCACCCGATCGTGTGCGTGGGCGAAACGCTGGAGCAGCGCGAAGCCGGCCAGGTGGAGAGCGTGATCACGACGCAGGTGCAGGGCAGCCTGGCGGGGCTGTCGGCCAAGGAACTGCTGGACTCCGTGATCGCCTACGAGCCGGTCTGGGCCATCGGCACGGGCAAGACGGCGACCAGCGAGCAGGCGCAGGACGTGCACGCGCTGATCCGCAAGGTGCTGGCGGGGATGCACGACGAGACGGTGGCGCAGAGCGTGCGCATCCAGTACGGCGGCAGCGTGAAGCCCGGGAACGCCAAGGAGCTGTTCGGGATGCCGGACATCGACGGCGGGCTGATCGGCGGCGCGGCGCTGGACGCCAAGTCGTTCATTGACATTGTGCGCGCCGCAGTCTAGAAGGTAGGGCTTTTCGAGTCCGAACAGGAGCCAACCGCCATGTCCATATTGATCAGTGCCTTGTTGATTGTCGAAGTCCTCGCCGCGTTTCTGCTGATCGTGGTGATTCTGGCCCAGAAGTCGAAGGACCAGGGGCTGGGGATGGCATTCGGCGGCGGCATGGGCGAGAGCCTGTTCGGCAGCCGGGCGGGCAATGTCCTGACGCGCATGACGATCACGCTGGCGGTGGTGTTCATGCTGACGACGATCGCGCTGGGCATTCTGTTCTCGCGCGGGACGACGGCCGGCGGATCCGTCATGGACCGCGCGGACCGGCAGATGCCGGCGGCGCCGGCGCTGCCGGCCCAGGCGGCCCCGCAGATGCCGGCGGACCTGCCGGAGGCGGGGGAGCTGCCGATGGCCGTTCCGACGGAGGCGCCGAGCGCGCCGGTGGTCATGCAGATGGGCGAAGGCGGCGAGCTGGCGCCGGCGGCGACGGAAGCCGCCCCCGCGCCGGTTGCGGAAGAAACGGCGCCGGCGGCCGAAGAAGCGGAATAAGCGTTCGCGGTGCAGGACGGATGAAGCCTGCAAGCCGGCACACGGCCCTGCGCATTCGATGCGCAGGGCTTTTGCTTCTGGCGGCGGCGGCGTTCATCGCCGGCTGCCGGGGAGGGGACGGGCCGGGCGGGGAGGATTTGCCGACGGTGCGGCAGACGACGGCGCGGATCCGGGGATTTGATCCGGCGCATGCGGCGGACATGGCCTCGGTGACGGCGGTGGGGAAAGTGTATGAAGGGCTGCTGCAGTACGCCTACCGGGCGCGCCCGTACCGGGTGGAGCCGCTGCTGGCGGACGGCATGCCCGAGGTGTCGGAGGACGGCCGGGTCTGGCGCTTCCGGATCCGGCAGGGAATCCGGTTCGCGGACGATCCGTGCTTTGCGGCGACCGGCGGAAAAGGGCGGGAACTGACGGCGCAGGATTTCGTGTATTCCCTTATGCGGATTGCCGACGTCCAGGTGGGCTCGGGGGGGTATTGGGCGTTCCGGGGGCGGATCGAGGGTCTGGACGCGTTCCGCGAAGCCAGCCGGGGCGAGGAGCCCACGGACTACGATGCGGACGTTTCCGGGTTGCGGGCCGTCGGGAGGCACGAGCTGGAGATCCGGCTGACGGCGCCCTATCCGCAGCTGCCGTGGGTGCTGGCGATGCCGTATGCGTTTGCGGTGCCGCGCGAGGCGGTGGAGTTCTACGGGCGGGAATTTGTGAACCATCCGGTGGGCACGGGTCCGTACGTGCTGGCGTCGGCCCGGCAGAACTACCGCTATGAATACCGCGAAAATCCGCAGTGGGCGGCGACCGGCCGGGCCGATGCCGTGCCGTCCGGCGCGCCGTCGCCGGATGCGGGCGCCGTCCTGCCGCTGACCCCGCGGATCGTGGACGTGGTGGTGGGGGATCCTTCGACGGCCTGGCTGCTGTTTTTGTCGGGCCAGCTCGACTGGGTGGATGTGAGCCGGGACCAGTGGGACAGCATTCTGACGCCGGAGAGGACGCTGCGCCCGGCACTGGCGGCGCAGGGACTGGTGCTGGAGCAGGCGCCCCAGCTGTCGGTGAGCTACACGGCATTCAACATGGACGATCCGGTGGTGGGCGCGAACCGGAAACTGCGGCAGGCGTTGTCGTGCGCGTTTGATTCGGAGGCCTGGCAGCGCTTTCAGAACGGGCGGATCCAGATTCCGACCGGGCCGGTTCCCCCGGGCGTGGCCGGGCATGTCCCGGATCCCTTGCCGTACGGATTCGATCTGGAACGGGCCCGGCGCCTGCTGGCCGAGGCGGGCTATCCGGAGGGGCGGGACCCGGCCACGGGCCGGCGCCTGCAGCTGACGCTGGAGCTGGGGTCGGCGGACAATCCGGAGACGCGCCAGGCGGCGGAACTGATGGCGAGTTTCATGGAGCGCATCGGGGTGGTGCTGAAACCGGGCTACAACAACTGGCCGGCGTTTCTGGAAAAGATCGAACGGCGGGAGGCGCAGCTGTTCAGCCTGACGTGGGTGGGGGATTATCCGGATGCCCAGAATTTCCTGCAGCTGTTTGCGAGCGAGAACGCCTCGCCGGGGCCGAACCGGGCCAACTACGTCAACCCGCGGTTTGACGAGTTGTACCGCCGGCTGGGCGCGCTGCCCGAGTCGCCGGAGCGCGACGCGCTGTGCCGCGAAGCGGCGGCGGTGGTGCTGGAGGACTGTCCGTGGATCCTGACGGGCTATCCGGTGGCCGTCAGCGTACGGCACGCGCGCCTGCGCAACCGCCTCCGGCATGATTTTCCGTGGGGCGTGGAAAAATACTGGCGGGCGGGGGAATAGAGGGCTGACAGCCCCGCCCGGCAGATATAGTTATTGCAATAACTATAGCACGGGCCGTGCCGGCAGATTGTCCGGGAGAGAGGGGGGGACGGCGACGGGAAGGGGGATCAGGCCCAGGGCACAACGTTGACCGGGGTTCCGTTGAGGAATGCGCGGAAATTGCCGGCGGCGATGTCCAGGAGCCGCCGGCGGGCGGCGGCGCTGGCCCAGGCGAGATGCGGGGTGATCAGGCAGTTGGGGGCGGCGAGCAGGGGATTGTCCGGCGTCGGGGGCTCGGAGGACAGGACATCCACGGCGGCGCCGGCGAGGCGCTTGCCGCGCAGGGCATCGGCGAGATCGTCTTCGACGATCAGGGGCCCGCGGGAGGTGTTGATCAGGAAGGCCGTGGGTTTCATCCGGGCGAGGCGGGCGGCATTGACCAGCCCCCGGGTTTCCGGAGTGAGGGGGCAGTGCAGGCTGACGGCATCGCTTTCGGCGAAGAGCCGGTCGAGGGACGCGTAGTCGACGCCCTCGGGCGGGGGGGCGGACATGTCGCGGCGGTAGGCGAGGAGGCGCATGCCGAAGGCGCGGCCGATGCGGGCGACGGCCCGGCCGATCCGGCCGAGGCCGACCAGTCCCAGGGTCTGACCGGCCAGTTCCACCTGCGGGGAGAGCCAATAGCAGTAATCGGGGCTGCGGCTCCAGCCGCCGCTGCGGACATCGGCGGAGTGGAGACCCACCTGGTTGGTGAGCTCCAGCAGGAGGGCGAAAGCGTGCTGGGCGACGGTCGGAGTGCTGTAGCCGGGCACGTTGGAAACGACCAGCCCGCGTTCCCGGGCGGCGGCCAGATCAATGGTGTTGCAGCCCGTGGCGAGGATGCCGACATACCGCAGCCGGGGGGCGGCGGCGATGGAGCGGGCATCCAGAACGGCCTTGTTCAGCATGACGGCGTCGGCCCCGGCTATTCGCGCCGGGACGTCCGCCGGAGGCGTTCGGTCATGGATCACACAGTCGGCGAGGGCTTCCAGGGGGGCCCAGGAGAGGTCGCCGGGGTTGGCGGTATGGGCATCCAGAATCACGAGTTTCGGGCGTTTCATGCGGAGGAGTATAGACAGGCCCGCCGCTCAATTCAAGGGAGGGGGACCCGGGGTGGCCGGGGGCGGGAGAGGATTTCGGAGTTCCGGATGCAGGTTGGACTTGCGTTTCCGCTGGATATGCTTGATACTTATAACATGAAGCAGGGTCATGTCATGGCGGTGGTGTGCACCGTTGCCGGGTTGTTGACGGGGCTGGTGCCGGGCGGGACGGCGCAGGCTCAGGAGGGGTATCTGATGGCCTGGGGGATGAACGCCAGCGGACAGGCGGCCGAGGTGCCGACGAATCTCCTGCAAGGGGCGGATTCCTTTGATGCAGGCTCTTATCACACGGTGGCGGCCAAGGGGGGGAGGGCCTGGGCATGGGGAGACAACACCTACGGGCAGCGCACGGTGCCCGTTGCCGCGTATGGCGACGTGAGTCATGTGGCAGGGGGTGAAACCTTCAGTCTGGCGCTGAAAAGCGACGGGACCGTGCTGGCGTGGGGCGGGGGAAACAGCATGACCAATATTCCGGCGGCGGCGACCGGCCATGTGGCGAAAATCGCCGCCGGCAATCTGCATGCCCTGGCGCTGACGGAGGCGGGAGGCGTGGTGGCCTGGGGGAGCAATGCCAGCGGGCAGACCAACGTTCCGCCGGAACTGTCCAGCAATGTCACCGCGATTGCCGGCGGAAAACACTTCAGCATGGCGCTGAAGGAAGGCGCGGTGCATGTCTTCGGCATCGAAGCCGGGCAGCCGGAAGAACACGGAATCCGGGCCGTTCCGGCGGAGGCCTCCAATGATGTCGCAGCCATCTCCGCGGGGGATTACCACGCGCTGGCGCTGAAGACCGACGGGACAGTCGTAACCTGGGGTTTTTACGCCACCAACGACATGCCGGCGGAGGCGACCAACGGGGTGGCGGCCATCGCGGCGGGATATTGCTTCAGCATGGTGGTCAGAACCAACGGGGATTTGATCCTCTGGGGGCAGACGATCAACGGGCAGGTGCCGATTCCCAACTATGCCAGCAACGGCGTGACCCAGATCGCGGCGGGGTTTGGACATTGTCTGGCGGTCTGTCCGGTGCTGCCCCCGCGGTTTGTCTCGACGAATCTGCCTTACGGCTATGTCAGCAATGCCTACAGCGGATCGGTGACGGCCTGGGCGGATCCCGCCTGCACCTATCGGGAAGCGGGCTCCTGGGGCTGGCTGAATCTGTCGGCCGGCGGGGAAATCAGCGGCATGCCGGCGGCCGAAGGCAGCTATACGGTGCGTGCCGTGGCCAGCAACGAATATGGATCCGTCACCAGTGAACTGACCGTGGTGGTGTTCGACGCGCCCCAGCAGCTGCCGGTATTCGTGACGACGAATCCGCTGCCCGGCGGCACGGTGGGGGCGCCGTACGAATTGCAGATCGTGGCCAGCAACGAGCCGTCCTTCACCTGGCAGAATGCCGGCGGCGGCCTTCCGCCGGGGCTGACGCTGGCGACCAACGGGTGGCTGAGCGGCACGCCGTCGGGGACGTACAACGCCTTCTTCCGGGTGCTGGCCTCCAACGAGGCCGGCGTGGTCACCAACAACTACAACCTGACGATCACCAATCCGCCGGCGCCGGTTTTCGTGACGGAAGCCCTGCCGTACGGGATCGTTGGCCAGGCCTACTCCAACCGGCTGGACATCAGTCATTATCCGACCTCGGTGGTGGTGTTCTCCGGCTCGCTGCCGTCGGGGCTGGGGCTGACGCTGACCGGCTGGATCACGGGGATGCCGGTGCAGGTGGAGTCGCCTGAGGTCACGGTGCGCGCGGCGAACGCGTCGGGCGCGACCAACCGGACCTACACGCTGGAGGTCTTCAGTGCGCCGGTCTTCGAGACCGGGAGCCCGCTGCCGCCGGGTGCGGTCGGGGAACCCTATTCCGTGCAGATCACGGCGGAGTATGCGGACCGCTACAGCCAGGCGGGCGGCACGCTGCCGCCGGGGCTGACTCTGGGCACCAACGGGCTGGTCAGCGGCACGCCGACGACAGCCGGGCTGTACAGTTTCACGGTACAGGCCACGAACGACTACGGCTGGAGCAACCGGGTGTATGACCTGGACGTCGGCACCCTGCCGGCCTTCACCACGCCCAGTCCGCTGCCGCCGGGGACAAACGACGAACCGTATGCCGTTTGGATCGAGGCCACGGATGCCGATTCGTTCAGCATCACAGGCGGCACGTTGCCGCCGGGGCTGACTCTGGCCACCAACGGGCTGTTGAGCGGCACGCCGGGCGTGGCCGGGCCGTATTCCTTCACGGTGCAGGCGACCAACGTCTACGGCTTCAGCGAACAGGGATACGACCTGTCGATTGCCGGACTGATCCCGCCGCGCATTCTGTCGGTCCGGGCCACCAACGGCTCCATCCGCCTGGAATGGACCAATTACAATCCCAGCGGAAGCATTGACGTGCTGCGGTCCACCAATCTCACCGGCGAGCCGGCGGTCTGGACCAATCTGGGGACGGTGACGGTTTCGCCCTGGACCAACGAGGCGCCGGTGCCTGTTCCCGCGTACTACAAGCTGCATTTGCAGACCGGTTCGCCCTGACCCGTTCTTCCTTCGGTCTGCCCGGGTCCGGCGGGGCGGTGCAGGGCGGGCATTTCCCGGCGGAGACGGGGAAACGCTTCTCTGCTGTTCCGCCGGAACCGGGGGGAATGGACCGCCCCGGCGGCGAATTCGAAGCTTGCCTTGGGCACCCCCGGAAAGGTAGATTCGAGCTCAACATGCCGGGCAACTGTCCGTGCCGCAGGCGGCGCCGGCGGGAATGCCTTTTTGCGAAGGAGCAGCTCCTTGACTTCGAACGACGACTATATCCTGGAAATCCTGGAAAACATGGGGCTGATCACGCGGGAGCAGGCGGTCTCCGCCCGCAACGCGGCGCAGGAAGAGGACGAGGGGGTCATGGACATCCTGGCCCGGGAGGGCGTGGTGTCCAAGTCGGACATGCTCAAGGCCCTGGCGGCGCAGTTCGGGATGGAGACCATCACCCTGCAGGGGCTGGACATTCCGCGCGAAGTGCTCGACATGGTGCCGGGGGACGTGGCGCAGCGCTACAAGGTGGTGCCGGTTTTCAAGAACGAGAACGTGCTGACGGTGGCGCTGGGGGATCCGCTGGACGTGGATACGCTCGACGGGCTGCGCTACGTGCTGAAGTGCAACGTGGAAGGCGTGGTGGCGCCGCCGGAGGAGATCGAGAAGGCGATTGCCAACTACTACGGCCGGGCGACGGGGGCGGTCGAGGGCATGCTGCAGGAAATCACCGAAGGCACGCTGGCGCTGCCGGACGAGGTGCAGCAGCAGCTCGTGGCGGACCAGGACGTGTCCGAGTCCGACGCGCCGATCATCAAGCTGGTCAGCCTGATCATCATGGAGGCGTTCCGCAGCCGCGCATCGGACATCCACCTGGAGCCGATGCCGAAGAAGTTCCGCGTGCGCTACCGCATTGACGGCGTGCTGCACGAGGTGGACAGTCCGCCCAAGCGCCTGCAGTCGGCGATCATCAGCCGCGTGAAGATCATGGCGAACATGAGCATTGCGGAGAAGCGGGTGCCGCAGGACGGCCGCATCCAGATCAACGTGATGGGGCGGGATCTGGACCTGCGCGTGTCCTCGATCCCGACGAACCACGGCGAAAGCATCGTCATGCGCATCCTGGACAAGTCGGGCATCGCGCTGGGCCTGCCGCAGCTCGGGTTCTTCGCCGACGACCAGCAGGTGTTCGAGCGGCTGATCAGCCTGTCCGACGGCATCATCCTGGTGACGGGGCCGACGGGCTCGGGCAAGACGACGACGCTGTACGCGTGCCTGAACACGATCAACAAGCCCGACCGCAAGATCATCACCGTGGAAGACCCGGTGGAATACCAGATGAGCGGCATCAACCAGGTGCAGGTGCGCGCGGACATCGGCATGACGTTTTCGGCGGCGCTGCGCGCCATCCTGCGCCAGGCGCCGAACATCATCATGATCGGTGAAATCCGCGACCTGGAGACGGCGGAAATCGCGGTCAACGCGTCGCTGACGGGCCATCTGGTGTTCAGCACGCTGCACACCAACGATGCGCCCAGCGCGGTGACCCGTCTGATTGACATCGGCGTGAAACCCTTCCTGGTGGCGTCCTCGACGCGGGCGATCATGGCCCAGCGCCTGGTGCGGCGGATCTGCGAGAAGTGCAAGGAGCCCTACGAGCCGAAGGAAGCCGAGCTTCGCCTGCTGGGGCCCGCGGCCAAGCAGCTGGCCTCGGCGCAGCTCTTCCACGGCAAGGGATGCGCGGACTGCCAGTTCACCGGCTACCGCGGACGGCTGGGCATCTACGAGATTTTCCAGATTGACGACCAGGTGCGCAACCTGGTGTTCGAGCAGGTGTCGTCCACCGAGCTGCGGATCAAGGCGCGGGAGCTGGGCATGCGCACCCTCCGCGAGGACGGGCTGCGCAAGGTGGTGGCGGGCATCACGACGCTCGAAGAGGTGCTGCGCGTCACGATGGGAGACCAGGACTGATGAGCACGTTGAAGTCATCCGACATCCAGATGGACGATCTGCTGGAACTGGCAGTGCAGGAAACCGCGTCGGATCTGCATCTGGCGGTGGGGCTCCCGCCGGTGATGCGCATTCACGGGTCGCTGGCGCCGCTGGATGCGGAGCCGCTGAAGCCGGAGGACACCGACCGCCTGATGCGCCGCATCACGCCGGAACACCATTTGCAGGCGCTGGAGACGGGGCACGGGGCGGATTTCGGGTTCAGCTACAAGGACGTGGCGCGCTTCCGCGTGAGCATCTTCCACCAGAAGGGCCACGTAGGCATCGTGCTGCGCCAGATCCCGACCAAGATGCTGACGCTGGAAGAGATCGGCCTGCCGCCGCAGATGCGGGATCTGCTGTTCAAGCCGCGGGGGCTGATCCTGGTGACGGGGCCGACGGGGTCGGGCAAGACGACGACGCTGGCGAGCATGCTCAACATCATCAACCAGGAGCGCGACTGCCACATCATCACGGTCGAGGATCCGATCGAATATTTTCACGAGCACAAGAAATCGGTGGTGACGCAGCGGGAGGTGGGGGTGGACGTGCCGACGTTCAAGGAAGCCTTGCGGCGGGCGCTGCGCCAGGATCCGGACGTGATTCTGGTGGGCGAAATGCGCGATCTGGAGACGATGGAAGCCGCGATCACGGCGGCCGAGACGGGGCATCTGGTGTTCGCCACGCTGCACACGACGGGTTCGGCCCGGACGGTGGACCGCATCGTGGACGCCTTTCCGACCAGCCAGCAGGAGCAGATCCGCATGCAGCTCTCGACGAGCATTGTGGCGGTGATCTCCCAGATTCTGATGCCCCGGAAAGACAAGGCGGGGCGGATCGCGGCGTTCGAGATCATGATCGCCACGCCGTCCATCCGCTCGCTGATCCGCGACAACAAGACGTTCCGGATCACGTCCGACCTGCAGACGGGGGCCAAGTGGGGCATGCAGACGCTGGATTCGCACCTGCTGGACCTGTGGCGCGAAGGCAAGATCGCCTACGAGGAGCTGGTGACGAAGGCGCAGGACACCGAGGAAGTGATGCAGCAGATCCGGGGCAAGCAATAGGCAGGAAGCAGCCATGGCCGAATATAACGACATGTTTTTGGAGGAGCTGGTCCGGACGGGAGTCATCGAGGAATCCCAGGCGGCCGACGTGATGGACGAGCACGAGCGCACGGGCAAGCCGACGCGCGAAGTGGCCGAGGAGATGGGGCTGATCACGGAAGACCAGGGGCTGGACCTGATCGCGCAGCTGCTGGGGGCGGAGCGGGTGGACCTGGAGCACATGAGCGTGCCGGCGGAGACGATCCAGTCGGTTCCGGGCAGCGTGGCCCGCATGTACAGCGCCATGCCGGTGGCCGTGGAGGGCAATTCGATCACCCTGGCCGTCGCCGACCTCGTCACGCCCGAGGTCAGCGACGAAATCGCGTTCGTGCTGTCGAAGGACATCCTCTTCGCGGTGGCGTCGCAGAACGCCATTGCCAACGCGATATCCCGCTACTACGGCAGCGAAGACGAGTCCATGAAGGACATGATTTCCAGCCTGGAGGACGAGCTGGAGGGGGCGGGCGAGCTGATGGCCTCCGGCGCGAAGTCCGAGGATCTCGCCTCGGTGGAGGCGGCGGCGAACTCGCGGCCGGTGGTGCGGTTCGTGAACCTGGTGCTGTACCAGGCGGTGCAGGACCGGGCCAGCGACATTCACTTCGAGCCGTTCGAGGACGAGTTCAAGATCCGCTACCGCGTGGACGGGGCGCTGTATGAGATGGCGCCGCCGCCCCGGCACCTGGCGCTGCCGGTCACGTCGCGCCTCAAGGTGATTTCGGGGCTGAACATCGCGGAGCGCCGCGTGCCGCAGGACGGCCGCATCCAGCTGCCGGTGGCGGGCCGCATGATCGACTTCCGCGTGTCCACCCTGCCGACCCAGTTCGGCGAGAGCGTGGTGCTGCGCGTGCTGGACCGCAGCACCGTGTCGCTGGACCTCGAGAACATCGGCATGCCCGACGACATCTACCAGTATTTCGGCGAAGACATCGCCAAGCCCAACGGGATCGTGGTGGTGACGGGGCCGACGGGATCGGGCAAGACGACGACGCTGTATTCGGCGCTGCGGCGGCTGAACACCGTGGAGCACAAGCTGCTGACGGCGGAAGAGCCGGTGGAATACGAGATTGACGGCATCGTGCAGGTGCCGATCCACGAGGCCATCGGGGTGACCTTCGCCCGGGTGCTGCGCGCCTTTCTCCGCCAGGACCCCGACATCATCATGGTCGGTGAAATCCGCGACATCGAGACGTCGGAAATCGCGATCCAGGCGTCGCTGACGGGCCACCTGGTGTTCAGCACGCTGCACACCAACGACGCGGCCGGGGCCATCACGCGCCTGATCGACATGGGGGTGGAGCCGTTCCTGATCGCCTCGACGCTCGAGGCCGTGCTGGGCCAGCGCCTCGTTCGAACCATCTGCAACAACTGCAAGACGGAGTACCAGCCGACGCCGGACATCCTGCAGCAGCTGGGGCTGACCGAGCAGCAGGTGGGGGGGCGTCCCTTCTACTACGGCGCGGGCTGTTCCTACTGCAACCAGACCGGCTACAAGGGACGGCGCGGCATCTACGAGTACCTGCGGGTGAAGGATCCGATCCGCGATCTGATCAACCAGCGCAAGCCCACGCTGGTGATCCGCGACAAGGCGGTGGAACTGGGCATGCGGACTCTCCGCGAAGACGGCATCCGCTGCATTCTGGACGGCTATACCACGGTGGAAGAGGTTTTGAAGTATACCTGAAGGCCGGGCCGGCGGCAGCGCCGGCCGGGCGGAACAGCACAACGGGAGCATCAGCATGGCGCGGTTCAAATTCACGGCTTTGGATTCCAAGGGCAAGGAAGTCCACGGGGAGATCGACGCCGACAACCAGTCGGCCGCGGTGGCCCGCATCCGGGAAAAGCAGTATTTCCCGACCAAGGTGGAGGAACTGTCCGGCGGCGGGGGGGCACCGGCCCGGAAGGGCGCGGCGCCCAAGAGCGCGCTGCAGATGGAAATCAAGATGCCGAAATTCCTGCAGGGCGGGGTCAAGACCAAGCAGCTGGTCACCTTCACCCGCCAGCTCTCGACGCTGGTCAACGCCGGCCTGCCGCTGATGCGGGCGATGCGGGTGCTTCAGCGCCAGGAAAAGAACGCGGCCCTGCGCGATGCGGTCGCGCAGATGGCCGAAAGCATCGAATCCGGCAGCACCTTCGCGGAGGCCCTGGCGGCCCATCCGAAGATTTTCGACCGGCTGTTCGTCAACATGGTCAAGGCGGGCGAGATCGGCGGCGTGCTGGACGTGGTGCTGGCGCGCCTGGCGGAATTCCAGGAAAAGGCGGAAAAGATCAAGGGCAAGGTCAAGAGCGCCATGACCTATCCGATCGTGGTGCTGGTGATGGCGATTTCCATCCTGACCTTCCTGATGATGTTCATCGTGCCGAAGTTCGCGGACATCTTCGCCGACCTGATGGGCGGCAAGGGGATGCCGATGCTGACGCAGTTCGTCATGAATGCCAGTTCCGTCATGGTCCACCGCCTGCCGGTCGTGGTGATCGTGATCGTGGCGCTGGTGGTGATCATCAAGCTGCTGGCCAAGACCGCCAAGGGGCGCTATGCCCTCGACAAGTTCAAGCTGAACGCCCCGGTGTTCGGCACCCTGATCAGCAAGAACTCGATTTCGCGTTTCACGCGCACCCTGGGCACGCTGATGTCGTCCGGCGTGCCGGTGCTGCAGGCCCTGAACATCGTAAAGGAAACCGTCGGCAACGAGGTGATTTCCAAGTCCGTGGCCACGATTCACGACGCGGTGAAGGAAGGCGAAAACATGGCGCCGCCCATTGCCTCCTCCAAGGTCTTCCCGCCGATGGTGGTCAGCATGGTGGAAGTCGGCGAGGAAACCGGCGCGCTGCCGGACATGCTCAACAAGATCGCCGATTCCTACGATGACGACGTGGACAACGCGGTGGCGGCGATGACGTCGATCATCGAACCCGTGCTGATCATTTTCCTGGCCGTGGTGGTCGGGACCATCGTGATCGCGCTGTTCCTGCCGCTGGTATCCATCATCGGCGGCCTCAGCGGCTGACGACGGGAATCCGGCGCGCGCGGAGGCGCGCAGGCGAAGACGGCCGGCGGGAATCCGCCGGCCGTCGGTGTCTGGGGGGGGCAGAACGGGCGCGGTTCAGGGGGAATCCGCTTCCAGGGACCGGGCGGCGGCGAGCAGTTCCTCGCGCCGGGCTTCGGTGTCGAGCAGGCGCTTGAAGCGGCTGTCGCGGAGGGCGAAGGCGATCCGCGACAGCAGATGGAGGTGCTGGCGGACATCGGGGGCCAGGGGCAGGAACAGGATGCGGACCTTGCGGCCGTCCAGAGCGCCGAAATCCACGGGGGTTTCCAGGAAGCCGAGGCAGACGGAGGCGGAGGGGAGGTCCAGCAGGGCGGGATTGCGCACATGGGGAAGGGCCACGCCGTCGCCCACGCCGGTGGACTGGAGTTGTTCCCGGGCCTGCAGCGCCTGCAGGAGGGCGGTGCGGTCCACCACATCCGGCAGTTTCAGCAGCTGGACCAACGCCTGCAGAACCGCCGGTTTGCCGGTGCCGCCCACCCGGTAATGGATGCCGCCGGCTTCCAGCGCGTCCGCCAGGCCCGGCAGGGGGCGGGGCTCGCCCGCTTCGGCCGGCTCGGACAAGGGGAAGTTGATGCGCTTGGAGGTGGCCCACTCAAACAGCATGGCGCGGTTGATGCGGTAGGTCCCCGCCACGCGGTAGGCCGGCAGTCCCCCCGACTGAATCCACCGGTACACCGTCTTTTCCGTGACATTCAACGCTTTGGCGGCATCTTTTACGGTCAATTGCATGGCGGAGTCCTTTCCGGCAGAACGTGGAAAACTGTGAGAGAAATCTGGCCCGCCTGTCCTGAAATGTCAATCCGGGAGTCGGTTTATCCTGAGGGTTGGACCGAGAGCGGGGAAACGGGAGTTGACACTTGAAGCGGAACGGAAGTTCACCCATACTGGCGGCATGGTATCCATCCAGCGAGCCCCGGATGTCCGCGACAAGCTGCGCATTCTCGCCGCGGATGCGCAATACGATCTGTCGTGCGCGTGCACCTGCGCCACGGGCGATCCGCGCCGGCGCGGGCTGGATGACCGCTGGCTGTATCCGGTGACGCTGCAGAGCGGGGGCCGGGGACTGATGTTCAAGACGCTGGTGTCCAATGCCTGCGCCAACGACTGCAAATACTGTCCGTTGCGGGCCGGCCACGACGCCACGCCCCGGTGCTCCCTGGCGCCGGAGGAAATCGTCCGGGCGTTTCTGCCGTACTGGCGGTCGGGACAGGCCATCGGGATTTTCCTGACCAGCGGCGTGGCCGGGTCGCCGGACGCCGCGATGGAGCGGATGCTGGCGACGGCGGAACGGCTGCGGCGCCGGGAGCGATTCCGGGGCATGCTGCACATCAAGATCATACCGGGCGCCTCGGATGCGGCCATCGAGCGTGCGCTACAGCTGGCCTCCGGCGTCTCGCTGAACATCGAAACCGCGGGGGCGGACCATTTTGCCCGGCTCAGCGCGCGCAAGGACTACCTGACGTCGGTGATTGCCCCGCTCAAGCGGATCGCGGCGCTGACGGCCAAAGGCGCGCGCTATGCCCGGGTGAAGACCGGCACGCAGTTTGTGGTGGGGGCGTCGGACGAAACGGACCGCGAGGTGGTGCGTTACATGGGGGCGTTGTACGAGCGGATGGGACTGCATGGGATCTATTTCAGCGCCTATCAGCGCGGACTGGGCGACCCGGACCTGCCGGGCGAGCGGAGCCCCGTGTCCAATGCGGACCTGCTCAACCGCGAACATCGCCTGTACCAGACGGATTATCTTCTGCGGAAATACGGGTTTTCGGCGGAGGAGATCGGGTTTGATGCCGCCGGCAACCTGCCGCTGGATGCGGATCCCAAGGAAGTCTGGGCGCGCCGGCATCCGGAACGGTTTCCGGTGGACGTGAACCGGGCGGACAAGGAAGAGCTGCTGCGGGTGCCGGGGCTGGGGCCGGTTGCCGTGAAGCGGATCCTGTCCGCACGGAAGGGGGGCGGGCGCATCCGCCGGCTGGAAGATGCCGGGGTTCGGGCCGCCCTGGCCCGCAAGGCGGCCGGCTGGATTGCGTGGTAAGGGCGGATCCCGCGTGCTCCGGTTGAGGAGGGCAACGGGCGGGGAGGCTAGAGCAGTTTTCATAATGCCATAGCCGCTCCATACCCCCGACGGGGTCGTCGGGGGCTCCAAAGACAAGGATTCAGCGGCTGTTTGGAGCCGGGACGACCTCGTCCCGGTCGGATTCTGTGGCTGCAGAATACATGAATATGCTCTAGCGGTGAGGGTGGACCTTGACCGAGAGACCGCCGGCGGGTTCGAAGCGGCGGCGGGGGAGCAGGGCGAACAGGAGCACCCCGGCCAGAAGAAGAGCGATGGATACGCCCTGGGCGGCATCGAGGAGAAACCACGCCTGGCGTTCATCGCCGCGCAGGTATTCCAGCAGAAAGCGGACCGGGGGATAGAGAACCAGGTAAAGGGCAAAGACCGCGCCGTCCTTGCGCCGCCGGGGATAGGCGGTCAGGAGGACCGCCCAGATGACGAGCAGGCTGATGGATTCGATCAATTGGACGGGATACAGGGCCACGCCCGGGAAGAGCTGGCCGGGCTCGCAGACCGGGGGATAAACCACGCCGCAGGCGGCATCGCCGGCCGGCCGGCCGTAGCAGCAGCCGTTCAGAAAACAGCCGATGCGTCCGAGGGCGTGACCGACGGCGAGGCCGGGAATGGCGAAATCGGCCATGTGCCACAGCGGCAGGCGGCGGCGGCGGGCGAAAACGACCAGGGCGATCGAAGCCAGGATCAATCCGCCGTAGAAAATCAGACCGCCGTGATCAATGCGCAGGATTTCCAGGGGGGTGCTTCGGTAGGCGCTCCAGTTGGCGGCCACATAGGCCAGGCGGGAGCCGACGATGCCGCTGGCCATCAGCCAGAACCCGAGATCGGCCGCAAAGCCGTCGGGGCGGTTTTCCCGGCGTCCCAGCCAGGTCCAGGTCAGGATGGCGGCGAGAAACCCGAGTGCGGCCATGACGCCGTAGGAGCGGATTTCCTTGCCGAAAATCTCGAACAGAACCGGATGCATGGCGGCAACCTAGCAGGATTCGCCCGGGGAATCCAGCCTCAACCCGGCGGCGGGATTTTTGCAGAGACGTGCCGGAAGTGATAGACTGGGAGGTCATGGAAAGAGCGATGCAATGGCTGGAGACGGTATTGATCCGCACGTGGGTGGTGCTGGGCGAAATGGCCCCCTGGGTGCTGGGCGGGTTTGCCGTGGCCGGGCTGCTGTCGCTGTGGCTGAATCCCCGGGTGGTGCGTCGTCATTTCGGAGGCGGGCGGCTGGGCGCGGTGCTGCGGGCGGTGGCCCTGGGCGTGCCGCTGCCGGTGTGTTCCTGCGGCGTGATTCCGCTGGGCGCGTCGCTGCGCCGGCATGGCGCGGGCAAGGGGGCCACGGCGGCGTTCCTGATGAGCACGCCCCAGACCGGCGTGGACAGCATTGCCGTCACCTACGGATTGATGGGCGGGCTGTTTGCGGTCTTCCGGCCGCTGGCGGCGCTGATTTCGGGTGTGGCCTGCGGCTGGGCGGTGGAGGCGGTTGACCGGGACCAACCAGAGGACGTTCCGCTGCCGGAGCCCGATCTGGAGGAGAACGGGCGCCCGTGGTGGCGGCGGGCGTTCCACAGCGGATTTGTCGTGCTGCCGCGTTCGGTGGGCGGCGCGCTGGTGGTCGGGGCGCTGGTATCGGCAACCATCATAACGCTGGTGCCGGAGAATTTCATTGCCGGGCACATTGCGAATCCGCTGGCGCAGATGGTGCTGACGCTGGCGTTCGGCATACCGGTATACATCTGTTCGACGGCGGCGGTGCCGTTTGCGCTGGGGCTGCTGGCGGCGGGGTTGTCGCCGGGGGCGGCAATGGCCTTCCTGATCGGGGGCCCCGGGGTGAGCGCGTCCACGCTGCTGGCGGTCTGGCGCCTGATGGGGCTGCGGAGCACCCTGGTCTATGTCGGGGTGCTGGCCGCCTGCGCGATCGGATTCGGCCTGCTGGTGAATGCGTGGCTGCCGGGGGACTGGCTGCCGCCGGGCCTCCGGATGGTGGCGCATCATGCGCACGGCGGGGAAGGGCTGGCCTGGCGGCTGCATCTGCAGGCGGGGCTGCTGCTGGCGGTTGTCGCCGGCGCCCGCTGGCGGCGCTGACCCGGAAAGTTTTCGGGGGCCGGAGGCATTTGGCGGTTTTCATCCCGGCGTCCTTCCGGTATAAGGAGGGCAACAACCGGAGGCGACACATGAGCGAGATCAACGTGCGGCAGGCGACACCGGCGGAAGCGGGCCGGATTGCGGGATTCAACCGGGCGATGGCGATGGAAACGGAGGGGCTTGCGCTGGACGAGCAGACGGTGGCGTCGGGGGTGGTGGCGCTGCTGGGGCATCCCGAGCGCGGATTCTACCTGGTGGCGGAGATCAACGGCGCGATGGCGGGATGCATCAAGGTCCATTATGAATGGACGGCCTGGCGCAACCGGATGTTCTGGTGGATCGGCAGCTGTTACGTAAAGCCGGAATACCGCGGCTGCGATGTGCACGGGGCCATCTACCGGAAGCTGGAGGAGCTGGCGGCGCGGGAGGGCAACGTCTGCGGCTTCCGCAGCTACGTCTACCAGGACGATGTCCAGGGCCAGCAGGTGTACCGCGGCCTGGGGATGGCCGAAAAGCGGTTCCTGGTCTTCGAAGACATGCTGTAGGCGCTCAGAACGTCCGCGAGGCGCGGTGGAGCGTCTGGCGTTCCGCGCGGGTCAGGGATTGAATGC
Source organism: Kiritimatiellia bacterium (assembly GCA_040768005.1). GTDB lineage: Bacteria > Verrucomicrobiota > Kiritimatiellia > CAIQIC01 > Lenti-01 > JAAZFE01. The sequence continues at coordinate 22,570 of JAXGNL010000017.1, forward strand.
CCCGGGCGCTGATTTTGTCGAGAATGCGGTCCACTTCGGCCTGGTCGGGAGGGGGGGGGGAGGCGCGGGGCGCCGCGGGGCGCTGGGCGACATAGTCCCGGAGGCGGCTCCACAGGCGGCGCAGGTGGGTGCTCTCGAACAGCTGGTCAATGTACAGGAAGCCGGCAAAGGCGCCGGCCAGATGGGCGGTATGGGCGATGCCGGAGGCCTGATCGCGGCCGGCGAGCATGAATTCGACGAGGGCGAGTCCCGCGACGAGCTGCCAGGCCATCAGGGTGACGGGGAAAATGAAAAAGACCAGAAGCGTGAGGCGCCGGCGGGGATACAGGGTGGCGAAGGCGGCGAGAACGCCGTAGATGGCGCCGGAGGCGCCGACGCACAGGGCATGGGAATGGGGCGAGAGCCAGATCCAGCCCAGGCCGCCGAGCACGCCGCTGAGCAGATACATGGCCAGGAAGTGCCGGGAACCCATGGCGCGTTCTGTTTCGGGGCCGAGGAAGAACAGCGTGAACATGTTGAAGAGCAGATGCATGAACCCGCCGTGGAGGAACATGTAGGTGACGGGTTGCCAGAGCATGCCGCTGAACAGACCGTTGTAGGAAAGCGCCAGCAGCGCATAGAGCCCGTCCAGCCGCAGAAGCCACATCGCCAGAAACACGCCGACATTGATCTTGATCAGCGCGGCCACCACCGGCGGCAGATGGGCGAACAGGCCGGGCGGACGGGAACCCAAGGGCTGATTGTACGAATACGCGCGATAACTCATCGGGAAGCCATCCTACCGCGGGACGCATGGAATCGCCACACCAAATCCGGATGGACGCCGGCCGCACCCGGTGCGGGGCGAAGCGGGGACGGGATGCCGTCGCGGGGGGAGGAGAGAAAAAAAGCGCCGCGGCATGCCGCGGCGCTGTGCAGGGGATGCGGATTTTAGTAGCGGTTGCGGCGTCCGCCGCCGAAGCCGCCGCCGCCATAGCCGCCGCCGCCGCCGCCGCGGGGGCGGTCTTCGCGGGGGCGCGCTTCATTGACGACCAGGGCGCGTCCGCCGAGTTCCTTGCCGTTCATTTCGGCAATGGCCTTGTTGGCCGCATCGGCCGAGACCATTTCGACAAACGCGAAGCCGCGGGGGCGGCCGGTGTCGCGGTCCGTGATGACGTTGCAGCTGGCGACATCGCCGAACGCGGCGAACGTTTCGCGCAGGTCGCTTTCCGTGGTGTCAAACGACAGGTTTCCAATATACAGCTTCGTAGCCATGTTTCGTATTCTTTCTGCTCCGGGGGATCGTTCTCATGACTGTCCCGACTCGTTCGGGTTAAGATGTCCCCCAGGACCGCCGATGCGGACGATGGACTACCTGCCAACTCAAGCTAACTTTTCTCACCAAGCGAACGGTACGCTACCATGGGCAGGGGAAATGGCAAGCGGCAAATACGATTAAATTTTCAGGCGGGGCGCATCTGCGATTCGGTGCATGCCGATTCAAAACGGCCTTGTGGTCCTGTATGGCTGTCATCCCGAGCCTTGCCTGCCCGCCCGTGGAGGGTCGAGGGATCTCAGCCTAGTCCCGCAGGCTGGCCATCGGGATTGTGCCCAGATATTTCGACTCCGGCGCTGCGCGCCTACGCTCAATATGACCCCAAGGGTGCACCGAATCGCAGATGCGCCCTTTCGGGAGGCGCGGAAAAGAAAAAGAGGCTGGAGGATGGACGGGAGGGGCCTATACTGCCGCCATGGATTTGCAGGAGACGCCAGCCGGGAAGAGGGATTCGGGTGCAGGGCCGGAGGGGCTTCCCCGCGACGCGGCCTCGGCGGGAGCCAGCCTGCCGCTGGCGATCGCGGCCTGGACCCTGACGGATCCCGCGCGGGCGGCGGCGCTGCTGGAAGAGTGGCTGGACACCGCCGATGAAAAGGGGCGGTTGACTCCGTCGTGTCCGGTGGCGTGCCAATGGGCCGAGCGGGTGATTCAGGCGCTGTCCGGGGAGGAGGCGCTGCGGGTGCGGCTGCTGCCGAAGCTGGCCCGCTATCTGGAGGGCGCTTTTGATCGCTACGACGTGGGGGGATCGGCGCTGCCCCTGTGGCCCTCGGCGGAGGAGGCGTTGTTTCCGGCGGAATACGCGCCGGAGCGGTTCACCGTGGATTTGGCCGTGCTGCTGTGGAACGAGGCGGATGCGTTTTGCCGGCTGGCGGAGGACCGCGAGGAAGAATACGCCAAGACGCTGGACCTGGCCGAAGGCGAACAGCGGGAACTGGACGTCTGGCTGAAGGAATCGTTCTGGAATCCGGAAGCTTCGGCGTTCCACCGGCTGGAGGATGGCCGAAATCTTCCGGATCTGTCGCCGTGCGGCTTCATTCCGCTGGCGTGGGGCGGGCGCACGCTGGACATGAGCGAGGGCCTGCGGGCCCGGGCCGCCTGCTGGGAGGCCGCGGCGTGGCCGGCGAGGGCCCGGATTCTGTTCCTGGCGCTGCTGCTGAAGACCCCACACAACACGGTGGTGGCGCGCCTGCTGCGCGACGGTCTGCCGTCCGGAGCGACGCCGGCGGAAACCGCGGCATGGGCGGTGCTGAGCGGCAACGCGGAAACGGCCCGCGCCGCCTATCTGCGTGAGATCCCGGCGGCGGCGCGCTGGATGGATGCCCATGGCCGGCGGATGGCGCAGGTCGCTGCGGGCCTGGCGGGGATTCTGCTGCTGGCGCTGCTGGCCCGGGGGGTGGCGCATCGCGAACGGCCGCCGGCGGCGGATCTCGCGGAAATCGAGCGCCAGGCGCGCGTGGCCTCCGGGGAAGGACATCATGACCGCGCGGCCGTGCTGTACGGCCGGGCGGCCCGGCTGGGCCGACCGAGCTATTTCCGCTACCGGCAGGCCGGGGAATGGATGCGGATGGGCCATCCGGCGGATGCCGAGCGGGTCTATCGCGAGCTGCTGGCCGACACGCCGGGTGCACCCAACGTGCGCTTGAACCTGGCGCTGGCGGTGTGGCGGCAGGGACGCCGCGAAGAGGCGTTGCGGCTGTACCGGGAATTCGCGGAGGATCCGGCGATGGCGGCGGTTCCGGGCCTGGCGGAACGGGCGCGGCTGGCGGCGGAACTGGCGGAACGGCAGCTGGCACTGGACCGGGAAGATTGACAGGGGCGGCGCGGCGGTGAATAGTTTGCGCAGCATTTTGGGAGACAGGCGAATGAATAAATCAATTCCGGGCGGGATGGCACTGGCGGCGCTGCTGGTTCTGGCGGCGGGCTGCTTCCGCAATACGGTGTCGGAGATGGAACTGGCGGTTCCGGCGATGCGATCGGAGGACTGCGCCCGGCGGGTGCGGGAAGCCATCGGCACGCTGGGGACCGGGCCGGAGGGGGCGATCAAGGAGATCCGGCTGGATGTCGAACAGCGGAAGGCCTGGGTCAAGTTCGACAATGTCCGGCTGGGGCGGCGCAACGTGGAGGTGGCGGTGCGCCACGCGGGCTTTGCGGTGAACGACCTGCCCGCGGATGAAGACGCGCGGGCGAAGCTGCCCCGGGAGTGCCGCGGCGATGAGTAGGCCCTTTGAGTTCCATTGGACGCCCAAGCCGTCCGGGCGGACGGATGTCCGCCTGATGCTGGTTCGCGACGGCCGGCTGCTGGCCGGACCGTCGCTGTCCGCGGGCGAGCGCAAGGCGCTGGAGGCGTGGCTCAAGTCGGCGGAATTCAAGGGAAAGGCGGGGACTGTGGCCTGGCCCCGGACGGTGGCGGGCATCCTGCTGGCGGGGATCGGAGAGGAGAAGGACTTCCATGCGGCGCGCTGGCGGCGGGCATGGGCGGCGGCCGGCCGTTCCTTGCTCCAGGCGGGCGCGATTCGCCGGGCGGCTTTCGAATGGCCGCTGGAGACGCGCTTTCCGATGGAGACGGCGGAACTGGCGGGGCTGGCCGCCGAAGCGATGGATCAGGGGGCGTATTCCTTTGAACGCTATCGCGGCGGATCCTCCCGCCCGGCCTGTGTCGTGGAATGGACGGGGGCCTCGCTGGCCGCGCCGGCTGTCCGAGAGGCCATCCGCCGCGCCGGGACGGTGTCGGCGACGATGCGGGAGGTGCGCGACATCGCCAACCTGCCGGCCAACGAGCTGGGGCCGATGGAACTGGCGGCGCAGGTCCGGAAGCTGGCGCGTGCGGCAGGGCTGTCATGCCGGGTGTGGGACACGGCGGGGCTGAAGAAAGCGAAGTGCGGCGCGCTGCTGGCGGTGGCGAAGGGCAGCCGCCGGCCGGGCTGCCTGATCCGGCTGGCCTATGCCGGACCGCGCGGATCGCGCCGGCGTCCGCTGGCGGTGGTGGGCAAGGCGGTCACATTCGATTCGGGGGGGATCAGCCTAAAGCCCGGCAAAAGCATGGAGTGGATGAAGTACGACAAAAGCGGGGGCATGGCCGCGCTGGCGACGGTGCTGCTGGCGGCGCGGCTGAAACTGGATCGTCCGCTGACAGCGTGGATTCCGGCGGTGGAAAACATGCCCGGCGGCGCGGCGACGCGTCCCGGCGACATTGTGACGGCGCGCAACGGCAAGACCATCGAAGTGCTGAACACCGATGCCGAAGGGCGGCTGATTCTGGCGGACGCGCTGACGATGGCGGCCGAGGAAAAGCCGGCGGCGATCGTGGACATCGCCACGCTGACGGGGGCGGTGATCGTGGCGCTCGGCCACGAAGCCACCGCGGTGGTCGGCAACGACGACCGGCTGGTGATGGACCTGATGCTTTCGGGCGAGACGACGGGCGAGCGCCTGTGGCAGCTGCCGCTCTGGCCGGAATACGACGAGCTGATGAAAGGGACGTTTGCGGATCTCCGGAACATCGGGGACGGATCGGCGGGCACGATCACGGGCGGTTCGTTCCTGAAGGCCTTCGTGCCGGAGGGGATTCCGTGGGCGCACCTGGACATTGCGGGCACGGCCTGGCTGGAGAAAGAGGCCGCGCACGGGGCGCCGGGCGCCACGCTGGTGCCCGCGCGGCTGCTGGCGGACTGGGCGGCGCGCACCGGCTTCGGACGCTGAGGACAGACCGGCGTGCGGTTCCTGCTCGACCAGTTCATGGACCACCTGGTGCTGGAACGGGGGCTGAGCGCGAACACGCGGCTGGCCTACGGCCGGGATCTGTCGGAATTCCTGGCGTTCGCGGCGCGGCGGGGACGGGGAGGAATCCAGGACGTGCAGCGGCGCGACATTGTGGATTTCCTGATGGAGGGCAAGCAGAAGGGGCTGGCGACGGCCAGCCTGGCGCGGCGGCTGGTGGCGGTGAAAGTGTTTTTCCGCCATCTTTCCCGGGAAGGGCTGCTGGCCGTGAACGTGGCCGATGCGATGGATTCGCCGCGTCTGTGGAAAGTGCTGCCGGCGACGCTGTCGCTGGAGGAGGTGGACCGGCTGCTGGCCGCGCCGGACCCGGCCACGGTGAAAGGGCGGCGGGACCGGGCGGTGCTGGAGACCTTCTATGCGACGGGGCTTCGGGTCAGCGAACTGGCTTCGCTGACGCTGGATGCGCTGCACTTCGATGCCGACTACATCCGCTGCGTGGGCAAGGGGGACAAGGAGCGGGTGGTGCCGATCGGCCGCCGGGCGCAAGCGGCGGTGAACGCCTGGCTGGAGGACGGGCGCGCGGAATACGCCCGGCGCGCGGCGGCGGGCGAACGCGCGGTGTTTCTGTCGCGGCTGGGGCGCCCGCTGTCGCGCATCACGATCTGGCGGCACATCCGCGCCTATGCGCGCCGGGCGGGCATCCGCCAATCGATTTCGCCGCACATGCTGCGTCATTCGTTCGCCTCGCACCTGCTGGCGAACGGGGCGTCGCTGCGGACGATCCAGGAAATGCTGGGACATGCGGACATCTCGACGACGCAGATCTACACGCATGTGGACCAGGGGCGCCTGCAGGCGGTGCATCACCGGTATCATCCGCGGGCCTGAAAGAGAGCAAGACGATGGAACCGAACGACACGACCCCGGCGGACCACGGGAACCTGGAACAGCGGCTGGGGCATGTCTTCCGGCAGCCGGAACGGCTGGCGGCCGCGCTGACCCACGGGTCGCATGCGGCGGAGCAGCCGGAGCCCGGGCCGGTGGAGAACCAGCGGCTGGAGTTTCTGGGCGACGCGGTGCTCGGGGCGGTGGCGGCCGAATGGCTGGTGGCGCAGCGGGCGGACTGGCGCGAAGGGACGCTGACCAAGGTGCGCAGCCGGCTGACCAACGAGGCGGCCCTGGAGCGGGTGGCCCGCCGGCTGGACCTGGGAAACTGGCTGCGGCTGGGCCGCGGCGAGGAACGGGGCGGCGGCCGGGAGAAACGGGCGGTTCTCGCGGATGCCCTGGAGGCGGTGATCGGCGCGCTGTGGCTGGATGGGGGGCCCGAGGCCGTCCGGCGCTTTTTCGAAAGCGCGTTTGCCGAAGAGATCGAACAGGCCCTGGAGGCGGGCGACGAGGACAATCCCAAGGGCGCGCTTCAGGAGCGGATGCAGCGGGAGTGCAAGGAGAATCCCCGCTACGAGGTGATGGAGGAGAGCGGTCCGGCGCATTGCCGGCATTTCCGGGTGGCGGTATTCCGGGGCGAAGAGAAGCTGGGGCACGGAACCGGCGTCAGCAAGCGCGAAGCGGAGATGAACGCCGCGCGCGAGGCGCTGGAAGCCATGGACTTCCCAGGCGGGGAATAATGGGGCGTGCGGGGGAATAATGTCAGCGGTTGTCGATGCCTGCCATGATGCGCCGGCAAGGGATGGCCAAGCGGTTGGGTAGAAAATAATCAAGTAAAACGCTTGAACCCCGCCGGGATTCCTATCTGGTTGCATGATCGCGGGATGCGCGTAATCCACTGGCAGGACAACAAGTTAATTCATGATTAGATTTGGAAAAAGGGCTTGCAATCTCTTGGGGGTGCAATAGAGTTCGCGCGAATTTGCACCCCATGTCGGGGGGCAGGAAATCGAAAACAAACGGCTCCGGCCCGCAACGGAGTTGAAGGAGTGAAAATGAAGGAAGTCAAGAAATCGTCCGCGAAGAAAGCGGCACCGAAAGCCGCCGCGAAGAAACCGGTGACCCGCAAGGCCCCCGTCAAGAAGGCCGCCGCCCCGAAAAAGGCCGCCGCGGTCTCGTCGTCCAAGCCGGCCCCGACGCCGGAACAGCGCTATTGCATGATTCAGGAAGCCGCCTATTTCATCGCCGAGCGGCATGGATTCAACGGCGACAGCGCCTATTTCTGGTCGCTGGCCGAGGCGGAGATCAACAACCGCCTGGGCTGATCCGGTCTTGCGCGTTTTGCGCCCCGGCGCCGCAGGTTCTGCCTGCGGCGCTTTTCCATGAGAGGGCCAAAGCGGGCGCGCCTCCCGGTTCCCTTGAACGCCCCGGTCCGCAGGAAGCCGCCGGTCGCCGGAGAGGGGACGGGATTGACGGCGATCCGCCGTCCTGTCTCGGGGCGCCGGATTCACCGGCACCGAATTGCAGAGGCGCCCCGGACGGAAAAATCGCGAACAAGGGGGTTGCCAACACGGCGCGGGACTGCTAGGGTGCGCGCTACTTGTGTGAAAAACGAGCAGTAAAGGAACGAAGACAATTCTATGCCGACGATCAATCAATTGGTGAAAAAGGGCCGTCATCCGCTGCACGCCAAGCGGAAATCGCCTGCGCTGGACAAGTGCCCCCAGCGGCGGGGCGTGTGTTTGCTGGTGAAGACCATGACTCCGAAGAAGCCGAACTCGGCGCTTCGCAAAGTGGCCCGTGTGCGCCTGACGAACGGTCAGGAAGTCTCGGCCTACATCCCGGGCGAAGGCCACAACCTGCAGGAACACAGCATGGTGCTGGTGCGCGGGGGCCGCGTGAAGGATCTGCCCGGCGTGCGCTACCACATCGTGCGCGGCACGCTGGACTGCCTGGGCGTGGAAAGCCGCCGCCGCGGCCGTTCGAAGTACGGGGCCAAGACCCCCAAGGCCGCGAAATAAGGCAGGGTGAATCATGAGAAGGCGTAAATCGGATCAGCATGAGTTTGCACCGGACGCGCGCTACGGCAGCGATCTGGTGACCCATTTGGTGAACATCATCATGAGCCGCGGCAAGAAATCCACGGCGCAGCGCACGGTCTACGGCGCGCTGGACCAGATCAAGGAGCAGACCGGCGAAGAGCCGATCGCGGTGTTCCAGCAGGCGCTGGAGAACATCAAGCCCAAGGTCGAGGTCAAGAGCCGCCGCGTCGGCGGCGCGACCTACCAGGTGCCCATCGAGGTGCCTTCCGCCCGCCAGACGAGCCTGGCGCTGCGGTGGATCGTGGATTACAGCCGGGGTCGCAAAGGCGCCAGCATGCAGCGCGCCCTCGCGCTCGAAATCCTCGATGCCTACAAGAATCAGGGCAACGCGGTCAAGAAGCGCGACGACACCCACAAGATGGCCGCCGCCAACAAGGCCTTCGCGCATTACCGCTGGTAAGAAAACAGCCATTCCGGCTGACGCCCCGAAACTCCTCGTTTCGGGGCTTTTTCATGCCCAATAGCGGATTGTGAAAAAACGGCCCAATTGCATCGAGACGCATAGGAAGGAATAAAACGGCAAAATCCTGGCCAGAAGCTTGCTGGGGATTGGGACGGGAAACGGGGTTTGGATGATCTAACCCCGATTTGGCCAGCGTGGATTTTGTCGGCGTAGACTTGGAGCGGGCGGGCAGTTGGAAGGCGGGAGGGGGCATTCGAAACGGGGCCAGGAAATCCGTGAGGAATTGCTTGTCTTAAAACGGCTTGACATATTCGATATTCGCGAATAGCGTATCTACATGAACATAAAGGCACAAGACATATTGATTGTGTTAAAATGGCTGGCCTCCGGGTGGCCGGGTAGCTTTGCTTTGCTGGGCAAGGAAACCGGCCTGAGCGCGTCGGAGGCGCATGCGGCGGTCCAGCGTGCGCGTTGCGCCGGCCTGTTGCGGTTCGGCATGGAAGGAGCCAACCACTCCGCGCTGGCGGAATTCCTGATCCATGGCTTGCCCTACGTGATGGCCGTACGCCCAGGGAAGCGCACCCGCGGCATGGCGACGGGATTCGCCGCGCCCCCCTTGGCGGAACATTTTCCGGCGGCGACGGATGATCCGGATTTGCCGGTGTGGCCGGATGCGGAGGGAGACCGTTATGGAGTGGAAATCCGGCCTATCTGCCGGTCGGCCCCATTGGCCGCGCGCCGGGATGTGAAGTTGTACGAATGGCTCGTGCTGGCGGATGCCTTGCGCGGTGCCGGGCGGGCGCGCGAGCGGGAACTGGCCGAACAAATCGTCCGCAAGAGGCTGGATTATGGCGCGGCGCGTTGACCTGGCCGCGCTGGAATTGGTGGCGGACCGCCTGCAGCCGTTGGGCGTGAAATTCGCGTTCACGGGCGGCGCCGTGGTCGGATTTCTACTCGATCATCCGGAGATTCCGTTTCCCCGGGGGACGGCGGACGTGGATGCCATCGCCGAGGTGTCCACGCGGATCGAACAGGCCGATCTGGAGGAGCGCTTGCGGAAGGAAGCGGGGTTCCGTCACGACACTGCGGAAGGAGCGCCGCGCTGCCGCTGGCTGGTCGATGGCGTGAAGGTGGATGTTTTGCCCATGCGGGATCCCACGGGCGCAGGGAGCAACCGTTGGTTCGAGCACGCTCTGCGGAGTGCCGCGATCCGGGAATTGCGCGGGGTGCGTCTGCCGGTCGTTTCCGCGCCGTGCTTCGTGGCGACCAAACTGGACGCGCTGGCCGATCGCGGAAAGGGCGATTATCGCGCCAGCCACGATCTGGAAGATATCGTAGCGGTAGTCGATGGCCGGGAATCGCTCGGCGACGAACTGGCCGCAGAGCCGATCGATTTGCGGGATGCGGTGTCGGCCGGGCTTTGCGGCTTGCTGGATCAAGCGGCCTTCCGCGAGGCCTTGCCGTTGCATTTACTTCCGGACGATGCCAGCCAGGCGCGGCTTCCATTGCTGATGCATAGGTTGGAACGAATGGCCGGATTGAAATAGAGCGGAGCGCAGGCGGAAACCCAAAGAGGTTTTGACAGGATGTACAGGAGGGACAGGATTTGGGGCGGAGGGGTTTTCACCACAGAGGGCACAGAGCCTGTCATGCCGAAGGCATGGAGCACAGCGAGAGGCCGAAGAGACACGATCAGAGGAAAGGGCGGGGCGTCATGTACTCCGCGCTGTCGGGGGTTTTCCCCCTGAGAATCGCAAAAGTTTGGGGCGGGGGAAAGTTAGCCCGGATTATTCATCAACATGGACGAAAACACCGTTACATAATGCAGCGTAATTCGATATGAACATCCGCAGTAAGAAAGTCAGTTTTCATCCCTGTTGACCAAGGGCGCGACGATTCCATCCCATCTGCATGGTTGCGCGGGGGTTCGCAGTATGCCTATACGGCTTCACCCCGCGCGTCGCGCATCTGGGCCGGACTTGTCGCGTGAATCATCCAGGCTACGGGGTACATTGAGAGAACCATGGAAGAAAATGAGCCACACAAATAACGCCAAAGAGCTGGGGGCGGGGGAGATCAATCCGAGCGGTTCAAGGGATCGCGAACCGTGGCGGGGCCGATGGCCGCCGGGGTCGAGCACGGCGTAACCAAACCCACCACGGGCAGATCCGCCCCCCAAGGCCGAAAGCGTAAGAATTATCAATTTATAGGACCGACCCATTCACCGACCCCTTCCCGGAAGCTTCAACAAGAACAAATTCATTGGATTGTGCCAAACGCCCAAAGAGCAGAAAGCCGCACAAGGATGCCAAGAATGGTTAAAATCCTAGGCCACGAAAAATATTCATAATATTGGCTTGTTCATTATATGTGAACATGGTAGATATATGAACAGATGAAGGATGCAAGCAAGCATTATGCGGCATGGGTCGAGGTCATCACGCAGGTATTTCCATACTCGGATGTCCTCACAAAGGACGATTTGCGGTTTTCCGAAGAAGGCGATGACCTCATTCTGCGGATACATGGGCAGCCGTTTGCCGTCAAGTATCTGAAGCCTCTCCGGGATGCAGAGCCGGTCCCCTTGGAATCGGGACCATATCCGGTGCTCTATTTGGCTGAGCGGATTTCTTCCGAGAAGGCCGAGTGGATGCGCACGGCGAAGCGCCCGTTTATTGACCTCAAGGGCAATGCGTTCCTTGAGCTTCCGGGCGTCTATCTGTTTGTGATGGGACGAAAGGTGCTGATAGAATCGGGCGATGGTCTGGTGCCGCGGTCGACAGGAAAGCTGTTCAAGAAGTCGGGCATTCAATTGATATGCCTGCTTCTGACCGATCCCCATCTGGACAGCGAGCCAGACAAGGCGTGGCTCAACCGACGTATTCGGGAGTTGGCGGACTGGGCCAGATTGTCAACGGGAGGCGTGTCCGAACTGCTGGCGGAAATGAAATCCCGCGGGTTTCTGATTGCCGATGGCAACGCCAGGAGGTTGATCAACCGCAAGAAGCTGCTAGACGCATGGGTGCATGGGTATGCGGAATACCGGTTACGTCGGAAACGGCAGTGCTTCACGACCGACACGATAGCCTGGTGGGAGAAGCGCCAGCCTGCGAAGGAAGGATTTCGCTGGGGGGGCGAGCCGGCGGCTGCGCTTCTGACCAGCCGTTTCCTGCGTCCTGGCAAGCTGACTGTCTATGCCGACCCGCCGCCGTTTGATCTGGTAGTCGAGGCCAACCTGCAAACATCCACGGGCGGCTGGGCGGTTGAAATCCTCGAACCCTTGCCGGGCGCTGCGGACGGGCCCAATCCCAACTGCGTCCATCCGTTGCTAGTGTATGGCGATTTGATCGCCACCGGTGACAATCGCAATGCCGAGGCCGCCCACCGTATTTATGCCGACCTTTTGCGCCACACCATCGAATCCGCTTGATCCGGCCAAAGCCGAAACTCTGCAAAGGCTTTGCGGCGTCATGTCCGGCAGACCCATGGTGTTGGTGGGGGCTTTTGCCCGCGATCTGATCTATTGCCACGCTCACGGTATGGCATGGCCCAAAGCCACGTTCGACATCGATATTTCGATCGGAGTGGCATCATGGACTGAATATCGGCAGGCCTGTGATGCGCTCCTCAAACTGAAATTCAGGAACGCCAATTCCGAGCACCCCGAAAAGTTCACCGACGCGAACGGGCAAGAAGTGGACTTGCTGCCGTTCGGGGGGCTCGCAGAAGAGGGTAAAACGATCCATTGGCCGATGGACGGAAGCCGATGGACCATTTCCGGCATCCAGGAGGCTTGCGACCATGCCTGGCGATTTTCGGGTAAAGCCTATGAGCTACGGGTAGCGCCTCCCTGTGCCCTGATCTATCTCAAATTGTTTGCCGCGCACGACCGTCCGGAAGCCCGCAAAAACAAGGATGCGCTGGATATCCATTTTCTGTTGGCGCATTACGTGAATGTCGCCAATAAGGCCCGGATGCTGTCGGGCGGCAGCGATGCCGACGTGATGCCCAAAACCGGTGGCGACCTGATGATGGCCTCGGCCCGGCTGGCCGGGCGCGACATGGGACAGATCCTCACCGCTGTTTCCGCCGATGGTCTGGCTGCTATTTTGCGCACGGAGGCTGCGGGTCGATCCCGATGCCCCGTCGCCCACTCCATGGCTGCTTGTTGCGGAGGGGAATTCGGAAAAGCCCGCGCCCTGCTGCAAGCTGTCCGGGACGGATTCGAGGAGGCTCGCGGAACGGGCGCTGGGCCGTCCGGTTGATTCTTCCTTGACCCCTTCGCCCTTTATGATCGGCTCCGAAGAAATTTCCGGGGGTTGTCAGGTTGTGGGGCTGACTGATAGCATTCACGGGAGATGAAGCCAAGGTGTCCCCATGACCCGAACGACTAAAGCCACTTTGTTGACATGGATTGCGAAGCAGAACGATCCATTCAACCGGAATGGAAGTCCGGGTCCAAACCCTGACGCTGCTGTTTGATCCGTCACCGTCAACGTGCCGGACAATTTGACGAGATCCTTGTGTTGTATCGGGATGGAGGGAACGGCGAGAGCGAGGAATATAGAAAGGTCCTCGAACTGGAGAAGGAAATCCGCAGCCGTGATTCGGGCCTGCGCATCGTCAAGCGTCCGTGGATGGGGAGCGATCCGACCGACCATGCGGAAATTCATGATTTTTTGCGCTTGGAGATTCCCAAAATCCGCCGGGATCGGAATGGCAAGCCCTTGGTTGTACACATCAGTCCGGGCACGCCGTCCATGCAGACGGTCTGGGTCCTGATGGCCGAAACGGGAGAGATCGAGCCGCCCGTCGAACTGGTGAAGACCTACCGGGTGGAGGATCGGCAGCTCGGAGAACCCACGGCGGTTGGCGTCCATGTGGGGCTGGATACGTTTTTCAAGGTTTACCAGCGGAACCAACAGATCGCCCGCCCTGAGCACGAGGCGGTGGAATGGGATCCCCGCCGGTTCCAGTCGGCTCGATTGAAAGCCGTCTATGCCGAAGCCCGGCGGTTTGCGCAGGTCAAGGTTCCCCTGTTGATTTTAGGGGAACGCGGAACGGGCAAGACGACGCTGGCGGCATGGGTGCGAACCTTCAGTCGGTATCGCAAGCCGGAAAACGATCCGAATCCTCCGGTTGTGCCGTGCGGACAGTACGTGGAAGAAACCATGCGGGCCGAACTGTTCGGCTACGTGAAGGGTGCATTCACCGACGCCAAGGAAAACAAGCAGGGCCTGTTGGCCGCCGCCGATGGCGATACACTGTTTCTGGATGAGATCGGGGATATTGCGCCCAGCCTCCAGCGTTTGCTGATCAAGGCGCTGGAAGAACATGTCTATTCGCCTTTGGGCTCCACCCGGGCGAAGAAAAGCGATTTTCGCTTGATCACGGCCACCAACCGTTCAATGGACAGCCTGCGCTCGCGGCTGGATCCGGATTTTCTGGACCGCATCGGGATGCTGAAGGTCGAGATGCCTCCATTGCGGGAGATGCCCGACGATTTGGATTGGATCTGGGACAGCGTGCTGGGCAAGGCGGAGATGCGCGCGGCGGCGGCCATGCCGGACAAGCTCAAGGGGCGGGCGCGGACGGAAGTCCTTTCCGCCATTCGGCGGCATCCCTTGCCGGGGAATCTGCGCGATCTCTTTGTTGTCGCCTACCGGCTCATCGCGGCCACGGGAGACGCTCACGAACCCATGGGAGCAGACGAGGCGATCCATTATGCCCTGGAAAGCCTCCAGCCTGAAGCAGGCCCCAGCGGAGATGCCGACACGCAACAGGTATTGCGGGCATGTCTTGAGCATGCCCCCCTAGACGGCTTGCTAGCCGCAGGGCCACTTTCCACCAAGCAGGTGGTGCAAGACCTCCAGCGTTTCATGGCCATGGAGATACGCCGGGTGGCCAAGGCTGCCGGGGCGGATCCGGCCACCTTGTGCGATGTCAAGGAGCGCACCTTGCGCAGTTGGGCAAACGAGTTGGAATAAAGCACTAATTGGCAATAATATGCCGTATATCGGCGATATAATGCCGATCTAAATGATACTGCTGAAAATCAATATCCGCATCGATAAATGTATCCAATTCTATCGCAACATGATATAAAGGCAATGGAATTGGCGATGCAAGATTGGCACGGCATTAGCTATATGGAGGCAGCCAGAAAAAGGAAGCCTTCAGGAAATGCCCGCCGAACCCAACAACCAGAACCGCAGGGAAATCCGCCTAGGATTGAATGAATCCACAGGCGATGCGAATCAAGTTCTGAACATCGTCCTTCCGGACGTTCTGGAGGAGATACTGAGAGGGCTGGGGGCGTTTTACCAGCGCGATCCTTGCCGTGTCCAGCAGGGGCTCCATGCGGATGATTCGTGGAACCGGGGTTACCTTGGCACCTACTTCCCGCGGTCGTATTGCGAGACCGCCATCCTATGGAGCGAGATGCTGGCGTATCCTCCGATTCGCCGGCAGTTTCAGCAGAAGAGGGTCATCCAACTGGCCAGTTTCGGCTCGGGAACCGGGGGGGATGTCGTGGGGGCACTGTGCGCTCTCGACGAGGAAGGGATGAGGCCAGAACGAGTATGCATCCATTCCTTCGATGGAAATGCCGATGCGCTGGCCAAGCAACGGCAGATCCTTGCGGAACTGGAACGGCGCAAGGTCTATCCTTTCCCCATTGAATTCGACTGCCGACAATTCACCTGGGGCCAGGATCTGACGGCCTTCCGGGAATCGTGCCAGCAAGTTCGAACCATGATTCCCGGCGCAATGGACATGGTGCATGCCTCCAAATGGCTTGTAGAGTTTTACATCTACCAGAAGCAGCAACATCAGAGCTTTGGGTTGGCGGCGGGGATCGTCAAGGAATGGCTGCGCTTTGCGGAAGAAATCGTGGCGCCGATGGGCGTGGCGGTGGTTTCGGATCTGACAACTAGAGACTGCGGCCATTGGTTCCCGGAAATCCTGAACGGAGAGGCGATCGACTATCTGTCGGAGAATCATTCCCGGATGCGAGCCATTTCGCCGATTCCATGTGCGCTGCGACAGGGGAATTGTCCATCCGGGCATGGTTGCTATACCCGGCGAGCCTTTCGGGTCACCAGCGGTTTTCGCGTGAGCGATCCATCGCAATTGTGCTATCGTGCCTTCGCTCCTATGGAATTTGCCCAAGACATCATCCGTGACTATCGCGACATCCCATACCGGGTGAATTGGAACCGCCGCGTCGATTGCCGGAGCGGGATTCGGGGAAACTTCATTCAAGGGCAAGCCGTGCCCAGCGGCTTTTCCGCCTATTGCCAGAATCCGGGGGCGTGACCATGGCCGGCTTTAAACAGTGGGACAAGGAAGAGATCGTCACGCAGGATGGCTCGAAGGTCGAGGCGATTGCGCCGGTGATTCTCTCCGCCAGCCGGGCCACGGACGTGCCGGCGTTCTATGCGGACTGGTTCTGGAACCGGATTCAGGCGGGATACTTCAAATGGATCAATCCGTTCAACGCCAACCAGGTCCAGACGATCAGCATTTCCAAGGCCCGCGTGGTGGTGTTTTGGTCCAAGAACCCCAAGCCGTTGATCAAGGGGTTGGATGAGCTGGACCAGAGGGGAATCCATTACTACTTCCAGTTTACGGTGAACGATTACGAGGCGGAGGGCTACGAGCCCCACGTGCCCAAGCTGGCGGCCCGGATCGACACCTTCCGGCAGTTGGCCGACCAAATCGGCCCCGAGCGGGTTATCTGGCGCATGGACCCCCTGCTGATGACCGAGAGGGTGGGCATTCCCGAACTGCTGGGCAAGGCGGAGAAGATCGCCGCCCAGTTGGCTGGCCATGCCCGGAAGCTGGTCTTCAGCTATGCCGACATCAACGCCTATACCGCCGTGAAGCGGAATCTCAACAAGGCAGAGGCAGGGGCGAGGGAGTTTACAACGGATGAAATGAACGAACTGGCCAAGGGAATGGTGTCCGTGGCCAAGGCACATGGAATCCAGGGAATCGCGACCTGCGCCGAGCTGCTGGATCAGCAGTCCCTGGGTGTGCAACACAACCGGTGCATCGACGATGAGCTGATGATCCGGCTCTGGCCGGACGATCCGGCCCTGATGGATTTCCTAGGCTACGAGGGCAAATCGCTCTTTGACGAGAACGAGCGACCCAATCTGAAGGACAAGGGCCAGCGCAAGGAGTGCGGCTGCATCGTCAGCAAGGACATCGGACGTTACGGCACCTGCCCGCACCTGTGCACATATTGCTATGCCAACAATGCGCCGGCCACCGTGAAGAACAACTACAAGGCCCACCGGAAAGATGCTGAAGCAATTTGCTAATTTAAGAAAAATGAGTGTAGACGGGACTGCGGAATGGACAGGCAAGGGCGAAAACTGCGGCGATGGTGAAAAGGAGAAGCCATGATTGAAACGGTATATCTTGAGAATTATAAGTGCTATGGGCCCAATGGGGCCAAGTTCGACCTTAAACCGTTGACATTTCTATATGGAACTAACGGGGCGGGGAAAAGCACTTTCTTGGATGGGGTTCTTCGGTTGAAAGAGTGGGAACGTAGCAAAAAAGAGGAAGTATGGCTATCCGCCGACGATGTATTCAAGAAGGATGATACCCTTACCGTGGGAATCGGTGTTACACTGTCAACTGATTCGGGGCCGATAAAACTCTTTAAGCGAACTGCTGCAAAACAACGAGAATGGGTGATCGTATCTGACAAGATCGAGCCTTTGCTCGAGGGGAGCGCTAGGAAGCAGGCTTTGAATGACTTTCTTAATATGCGCCATATGAGGGCGTCGCGCCCAATTGGAAGTGTTGCAAAAGACACTCAGTCTTCGTCGCTGACAGACCTACAACAGCCAGATGAAGCGGTAATGAATGGAACAAAAGCGGTGGACAACGCTGAGAAAATAAACTGCATGCTGGACCAAGTCGGGCTGGGTGATTTCAAATATGTGAGTCGTCAAAGCCTGAAAGACGGGCTGTTTTGATGTTGATATTCCGTGGAGGGGCACGGGTGCAGGAGTACACAACATCGCCTTTGTATTTGAGCAGATTGCATCTCTTATGCCTAACGGCATATTACTTTTAGAAGAGCCAGAAACGCATTTAGATCCAAGATATCTTGGGGCGTTTGCGCGTGTGTTGGTGGATGCTATACACGCCAGAAAGGGTTCCCAAATCATCATGGAATGCCATAGCGAACACCTTATGCTGGCGGTTAAAGGTCTGATTCGAATGAAAGTGTTGAGTTCCCTGGAAGTGACAGCAATTCATGTCCGTCGGACTCCAAATGGAGCAGTAACAACGCAGATACCTTTGGCGGAGGACGGAACTTTTATACAAGAATGGCCTGATGGTGGGTTCTATCAGGAGCGATGGGAATTAATCACTATGGGCGCTCAATGAGCACGAGTTACATACTCGATGCGGAGCACCTTGTTTCCGAAATAAATATTCGGCAGCCGGTTCAGCAGATCAATGTTGTGAGGCATTTAGAACACTGGTATCGGGGCCTAATTGCTAACGGGATATTGGTTTCACAAAATGGCTGGCTGAATCCGATATCGCAACCACATGCATCTAAAGAGTTCAGCGCGGCATGCCAAATGGTTGTCGCATATTCAATTGAAAACGGTGTTAAACTTACTGATCAACAAATGCGACGCATAAAAGTCGATTGTATGATTGGCGCTGGGGGCAATCTATTTAGTCCATGGGCAAAGACATCGGTCCCCCTGATGGAGTATCTATCAAGCACAAGTGAGAAGGCGCGAGAAGACGGACTTTTGATGAAATCGTTTTCAGCCGGGAAGGAGGCGGATTTTAGAAAATATATTCAAAACATCACAAAATACTCCAAATGCGTAGAATTTTATGAGCCAATATGGGGCCGAGAAGCAGGTGACGGATCGAAACGTGCCAAATATGCCAAAGGATTAGCCTATATAATGGAGGCTATTATCGATGGAACCGCGTGGGCCGATGAAATTCATTTTATGTATTATACAGAAAGGTGCACTGATCTGTGTTCTGATGTAGTATCGAATCCATCTGAGGAAACACGCTGTAAACTCATTCAGTCATTAACAGACGCGGGTCGTTATATCCGAAACCGCAGTATCGGTGACCCTGATATATTTATTAAGAACAAATGTTCAATCAAATTATGGCCAAACACCTATTTCATGCATGATCGATTTCTCATGACGGACCAGCATCTATTTTCGTTCGGGCGCGGTTTCGACGTAATAGAAGAATCAAGGGGCCCCATGGTCGACTGGAAGCTGGGTGATATCAGTATTTATTATGGCGGGGATCGAAAAAGACAAGGATCATTCATCGAAAGTAAAAAAGCACATGCGGTATAAGTATGAGTACCAATATATGGGCCGAAAAAGCGGGCCACGATGGGAGCAATAATACAATTCATTATTAGCATAACCGCAGGTAATGAATAGGCATGGTGCAATATGAGGCGGTCGAGTATGCGAAAATCTCCCAATAATATTTATCATGCGCTTGAGGCAAAGTTGCTTGCGGCCGATAAAGAAAACCATCCTGACTATATTCCGTCACCGGATATTATGAATGGTATTCAGGCGCAACTTGCGGATTCTGCTATTATGCTGCAAGCTGTCGCCAATCAGCTTCGTGGTCAACGTGAATACATAGCTTTGTGGCTGAGCCGGCTGCTGAACAAGTCAATCCTGACGATAAGTATACGGCGAGGGAATATGGTTGGTGCCTGTGTGCCGCGGTTAGGCGCGCAGAGAAGGACGCGCTGGCCGCAAAGGAGGCTGACAAGAAAAAAGAGTATCGGGAATGGGCGGAGAAATTCATCCGCGAATGGGTGGCCTTGCCAATACCTGCAGAGGAAGAGAAACTTCTAAAATCGCGGTCGCACTATGTATTGAAGATTACGGGCACCGAACGGCATCTTGCGGAAGCGTATCTGGCGGCCGAGGCTCGATATACCAATGCGCCGAGCAATATCGCGGCATTGAGGGAGTATGGATGGATTCTCTACGACTGCGTGATCCAGGCCTGCGACCGGTTGAAGAACGAGAAACTGGCCAAGCAGTTCCAAGAGAAGCTGCAGGCATTGGCTGTTCCGGAGAGCGAGGGAGAACTGTCAGGCGCGAGGAACCAGGCGCTCGATGTCGCGGAGGCGTTTTTGGCCGGCGGCGCCGAAATTGTTTCGGATATCGAATCCGGAAAGACGATGGACTCCTTCCAGAAACTTTGCAAGCTGCTGGAGGAGCATCCGGGCAACTATCGGCTGCAACGATTAATGAGCCGATGTGTTTATGCGCTTTCCACGCAGTTGAAGGAGGCACCGGAGGGGTTGAAGCTGGTGGCCGTCTACGCTGCGGCGCTGAAGTTTTCGCCCGAGGAGGAAAAGCTCCAGGCGGCTTTGGGTTGGGAAGTGTGCGCGAGACTGAAGGAGTTGGCCGTCGCGAAGAAGGAGCAGCCGGCGGCTCTTGCAAAGCATGTTGCTAAGAAGGCGGCATCGAAAAGCGCCAAACTTACGGTGCAACTGCTGCGGACGATCGATTTGATGGACAAGGTGGATCGTACATCGCTTCTGTACCATAAATTGTTGCGTTGGGCGACGAAAGCGTGCCAGCCCCATCTCGCAGGACGTCGCTGGCAGGTGGCGTATGCGTTCCTGAATTTCGTTGAAAAATGGGATTTGAGGAATTTGTCGGAAAGTGATTTCAAGCCCGACGAGGGAAAGAACGGCAAGCAGTATCCGTCGCTTTGCGAAACGCTGGTCCCGGCCCTGTACAAGGCAATGAAGTTGTATCCGATGCATGAACTGCCGGAAGGCATAGCCATTGATGATGCCATACGGATCGAGGGGCTTCCGCCGGTGGAATGGGGGGAGCCTGCGGTTCCATCCGAAGACATCAACGAAGGGGCAAATCCGCCTGAGCAAATGGCTGGAGCCGTGCGGACAGTTGCCGCAGATGAGTTGTTGGATTCGAATCCACAGCAGGAAAACCAAGGTCTGGAGGATCGGAACGAAGAAGAGGCGATGCCGCTCATGCCAATGGAAATTGGCGAGTTGCCCTCGCTTGAACTGCCGGACATCGGGGAAATTCCATCGCCTGAAACTGATGGGGCGATCGATTCGAGCATGTGTTCCGCAGAAGAAAATTCCGATGGTTATTCAGGAGAGCCGCCAGAAGAAGACTCCGATGGATATTCAGGAGAGCCACCAGAAGAGGATGCGTATGATGGCGACCCGGGCAGCCCGCCTGAAGAAGAGCCTGAGGAAGACCTTGGCAATCCTCCCTTTGAGGAAGACGAGCGATTGAGAGACGAGGATGCCGTTCTCTCTCCGGAGCAGGTAGAGGCGTTGCGGGATTTGTATGAAGAGCCGGCTCTCTCTCCAGAGCAGATACAGGCGATGCGGGACTTGGACGAGCCGCCCGGGCCGTTATACGATCTGGATCCGGACGAGCAAACGGATGTCGTCCGCGAAAGCGAATCGATGATTTCGGATGGAGAAGGGCCGTCGGTGCGCGAGTGGGTGGCGGATTTTCTGGGCGAGCAGGTTGACCGATATCCCCATCAGGATCTGTTCCCGTACTATTATGGAAAGGCGCTGGCATGGGCGAATCGCAAGGAGGAAGCGAGGAGCGTATTGATACGGGTGGCGAGCTTAAACCAGTCGAAGTTCTGGGTATGGGGCAGTTTGGCGGAGCTGTATGAGGAAGATCACAGATTGAATGCGGCTTTTATGGCCCGTGCTTTGATCTGCCCGGTGGAAGACGAAAAGTTCAAGGGCGGCATACGCAGGCAGATTCAGAAACTCCTGCAGGTTCACCCCGAATACGGGCCTGAGGATGAGCATGTACTTGCGAAAGAAGCCGACAAGTACGTTTTCGAAAATATGCCGTCCGAGGCGGCGATCTTGGAGTCGTTGCATCCGGGCAAACGGGGAGGGCCATCCGAGGCATCCATTGGGCTGGTGCTGGAAGGGCGATACGAAAGCATGCGAGTTCATGCGGATGATTTCGAGGTATTGCATGGCTGCCATCCGGGAACCCCGTTGTCGGTGCGGATGCAGGAGAAGGAGGGCAAACCGATCATCGTTGCCATGGAGTTGCGGTCTGGAGGCGAGCCTTGGGACGTGTATCCCGGCAAGTTGGGGGTTGTGACGGGCTGGGACCGGAGCAAAAAGATCGCGTATGCGTTGTTTGGACTGGAGCGCATTTGCCAGATCGACAGTGGGAAGATACCCGAGGCGGCGGAATTTGAAATCGGCACGGTCGTGGAACTAAAGGTATGGCGCGATCCGATCCGGGGCATCGACCATGCCAAGGCGGCCCGAAAAACGGAACGGCCGCCTCCCGCCGAGTTCAGCAGAACCCTCGAGGGCGATTTGGCGATTCCGCCGGGCAAGTCGTTTGGGTTTGTCGACGACGTTTACGTTTCGGCGGGATTGGTGGAACAGGCGAAGTTGGCGACCGGGGATTTTGTCGAAGGGCTGGCCGTCATTTCTACCGACCGCAAGACGCTGGACAAACGGTGGCGCGCCATAACGGCAAGCCAAAAGACATAGAACAATTTAGGGAGGAGGATGGGATCGTGCCGCCTAAGAAGCGGAATTTGAGTCCGGACCAACGGTCGAAAGACGCCGGACGCATAAGATGCAGCCCTCGGGCTGCGATGCCACGATGAACCATAATCCACGAACACCCCATCCTCCTCCCCCTTTTTCATGAAAAGTTATTCGCAATATTTTTCGTTTGAAAGCATCGTCGAAGCATTGGCTTCGATCCGGATGCGGCAAGCGCTGAAGCGCCATGAGCGGCAATTCTTCTGGAATATTCTGGAAGATGCCGATTTCCCGCTGGACGGCGAGCCGTGTGCCGTTGAGGCGGTTCTGCCTCCCCGTCGGCTGTGGCGTCGGCCTGCGAAGGCCAATCGGCGACGGCAGTCGTCCAGCGCGGTTTGGCGCGCGGCGCTGATTCGGACGGTGCTGGGCTTTCTGAACCACCGGAAGCTGGCCGATCAAAGCTGGGGGCGGAATCTATTGGAGTTGGTGGAGTCCTTGCAACGGCGGATTGCGGAACCGGCCTTTGGTCTGGAAAAGCCGAAGGTGTGGGTGTTCCACAAGGACGAGGATCGATTGAAGCTGCGGGTGATTACCGAGTACCAGCATTTGGAAGATCGATTGATTTTGACCCAAACGGCAAAGTATCTCAGGGATGGATTGGACGATGCGTTTCTGGATGCTTCGTATGCGTTCCGGAAATCGCGGCCGATCTGCAATCCGAGCCACCACCAGGCGGTTCGGGATCTGCAGGCGTTTCGCACGGAGCGGGAGGGGCAGAAACTATATGCGGCGGAGTGCGACATCCAGGGCTTTTACGACGCGATCGGGCACGACGTGCTGAAGGACGCCATCCGGGCGCTCGAGCAGGGAAGGGCGGAGGCCGGTTCCGAGAAGTTGGACCCGGCCGCCTTGCGCGTCGTGGACGCCTATCTGGATTCGTTCTGCTTTGCGGAGGGCGGGGCGGTGAATCCCGATATTCAGGCGGCCTATCTGGACAAAAACGGCACCGTGCCGGATGTTCCCAAAAATGGTGCGGGAAAGCTGAACAAACGCCGGGTGGGGATTCCGCAGGGCGGGGCGCTTTCGCCGTTGCTGGCCAACGTGGTGCTGCATGCGGCGGACGTGGCCGTGATGCAGGAGAGCGATCGGGATTCGGACCTGTTCTATGCGCGGTTCTGCGACGACACGTTGATTGTCCATACCCGGCCGCCAGAAATGCGAGGCGTTGCGGCGATACCGAGGGGGCGTTGAAGAAGCTGGATTTGCCGGTGCATCCGGTGAGAAGGCATCCGCTACGGGAAAGAATACTACGACGCAAAGTCCGAGGGCCGTTTGTATGGGGGCCAGCAGGGGGTAGTCGCCGGGGGATGCCTTGGATTTCGTTCGTAGGCTACCAGCTCCATTGCGACGGCGAAATTCGGTTAGAAGACGGAAATCCATCCAGAAGCATTTCAAGCGGCAGGTCCGGGAAGTATCCACCATTACGACATTTGAAAGCGGGCTCGGCGGATACTTCAAAAGGATCTGGGATGTATTCAATCGCGCAAAGGCGCGCATGGTCACCCTAGGCGTGGGACGGACGGGCCGTAAGGAGGAGGGCGGCCGATCGGACTTAGTACTGCTGGATGGATGCTTTTCCTTGCTGGAAGAAACCCTATGCGTTGGAGGCAACTGCACGGGTTGGACCATAACCGCGAAAAACAGTTGGCGCGGTTGAAACGCCAGCTCGAAGGAGAGTACGCCAAGGCGCACGGCGAAGAGGTTCGCATCTACAAGCACCCCATTTCCCTTTTGCTGGCGAAGAAATTCGGAAAAGACAAACGCGGTTCATTTGTGAGCGGCGAATCGACGAGCTATGTGGGACGGCTGGCAACAGATTCCGTTCGAGCTGCGCTTGAAGGCTGCGCCGTCTTCGATCAGGAACAACTTGTGAATGAGACACCGACAACGAGCCGCTTGCTGGAAATGGCGCCTGCGCTTGATGGTGCTGGGATTTAGCAGGGCTACCCTTGAAAAGGTATGCAATGCGGCGCGTCATTTCCGTTTGCCGGATATGGGCGGCATCCAACTGTTGGACGTGCTGGGGGGGGCATGGAGGGAATGCGCCGAACAGGCCGTTAGTTCGGGGCGTTAGGACTTTGCCGTTGCCGCTGTGTTTCCGCTACAAAGACAAATTGCAGGTGATGTCGTCCATTAACCGATCGGATGATCGTTCAATTGGCTCTCAATGTTCCGGGCTGGCGGATGCAGCAAGAGCTGATCAACGGGTGCCTGGATGACGAACTCATGCCGATTCCACCGGCTTTTCGTTTCCGTCCGCCCCTGGCAAAAAACGCCTATAGCCTGTGGTTTAATGATTATGGACTCTGGAAGGACGTGCAACGGCTGTACCGTCTTCGCGGATTCAACTGGGTGGTGAAATGCGAGCATCCGGAACTGCTTCTGTGCATTCCAGGAGCGGCACCGGCATGGCGCTGATACATGCCGGACGATTGCGGCGCAAAAACTGATGGGCGGCGGATGCGATATCCGTGGAATACGGCGGGCGTCGGGATTGCCGCCGGGCTGCCGGTTGGCGAGCCGTCGTCTCACTTGTTGGCCAATGGCTATCTGTCAGGGGTGACCGTTGGGTGGTCAGCTTGGCGTTTGCCATGCCCGGTACGTAGACGATATGCGATTCTTCTGGGTGCCGGGCGGAGAATGAAAAGAGTTCTTGAAGCGGTCAACCCGGCGTCTTCAAGTCCAGTTTGGGTTGATGGTCAATGGCGACAAAGAGCGCGGTTGAAGAAATCGATGGCGACTGCGACAAGACGGCAGCATCGGCATTTATCAGCCAGCCTCAAGCAGCAGGTAGTGGAACGCTTGAGGAACAGCCGATTTACTATCGCCAACGTATTACCTGCGGGAAGAAGTCATGGCGGCATGGAACGAAGTGCGGGCCGCGCTTTCCAGCGACAAATCCATGGCCTATGTCGAGGACAAGGTTGATTTCCTAGGAAGCCTGCGGCCCACGTATGGCGGATCCGAAACATTCCACGGAATCATGCGGACCATACTGGAATACACCTGTTGCATGCAGACGGAGAACAAGGGATTGCAGCGCAGGATGGCATCGATTGCAATGCGCCAAATGAGAGAGTCCGGTGCCCAAGGTTCCATGCCTGTTTTCAAGCAGTTGGCCGATACTGGCGATCCCGAAATCAGCGAACCCGCATTCCGCAATCTGGTGGCCTGCCGAGAGGATGGGTGCAGGGCGCAGGCGGAGGAAAGTATGCTGAAGAAGTTGGAAACCGGCAAGCGCGAGGAGGCCGAAGAGCGGCTGAAGTGCTTTGTTAAGACTTACCCGTTGAGCGTCAAGCTGATCGAGGCATTTGCCGAGAGCAAGGATCCCGAAATACGGGCCATCTTGAGCGGTCCGTCCGATTCCGAAGGAATAGATCGGGCGGTGGGGCAACTGTCGAACGACGATCCATGGGTGCGGCGAAATGCGGCATTGTCGTTCATCCGTTGTGCCTTCGCAATCGATCGGAAAATCGCGGCGGCGCTGGACAAGGCGCTTGGAAGGGAGCGGGATCGCGATGCCCGCTTGGCTCTGTTGATTGCGCGGGGAATGTACGGGGACGGTGAGCTGGATGAATTCCCGTCAAGAAATTGCCATCTGCCAAAGACCTTGCTGGAGATGGCCATTTGCCGTGAGGTGGCCAAGGGGGCGATCCCCTATGTGCTGCCGATGAATCAGATGGAGACGTTGAGTTCCACCAACGAGAAAGCAGGCCCGGATGAGGAAGCAGACCCGGATGACGTTGTGCCGGGTTCGTACGCATGACAGAGATGGAGGAATTGAATGCCGAGCGCAGGTGAGAACAACAATGCAGTCCATGCTTTTGCCCAAGAAGATGCAAGGGCGCTGACGCCCGACCAACAGGAGGCGTTGGGAGCCATGCAGGAATTTGTGGGGCGGGGAAAGGAGAAGTGTTTTCTGCTGGAGGGGTATGCGGGGACGGGGAAAACATTCTTGATTCGCAGGTTGGCGCAATGGCTGGAGGAGCGCCAGTTGAGCTGTATGCTGGCGGCACCAACGGGGCGGGCGGCGAAGGTATTGACGGACAAGACGGGGTTTTTGGCGGGAACGATCCATCGGTCGATTTACAGCATGGACAAGCTGGAGGAAATCCCCAATGCCAGGGCGCAAGACCGCTTCAAATTCTTTTATGCGCTCAAGCTGGTGGCGCCGGACGAACGGCCGAGGGTCATCATCGTGGATGAATCGTCGATGGTGTCGGATGTGGAAAGCGACGAGAAGTTTATTCGTTTCGGATCAGGGCGGTTGCTGAAGGACTTGATGGAGTTCGCGGGAGAACTGCAGCCGGACTCGAAGTGCCAGATCGTGTTCGTGGGGGATCCGGCGCAGTTGCCGCCGGTGGGAATGAACTCTTCTCCGGCGCTGGACGGGGCGTACTTGAAGCGGGAGTTCGATGCGGAAAGTTGTGGGGCATCGCTAAAGCAGGTCGTGCGGCAGGGGGGGGACAGCGCGATTCTGGCGGCGGCAACGCAAATCCGCGAGGATATCGAGCGGGGGCGGTTGAACCGGCTGGAGATATGTCCGGACGGGCGGGAGATCGTTGCGGTGGATCGCAATGGGGTGATGGACTTGTGGGCGCGGGAGATTGCGCCGGACCGCGAACCCAGCGTGGCGCCCCCGCTGGTGTGCGTGACGTGGACGAACGCGACGGCCTTGCAATACAACGCCGCGGTGCGGGCGCGGCTGCATGGCGGAGGCGACGGACTGCATGCGTTGCGGCCGAGGGACTATTTGATGGTGGTGGCCAACAATCGGGCCACGGGGTTGATGAACGGGGAGCTGGTTCTGGTGAAGTCGTTGGCGGATGAATCGGAGACGCATCACGTCGGCATACGGGGCAGGGATGGTCCGACGCAGGTCTCCTTGACGTTCCGCAAGCTGACGCTGGCGGTGCCGGATGCGCGCGGGGAGGTGTCGCTGATTGAAAGCATGATTCTCGAAAACGTCCTTTTTGGGCGGGAGCGGGACATGACGGAGGACGAGTTCATTGCCCAGCAGGTGTTTTTCAAGTCGCGCCACGCGGGGCTGCCGGTAAAGTCGGAGGCGTTTAAGATGGCGCTGGCGGAGGATCCGTACTTCAATGCGCTGCGGGTGAAGTTCGGCTATGCGGTGACCTGCAACAAAGCGCAAGGCGGGGAGTGGCCGTCGGCGGTCGTTGTGTTTGAACGCGGGCGGCCCTGCCTGGAGAGCCTGCGGTGGACCTACACGGCAATTACCCGTGCGAAGAAGGCGTTGTATGGCGTGGGTCTTCCGCGATATCGCCTGGTGGGCTGGGAGCCCGAGGATTCGACGGTTTGCGACGTTGTGGAGGAGGCGGCCGGCGACGATGGGGCGGAGCCGCTGGAAGAACGGGTGGAGGATGGGGCGGCCGAAATGGCCGACGACTCGGCGTCGTCCGTGGATTTGGACGCATTCCATGCGGCGGGGTTTCCGCCAGAATTGGATTGGTATGCGCCGCGGCATTTCGCGGCGGTGGCGGAGTGGGGCGCGGCGGGCATCCGGGTGGAGCGGGTCGATGCGGCGCCGACGAAGCATTACGTGCGGTATGCCTTGGCTCGGGAGGGGAAGACGGCAACGCTTCAAGTGTACTACAGAGCCAATAAGAGGCTGACTCCCCAGCCTGCGCAATCGGCGGGTTTGGGCGCGGCGGAGGAGTTGGCGAAGGCGTGCGATGCCGCGTTCGAGCGGGCGGGCCAAGGCGGGCGGGCGACGGAGGAAGAACCTGCGGAATTGCGGGAGCTGCGCGAGATGCTTGTATTGCCGGCTCTGGAGAGGCTGGGAGGTACGCTGTTGGGCGTGGAGCATTTGCCGTATCGCGAGCGGTATCGGTGCCGATCGGCGTCGGGCGGATTGGCGGCAATCGATTTTTGCTACAACGGGAGGAGAGAATTCCGCCGCCGACCGGAGATTCAGACGGCAACCACGGACGCGGATTTTGCCAACGCCATCGTGAAGGAGATCGAGAAATGAGCAGCAAAGAGGTATTCGAATTGCGGCGTTTGGGCCGAATCGAAGAGGCGCTGGCAATGGGGCGCAAGGACTACGCCGAGAATCCGGGAGATGCGTGGGGCGTAAAAGCGCTGGCGTGGGCACTGCATAGTGCGATCAAGGCGGCGACCGACGGCGAAGAGAAGAATGTTTTGATGCGGGAATTTCTGGATTTGCCCATCGGCGGAGACGACGAGATCCTGAGCAAGACTCGGGAGTATATCCAACAGATGGCATTGCCCTTTTCGGCGGAGCTGCATGCGGCCAAAGAGCTTTCCCAAGGCGGTGACCTGGCGGGGGGCGCTGGCCAAGCTGCGGGGGCTGGAAAAGGGGTATCCGGGGCAGGAGCCAATCCAGGTCGCGCTGGCGTGGGAGCTGACCAAGGCGATTCAGCATGGCTTGAAGGAGGAACATTCCAAAGGCGAGGAATTGTGGCATTTCGTGCATGAGTACGGGCGGCTTGATCGAGTTCCGCGCCCTTCCGACGTGCATTCGCGGATGCTGCAGTCGGCGGCAAAAATCGCGCGGCTGAGTGCCAATGTGAAGTTCTGCGAATTCCTGAAGTGGTGGAATCCGGACGCGAACCTGCGCGAGGAGGATTTCGCGGGGAATCCAAAGAAGGAAGGCGGGCACTTCGACGGCACGGTGGAGATGGCGATTGCGGCCGTGGCCAAGACGATCGCGAGTTGCCAGCAAGAAGACGCCCGCATCGATGCGTGCGGATTTGTGGAAAAACATGCCCAGAGATATCCGGAGCAGAAATGGTTCGCGTATTATCGAGCGACGTGCCTGCTGGCGGTCGGGCGCCAGGAGGAGGCGCGGACGCTGATGATGGCAACGGTTCGGGCCAAGATGACCGAGTTCTGGGCATGGGAAAAGCTGGGGCTGTGCTTCCCGGAAGGCAGCGACGAGCGGCTGCAATGCCTGGGCCGGGCGGCGACGTGTCCCGCAAGCGGGCCGGAGTTCATGGTGGGCGTCTACGAGGAGCTGGCTCGGCAATTGCTGGCGAAGGGCCATGCGGGCGAGGCGCGCCACGTGCTGGAACGGGACCGCGACATACGCGCGCAGAAGAATTGGGCCATCAAGGGGGAATTGGCGCGGATGCTGGAGTCTACCGATGGCGTTGCGGCGGTCGATCCGGCGCCGATGCTCAAGAAGCTGGCGGCGCAGGCCGACGACGTCTTGCTTTCCGACATGCCGTGGCGCCGGGGCGTGGTGGCTCGGCTCAACGTGGAGTTCAAGCGGGACGATGGGAACCCGGCGCACTACCACTTTGTGACCATCGAGCCTTGCGAGACGTTTTCCGCGCCGTTTGATTGCCGCGTGCCGGCCAAGAAGGCATTTCGTTTGTTGGAGAAGCTGTCACCGGGGGCGCCGTTGGAGGCGCGGATCGATTTTGCGTGCGAGCGCCCGCGGGTTCTGGCCTTTCAGCCTAGGGAAGGGGGAGAGCCA
>JAXGNL010000018.1:0-51791 GCA_040768005.1 Kiritimatiellia bacterium
GTCCAGCACCATCACCTCGTGGATCATGGTCAGTTCCGGATGCGTAGCGGGGTCATCCACCGGAATCCGGCAGTTTTCCGCCAGATAGAGAACGAAAAAGCCCGCCCCCAGCAGGATGCGCAACGGCAGCTCCCCGCCCGCCGCCAGCCCCGCGTAGATCGGCGACAGCGACAGGCTCTGGGTTTCGCGCGCCAGCGCCGCCAGGCCGATCAGCAGCGCCGGCTCGGCAAAGACCGCAAACTGCACCTCACGGCTGGCGCCCATGCCTTCAAAACTCGATCCGGTGTCCAGCGCGGCCGTCACCGTGAAAAACCGCCCCAGACCCAGCAGGTACGCCAGCAGAACCCAGTCGCCGTCGAACGGCAGCGGCGCGGACACGGCGCCGAGCGGCATCACCGCCAGCGCCGCAAGCAGGCAGGCGAAATTCACCAGCGGCCCGGCCCGGAACACCCAGGTGGTGGTCCGGCTGGCAATTCCCCCTTTGCGAAACAGCTTCCACAAATCGATGTAGCCCTGCCCCCACGGCGGCCCGCAACGGCCTGCGAACAGCGCTTTTACCCGCTGGATCAGCACCGGCAGCAGCGGCGCCAGCGCCAGCGCCAGCACGGGATGAATCCAGGAGGCCGCGCTCATGCCCGCAACGCCCATCCCAGCAGCAGCACCAGCACCGCCACCAGATAAAACACATACCAGTGAACTCGGCCCTGCTGCAGCCAGCGCAGCCGCCCCAGCCGTTTCGCCGCCGCCCGGAACAGCGGATCAAACAACATCCGCCGCGCCACGTCCGGCGTGTCGGCATGATACGCGCCCGAGGCGGGATACACGCCCTGCGGAAGCTGACTCTCTACCCGCGGCCGCAGAATGCCCTCCGCGGCCTGCGTCAGCGGCTGGGCAAAACCCGTCGCCGTGTACTGCATGCTCGCCGCCGGCGCCGCATAGCCGCAGTCCCAGGTCACGGTTTCCCGGTTCGCCCGGCCCGCCAGCAACCGGCGCCGCAGCACCGCCAGCAGCAGCAGGCCTCCCAGCAGCAGCGCCAGCACCCCGAACAGGGCCGCCGGCATCAGCACCCGGCCGGCGCCCGGCGCGGCAACCGATGACGGAATGCCTGTCAGCATCGCCACGACCGGATCCATCGCCCGCAGGCCCGCGCCGGCCAGCAGCCCGATCGCCAGACACAGCCCGGCCAGAACCGCCATCGGTATCCGCATGGATGCGCCCACCTCCCGCGCCGCCGACGCCGCCGCCGAGCGCGGTTCCCCCAGGAACACAATGCCGAACGCTTTGGCGAAACACGCCGCCGCCAGCCCCCCGATCAGCGCCAGCGCCGTCAGAACTGTCACCCCGCCGAGGGCCGCGGGGCCGGACCCCAGAATGGCCTTGAACGCCCCCATGTAGATGAGAAATTCACTGATAAACCCGTTGAAGGGCGGCAGGCCGCAAATCGCCGCCGACCCGATCAGAAACGCCGCGCCGGTCCACGGCATGCGTTTCATGCCCCCCCCCAGCTGTTCAATGTCCCGCGTGCCCGTCGCATGTGCCACCGCCCCCGCCCCGAAAAACAGCAGCCCCTTGAATATCGCGTGGTTCAGCACATGCAGCAGTCCGCCGGCGAACCCCAGCGCGGCGAGCGCCGGCATGCCCGTGTGCACCCCCAGCATCCCCAGGCCGATTCCCAGCGCAATAATGCCGATGTTCTCCACGCTGTGATACGCCAGCAGCCGCTTGAGATCATGCTGCGCCAGCGCAAACAGTACGCCCAGAATCCCCGATGCCGCGCCGATCCCCAGCACCAGCCACGCGCACCAGCCCGGAACCGTCCCCAGAATCACCAGCAGCCGCACGATCCCGTAGAGGCCCGTTTTGATCATCACCCCCGACATCACCGCCGATACCGGGCTCGGGGCCGCCGGGTGGGCCTCCGGCAGCCAGACGTGCAGGGGATACAGCCCGGCCTTGGTCCCGAAACCGGCCAGCCCCAGCACAAACAGCCCCCCCCGGCCATGCCCGCCGGGGCCGCATAGGTGCCGAAATCCTGCGATCCGGCCCCGCGTCCCAGCCACACGAACAAGCCGATCAGCAACGCCGTGCCCAGATGCGTGGCCACCAGATATATCCAGCCCGCGTGCGCCGCCGATCGAGAATCCGTCTCGTCGAAAATCACCAGGAAAAACGACGCAATCGTCATGGTCTCCCACGCCGCCAGAAACAGCACCCCGTTGCGGGCCGCGACCACCAGCGCCATGCTCGCCACCAACCCGTTGTAGAACAGCCAGAACCGCCCCGGATTCCGGCCCTTCCACGGACGGAAATAGCCGATGGCATACAGCGCGGCCAGCCCCGACAGCAGGAACAGCGGAATCAGGAAAAAAGCGCTCAGGGGATCCAGGCCCAGGCGGAACGCGCCGTACGGCATCCGCCATGGACGCGCTACGGTCAGATCTACCCGCCGGAGCAG
Organism: Kiritimatiellia bacterium; assembly: GCA_040768005.1. GTDB lineage: Bacteria > Verrucomicrobiota > Kiritimatiellia > CAIQIC01 > Lenti-01 > JAAZFE01. Next base: position 2,456 of record JAXGNL010000018.1, read on the forward strand.
CGCTCCGACCGCCGCCGCCAGCCCCGCGACGCAGGCCACCCCCGCGCCGCCCGCGCCGATCGCTACCGCCCCCCGCTCGGACCACCGCCCCGCCAGCAGCGATCCGACGCCGGACGCGGCCAGGAGCGCCAGCGCCCCCGCCAAACGCCCAAACAGATAGATTCCTTCCAGCGGCATGACGAGATCAACGAATAATAGACACGAATACACCCCGGCCAGGACTGGTCCGGGGAAATCAACTTCGGCTTATACGCCGTATCCAAAACGTGTCAAGAAAGACTCCCCGCCGCTCCCCGCCGCTGACTTCTGATTTCCCTGTCCCGGCATCCCCGCCGCACGCATAACCCCGTTCCGGCCACCGTGATTTGTCTCGGTTATAATTATAAGCGAGACAAGCCCCCCTGACCGCTGACTTCTGGCGCCTGACCTTTTTTCTCAGGCTTCCGTGCGGCCGCGGATCGCGCGCCCCAGCGTCACGGGGTCGGAATAGGCAATGGCGCTGCCCGCCGGAATCCCCAGCGCCAGCCGGCTGATCTTCAGCCTGGGGAATTTCTGCGAGAGCACATGCCGCAGATAGGACGCCGTCGCCTCGCTCTCCACGTCGCAGTTGAGCGCCAGCAGCACTTCCTTCGTTTTCGCTGCGCGTTCGAGCAGCGCCGGCAGCCGCAGTTCCCCGATGCCCTCCCCGCGCATCGGCGACAGCTTGCCCATCAGGGCGAAATACCGCCCGTGATACTCGCCGCTGCGCTCCAGCAGCGCGATGTCGGACGGATCCTCCACCACGCACAAAATCGCATCCTCGCGGCGCGCATCCGAACACAGCCGGCAGGGGTTCTCCTCCTTTGCCGTCACACTGCCGCACAGCGTACAGGCCGTCAGCCGCGACCGCGCCGCCTCCACCGCCTCGGCCAGTTCGCGCGCCGCGCCCGACGGACTGCGCGCCAGATGCACCGCCAGCCGCTCGGCCGTCCGCCGGCCGATTCCCGGCAGCTTGCCCAGCGCGTCTGTCAACTGTGTCAGCGGATCCATGCCGATGGCTTCTTCTGTCTCCTAGAAGCCCATTCCCGGCGGCAGGCCCATCCCCGCCGTCACTTTTTTCATTTCCGACGCAGCGGTATCCCGGGCCAGTTCCTGCGCACCCTGCACCGCCGCCAGCACCAGGTCTTCCAGCATCTCCGCATCGCCGGACTCCAGCACCTTGGGATCGATCCGGACGGCTTTCACGTTGCCGTCGCCGGTGATCTTCACGGTCACGGCGCTTCCGCCGCTCTGGAACTCCAGCTCCTGCGCCGCCAGCGCTTCCTGCACCCGGGCCATGTTTTTCTGCATGTCCGCGGCCTGCTTCATCATCTTCATCATGTTCACGGCTTCAGCTCTCCTCGCTTATTCGCGTATCTCAATCACTTCGGCGTCGAATTCCGCCATGGTCTTTTTCACCGCGGGATCCTCCGCCAGCTTTTTCTTTGCCGGGCTTTTCTTCTTCGGCGGCGGCTCCGGGGAAACCGCAGGCGCCGGCGCGCCGTTGCCCACCGGCACCTGGGGGCGGTCCTCCACGACAAAGCGAATGCCCACCGGGCGGTGCAGCTCGTGGCGAACGGCCTGCTCGATGGCCTGCATCGCGCGGGGCGTCTGCACCCGCGGCAGGTGTTCTTCGAACTCCGGGTCAAACCCCAGCACGACGTGATCGCCTTCGATCCGCAGCGGCTCGGCCTCCTTCAGATAGGGCGCCGCCAGCTGCGCGGTTTCCGCCACCCGCTCCAGCACGGCGGCCCAGCCCTGCTTCAGCCGCGCCACGTCGCCGGAATGGTCCGCCGGCGGCGGGGCCTCCGCCACGCGCGCCGGGGAAGAGGGTTTCACGGCGGACGGCGCCGGCGCGCCGCCATCCGCCGAACCCGCCTCGATGCGGGCAATCAGCTCGTCGAGACTCACCACGGAGGCCGCCCGCGCCGCCTTCAGCAGCGCCACCTCCACCACCGTGCGGCGCGACAGCGCAAACCGCGACTGGTTCGCCGCCTCCGTCAGAATCTCCACCACGCGCAGCAGCTTCTCGCCGTCGGCCAGCGCCGCCTGCGTTTTCAGCCCCTCCAGCTGCGCTTCGGTCAAATCGAACGTATTCGCCAGATCCGGCGCGTGCGTCCACACCAGGAGGTTGCGGAAATGCCCCAGCAGTTCCTGCACCAGCCGCTGCAGATCGCGCCCCCCCTCGTCCAGTTCGGACACGGTTTTCAGCGCTTCCGCCGCATCCCCCTTCAGCACCGCCGTCGCCAGGCGGTCGATCGTCGTCCACGACACCAGTCCGAACACCCCCAGCACGTCGGCTTCCTCGACGGTTTCGCCGCGGAACGACACGATCTGATCCAGCGCCGATTCCGCATCGCGCAGCCCCCCCTCCGCGCCGCGGGCGATCGCCAGCAGTGCCTCCGGGCTGACGGCCCATTTCTCCGCCTTGGCGATCTCCTCCAGCCGCCCGACGATCTCCTTCAGCCCGATGCGCCGCAGATCAAACCGCTGGCAGCGCGACAGAATGGTCGCCGGCACCTTATGGACATCCGTGGTCGCCAGCAGGAACTTCACGTGCGCCGGCGGCTCCTCCAGCGTTTTCAACAGCGCATTGAACGCCCCGGTGCTCAGCATGTGCACTTCATCAATGATGTACACCTTGAACGGCCCCCGCGCCGGCGCATAGCGCACGTTGTCGCGCAGTTCGCGCACATGGTCCACCTGCGTGTTGGACGCCGCATCGATTTCCACCACGTCCAGGCTGTTGCCCGCGGCGATCTCGCGGCAGGAATCACAGGCATCGCACGGGTCCGGGTTTTCGCCGCGCTTCTGGCAGTTCAGCGCCTTGGCCAGCAGCCGCGCCGTGGTTGTTTTGCCCGTGCCCCGCGGCCCCACAAACAGATAGGCGTGCGCCACGCGGTTCGTCCGGATCGCCCGGGTCAGGGTCTGGATGACATGCCCCTGCCCGACGACTTCCTCGAATTGCTGCGGGCGCCATTTCCGCGCCAGTACTTCGTACGCCATGGTTGTTCTCCCGACGGGATTGCGGTCCGCGCCCCGTCCGAGCCGGCCGCCACGGGCCAGGACACCCACGGCACCCGGAAGGACGGCCATACCGTTGCTGCCTTCCGGCCCTGGCGGGGTTTTGGCCGCATCCGTCGCATGGGGCCCAACCCATGGCAACCGGCCCGGACGGGGTCCGGTTCCAGCCGCCGGAACCCGTCCCGGCAAGCCTCGGACACCCTATCCCCCCCCCGCCCCGAACGCAATTCTTTTTGCCCTGCCGGGGGAACGGCGCATCTACGATTCGGTGCATGACGATTCAAAACGGCCTTGTGGTCCTGTATGGCTGTCATCCCGAGCCTGCCTGCCTCGCCGGAGCCTTGCGCGAAGGCGGGTTGAGGGGATCTCAGCCTAGTCTCGCAGGCTGGCCATCGGGATTCTGTGCCCAGATATTTCGACTCCGGCGCTACGCGCCTTCGCTCAATATGACCCGAGCTTGCACCCAATCGCAGATGCGCCCACGGTACGGCCGCAACGGACCTTTTGGGCGGTCAGCGGGCCGGCAGGCCGCCGCCGGAGCGGGACAGAGTCAACCGGCCGTCGTGCATCGTCCAATGGACCGTGCCGGCTTCCACCCAGTCCGGATTGTGCGTCACCAGCAGGATGGACATGCCTTCGCGGTTCAGTTCCCGGAACAGGTCCATGACGCCGGCCGCCGCGGCGGGGTCCAGGTTGCCGGTCGGCTCGTCAGCCAGCAGCAGCCGCGGCGGCTGCGCCAGCGCCCGGGCAATGGCCACCCGCTGCATTTCGCCCGCCGACAGCAGCCGCGCCGGCTGCGCGGCCTTGTCCGCCAGCCCTACGCGGTCCAGGGCGGCCCGCGCCAGCACCCGCGCCGTGCGGGCGTCCTGCGCCAGATAGCGGAACCGAAACTGCACGTTTTCCAGCGCGCTGCGGTGCGGCAGCAGGCAGAACTTCTGGAACACCATCCCCGCCCCGTGCTTTCGAATGTCCGCCCGCGCCCCCTCGTCCAGCCCGGAGACCTCCCGGCCGTCAAACCAGATCCGCCCCGCATCCGCGTCCTGCAGCAGGCCCGCCACCGTCAGCAGCGTGGTCTTGCCCGATCCCGACGGGCCGGTAATCACCCCGAATTCCCCCGCCGCCAGCGACAGGCTCACCTCCCGCAGCACCGGGACCGTCCCGCCGGGCGCGCGAAAGGACTTGCACACCCCCTCCAGCCGCAGCCGTTCCTGCCCGCCCGATGCCATGTTAAATCGGCTCGCCCTGCATCGGCCCCCGGTGAGTCTGCAGATGACACAGCGCCAGCGCCAGCGCATCGGCGGCGTCCGGCGGCGGCAGCTCGTTCAGGCCCAGCACCGATTTCACCATCCGCGCCACCTGTTCCTTCGGCGCCGCCCCCCAGCCCGTGATGTTCTGCTTGGCCCGGCGCGGGGAATATTCGTACACCGGCACGCCCGCCGCCGCGCACCCGGCAATCGCCACGCCGCGCACCTCCCCCAGCACCATCGCCACCTTCGCGTTCTTGAAGAAAAAACCGCCCTCGACCGCCGCCGCATCCGGCCGGTGCGCCGCCAGCACGGCATCCATCCGTTCCCGGATCGTCCGCAGGCATTCCGAATGCGGCGCCTTCGCCGGAATCTTCACCACTTCCCAGTGCCGCGCCGCCGTGCGCGCCCCCCGCTGCTCGATCACCGCCAGCCCCGTGCCCCGAAGCGACGCATCAATCCCCAGCACCTTCATGCCGCCGCCCCCGTTTTCCACGGCGTGGAAAACTTTTTTCCATGGCATGGCAACCGTTTCCCCGCGCCATGGAAAATCCCCGCACCGGGCATCCGCCGGGACGGGGATTCAGGTCGCCGCATGCGCATGGCGGGGGCCCCGCTCAGCCCTCGTCGTCGGGCAGGGCTTCGTCCGCGATCTCGGCGTTCATGTACACGTTCTGGACATCGTCGAGATCCTCGATGGCTTCGATCAGCTTCAGCAGGCCGGCCGCCTGGGCTTTGTCCGTGACCGGTACCGTAACCATCGGGATCAGGTTCACGCCGGACTCCTCGGACGCCCTGTAGCCGGCGGCGGTGATCTTCTCGGACACCTCGTTGTACACGCCCGGCTCGGTCAGGATTTCAAACTCGCCGTCCTTGTTCTGCATGTCTTCGGCGCCGGCTTCCAGCGCGGCCTCCATCAGCGTGTCCTCGTCCACCCCTTCGGCGTCCACGAGGATCTGCCCGCGGCGCTGGAAATTGCGCATGACCTGGTTCGTGCCGGCCAGCGTCCCGTTGTGGCGGTTCAAGGCGTGGCGCACGTCGGCCACGGAGCGGTTGCGGTTGTCCGACAGGCACTGGATGATCAGCCCCACGCCGCCCGGCGCATAGCTCTCGAACAGGATTTCCTCCAGCGCGGCCCCCTGCAGCTCCCCCGTGCCCTTCTTGATGGCGCGGTCAATGTTGTCTGCCGGCATGTTGCAGGCCTTGCACTTGGCCAGAATCGTGCGCAGCGTGATGTTGGCGCCGGGGTCGCCCCCGTTGGCCCGCGCCGACACCGTCAGTTCCTTGGCCAGCTTGCTGAAGATCTTGCCGCGCCTGGCATCGGCGGCGCCCTTCTTGTGCTTGATCGTCGACCACTTGCTATGTCCGCTCATACCCTGCCCTGTCTTTCCCGCCGGCCCGGCGTCCTCGTTCCCTGCCCGATCTATTCCTCTTCCTCGGCCTGCTTGTTCTTCGCGGCCTCCGCAATGACCTTCTGCGCCACATTGGCGGGCACCACGTCATAGCGGTTGAATTCCATCTCGAACGACCCGCGGCCGCCCGTCATCGAGCGCAGCTCCGACGAGTACTTGAACATCTCCGCCTGGGGCACCTCGGCCACGATCACCTGCATGCCGTCCTCGGACTCCATGCCCAGGATGCGTCCGCGCTTGTGGTTCAGGTCGCCCGTGCAGTCGCCCATGAACTCGCCCGGAATCGTCACGCGCACGTTCAGAATCGGCTCCAGCAGCACCGGCTTGGCCTTGCTCATGCCGTCCTTGAACGCCGTCCGCGACGCGATCTTGAAGGCGATTTCCGAGCTGTCCACGTCGTGCGAACTGCCGTCGTACACCGTGACCATCGTGTTGACCACCGGATAGCCGGCCACCGCGCCGCGGGTCATGCCCTCGACCAGGCCCTTTTCAATCGCGGGCAGGAAGTTGCGGGGGATGCTCGTGCCGACGATGCCGTCCACGAACCAGTGCTCCACCCCCGGCTGCATCGGCTCGATGCGCAAATACACTTCGCCGTACTGGCCGCGGCCGCCGGACTGCTTCTTGTGCTTGTAGTGGCCTTCGCCCTTCGCCGTCACGGTCTCCTTGTAGGCCACCTTCGGCGTGCTGAGGGTCACTTCCACCTTGCTGCGGGCCTTCATGCGCTCCATCGCCGTGTCGATCTGCACGTCGCCGATGCCTGAAATGATCAGCTCGTGCGTCTCGTCGTTGCGCTGGACATGCAGCGTAGGATCGTCCTCCGCCACCCGGTGCAGCCCCTGCCCCAGCTTGTCCTCGTCGCCCTGCGTCTTGGGATGCACGGCGAACGACACCACGGGCTTCGGAAACTCGATCGGCGGCATCTGGATGGATTTGCCCGCCGCGCACAGCGTGTCGTTGATCACCGTGGTCTTCAGCTTCGCCAGCGCCACCACATCGCCGGCCTGGACCTCCGGCACCGTATCCTGCTTCTTGCCGTTCAGGAAATACAGCGTCCCCACGTTTTCCTTCTGCTCCCGGGTGGCATTGAAAATCTCGCTCTTTTCCTTCAACGTGCCGCCCCACACGCGCGCCAGCGTCAGCTGGCCCACGAACGGATCGTTGATCGACCGCCAGACCTGGGCCACCAGCGGCGCGCCTTCGGAGGGATCCACGGCGTTCCCCGCGGCATCCTTCGCCGGACGGTCCGCCGGGCTCGGCATCAGCCGGCCCAGGCCCGCCATCAGCTCCTCCAGCCCGACCGACTGCCGGGCCATCACCGCGAAAACCGGAATGAACTTCGCCTGCGCCACGGAGGCGCGCAGCCCGCCCGACAGCTCGTCGGCCGTCAGGGTCTCCCCCCCCAGCACCTTTTCAATCAATTCATCGCTGGATTCCGCCGCCGCGTCCGTCAGCCGCGAGCGGATCTCCTCGCTGCGCGCATCGGACGCCGACAGCGCATCCACGACGCTCTTCCCGTCGGCGGCCGGATAGGTCACCGCCTCGCAGCGCGGTCCCCACCGCTCCTGCAGCGCGGCCACCGTCCCGTCGAAATCGGCGTTTTCCTTGTCCAGGCCGGTAATCACGATCGCCCGCGGCAGGCCCAGCGCCTCGCAGCGCTTCCACGCCCGCACCGTGCCCACCTGCACACCGGCCGTCGCATCCACCAGGATCAGCGCCGCATCCGCCACGCTCGAGGCCGCCACCACCTGTCCGAAGAAATCCGCATACCCCGGCGTGTCCAGCATCACCAGCCGAAGCGCCTTGCCGCCTTTCGGCCGCCACACCGCATCGAACGGCTTGGCCCAGATCGTGATTTTGCGCCCCTTCTCTTCGTCCGTCCAGTCCGCCGCGCTGGTGCCGTCCCCCGGATTCCCCAGACGGTCCGTCACGCCCAGCTTGAACAGCAGAGAATCCACCAGCGACGTCTTGCCGCTGGCCGTATGGCCCACCAAGACGAAATTGCGCACATCCGCGATCGGAATATCCTTCATGATGCTCTTGCCTTTCCTTCCACTCGTTTCGGACTGGCCCGGACGGAGGACCCGGGCATGGAAATGCGAACCCTATACAAATCCCCTCCCCGCCGCAACCGGGAAATGGAACGGCAGGCGCAGCCGCCCGCAAGGCGATGGCATCGAAAAATCAATCAATGGCCTGATGTCCTACCCCCCCCCGTAAACGGAAGTGCCCGGAACCGCTCCCGCCTCGTGCGGGGACTGCGGCCAACGGGAACTATGGATGTTATAACAACCATACTATGGTTGTTATAACATCCATAATTCCTGAAATACGTCGTGCGTAACGAGCGGGCCCCAGCCGTCCCCTGCAAAACGGGTCTGGAAAACGGAAACGGGAAAAAGCCGCAGCATCGCGAAAAGAATTGGACGCGCCCAAAAAAGCGCGGACCCCGGCAGGCCCGCGCTGGAAAGAAAAACGGGGTGGATAACGGGATTTGAACCCGCAACAGCCAGAACCACAATCTGGTGCTCTACCAAGTTGAGCTATATCCACCACCCGAAAATGGTCCGCGTGTTCTACCCCATCCCCCCGGAAAATGCAAGACCCGCCTTTTCGATCATCCGCCTCTGGGCGCATCTGCGATTCGGTGCATGCTGTGTAAAAAGGCCTTGTAGTCCTGTATGGCTGTCATCCCGAGCGGAGTCGAGGGATCTCGGCTTGGTCCCGAAGGCTGGCCATCGGGATTGTGCTCAGATCCCGCGGTGGCGGGACAAGTGATTTCGACTCCGGCGCTACGCGCCTACGCTCCATATGACCCCAAGGGTGCACCGAATCGCAGATGCGCCCTCCGCCCCTCAGGGCGCGTCCATCGCGTCAAACAGGTCGCGATAGTCTTCCTCCGGCGAACGGGGGCGGGCAGCCCCCCCCCAGTCGTCGGCTTCCAGCGCCCCGAGGAACTGGCGGGAGCCGGCTTCAATCAGTTCGACATGCAGTCCGGCGATCCGGGGGCCGTTGGCCACCTGCACTTCTTCGGCCCGCAGATCGAGATGGGACACCCGCCCGCCGTCCGGACGCCGCACCGCGGTCCACAGGACATCCAGCCCGGAAACGGAAACCAGGGCCTGGCCGCCGGCATCCCGCACCTGAACCGTCCCCCAGCGCATTTCCAGTCGCGGAATGTCGCCCAGGGAACCTCCTGAATCCGTTGCGCCTCCGGCGATCAATCCCTGTCCTGCCGGCCGGACCGGCCGTCCCGGCAGTCCCACGCCGGCCGGAACCAGCATGCCTTCCGCCATCCGTGCCAATACGCTGGACGACAGGGGCCCGCGGCCGTCGGCCGTGAACGTCGCCTCCCAGCCATCCACCCGGACCGACTCCAGCAGGGATGCGCCCCGGGGACGAAACAGGCGCCAGCGGATGCGCACCACCCGCAGATCGAAGCCGCCTTCGTCCGTCACGCTGATGACATCGCGGATCTTCAGGTTCAGCGACTCGGTGCCGCGCACATGTCCCACGCTCACGTCGGTGCCGGCCACCCGCGACAGCTCGCGCTCGACCCGGCGCCGGAACCATTCCGTGCGGATGCCCAGCTGCGCCAGGCCGTACAAGATCAGCAGCACCAGCGCCAGCCGCCAGACCAGGGCCCCCAGCAGGTGGCTCACGCTCCAGGTGCGCCGTCCACCGGCTTTTCGCTTCGCGTCTTCCCCGGCCATGGACTACCTCGCCAGCTCCGCCGCCCGGTCGCGCGCGGCCTTCATCCCCGCTTCCACGGCGGCGGAAAACCCGCCCGCCTCCATGGCCGCCAGCCCGGCCAGCGTCGTGCCGCCCCTGGAACTGACCCGCCGGCGCAGCTCGACCGGATCTTCCCCGGTCTGCGCCGCCAGCTCCGCCGCCCCCCGGACGGTTTCCACCGCCATCGTTCGCGCCGTCTCCGGAGGAATCCCCATGGCCACCGCCCCCCGTTCCAGGGCTTCCATGAACGCAAACACATACCCCGGGCCGCTGCCGCTCAGCGCCGTGGCCTCGTTCAACCGTCCTTCGGACAGACGCACCACCGCACCGGTCGCCGCAAACATCCGCTCGACCAGGTCCATGTCCCCGGGCGCGGCGCGCGACCCCGCGCAAATCGCCGCCACCCCCCGGCAAACCATCGCCGGCAGATTGGGCATCACCCTCGCCACCCGGCACGGCACCTGCGCCTCCAGCGCGGCCGTGGTCAACCCCGCGCAGATGGAGATCAGCAGCTGATCTTCCGACAGCGCGGCGCGCGCCGACGCCAGCGCCTCGGCCGCCTGCTGCGGCTTGACCGCCAGTACAATCACGTCGGCCCCCTTCACCGCCGCGGCATTGTCGGCCGTGGCATCAATCCCGTATTCCTTCTGCAGCCAGTCGCGGCGCTCCGCCGAAACGTCCGCGGCCCTCAGGTTGCCCGCCAGCACCAGATCCCCCGCCAGCATCCCGCCCAGAATGGCCTCCGCCATGTTCCCGCCGCCCAGAAAGGCGATTCGCTTGCTCTTCATGCCGGTTCTGCTCCTTTCGCGGGCCGCGCCCGCTCGCCGAATATCGCCGTGCCCACGCGCACGATGGTGGCGCCTTCGCCGATGGCAATCTCCAGGTCGTGCGTCATGCCCATCGACAGTTCGTCCAGATCCATTCCCAGCTCCGCCGCCCAGCGGTCGCGAAGCTCCCGCAGCGCCCGGAAATGCGGCCGCGCCTTCTCCGGATCCTCCGTCAGCGGCGGGATCGTCATCAACCCGCGCACCTGCACATTCGGCAGCTCGTTGCCCCGCGCCAGCACCGCCGGCAGGGCCTCGGGCGCCAGCCCGGATTTCGACCGCTCGCCGGATACGTTCACCTGCACCAGCACGTCCAGGCGGCGTCCCGCCTCCGCGGCATGCCGGTCCAGCGCTTCCAGCAACTTGATCGAATCCACCGAATGCACCCAGTCGAACAACTGCGCCGCCTGCGCCGCCTTGTTGCGCTGCAAATGCCCGATCAAATGCCATTGCAGGTGCACAGGACACTCCGGCATCTTGGCCGCCGCCTCCTGTACGCGGTTTTCGCCAAAGAGCACCTGCCCCGCCGCCGCCGCCGCCCGCACCGCCTCCGGCCCGTGCGTCTTCGACACCGCCAGCAGCCGCACCGAATCCGGCGGACGTCCCGCCGCCGCGCACGCCGCGGCCATCCGTCGGTGAACCGCCGCCAGGTTGCCTGCCATGTGATCCGTCAACCCGTTCACCCCTGCCGCCCCCCCGCCGCACGCTTCAGGACCGCGGCGACATAGGGTTTGGCCTCGTTCGGCAGCAGCATCGCCCCGAACTTGAGTTCCTGCTCGCCGCTCCGCAGCACAATCTCCTGCTGCGGGACATTGTTCACCCGGTAGCTCGACATCTGCAGCGACACCTGCGTGTCCTTCGCGCACTCCATCTCCCGCACCCGCCCCTTCCCGAACAATCCCGTGGCCACCCGCACCCGCCCTTTCATCAGCGTGATCGTCGTCCTGCCGAACAGCAGGTACAGGATCATCGTCAGCAAAAACAGCGTGCCGATCAGGAACGGCAGGCCGAACAGCCCCTCCTGCCACTTGAACTCGCCCTTCGCCAGCGGCACCAGGTAGATCGCGGTCATGGAAATGCCCGACCACAGCAGCGTGAAGGGAATGAAAAACCACAGCGCCGCCCGGGACGGCCGCACCACCACCGACAGCGCATCGCCGAACTCCCGCCGCAAACTCACCCGTTTCGGGGGACGCGCCAAATCGTCGTCGCTGATCGCCGGCACCGAGGCGCTGTGCAGGAAGGCCCCGCTGCGGCCGCAGGCGCGGCACAGCGCCACATCCGCCGCCACGTTCACGTCCGCCAGCGGCAGCGCCGCTCCGCAGGACGGGCAGGTAAAGGGACTGGCTGCATCCTTCACGGGCGGTTTCCCTTCCAGTTCGCGGGCGACACCCCGCGGCGCACCATGATCAATTCCGCCAGAATCGACACCGCGATCTCCGCCGGCTCCAGCGCCCCGATCGCCTTCAGGCCGATCGGCCCCTCGATCCGGGCAATCTCGGCCGCCTCAAAACCCGCGGCGGCCAGCGCCTGCCGCCGGTCCGCCTGCGTGCCCGGGCTGCCCAGCAGGCCGATGTATCGCGCACGCGCCCGCAGCGCCGCCGCCAGTGCCGGCACATCCAGCTTGGCGTCATGCGCCACCACCGCCACATAACTGTGCGCATCCAGCCCCGCTTCCGCCAGTCCCTCTTCCGGCCAGCGGTGCACCACCGCCTCCGCCGCCGGAAACAGCTCCGCCCGCGCAAAATCCCGCCGCGGATCCACGATCCAGGCGCGAAATCCCGTCCGCGAGGCCAATTCGCACAGCGCCATGGAAATCGGCGAAGCCCCGACCATCAGCAGGCGCGGCGCCGGCGAAATGACCTCGGCAAACCAGGTGGAATCCGAAGCGGAAATCTTCCGCGTTCCGCCGCGCACCCATAGCGCATCCAAGGCCGCCTGCAGGTCCGGGGCCGGCGGCGCATCGCCGGGACGCATCAGCGCCTGCTCCGACGCCCCGTCCAGCCGGGTCAGCAGAATGGCCCGGGCATCCGGGGCCAGCGCACACAATCCTTTCCAGGCCGCACTGGCCGGATCGTGCCGCCGGATCCAGACATCAATCTCCCCGCCGCAGGTCAGCCCCACCTCCAGCGCCGGCCCGAACGACGCCCCGTAATGGATGATCCGGGGCGCTCCTTCCCCGCGCAGCAGCCCCAGCAAATGCTCCCGCAGATCCGTCTCCACGCAACCCATCGAAACCGCCCCTGCCGCTTCGCCTTTTTCATTCACCACCAGCCGCGCCCCCGGCGGCCGCGGCGACGAATGCTGCACCCCGACCAGCACCGCCTCCGCGCTCGCCAGCCCGGCCTCATCCCAGCGCCGCACGACATCCATCACATCCTTCATGCCGCCCATGATAGCCCCTCGCCCCGGCGTCTTAAAGCCGAAATCACACCCCTCTTCCCCGCCCCCGAAGGTTCGCTTTCGTCATTATGGTTGTTATAACAAGCATACTATGGTTATTATAACAACCATAATCCAGGATCCAAGGTTCTACTCGGGATTTTCGGGCAATAGGATTACCCGGGTGCTGGCGGGTCATGGTCCGAATCTCCGGGAAGTCGCCGCGCAGGCCATGGCCCGGCCGAACCGAACTTTCGGCGGCGTATTACCCGCGCCTATTCCAGCGTGAAATAACCGGACAACAGGCGCCGGCCGCCCGAAAAGGGGTACTCGCTCAAGGTGAACCGGTTGGTTTCACGGCCGGGATCAAACCACAGGGAATAGCTCTGCTCGCTCTGGTTGTCGGCCAGATACAGTTTGGCCGAATAGGGAAACCCCGTCCATTGCGGCGCATACGGCCCGGTCAGAAGAAAATTCAGCCATTCATTGGTTCCCTGCTGACGATGATACACATGCGGGCCGGCGGGCGCCGATCCGAACTGCACCTGCATGATGGTGGGCGGGTCCGTATTCCACACCGCGGTGAATAGGCGTCCCCAGGGGGCGTCCGGCGCCGTCCAGGCATTGGAATAGGACACGCAGGAGGCGTGAAAGAAAGCGGCGACGGCGGCCGGTGCTTCCACGTCCACCACGTGCGGTTCGTCGTTCGTGAAATACCCCCAGTCCTCCGCCTGCCAGGACAGTAGCCCGTTGGTCGAGGTCCGGAACAGGATCTCCGACCACGGGTACCTCGACGGCGACCTGCGCGTGTCTCCGGTCGCCGCCAGCACCCCGGCCGGTGTCGATCCGACGGCCGGCAGGTGCTGGGCCCGATGGAAAACGCCTCGGCGGCCTCGCCCTCCCGCCGGAGGGTCACGTTGCTCAACACCACGTCTGCAACCGGACGAGACCACTCCCCCTGCACCGGCACATCCGCGATCTCCGCCACCACGCTCTGCCCCGAAACCACGTTCCCGAACACCGTATAACTTCCATCCCAGTCCGGCACATTGGTCGCCGTAAGGAAAAACTGCGAACCGTCTGTGTTCGGCCCGGAATTCGCCATGGAAATCACTCCGTTGGAATGCGCCAGCCCGTTGGTCGCCGAATCGAGCATGTAGTAGCCCGCATTGGTGAAATTGGTGTCCACCGAGCGAATGCCCCAGACAGTCGCCGTGCTGGCCATGCTGACCGATATCCGGTGCGTCAGCACTTCTTCGCCAGGCCCCGGATTCGTCGTAACGGTCTGGATGGCGGCCCAGTTGGTGGTCGTCACCGTTTCCGGCAAGCGATTGGTGTACCAGGCCGCGTTGGTATAGGCGTTCACCACGTATTGGCCGGCATTGGATGAGGACGCCCGCAGGGAATAGACGGTACGGGTCACGGCCGCGGCATTGGTTGCCGCCACCTCTCCCGCATAGACATAGTTCGTCGGAACCGCCGCCGCGTTTTCCGTGGTGAAGGAAATCGGCCCGAACACATTCGTGGTTACGCCCGGACCGTTGGTGGCCACCAGCAGAAAACTGCCGCCATCGCTTTGCGCCGGACCGCCCGGCAGATTGGTCAGAGACAGCCCGCACCGGGCGATCCCCCCGCCCTGGATGGCAATGCCGTTGGTGGCGGCGTCCTTGACCACGCGGTGAAAAATGGACCCGTCGTAAAACGGCCGGTTCCAGATATTGCCCTGCGGATCCGCCCAGGCTTTTTCACCCGTGGCCAGCCCCACGAAACCGGCCACGGCCCGCGGCGCGCGCTCGTAGTCCAGCCGCACCGTGAACTCCCCCATCGAGGTGCGGAAATCCGCAAAAATCCCCTCCTCCTGGCCGTGCGCCGCGCACGCGGCGCAGACCAGCGCCACTCCGACCTGAATCCAGCGTCTCACATCAGAAATGATACCCGAATCCCAGTGTCAGCACCGGATAGAACTTGAAATCGTCCAGGTCGTCCTGGATCTTTTCTTCTTCCTTCTGGATGTCCTCGCGGAACAGGTCCAGCTTGGCGGTCATGCCCGGGCCGTCGGAGGCCAGCGACACGTCGTAGGCCTGGAAGATCACGCCCAGGTCGAGCGAGAATGTCAGGCGCCGGTCCCGGCCGACGGTGTTGCCGAAACCGATGCCGATGTACGGCGCGAAGGTGTTGTCCACCTCGATTTTACCCGACAGCGTGCCGATGACATCGGGCCCGTAGGTGTGGCTGCCGATCTGCACCGGCTTGGTGGGCGTGGCGTCAATGTCCGCCTGGGTTCCGGGCTGGATGAAAAACCCGCCGGTGATGCGGAAATGCCCGCCCGCGGGATACCAATCCACCAGCAGCGGGATGCTGGTCATGTCCAGCTCGGTATCATATTCCACATCGCCCCAGTCGGTGTTCATCGTGAACGACCCGTAGTTGAATCCGCTGCGCAGGTTCAGGAAACGGGTCACGCCGAAGGTCAGGTCCAGGCCGATGCCCGTGGTGCCGATCTTGGGTCCGAGCGACAGTCCGGGCCAGTCGTATCCCGATGTCCCGTCCCAGTCGTCGCGCGCCTCCGGCACGTCGCGCAGGGAAATCCGCGTGCCGGGCGTGTCGTCATAGACCGGCTCGTTATACTCCGGTTCTTCGTAGACCGGCGCGGCGGGAAATACAACGACATCCTGAGGGACTGGACGGGCCGGCGGGGCCGCCACGGGAACCGGCTGCGCCGGCTGCACGGGAACCGGTGCGGCCATGGCGGCCGGCGGCGGGGGCACGGGAGCCACCGGACGTGCCGCCGGCACCGGCTGGGCGGTACGCGGGGGCGGCTGCACCGGGCGCGGCTGCACCGGCAGCGGCGTCATCGGCGCCGCCGGACGGTCCAGCACCGGCGCCGAAGAGACCGGCGGCGAAACAGGCGCCTGAACGGGACGCGGCTGGACCGGCAACGGGGTCATCGGTGCGGCCGCGGCCGGACGCGACGCGGCGACCGGCGCAATCGGGCGGGGCTGCACCGCCAGGGGCGTCATCGGCGCCGCCGGACGGTTCAGCGCCGGCGCGGGGCGCGGCGCGGCCGGCGCCGCCTGGACCGGCCGGGACGGCACGGGCTGGGGTGTCGCGACCGCGGCGGGAGAGACCGAAGCCGGCGCGGCCGTCGCCGCGGGCACCGCCACGGCCGGCGCTTCCGCGGGAACGGGCAGCCCCTGCTGCTGGTAGTACGCCGGTGAAGGCCGGATCACCCGGGGTTCCTGCGCCGTCGCCAGCGCCGCGCCCAATCCCAACCAGCCAACCATGCACCAAGCCTGTCTCATACTCTTCTTTCCTTTGAAAGTTCCCCGGCGGGGTGAATTCTCAGCCCCCGGCATAATGAATGCCGAGGACACACACATCGTCTTCGAACGTCGGCGATCCGGCAAATTCCACCGCGTCGCGCACTACCGCCTCCAGCAATCCCGGCAGCGGCTGCGCCTTGTGCGTCTCGAGCGAACGGATCAAGCCGTCTTCTTCGAATTCCTTCTGCTCGTCGTTGCGGGCTTCCGTCAGCCCGTCGGTATAAAACACCAGCCGCGCGCCGGGCGTCAGCGGGATTTCCATATGGCGGTAGCCGGCGTCGCCGAACAGCCCCAGGGCCGGCCCCAGCGCCGACTCCTCCACCTCCGCCATGGTCACCGCTCCGTCCGGCGCGATCACCATCGGCAGCGGATGGCCCGCGTTCGCGTGGCGCAGCATCCCGGTGTTCAGATCCAGGCAGACGCAGCAGGCCGTCGCAAACATCAGTTCGTTGGCGCTGCTGAAAATCTTCGAATAGGCCGCGTTGAGCCGCGTCATGAATTCGCCGGGTTCCTGGGTTTCCTTGGCGATCTGCTCCAGCAGTCCGCGCAGCGTGGCCACCACCAGGGCCGCCCGCGCCCCGTGGCCCATCACATCCGCCACGAATACCAGCACCTGATGATCCGAGACCTTCAGCAGGTCGAAGAAGTCCCCGCCCACCATGCCGCTGGGATGATACACATGCGCGAATTCCAACCGGCCGGCCCGGGCGGGATCGCCCGTGGTGATGTCCGGATAGGACGACGGCAGGAAGGCGTACTGCAGGTCGCGCGCCATGCGCAGGTCCGCCTCCATCTCCGCGTTCTTCTGCCGCAGCTGCGCGGCATAGAGTTCCAGCTGCTGCTGGGCCTGCCGCTGCGGCGTCACATCCACCAGCGAGATCACGATGCCCGTCATCGCCCCGTCGGGATTCAGGTTCGGCGCCAGCGACGCCTGCGCGAAGAACAGCGTGCCGTCCGCTCGCTTCATCTCGACTTCGCCGGTCCAGGTGTCCTGCGCCTCGGCCGCCGCAATCATGTCCGCCGCCAGCGTCTCCTCAATCAGAAATTCGCGGAAATTCCGCTCATAGGCCGCCTCGGCCGATTCCAGCCCCAGCAGCTCCAGCATCGCCGGATTCACGTAGCCCGCCAGATTGCCCTCGTTGTCCGCCACCGCAATACCGCTGCCGGAATTCTGCAGGGCGTTGTACCCCGTCTTCAGGCGCTCCTCCGCCTCCTTGCGCCAGGTGATGTCGCGGATGAAGAAGCTCAGGTGCGTCTTGCCCCCCAGCGGCAGGCGGCTCACCGAAATCTCCGCCGGGAACATCGTCTCGTCCGTCCGCCGGCACAGGGCCTGGATCAGCACGAAGCGGTTGTTCTCCAGCGACCCCAGGATCGTATCCAGCAGGCTGCGCTCCGCCCCCACCAGCCAGTCGAAGACGTTTTTCTTGCACAGCTCCGGACGCTTCGCCGCGAAGAACTGCTCGGCGCGCACGTTGGCGCCCACGATCGTACCCTGCGGATCGGTGATGAACACCGCGTCGTAAATGCTCTGCAGCAGCACCTGGAAGTCCTCGCCGCCCAGCGGGCGCGCCGGACTGGCCGGAATCCGGATCACCCCCGGCCCGCCCGCGCGCGGGCCCGCGTGCAACCCCCCCGGCCGGCTGGAAATGCGCGCGGCGCCCGGCACGGGCGCCTGCTGGAGCTGCTCCAGCATCGCCGGCGTGATGTCAATCCGCATCGTCGCCTGATGCTTCTGATGTTCCTCGTCTGCCATCTCCTGAAGACCATAGCGTACCCCTCGCCCCTCCGGCAATGGCCATTTTTTTCTGTTCATTTGCCCTCTTTCTTCCACAATGGCGGTTTAAATCATTCGAACCACCCAGAGAGGCGATTTTCATGTTCACAGGCGCATACACCGCATTGGCCACCCCCTTCCGTCCCGACGGCTCGCTCGATGCCGACCGGCTCCGCCGGCTGGTCGAAGCCCAGATCGAGGCCGGCATTGACGGCCTGGTGCCCGTCGGCACCACCGGCGAATCCCCCACGCTCGGCACGGCCGAGCACATCGAGGTCATCCGCCTTGTGGTCGAAACCGCCGCCGGGCGCGCCAAGGTCATCGCCGGCACCGGCGCCAATTCCACGTCCGAGGCCCTGGAACTGACCCGGGCCGCGCAGGAACTCGGGGTGGACGGCACCCTGCAGGTCACGCCCTACTACAACAAGCCCACCCAGGCCGGGCTGGTCCGCCACTTCTCCGCCGTGGCCGATCTCGGCCTGCCCGTCGTCCTCTACAACGTCCCCGGGCGCTCCTCCTGCGAAATCGCCATTCCCACCATCGCCGAGCTGTCCCGGCATCCCCGCGTCGTCTGCGTCAAGGAAGCCGGCGGCAGCGTGGACCGCGTCAGCCGCATCAAGGACGCCTGCGAGATGGGCGTGCTCTCCGGCGACGATTCGCTGACCCTGCCCATGATGGCGGTCGGCGCCGACGGCGTCATTTCCGTCGCCTCCAACGTCGCCCCGAAGGCCGTGGCCGACCTCGTCCATGCCGCCGCCGACGGGCGCTGGGACGACGCCCTCGCCCTGCACCGCCGCTACTACCGGCTGTTCACCCGGCTCTTCCTGGAAACCAACCCCATCCCCGTCAAGGCCGCCATGGAAATGGCCGGCCTGGGCCCCGCTGTGTACCGCCTGCCCCTGTGCGAGATGACCGACGCCAACCGCGAGCTCCTGCGCGAAACCCTCCAGCAACTGGATCTGTTGTCGTGAGCGCCCCCGTGAAACTCCTGCTGATCGGCGCCGCAGGCCGCATGGGCCTGGCCATCACCCGCCTGGCCGGATCCGGGGCCGTCCCCGGCTTCCGGGTCGTGGCCGCCGTGGACCGCCCCGATTCCCCGCTCGCCGGACAGGACATCGGTTCCGCCGCGGGCCTCCCGGCCCTGGGCGTGCCTGTCGGCGCCGACCTCGCCGCCGCCCTCGCCGCCGGCGCCGATGCCGCCGTGGATTTCAGTTCCCCGGCCGCCAGCGCCGCCGCCGCCCCCGTCCTGGCCGCCGCCGGCCTCCCGTGGGTCGTCGGCACCACCGGGCTCGGCGACGCCGAAAAAGCCGCCGTCGCCGGCGCGGCGGAACAAATCCCCGTCGTGCTGTCCGCCAACATGAGCGTCGGCATCAACCTGCTGTATGCGCTGGTCGAGCAGGCCGCCCGCGCCCTCCGCGGCCGCGGCTACGACTGCGAAATCACCGAGCGCCACCACCGCCGCAAGAAAGACGCCCCCTCCGGCACCGCGCTGTACCTCGGCGAAGCCGCCGCCGCCGGCTACGGCTGGCCCCTGGCCGACGTCGCCGTGGACGGCCGCTCCGGCCTCGCTGGCGAACGCCCCGAAAAGGAAATCGGCTTCCATGCCGTCCGCGGCGGCGACATCGTCGGCGACCACTCCGTCCTCTTCGCCGCCGACGGCGAATGCCTGGAACTGGCCCACCGCGCCACCTCGCGCGACACCCTCGCCATCGGCGCCCTGCGCGCCGCCGCCTGGATCCCCGGACGCGCCCCCGGCCTCTACCACATGCGGCACGTCCTCGGCCTCGAACCCGGAGGTGCTCCGTGAACGGCATCGAAGCCGGCCTCAGCCTCGGCGCCAACCTCGGCGATCCCCTCGCCACCCTTCGCGCCGCCCGCGACGCCATCGCCGCCATCCCCGAAGTCACCCTCCTCGCCTCCGCCCCCCTCTACGAAACCGAACCCGTCGGCGTCCCCGAGGAATTCGCCAGCCTCAGGTTCTACAACACCGTGGTCATCGTCGGCACCTCCCTCGACGCCCACAAGCTCTTCGCCCACCTCCAGAAAATCGAACTCGCCCTCGGCCGCAAGCGCACCCTGCGCCAGAACACGCCCCGCACCATTGATATCGACATGATCTACTACAACGGCCAGACCATCCGTTCCGGCGGCCTGGTCATCCCCCACCCCCGCTGGACCAAGCGCCGCTTCGTCCTCCAGCCCCTCGCCGATGTCCGCGGCTACCTCGTCCTGCCCGGACACGACCGCCGCGTCCGCGACATCCTCGCCGCCCTCCCCCCCGGACAGGACGTCACCCCGCTCATGGCCGAATGGTAACCCCCATGCCCCCTTTCCACGCCATGGAAACTTTTTTCCCGGATTTTCCACGCTATGGAAAAAAGTTCCGCGGGTTTTCCACGCTATGGAAAAAAGTTTTCCACGCCGTGGAAAATCCCCGGCCCACCGCCCCCGGTGCCCAGTTCCCCGTCTCCCGTCCCCTGTCCCCTGACCTCTGACCTCTCTCCTCCTATGAAAACCACCCCCCTGACCCCCCGAGACATCACGGCGATGAAAGGCCGCGAGAAAATCGCCTGCCTCACCGCTTACGACTTCCGCACCGCGCGGCTTCTCGACGACGCCGGCATTCCGCTGCTGCTCGTCGGCGACTCCGTCGGCACCACCCTGCTGGGCTTCGATAACACCCTGCCCGTCACCCTCGATGACATGATCCGCCACACTGCCGCCGTCGTGCGCGGCGCCCGGCGCGCCCTCGTCGTCGTGGACATGCCGTTCATGACCTATCAGGCCTCCCTCGAACAGGCCCTGCTCAACAGCGGCCGCGTCCTGCAGGAAACCGGCTGCCAGGCCGTCAAAATCGAAGGCGGCGAATTCCGCGCCCCCTGCATCGCCGCCCTCGTCCGGAACGGCATTCCCGTCCTGGCCCATATCGGCCTGACCCCCCAAAGCGTCAAGGTCCTCGGCATGCGCGTCCAGGGCCGCGGCGACGAAGCCGCCCGCCGGCTCGTCGCCCACGCCCGCGCCGTCGAAACCGCCGGCGCCTTCGCCATCGTCCTCGAAGCCGTCCCCGCCGCCCTCGGCGCCGAGGTCGCCGCCGCCGTCCAGATCCCCGTCATCGGCATCGGTGCCGGCCCCGGCTGCGACGGACAGATCCTCGTCATCAACGATCTCCTCGGGCTCTCCGGCGACTTCCAGCCCAAGTTCGTCAAGCGCTATGCCGATCTCGGGCCCCAGATCGCCGCCGCCGCCGCCGCCTACCGGTCCGACGTCCAGTCCGGCGCCTTTCCCGATCCCGAGCATTCCTACGAGTAACCCCGGCCCGCCCGCGATCCAAGGAGCTGCCATGAAAACCGATTCCAGCAAGGAAGCCGTCCGGATCCAGGCCGAACAGGGCGATCCCGAAGCCCAGTACGAATGGGCCCGCCACCTCGCCTGGGGCAAAGGCCGCGCCAGGCAGCCCGAAGAGGCCGCCCGGTGGTTCGCCGCCGCCCTCGACCAGTTCCGCGCCGCCGCCGAGCGCGGCGAGGCCAACGGCCAGCTCAACCTCGGCAAGATGAATGAACACGGCCACGGCGTCCCCGAAGACCACGCCGAAGCCGCCCGCCTCTACCGCCTCGCCGCCGACCAGGGCAGTGCCGAAGCCCAGTACCGCCTCGGCCATCTGCATGAATACGGCGACGGCGTGGAACCCAGCTTCGACACCGCCATGGAGTGGTACGCCAAGGCCGCCGCCCAGGGCGACAAAAACGCCCGGATCAAGGTCGAACTCCGCGACCAGTACATCCGGGGGCTCGAACTCGCCAAACAGGGCCACCAGCACGCCCAGTACCAGGTCGGCCGCATGTACGAGTACGGCATGGGCGTGCCCAAGGATGAACAGGAAGCCGCCAGGTGGTACCGGCTCGCCGCCGAACAGGCCGAACTCAAATCCCAGGAACGCCTCGGCCAGCTGCTCGAAGAAGGCACCGGCGTGCCGCAGGATCCCGAAGAGGCCGCCAGGTACTACCAGAAAATGGCCGAACAGCTCCGTTTCAAGGCCGACCTGGAAAACGCCCAGGCCCAGTACGAACTCGGGCGACTCTACGAACGCGGGCGCGGCGTGGAGGAAAGCATCGAAACCGCCCTGCACTGGTATCTGCTGTCCTCCAAAAAAGGCAATCCCCTGGCCCAGTACCGCCTCGGACGCCTCTACATGGAAGGCAAGCTCGTCGGACAGGACGCCGCCTCGGCCGCCAAATGGTTCCGCCAGTCCGTCCGCCTCAACGCCCTTCCCGACGACGCCCCCCGCATCTGATCCCCTCCCGATTCATGAAGATTCTCACCACGGTCCGGGACATGCAGGACACCGCGCGGACGCTGCGGGCGCAGGGGCGGCGCATCGGCTTCGTCCCCACCATGGGCAATCTGCACGACGGCCACCTGTCGCTGATCCGCATCGCCAAACGGCAGGCCGATGTCGTGGCGGTTTCGATTTTCGTCAATCCCGCGCAGTTCGGCCCCCACGAGGACTTCGCGGCCTATCCGCGCACGTTCGACGCGGACTGCGCCCTGTGCGAACGCGAAGGCGTGGATCTGGTGTTTCATCCCTCCGCGGAAGAGATGTACCCCGAAGGCGCCAGCACGGCCGTGACGGAAAAGACGCTGTCGCGGAATCTCTGCGGCGCCTCGCGCCCCGGGCATTTCGACGGCGTGTGCACCGTCGTGGCGGCGCTCTTCCACATCGTGCAGCCGCAGCTCGCCGTCTTCGGCGAAAAAGACGCCCAGCAGCTGCGCGTCATCCGCCGCATGGTCCGCGATCTGCACTTCCCCGTCGAGATTGTCCCCGGCCCCACGGTGCGCGAAGCCGACGGCCTGGCGCTGTCCTCGCGCAACCAGCACCTGACGCCCGCCCAGCGCGTTCAGGCCGTCTGCCTGCGCCGGGCCCTCGACGAAGCCGAGCAGCGGTTTGCGGCCGGCGAGCGGAATCCGCAGGCGCTCAAGGATGCCATGCGCGCCCGGATCGCCCGGGAACCCGATGCCCGGATTGATTACGTGGAAATTGCCGACGACGACACGCTGGAGCCGCTGGACGGCCCCATCACGCGGCCGGCGCTGGCGGCCCTCGCGGTGCGGATCGGCCACCCGCGGCTGATTGACAACACGGTGCTGCGCCCGTAGCGGCGGCGGCCTACGGCAGTTTCAGCCCCACGGCGCGAAACGTGCGCTTCACGTCGCGCAGGTGACGCTTCAGGTCAAAGCAATCCGCCAGTTCCCGGCGCGAGACCCGTCGGGCGATGTCCGGATCCGCCGCGACCAGCTCAAGCAGGGGCGTCCCGCTCTTCCAGGAGGCCATCGCATTGCGCTGCACCCAGCGGTAGGCGTCTTCGCGGGGCGCTCCCTTTTCAACCAGCCGCAGCAGCACCTGCTGCGAATGGATCAGGCCGCGGGTCAGGTCGAGGTTCGCGCGCATGCGCGCCGCATCCACCTTCAGGCCCTTCACCAGCGCCGCCAGCTTGTCGAACAGGTAATCCAGCAGAATGGCGGCATCGGGCAGGATGATCCGCTCGGCGGACGAATGGGAGATGTCGCGTTCGTGCCAGAGGGCGACGTTTTCCATGGCCGTGACCGCGTATCCGCGCAGCACCCGGGCGAGTCCGCAAAGCTGTTCGCCGATCACGGGGTTTTTCTTGTGGGGCATGGCGCTGGACCCCTTCTGGCCCCGGCCGAAGAATTCCTCGACTTCGCGCACTTCGGTGCGCTGCAGGTGGCGGAACTCCTGCGCCCAGCGCTCCACGCTGGCGCCGGCCAGGGCCAGGGCGGCGACAAACTCCGCGTGCCGGTCGCGCTGCAGGATCTGGGTGGAGATGGCCGCGGGTTCCAGACCGAGCTTGCGACAGACCGCGCGTTCGATCTTCGGATCCAGGTGCGCATGGGTGCCCACGGCGCCCGAGAGCTTGCCGACGCGCACGGTTTCGCGGGCGGCCTTCAGGCGCCGTTCCACGCGCCCGAACTCGTCGAACATCAGCGCCATCTTCAGGCCGAACGTCGTAGGCTCGGCATGGATGCCGTGGCTGCGGCCGATCATGGGGGTGAAGGCATGCTTCCGGGCCTGGGCGGCGGCGGCGGCGCGCACCTTCCGAACGCCCGCCAGCAGGAGATCCGCGGCGGCAACCAGATTCACGGCCAGCGCGGTATCCACCACGTCGGAGCTGGTCAGTCCTTTGTGGATGTGGCGCGCGGCGGGACCGACCCGCTCGGCCACCGCCGTCAGGAAGGCAATCACGTCATGACGGACCTCCGCCTCGATCCGGCGGATGCGCGCCACGTCAAACGACGCCTTGCGGCGGATGGCCGCCCAATCCCTGCGGGGAATCAGGCCGGCGGCGGCCATGGCTTCGCAGGCGGCCAGTTCGACCTTCAGCCAGGTGGCGAACTTGTGTTCATCGGTCCACAGCGCGGCCATTTCGGGCCGGGAATACCGTTCAATCATGGCTCGACTCCTTCCCTGCCAACGGCAAACGCCGGAATCCTTCCGGAGTCCGGCGTTGCCCCGTCGGCCTCAACGGCCGGCCTATTCCGCCGCCGGGGCGTCCGGAGCAGCAGGCTCCTCCGCCGGGGCCTTTTGGCTCTTTTTTGACGACTTGCGTTTCTTCGGCTCGGCTTCTTCCGCGACAGCGGGGACATCCTCTTCGGCCGGGGCGGCTTCATCCACCGCCGGCTCTTCGGCGGCATCCGCTTTCTTCCGGGATTTCCGGGGCTTGCGGGCTTTCGCCGGCTCCTCACCCGCTTCATCCTGGGCCGGTTCAACGGCGGGTTCCGCCACCGTTTCCGCCGCCGCTTCGACGGCTGCCGCCGGCTCGTCCGTCTGGAGGGCTTCCAGGCTGGAATCAAAAACGACTTCCGGGGCGGGAGCCTCGATGGCGACCGCCGGGGCGGCGGGCGGCGGGAGATCCTTCGCCCGCTCGGCCTTTTTCAGGAAGAGGAGTCCGGATTCGGCCTGCGGCAGCCATGAGCTGTCGGGGTTCGCGGCGATGAAATCCTCATAAAGCACGCGGGCTTCTTCAAACTGTCCGAGCTGCTCGCGGCAGCGGGCGGCGCCCATGACGGCCTGCGGCACGAGCGAGCTGCCCGGGAGGGCGGCGGCAAATGCTTCATAGGATTCCGCGGCGGCCTCGAAGTCATCCAGCGCCTCGAGGCTGGCGGCGACGCCCAGCCGGGCATCCGCCTCCAGCATATGTCCCGGATACTGAGCCAGGAAACTCTGGTAGGCGGACAGCGCCTCGTCGTAGCGCCCCTGCGCATAGAACTCGGCCGCTGCGGTTGCCAGGGCCATCGGCGCGGTCGGCGCCTTGGGATCGCTCACGGCCATCTGGCGGAATTCCTCCGGCGCGCGCCCCTGGAACAGGGCCTGGGCGGCGGCTTCGGCCTTCTCCTGCTTCTGGCTGCGCCAGATGGACAGGCCCAGCAGCACCACAACAGCGACCGCCAGCCCGATCAGCGCCGGGCGGCCGTATTCCGCCATCCACCGGGAAAACTGCTCGGCATCGCTCTGCGCCTCCGGCGGCGGCACATCAGCTGGATTCTGCTTTTTCTCGTCCATGGGAACCATCCATTCTCTCGGTTCAAATCGAGCCGGCATAGTGGGGCCAGGCCCCCGAAAACGCAAGACAATCGTTTCGCGCTTCCCCGGGAAAATCCGGCGAATCCGCGCCGCCCGGAGCCGCCCGCAGCAGGCGGCGCTGTTCTTGACTTTCCGGATCGGGAGCGGCCACAATGCGCCCCACCATGAAGACGATTCCCGCCCCGTCCCCGAGACTCTCCGCCCTGCTGCCGGGACTTGTTCTGGGCGCGGCCCTCGCCGGCTGGGCCGTCGTCTGCACCCTCTTCCCGGTCTTTTTCCAGCGGGATGATCTGTACTGGATCCTGGACTGGTCCATGAACAACAGCTGGATCGATGCCTTCTGGATCCGGGATCCGCAATGGGATCTCGCCGGCCGCACCGGGCCGGTCATCCGCCTGCTGTGGATGAGCCAGCAGCGGCTGTTCGGGCTGAATGCCTGGGCCTACCACTTCGTTCTGGGCGCGGTGTTCCTGTTCAGCCTCTATTTCCTCTTTCGGCTGATCCGGCGGGCGCACGGCCTGCCGGCGGCGGTGCTGGCCGTGGCGATCTGGCCGCTGGCGTTTCAAAACCTGATGACCACGCTGTTCTGGTTCATCGACATCTGCCATGTCGCGGAAATGCTGTTTGTCTGCGCCGGCCTGTACGTCTTTCTGCGGGGGCTGTCCCCGGGCCGCAGAGGTCTGGCGGGGGGCCTGGGGCTGATGGTCCTGGCGCTGTACACCCGCGAACCTTCGCGCGTCATCCTGCCGACCGCGGCGGCCGTCATGCTGGCCTTCAACGCGCGGGAGCTGCGGGGCTGGAGCCGGGGCAAGGCGCTGGGGATCGCGGCCGTGCCGGTGATCCTGGCCGCGATCTACGTGCTGGGATTCCACCGCTACGGCACCACCGCTCCGGACCCGGCCGCCGGGGCCGAATCCCTGCTGAACGGCATGCGGACCCGCCTGCTGTTCTACGGACGCCTGCTGACCTCGGGGAGCGCCGGCGCGGCGCTGCTGCTGCCCGCCGCCTACGTCCTGTGCCGGAAACTCCTGCCGCGATGGCCGGCGCTGGCGGCGGCGGCGGGGCTGGCCCTGGCGGTGGCGGCACGGCACTGGACCTATGCCGGCCTGGCACTGCTGCTGGCCGGAGGACTCTGCCTGCCGGTCCGCTGCTGGTTTTTCATCCCCTGGACCTTCGTTCCCCTCGGCGGACTGCTGTTCATCCGGGACATCATTCCCACCTACGCCTTCGAGCTGTCCTACGGGGCGGCCGCCCTGGCCGGCATGCAGGCGTCGATCCTGCTGAAAGACCTGCGGAGCGGATGGCCGGCGAACCGGACGGTCCGGACCGTCCTGCGGACCGCGGGCATCCTGGCGCTGGCCGGCGCGCTGGGCGCCGGCGGTGTGAAAATCCGCCGATTGAGCCGCCTCCTCCGGCTGCGCAGCGACATGACCATGCTGCTGAAAGAAGCAACCCCCGAGCTGCGGCGGCTGCCGCCCGACGCCACCCTGGCCGTCATCGACTACCGCGACATGGGCATTGATTTCATCGCCGACATGATTCACTGGTCGCAGCGGGAGAAAATCCTGACGCAGTCGCCGATTGTTCCCGCCAAATGGGCCGGAAGCTGGCTGCGGGTGATCGGGCGGTCGGATGTCCGGGTGGCCGACTGGGACGCCCGCCCGCCGGATGCCTTTCTCCTGCTGATGACGCGCAAGGAGCGGGCCTTTTTCCTGGAGCAGGGGCTGCCGCATACCGTCGTGGCCCGGCTGGAGCGCGGCGGGGCGGCGGCCTGGCTGGTCCGGCTGGGAGAACCAACCGGCCCTTCCCCCGATCCCCCGTCTCCGTCCTTCCCCGGACGGGATCCCGCCTGAGACCCCGCTTCCTCGCCGGGCCGCGGCCAGCCCCGCAGGCGTCAGGCAAAAAACCGGCGGACCTCGGCGCTGACCTCGGCGGCCTGTGCCGTCGTCAGATCGTAATACATAGGCAGGCGCAGCAGGCAGTCGGCAAACCGATCCGCATGGGGCAGCTCCCGGCCGTCGTGAAGGGGCGCGTAAAAGGGGCTGCGGTGCAGCGACAGGTAGTGGAACACCGACAGGATGTCCCGGCTCTTGAGATGGGCGATCAGGGCAGTCCGTTCGTCCAGCGAACGGCACACGACGTAGAACATGTGGGCGTTGTTGCTGGCCCCCGGGGGGATCACGGGCAGAAGCAGCCGGCCTTGAGCGGCCAACCCGGCCAGTTCCGCCGCATAGGTGTTCCACAGGCTTTTGCGCCGGTCCTGGATCGTATCCAGATGCTCCAGCTGGGCATAGAGAAACGCCGCGATGATTTCCGATGGAAGGAACGAAGATCCCGTGTCCACCCAGCCGTACTTGTTCACCTCGCCCCGGAAAAATTCGGCCCGGTTGGTTCCCTTCTCCCAGATGATTTCCGACCGCCGGACAAACCGCTCGTCGTTGACCAGCAGAGCGCCCCCTTCGCCGGAAATGATGTTTTTGGTTTCATGGAAGGAGAAACACCCGAGGTGGCCGATGCCGCCCAGGGGGCGGCCCTTGAACGTGGCATCAATGGCCTGGGCGGCGTCTTCCACCACCAGCAGGCCGTGCCGCTGCGCCAGATCCATGGCCCGGTCCATGTCGCAGGCCATTCCCGCGTAATGCACGACCACCAGCGCCCGGGTGCGCGGCGTGATCAAGTCCTCCACCCGGTCCAGATCCAGATTGGGATGGCCGGGCAGGCTGTCCGCAAATACGATCCGGGCCCCCTGCCGGACAAATGCCAGGGCCGTGGACACAAACGTGAACGACGGCATGATCACCTCGTCCCCCGGACCGATCCCCGACAGCATGGCGGCCATTTCCAAGGCATCCGTGCAGCTGGTGGTCAGCAGCACCTTGCGGAAACCGAAGCGCTCCTCCAGCCAGCGCTGGCACTTCTGGGTGAACGCGCCGTTGCCGGAAATCTTGCCCGACGCCACCGCCTGCCGGATGTACTCGGTCTCCCGGCCGGTCAGGAAAGGCTGATTGAACGGAATGCCCATGTCTTGAGTCCTATAGAGCCGGCGTCCTCCCGAATACAAGCGGATTCTGCCGCGACCCGGGACCGTTGCCCCTTGACAACCCGGCCCGATTCGATACCGTCCATATCCGTTCGGCCGACATGTCCCCGGCCAGGATGCTGTCGCGGCCGGCATACCATTCCAAACCGGATCAACCCAACCGAATGCCCGTTCATCTCTCCATCGTCAGCCCGGTGTACCGCGCGGAAGACTGCCTGGACGAACTCTACCGCCGTCTCACGGCCGCGGCGGAAGCCCTCACGCCCGATTTCGAGCTGGTGCTGGTGGAAGACGGGGGCGGCGACCGGTCGTGGGAGATTCTCGACCGGATCGCGGCCCGGGATCCGCGGGTCAAGGCCATCCGGCTCAGCCGCAATTTCGGCCAGCATTACGCCATCACCGCCGGGCTGGATCACGCGGACGGGGATTGGGTCGTGGTCATGGACTGCGATCTCCAGGATCCCCCCGAAGCGATCGGCACGCTCTATGCGCGGGCGCAGGAAGGATACGACGTGGTGTTCGCCCGGCGCATCGACCGCGTGGATCCCTGGTACAAAACCCTGCCGGGCGACCTGTTCGGGGCGTTGATGCACTGGCTGACGGGAACCAAAGGCGACCGGGCCGTCGCCAACTTCTCCATCAGTTCCCGGCGGGCCGTTGCGGCGTTCCGCGAATACCGGGAACGCGACCGGGCCTTCGCCACCATCCTGCGCGAAGCGGGCTTTTCGCGCGCCTGCGTGGATGTGGCCCACGCGCCCCGGTTCGCGGGAACGACTTCGTACACCTGGCGCAAACTGATGGCCACCGCGCTGCAGATCATGGTGAGCTCCTCCCTGCGCCCCCTGCACATGTCCATCCGCTTCGGAGCCGTGGTGGCCGGCGCCAGCCTGCTGTACGCGACCGGGATCCTGATCCGCTACCTGACGGTCCGCATCGGCGTGCCCGGCTGGACCACCCTCGCCGTCATGATCAGCTTTTTCTTCGGGCTGCTGTTCATGCAGCTGGGCATCATCGGCCTGTACCTGGGCAAGACGTTCGAGGAATCCAAGCGGCGGCCGCTGTACCACATCGCCGAAATCCGGAACGGCCGGGAGACGCCGTGAGGCGGAAGGCGTCAGCGCGCCGCTAGGCGCAACGGGCCAACGGAGACCGCACGGGTGAACGAATCGGCCATGACCCCTGCCGGCATTCCCGGCCGGCTGGTGCGCGACGACGCCGGCATCTGGACCGCCCCGTCCCGCCCCGCCCTCTCCTACCCCGACGACGGCCACGCGGAATGCTTCGGGCTGGAAGACCGGTCTTTCTGGTTCGCCCACCGCAACCGCTGCATTCTGGCGGCGGTTCGCCGGCATGCGCCCGCCGGCCCGATCCTGGACATCGGCGGGGGCAACGGCTGCGTGACGCGCGCGCTGATCGACGCCGGATTCCCCGCCGTCCTGCTGGAGCCCGGACCGACCGGCGCCTTCAACGCCAAAACCCACCGGCGCATCCCCGACGTGATTTGCGCCGCGCTGGGAGACGCCGGATTTCCGGCGGGGTCCATCGCCGCGGCCGGCCTCTTCGACGTGCTGGAGCACATCGAAGACGACCGCGGATTCCTGGAGGAAATCCACGGCAAGCTGAAACCCGGCGGCCTGCTGTACATAACGGTGCCGGCCTTCGGGGCACTGTGGTCCTCCAGCGACCGCCGGGCGGGACACTTCCGGCGGTATTCCCCCCGGCAACTGGCCGAGCGGCTGTCGGAACGGTATGAACTCGTCTTTTCCACCCTGTTCTTCGGGGTGCTGGCGCCGCCCATCTGGGCGCTTCGGGCACTGCCCTGGCGCCTCGGCCTCGGCCGCGGCGGCTCTCTGCCGGCCGCCCGGCGGGAACACGGGCTGGACGGCGGCTTCCGGGTCCGATGCCTGAACCGCCTGCTCCGGCGGGAGGTCCGCCGGATCGACGCCGGCCGGCCGATGCGATGGGGCGCCAGCTGCCTGTGCGTGGCCCGCAAGCCGTCCCCGTAACCGCCGCGCCGGTATCTTGCGCATTCCCCGCCGCCCCGCTACAGTGTCCCCATGTTCACTGCCCGCCCCAGCGCCGATTCCGCCCGCCCGAATCCGACCCCCGGGCGCCCAACCGTTTCATGAAGATCCTTCTGGTCAACAAATTCCTCTACCCCAAAGGCGGCGACGCCATCAGCACCCTGTCCACCGGCAAGCTGCTGGCGGACCGGGGCCATCACGTGGTGTTCTGGGGCATGAAGCATCCGCAGAATCCCCCCTATCCCCACGAGGACCTGTTTGTGGACCATGTGGACCTCGCGGGGGGCGGCAGCGGGCGGGAGCGGCTGCGCGCCGCGGCCAACATCCTGTATTCCTTCGAAGCCCGGCGCAAGATCCGCCGGCTGATCGAGCGCGAGCGGCCGGACATCGCCCATCTGAACAACTACGCCCATCAGATTTCCCCTTCGATCCTCGACGCGCTGTGGGAGGCCCGGATTCCCACCGTCATGACCACGCGGGACTACAAGCTGGTCTGCCCGGTCTATTCGCTGCTGCGCCACGGCGTCCCGTGCGACCGGTGCGCCGGCGGCCGCTATTATCATTGCCTGCAGTACAGGTGCACGCGGAACTCCCGTGCACAGAGCCTGGTGAACACCCTGGAGATGTACCTGCATCACCGGGTGCTGCATATCTACGACAAGCTGGACCTGGTCATTGCCACCAGCCAGTTCATTGCCGACAAGCACAAGGCCATGGGCCTTCGCAACGAGATTGTCCGCCTGCCGAATTTCATCGATGTGGACGAGTGGCAGTCCGACGGGTCGCCCTCCGACGGGTCGATCATCTATCTGGGACGGCTCACCCCGGAAAAGGGGGTGGGCACGCTGCTCCAGGCGGTCCGCGGACTCGATGTCCCGCTGAAAATCCTCGGCGACGGCCCCATGAAGGCCGAACTGGAACAGACGGCCGCCCGCGACGGCCTCCGCCATGTCTCGTTTCTCGGCCATCGCGACGGCGCGGAACTGCGCCGGGAAATTGCCCGTTCGCGGGCCACCATCGTGCCGTCGGAATGCATTGAAGCTTTCGGACGCATCATCATTGAAAGCTTCGCCCTGGGCGTGCCGGTCATCGGTTCACGGATCGGGGGCATCCCGGAACTGGTGGTGGACGGCGAAACCGGCTACACGTTCGAGCCGGGCAACGCCGGGGATCTGCGGGCCAAACTCGAGAAGCTGCTGGGAGATGACGAACAGCGCGCCCGCTTCGGCCGCAACGCCCGCGCCCGCGTCGAGCGGGAAATGAACCGCGACACCCACTACGACCAGCTGATGAAGATTTATGAACGGGCCGCCGCCAAACGGCGGAACCGCTGATCCCGGCGTCCGGGCAGTAACGCCCTACAGCCGGCTGCCGGCCGGGTCCGGCCGAATCCCCCAGCCCGCGGCCAGGCCGCGGACAACCGCCCGCCCGGCGGCGCGCCGCGACGGCAGCAGAACCAGCCCGGCCGCGCGCGGAAGACACCGGCCGCAGACGTGCCACGCCAGCGCAAAGCCGCGGCGCACACTCCAGGGCGCCGTGTGCAGGCGAACCAGAATGAACCGGTTCCGCGCCAGCAGGTACTCCACCCGCGGGGAGGATTTCGGCGCTTCGTTCCCCTCCCCCTTCCGGGACGCGCCGAACATCCGGTGCGCCAGCACCGCCCGCGGTTCGTAGCCCAGCCGGAAGCCCGCCTCCCGCGCCCGCAGGCTCCAGTCCACGTCTTCCGAGTACGCGAAAAACGCCCGGTGAAACAGGCCGATCCGCCGCAGCACCTCCGCGCGAACCAGCATGCAGCAGCCGGTCAGCACGTCCGTGTCGCCCGGCCGGTCGAACTGTCCGGCATCCTCCTCTTTCAGCCCCCGGAAAACCGTGCGAAACGTCCAGGGATGAAAACGGCTTCCCGCATACCCCAGCCGGCGGCCTTCCTCCATGAAACGGACCTTGGCGCTGACGGCCCCGAGCCCGGGATCCGCCTCCAGCGCCCGAACCAGCCACCCGAGACAGTCCGGGCGGACTTCGGTGTCGTTGTTCAGGATCCACACATACTCCAGGCCGGCATCCAGCAGCCGTTTCGCCGCCCGGTTGTTGCCCTCCGAGAACCCGAGATTGGCGCCCCCCAGAACCAGGTCAATCTCCGGGTATTCCGCCTTCAGCCGTTCCGCCGAACCGTCCTCGGATCCGTTGTCGAAAACCAGCACGCGGGCCGGCCGGCATTCCGACCGGCGCAGCGAGTCCAGGCAGCGGGCCGTGTCCCGGTAGCCGTTCCAGTTGAGAAGCGCCACGCCGACCCTGGAAACGGGCTCCGTCATGCGGGGCCTCCCCGGTTCGATGCCGGGCTAGCGGGAATCCACCGGCGATAAATCTCCCGCATCGCGGCCCGGTAGGCCTCCGGCGAGAACAGCCGCCGGGCGCGATCGCGTCCGGCCTCGCCCATCCGGCGGCGCAGTTCCGGATCCTTCAGCAACCGATCCGCCGCCGCCGCGAATCCGGCGGCATCCTCCGGCGGGGCCAGCAGGCCGGTGACGCCGTCCTCCACCATTTCCGGAATGCCGTCCACCCGGGACGCCACCACGGGGATGCCCCAGCACATGGCCTCCATCACCACGCGCGGCAGCGGATCCCGCCGGGCCGGCAGCAGCAGGAGATCCGTCTGGGCATAGACCGGGGCCATGTCCTCCACGAGACCGAGGTCCGTCACGACGCCGTTCAATCCGTTTTCGCGTATGAAATCCATCGCCCGGCGGCGTTCATCGGGCGACTCCCAGTCGCCGATCAGCCGCGCATCGAACGAGACGCCCTGCTCATGCAGGCGCCGGCAGATCTCCAGAAACACATCCACGCCCTTGCGGCGCCCCAGGCGGGCCGGCATTGCCACCACGGGCCGGTCGCGAACGGGGGACGGCGGACGGGGAGGCGCCGGGGGGGCGTGATTGAACACCACGGAATGCCTCCGGCGAAGGCATCGCGGATGCTGGCGCGCCATCTCCTGCGACAGGAACACAACGTGATCCGCCAGCAGCCGGATCATCCAGGCATCCACCCAGGCCTCCAGCCCGCCCACCCAGGGTTCCCGGATGGTGACCACCACGGGAACCCGGGCCCGGAAGGCCGCCAGCAGCGCATAGGGCAGATGGGGCGCCCGGCTGTGAATGTGCAGCAGCCCCGGCTTCTCCTTCAACAGGCGGGAAAGCCCTGTGACATACCGCCACCGGGAAGCAACGACCGCCCCGATTCCGCGCCAGGCCGTCCGGAGACCGCCCTTCCGGAGACCGCGGAACGCCAGGGGAAAACACCATACGGGAACCCCCGCCGCCCGGGCGCGTTCTTCGATTTCGCCGTGCACGCACAGAACCAGCCCCACCTCGTCCACGTCGTCGCGCAGCGCAACCAGATGATTCAGGGCGGAAATCGGGGAACCCGTCAGATTGGCCCAGGGCGCAGCCGAATAAAGCCGGGTGACCATGATCAGTCCCCCCCTCCCGTTTCGGCGCCGATCGGAAATCCGGGAATCGCGTCCAGATCAGCCCGCCGAAGGGGCGGGAAGGAATCCTCGCGCTGCCGCTGCCCGGGACGCTTCACCAGGAACGGGACATGGCGCTTGCGCGCCGGATCGTCGCTGAAATCCTCGAGATGCGATCCGTGATCGGACATGACAACCACCCAAGACGGATCCCACTTTCCGGTTTCCTTCAACAGATCCGCCAGTTCGCCCAGCAATGCATCCGCATAGACCAGCTGGTCGGGAAAGCCCGCGGATCCGACACGGCGGAAACGGCCGGACCGCCCTGCGCATCGAACACAAACGGCATGTGCGGCACCGGCAGATGAATGATCACCAGGTCGCCCGGGGACAGGCCGAGGCGAATGAACCGCCGGGCTTCCTCCATCACCTCCAGGGCGATCTTCCGGGAATACCGGTCCCGCAGCGGCCCCAGCCAGTCGAAGTGCTTGGCCGCGGCCGACAACGGATCCTTGGAAGCCGAGACATACTGCATGATCTGATGCCAGAGAGCCGCCCGCCAGGGAGACCCCGGCGAAGCCGGTTCCGCGCCGTAGAAGCACATGGCAAAGGTTTCGTCCCACGCTTCCGGCATCATGATTTCATACGGGAGATAATAGCCGATGTAAAACGCCCGGCCGCCCGCCTCCCGGAACCGGTACGGCAGCGCCCCCTCGAACTCGACGGCCCGCCTGGCGGGTCCTTCGGGGCTTCCCGCCGTGTGCCAGCGGATGTCTTCTTCGAATCGAGCAACGGCCGGGTCCACCTCCTCCTGCAACATCAGGCCGGGAAGCGACGTCTCCGTCCAGTCGCCGCAGGACCGCGCGCGGTGATACACCGTGGCGGTTTCGGCAACGGCTGCCATGCGGGGCAGGATCTCCCGGACGCGGCCG
Organism: Kiritimatiellia bacterium; assembly: GCA_040768005.1. GTDB lineage: Bacteria > Verrucomicrobiota > Kiritimatiellia > CAIQIC01 > Lenti-01 > JAAZFE01. The sequence continues at coordinate 37,242 of JAXGNL010000018.1, forward strand.
TTCTCCCTAAATGCATCCGCATAGCCGATCATGTCCAGAATCACCACGACCACGGGGCCTTCCCCTGTTCGGATGTCCCCAGGTCGCCGGGCCTCGAGAGGTACGTTCCAGAACGAGGCGGTCCAGAAGCGGAACGGGATGTACAGCAGCAGCGCCAGCCCACCAGCAGGAAGTTCCATCCGCGCGAAGCCGCGCGCCGAAGCCGAAACGATAGGCGCGTCAGCAGCCCCGCCGAGCAGCCAGATCAGCAGACATTGACGGTCCGCTTCCAGCCAGGAGACATGCTCACCAGTCCAGCCGGAGATTAAAGGAATGAACACGACCAGGATCACGGGGTGCACAGAACCACGGGGCCAGGCCACATCCAACTGCCCTGGCTGACCCGCAAGCCAGCTCTGCAGGAGGACCGCCACGGCCAGCCCTGCCCCGCCGACAAGCCCCATCAGAACCCAGGTGTCCAGAGGGCTGAAAAACAGATTGAACCGGTTGTCCACGGACAGCTCCTGCCCCAGCAGGCCGCCCGCCATCAGCACGGCCGCGACTTCGCAGCAGCAGGCGCCGCCCGAATCGGCGCTGGTTGGTTTTGGCCCATTCCGTTCCGCCAGGCCGAAGCGGCCCTAGGTCTCCCGTCCGTCCGGTTCCGCCGGCACCGGGGTTCCGGCATCCGGCTCCCCCATGTCCCAAATCCGCCCGCACAGCATCCACAGGGAAGGCCACCACCTGACCGTGGTCACCGGCACCAGCAACGAGACGACAATGAGAAAAATCAGGCAGGAGGCCAGGGCCAGACAGACCGGAGATCAGGTTGGTCGGAGGAGCCCGCGTGGATTTCCGAACAGCCGCCCGATAATGGTGAATATGAACGAGTAGAAAACCAAGGTCCCCAGCCAGCCGGTTTCCCCCATCAAGGTGAAGAAATCCGATGTCAGGGAGCCCATGACCGATGAAATCGCCGTGAAGCCCCCGGCCGAAGTAGCCTTCGCGCCGATCGGCATCGTAATACGGATGATGTAGCGTCGGCTGAGGGGCGCCCGAGCGGACTGGGCGTATTCCGAGGTAGCGCCCGGGACCAGCCCCGAGGAGCGGATACGGGAACCAGATGCCGAAATCGGCGGTCACGGCGTAAAACAGATCCCCCTTGGGGCGAATCCTTCATGGCCTCCCACAGGCGGTTCACTTGCATTCGGCCCATGGAGACGCTCAGATACGCCGCCGAGGCGAGTCCGAACAACAGAATCAGGGTGGAAAGCCACAGGCGCAGACGAAGAGCAAAACCGCGGATGAACCAGGAAGGGGAATGAACGCTGCCGGGACCAGGAAAAGGGCGTGTTTCGTGTCTGTCATGAAAATCAGATTGTACGAAATCACCACGGCAACCAGTCCCGCCAGCCATTTGCGCCGCCGCGAGAGGGCGGTGCGGACACCGACCCACCAGCCCGCCAGCAGCAGAAGGCCGAAAATGCTCAGATACCCCACAACGGGCGCTGCCGGTGGAAACGGCCTGAACACGCCCCTGCTGACATCCGGGTGATAGCGGGGCCAGAGCCGCCGGTGCCACAGCACGTTGTAGGCGTACTGCAGGGCGATGTATCCGATGAACACCCAGGTCCAGCGCGACAGCTGCCGCTCGTCTTTAAACGTGCAGGTCAGGCGTGCAATAGTACCAGATAACAGGAAATTTTGAGCATGACCAGGCCCAACCGGACGGCCGTGAAGGGGTCCGGCTTGCCGTTGACGTACCAGCTCAGGGCCACCACCAGAAGAAAGACGATCGAAACACCGTGGCGTCCTTGACCTGCCGGCGCTGAATCCAGTTCATGACGATCACGGCGATGAACGGCAGAAAAAACAATTCATCCAGAAACGTGGGCACCGGCAACGACAGGATGCCCAGCACCCGGTTGCTGGGCATCATCAGGAAGTAGAACATCATGCAGTTCAGCAGCAGCTTCGGCCGGTCCAGCAGCAGCGCCTCGCCGGTGAACAGGATCACGATCCCCGCCCAGCCCAGGGGAGCCGGGATCCCGAACATCCCCGAAATGAAGAACATCACGGTCAGCCCGATGGCGAAGCCCGCCACGGTCAGCCAGCCGATCCACTTGTACACGGGAAACTGGTAGCTGGTGCGCTGGCTGGCCGGGAAATGGGAGGGGATCTGGTTCATCACGGTTGGCTGGACATTATGCGGTCCCGCCCCGCAAATGCAAATGGATTTGCCGTTGCTAGAGACGCTTCACGTGGAGGCTAGGCCCGCGGGGCGCGGTGCATCCATTGCCGGATGCGCTCCCGCACCTGCTGGCGATCCTCCCCCGTCAAGTAGAGCCACCAGCACCATGGCGCACACACCAAGGTTGTCGCAACGCCGCCCAACGCCAGCCCGGCCCAGTCCGTCGCCGCATAAACACTCGATACCCCGAATGCCACGGCCCACACCCCGCCGGTCGCCATTACCACCCGCACCACGTCCTGCAGGAACACATGCCACCGTTGTCCGGTTATGCGGGCCGCATACCACGGCGTGAACAACGCATTCTTGGCCAGCAGGACCACGGCACCGGCCACCGCCACCCCCATGGCCCCCCAGCCCAAGAGCCCGGCCACCGCCAACGCCAACAGTAAATTCACCACGCCCATGCCGAATGTCACCATTCCCGGCACCTTCACCTTGCCCGTCGCCACCTGCACCGCAAACAACGGGCTCACGGCAATGTTCACCGCCAAGTGCGAGGTCAGCACCACCAGCAAGGGCGCCAGATCCGAAAACCCGGCACCCAGCCACACCTCCAGCAACGGCCGCGTAAATCCACAGAGCCCGCCAACCAACAGGGCCAACAAAATGCCCACCATCCGGATCGCATGGCGGGCGAACCGCACCACCCCGTCCAAATCCCCCAGCCCCGCCCGCATCATGATGGTGGGCGCAAACGCCCCCGTAATCGTGCCCGACAAGCTCCGCATGACATTCGACCATTGCAGGGCCAGCGCATACCGGCCGCTTGCCGCCGCCCCCATGAACCAGTTCACCACAAGCAAATCGATCTTCAGGTAGAGAATCGACCCCAGTTGGTTCAGCAACACCCATCCGCCCTCGTGCCAATAGCTGCGGACCAGCGCCGAATCGATCGCCAAACGCCGGAACTGCAATCGCCGTTCCAGTCGCCGTGCCACCCAGTGGTATGCCCCCCAGGCCACCAAGGCCGCCACCACCAGGCTCCAACTCATCCAATGCAACGATGGACCCAACCAGCCGAACGCCGCCACCACCACCCCCACCCGCACCAGGTTCGACAACACCGACACCCCGGCCCGGAGATCCAGGCGGTTGTGCCCAAACAGAACCGATGAGGACACCGTGGCCAGACAGGTCAGGAAAAAACCCACAGCCGTCGCCGCGAACAAACCCTGTGCCGCCCGTTCCAAACCCGTCGGTACATGGAATATCGTGGCGGCAAAGGGGGCCAGGCCCAAGCCCACCACCATGCACCCGCCCCCCAGCACCAGGTTTAGAAACATCGCGGTGCTGTAGATCCGTTCGGCGCGCGAACGGTCTCCCCGAGCAAAGGCCGCCGAAAAATCGCGGCCCACAAACACATTGATCGAGTTCGTCACCAGGGCGAAATAGGAGATCACCAGCAAGGTCAGCGGCACCACCCCGTAGACCTCCACGCCCAGCCGATGCACAAGGAACGGGGTGAACCAAAGCCTGATCGCCATGGCGACCAATTGGGCCACCATGGACGAAGTGGAATTGACCAGCACGCGCCCTTGCCGGACGCGAGAAGCCCTTGCCGCCCCGTTGAATCGCAAGCCGCCGCCCTCTCCAGAGCTTGCGCCTCCCGCTTCCGCAGGCTCATTTTTCTGGAGCCTGGGCTACTGAGGGGAATCTTGCCAGCCCCCCTTTTCTTGGCCACCCTTTTCCTGCCCGCTCCATACCCCGTGCAACCCGCGGGTCTTTCTTGATTTCCACCGCCCATCAGGGCATCCTGATCCCACAGTTATTATTCTTGAACCCATCGCCGTCCACCCGGAATCCGACCTGGATCAGCATGAAAAACTTGCTTAGGCAACTCATTCCCCTGCGCATCCGCAGATGTTTGCGGTCGCCGCTCATCCTCCCCGGCAGCTACCGGTCCCGCCTGGACCGGTATGAGCAGATCGCCCTCGGCGGGGTGGAACACTCATCGACTCCCAATTGGCCCAACTGCGGCAATATGCCCATGAGCTTGACAAGGGACTCCACCGAAAAGACTGGGAACCCGGACACGGCGAGGCCGTCTACCAAAAAGCCAGGTGCCTCTACGGCCAGTTGGCCGGAAATGCCGCTTCCCCGGATGGGGTGTTCCGCTGGATCCAGGACATATTATCCGAGCATGAACAGCGCCAGCACCAGCCCCCGACCAGGTCACCCGCTTGCCGCTGAGCATGAGCCATTTCGCCTGGATCCGGACGCCATGGCCAAGGCCATTGCCGCACGAGTGTCCTCCCGGTGGTTCCAATCGAGGACCATCCCGGAAACCGTGCTTAATCAAATCGTGGAGGCCGCGGCGCAGGCCCCCTCCAGTTGCAATCGCCAAACGCTTCAGATCTTCGCCTCACTCGATCCCGCGCGGACCATCGAGATCCTGAAATGCTTCAAGGGCTTCACTGGATTCAGCCCCTTTATCCCTTGCGCCATGGTCTTCTGTGCAGATCTCCGGCCGTACCTGTTTCCCAATGAGCTGTTTATTCCAACACTTGATACCGCCCTCGCCGTGGAAAACGCGTTGCTCATGGCCTCCGCACATGGGCTCAATGCCACCTTGCTCACCTGGGGTTCGCGCAACACCGAAGAGGACCGCAGGCTGAGACGCATCCTCGGGATTCCGGACCACATCGAAATCGTCGTCGGCGCCGCTTGCGGATATCCCGAGAAAAACGCCATCCGCCCCGCCCGCAAATCAGTGGCCGACACCCTGTGGCTTAGCTAGCATGAAGGTCGCCCTTCTCACCTTCCAGTGCGCCTTGAGCTATGGGGCCGTGTTCCAGGCCTCTGCATTATGCCGGCACCTGATCCGGGCCGGGCACGACGTCGAACTGGTGGACTACCGGCCCCGGGAACTGCTCCGCCCATGGGACTGGCGCACCGCCCGATTCTTTGGCCTGCACCCCGACACCGTGGCAAAAGGGCTTTTGCGCCATCGCTTTGATTCCTTTGTCTCCCGCCATTTGCCCCTTTCCCCCCGGGTCTATCGATCCTTTGAGGAACTGAAGAAGGCCCCCCCGGAGGCCGATGCCTATATTTGCGGCAGCGACCAAATATGGAATCCAGATATTTTCGGGGGACGGCTCAACCCCGCCTATTTTCTGGACTTTGCCCCCATCGGCAAACGGCGGATTGCCTATGCGGCCAGCTTGGGAACCGACACGCTGCGAGAAGAATACCATCCCGAACTGAAACGGCTTTTGACCAAGCTGGATTTTCTCTCATGCCGCGAAGCCGGTTCGGCCGAATTTCTGGCTTCGGTTTCGGAGCGGGACGTTCGGGCCGTCTTGGATCCCACCTTGCTGGATGCCTTCCCCGCCGACGCCCCCATGGACACCCGCGGTCTGGGGGAAAAAGCCTACGTGCTGGGCTATGCCCTTCAGCACACTCCCGGGATGATCCAATCCATGCGCGCGGCCGCCGCGGAATTCAAGCTGCCGCTCCGAACCATAAATGGCTCCAGCCAATTTTGGAAACAGATGCCCTGGGCGGAATACCCTCCCCCGGACCGATGGCTGGGACTGTTGAAGCATGCCCGCGCCGTGGTAACCAGTTCTTATCACGGCATCGCCTATTCCATCCGCTTCAGAAAAAACTTCGTGGCCGTTCCCCTCGTGGGCCGCACCGCCATGCGAAACGCACGAACCAATGAACTGCTGAAACTCCTGGGTCTTGAAAGCCGACGGGTCGCCGGAGGAGATATTCCCGCCGTCCGCCAAGCCCTGCGCACCGCAATCGACTGGGAAGACGTCGAACGGCGGATCGCCGCGCTTCGCTCGAAATCCGCCCAATTTCTGGCCGAAGCCCTGCAGTAGCGCGCCGACGCGCGCCCGGCTTTACCGCCAACGCGCCGGACGAGCGGGCCGATCCAAGCGCGTTCTTGACGCCAGCCGGTGCAGCGCGTCCCGGAGCATGCCCCAACCGCCCCGTTCCTCGAAAGGAGCCATCCCGATCCGGATCCGGTTCCACAGCAGGGTGTAGTACCAGCCCGGCTCCCCGAAAAACCGGTCGGCGCTTTCCAGCCGGCGCTCCAGCATCTGCCGCAGCCAGAACGGATATACCCCATGGAACGGCGCCAGGCCGGACAGGTAAAACCGCCGGATTTCCTCCAGCGCCTGCGGATGGTTGTCCGCCGGGAGTTCGTCATGATACCGGCGGGCGGCTGTGGCTCCAGGCCAACAAGCGCCAAGCCCACAGCCTCCGCACCATTTCGTACCCCGACCAGTCTCAGCGTTTCCGGCCAGCTCAGGGCCAGATACTGTTCTCTAACATGTTTAAGTCAAAGGGTCGTCGATGAGCCGAATCGGGACGATGACAAACACAATACAGCGGTTGATCCGTGAAGGCGATTCGGCTGGCCCGGTTCAATGCCCGGGTCAAAAACACTATGTCTTCGTGCAGCGCAAGATCTTCGTCAAACCGCAATCCATGGAGGTTGTCCCGCCGAAACAGCTTGCTACAGCAACTCGTTTTGGCGTTGGCAATGGCCTTGGCGGCGGAAAAATCCTTCGTCATCCCCCATACGCCCTCGGATGGGCAATCCAGCCGGGACGATCCGGTCGCCATCTCGCGCAGAAAACCGCATCCGGCCAGATCGCTGCAGGAGGCGACTGCCCGATATAACAGTCGTTCATACATTTCCGGATGGACCTGATCATCGGCATCAACGAAACCAATCCACTCTCCTCTGGCGGCGTCCAGACCCAGGTTGCGAGCCGCAGAAACCCCGCCGTGGCTCTTTTGCACCAGCAGTTTCACCCGTGAATCCCGGCGAGCGGCCTCTTCCATCTGAACAAGACCTGGATCGTCTGCCCCGTCCGCCACAAACACAAATTCCATAGCGTGCAGCGTTTGCTCAAGCAACGATTTCATGCATGCCCGCAAAAACGGTTCCGGCACTCGATACACCGGCATGATCACCGAAACTATCATGGACAGGCCTTCCGGCAACCGTTCAAATACCCTTTATCGCAGGAGCGGATACCTCTCCTGAAGCCGACCTCGCGATCCCGACTCCGTCCGAAAAAAATGAGATGCTGGAGCTTCAAAAACCCGTCGTCTTTCTGCCGGCGCGCAGCGCAGCCATTTTGGCATCCAGATTCATTTTCGGGTCTGCTCCCGCCTCCATCTGTACGGCTGTGCGGCGCACAGCCGCCTGTACGAACCGGGAATCGGCCTGACGGCTCCAACGCCGCAGCAGTTCCCCTCCCCGTGTTTGCCCTCCGCATAACCAGCCGGGCACATCCAGATACCGGCGATACTCGATGTCTTCCTGCAAGCGGGTCGTCGGCCCCTCGCCACCCAGGACCACCACGCCCTCGCTCGCCAGGCCGGTACAGTTGGTCAGGCACACCTTTCGTTCGAACGGCAGGACCAGAAAGCGCCGGACCAGATCGGTGGAACTTTCATTTTGGTCGCCAAACTTGATGAAAAGCCGGTCCCAACGAATGCGGGCCGTGCGACGGCCCCACTTCTCCAGCGCCTCCTCCCAGGTGGCATAGTGCAGGAAATGAACCTCCACGTCGTCGCCGAGAATGCCGAGGGGGTATGGTAGCGGCCGGCCATACACTTGGTGAACCGCATCATATCGGGATTCATTCGATCTCCTGGGAGGGCGAGCAAGGTGGCCACGCAAGTCTTCAAGCATCCGGAGATAACAGGGCGCCATCAGAAACAAGCCCGCAAAGGGAGTCAGATAGGGGCGGTGAAGAATTTGATAGACGGCCCCGCCCCAGCAGTTATTGGCAATGATGCTAAAATCGCTCCCGTCATGCCGGACGCGCCAGAGAAAATTTGCTTTTCGCCGGGCCCAGTGAATCCGAGCATCCAGCAGAGTTGAACGGCCTCTGGCAGTCATGCCTTGCCCTCTCCTTCCCGAATGGTCTTGAACCACCCGGCCGGGGACGAAGCCAGGAGATCCCAAACAAGGGGCCGTACATTGACGTTTATCCTCAAATGCATTCTGCCACCTTTCTGATCTGTCATGATTAACATCCGGCGAGGCAGGATTCAATGAAAGACCAGCCTCCGATACCTTTCCGACGCCCCGGCAGGTCGTCTAGGGGAGCAGCGGATTGGCACCCAGCTCGAATTCCCGGCCGTTACTCAACCCGTCGCCGTCCGCATCCCCCAGCCAGTCGTTTACGGCCACCAGGTCGTTGCTGCCCAGGGCCGACCGGAAAATCCGCACGTCGTCGATCCGGCCCCGCCAGAAAGCCGACGACGGATTGACGTGTCCCGCTCCGATCCGCAGCTCGGCCTGCGCGGAAGCGGAAAACGCATTGGCGGACGCCCCGGCCAGCTGGCCGTCCACGTACAGCCGCGTCGCGGACCCGTCGTGCGACAGCGCCACATCCACCCATCGGCCGGCATGGGCCGGGCTCCAATCGCTCAGGGAGACCTGTCCATAGAGATCCTGGAAACTGCCCGCAATGCCGGTCAGCCGGTTCTGGAGGGTCTGGACCCGCAGCGTGAATCCCGGCCAGAAGGGATCCGACCAGATGCCGTCGGATACCACGGTCGGGTAGCTTCCGGTCCATCCCGGCTCCTGCCAGATCACGGCCGTGACCGTGAACGGCGCGCCCGTCACCACCGCCCCGGACGACTGGTCCACCGCCACATAACTGTTGGCCCCATCGAACCACAACGCACTGCCGGCGCCGCGCCCGGTCGTCCAATGGGAATCATCCATGTGGCGCAGCTGCCCCGGCCATGGAGCCGACACCTGGTTCGACGCGACCGCCCCGCCGCCTTCCTCAAACGTCCAGCGGGCCGCCAGCCCGAACGCCGCGCCGCCGTCCGACCGCGGATCAAAACCGTAGGTGACTTCCCATCCGTCCGGCAGGCCGTCTGCATCCGTGTCCGCATCCAGCGGATCGGTTCCCCGCGCCGCCTCGGCGTAGTCGTCGAGCCCGTCCTGATCCGTGTCCGCCTCGAGCGGATGGGTCCCCAGCGGATATTCCTGCAGGTTGCTCAGTCCGTCGCCGTCCGGATCGCCGTCCGCCCCGTCGGCGCCGGTGCCGATCAGCGGATCCAGCCCCCATGCCGCCTCCCACGCATCGGGCAGGCCGTCGTCATCACTGTCCGCATCCAGCGGATCGGTGCCCAGCGCGACTTCCTCGCCGTCCGTCAGGCCGTCGCCGTCCGTGTCCGCATCGAACGGATCCGTCCCGTGCGTGACCGCCTCGTCGTAGTCGTTCAAGCCGTCGCCGTCCGGATCGGCCTGCCAGGGATCGGTCTGGTACCCGTGTTCGTCGAGGTTCGTCAGCCCGTCGCCGTCCGGATCGGCATCCGCATCGTCCGCCCCCGCATTCAGTCCGTTCGCCACCTCCCACGCATCCCCCATCCCGTCGCTGTCCGTGTCTGCCGACAGCGGGTCGGTCCCGTGCTGCAGCACTTCCTCCCCGTCTGTCAGTCCGTCGCCGTCCGTATCCGCCGTCCACGGGTCGGACCCGGCCCGATACTCCTCTCCGTTGATCAGCCCGTCGCCGTCCGCATCCCCCAGCCAGTCGTTCACCCGGACCAGGTCGCCGGTCCCCAGCGCCGTCCGGTAGATCCGTACATCGTCGATCCGGCCCTTCCAGAACGCATCCCCGAGGTTCACATGCCCCCCCCCGATCCGCAGCTCCGCCTGCCGGAAAGCCGTGAAGGCATTCGTCGCCGAGGCCGCCTCCCGGCCGTCAACGAACAGGCGCGCTTCCGCCCCGTTGTGCGAGAAGGCCACATCCACCCACCGCCCCTCGTGTTCGCCGCGCCAGTCGCTTTGGTTCAGCGTCGCATAGGGGGCGTTCGAGGACCCCATCACGGCCGTCAGCCGGTCGTTGCCGGCCTGGTACCGGAGCGTGAAGCCCGGCCACCAGTTGCTGGCGGCGACATACTGGCCGTCCGAAATCACCGTCGGAACCCCCGACGTCACTCCCGCCTCCTGCCAGATCACCGCCGTCACCGTGAACGGCGCGCCCGTCACCACCGCCCCCGCCGACTGGTCCACCGCCACCTGGTCGTTGATCCCGTCAAAGCTCAGCGCCCCGCCCCCGCGGCCCGTCACCCAGTTGCTCTCCACCATCGACCGCAGCACCCCCGGCCAGCTGCCGGAAACCGCATTGGAAGCGATGCCGCCAGCCCCCTCGTCGAATGTCCAGCGCGCCGCCAGGCCCAGGTCCAGCCCCCCGTCCGACCCCGGATCGAATTCGTGGGTCACCTCCCACCCGTCCGGCAACCCGTCGCTGTCCGTGTCCGCCGACAGCGGATGGATGCCCCATTCGTACTCCTGTGCGTTCGTCAATCCATCGCCATCTCCGTCCTCCCCGGCATCGTCCGCCAGCGGGTCAAGACCGTGCCGGACCTCCCAGCCGTCCGGCAGTCCGTCGTCATCCGTATCCTCGTCCAGCGGCAGCGTGGCATAAACCAGGAGTTCCTCCCCGTCGTTCAATCCGTCACCGTCGGAGTCTCCAAGCGCCGGGTCGGTTCCATGAACCAGGACCTCCGCCCCGTCGCTCAGTCCGTCGCCGTCCGTGTCCGCCGTGTTCGGATCCGTGCCGTATTCCTGCTCCTGCGTGTTGGTCAGCCCATCGTCATCCAGGTCTTCCGCGGCGTCATTGGACAGCGGATTAAGCCCCATGACCACCTCCCATTGGTCGGACAGTCCGTCGCCGTCGGAATCCACTGCCCACGGATCCGTCCCCCATTGCACGATTTCGGCGTAGTCATTCAGCCCGTCGCCGTCGGAATCCGCCGCCAGCGGATCGGTCTCGTAGGTCACCGCTTCGGCGCGGTCGTTCAACCCGTCGCCATCCGTATCCACCCGGTCGGGCCGGGTCCCGTGAAGCATGACTTCGGCATAATCGCTGAGCCCGTCGCCGTCGGTGTCGGCCAGGAAGGGGTTCGCGGAATGGGCGTATTCCTGGGCATGGGTCAGTCCATCGCCGTCCGCATCACCCGCGGCATCCGCGCTCAAATCGCCGAACCAGTGCTGTTCCCACGCGTCCGGCAGGCCATCGGCGTCGGCATCCTCGAGCTGCACCGGTTCGCCCGCCGGGAACCAAGCGCCCTCATAGACATTGGTGCCGTCCGCCCGGCCGTCACGGTCGAAACTCACCACATGAAAGATCCCGCGGACGCGCCAGTACAGCGGCAGGCCGGCCGGGACCGGATGCGACAGCATGGACCACGGGAAATTTGTCGAGGCGACGCGGACGCTCTGGTTCGTGGCCAGGAAATCCGGGGAAGAACTGATCTGCCACTCATACTCCCGGGCCTGTTCGAGAGGCTCCCAGCGGAATCGGACCGTCGTACCCGTGCCGCCGCCGGCGTCCACGGCATGCCCCGTCAGCGGGCTCCACAGCCGCCCGAACCGTTCCCGGCACCAGACATCCGCCGCTTCGGGAACATAGTGCGCGTTCTGAACCCGGCTCGTATGCCCGGGAATATTCACCAGCATGGCCGAGGAAATCGGCACCACCAGATCGGATTGAAATTCCTCCGAGGCGGCATAGGCCATGTCCTGCTCGATCCAGTCCGCCCGGTAGGTCGCGTTGGTGACCCCGTTGGTCACCTCCGGATACGGCATCGCATGCACCATGACAAAACTGCCGAAGCCCACGCGGTTGGATGCCGCGGTTTGCAGCCCGCGCAGCTGCAGCAGGACCTCTTCCTCCAGACGCGCCGGCGAACTGCCATACGAGTAGCCGCGCACATTCTCCATGACCATCCAGTCCAGATGGGGAACGCGGGAAATCAGGTCGAGCTGGATGCCCGACTGCGGCGTCCAGGCGGAAGCCGGCGAGATGAAATGAATGGCGCCCTTCCAGTACGGATTGTCCCGGTTCAGCTCCTCCAGCTGCTGCGCATATCCGGCCATGAGATGGGCAAACACCACCTGCCGCCATTCCCACCATTTGGCCCAGTGGTCCGGATCGGTCGTCACTTCCAGCCGGTTGGTCACCGAATCGTCCAGCACCATGCGGTAGGCAGCCGCATTGCTCGGATCCGCCACCCCGTGGGCCAGGGGACTGACCGGAAACCGGATCGCGGCGTGCCCGGGCCCGTATTTCTCCGTCACGTATTCGCGGAACCAGGCCAGGGCGTTCGTGCTCGCCGTCCGGCTGTTCAAATAGCCCTTGTCGTTGAATACGGACTGCAGCGAGGTCTCGTTGAAGAAAAAGTAGCTGTAGCCGGAAATCGTCGAGAGCTCGTTCCGCCATTGCTCCAGGAACTGGCTCACCGAGGCGCGGTCGCCCACGTCAAACTGGGGCACCTGGTAGTAATCGCTGATCCGCCAGGCCGAATTGGTCAGTTGGATCCGGATCTCCAGCCCGTTCGTCACCGCCACGAACTGCTCCGCCCAGCGGGGAATGGAATTGGAGTGCTTGTGACAGACCTTGGCGTCCAGATGGATCCAGCTGCTCAGCGCAATGTCCAGCCCCTCTTCCCGGCCGATCTGAATGGAGGTGCGGATGTTGTCCTCCAGGATATCCCAGTTCTTCGGCGCCACGACGCCATACCCCATCCAGCTCATCTCCTTCTCCGCCGCATCCACCACCTGGGCGTAGCGCCGGATCAGCACCCGCATGTCGTTGCTGGATACAAAATCCACCGCGCTCAGCGGACGGGTGATGCTCTGGATCAGCGTCCGCGGCCGCGGCCCCGGCGCGGGCGGCGTCTTGGGCTGCAGCTCGAAGGTCGGAACGGGGTCGGCGGCGATCATCCCGTAGGCATCGGGATGCACACGGGTTTCCACCCAATCCACGCGGGCCGTGAACACCCCGTCGGCCCAGGCGCCGAACCGGACTCCGTTGGAGGTCACCACCGCGTCCCAGGGAGCCGTCACATACGAGGCGTCCCAGTAATCTGTCCGCTGCTCCCATGCGAAGGTGGTCCGGCGGGGATTGTTCACGAATCCCAGATCCGCCCGGTAGTCGATACCGTTCACGAACAGCCGCATTTCCGCCGTCGGTCCGCCCGTGCCGAATCCCCGCCAGCTGGCCGTGATCCGGTTGGTGGCGTCCGGAATCAGGTAGCCGCCTGCCGTCAAATCCGGATGATAGATCGCATGCGGCCGGCCGGCCGCGTCCAGCAGCAGGAACGTCAGCGTGTCATTCTGCACGTACAGATGAATCTCGCCGCCCGGATCGGAGCCGCCGAACCGCGCCAGATACTGCGGCGGATCCTCCGCGCTCCAGTCCCGGGGCACGAACAGAAGATCCAGCGCCCCTTCCACGGAAGGCGGCAGAGGATTGGTCCGCGGATCCAGCTCCATCTCCCACGCGCTGAAATTGTCCAGCCCGTCGCCGTTGGCGTCGCTCCGGGCGTCGAACAGCTCCCTCAGCTGCGCGGCCGACAGCGCCGTCCCGTAGAGGCGCACATCATCCACCATCCCCGCCCAGGCCGAAGCCGAACTGTTGACGTGGCCCCGGCCGATCCATACCGCGGCATTGGAGGCCGGCGCAAAGGCATTCGCCTGCTCGTCCCACAGGCATCCGTCCAGGTACAGCCGGGTGATCCCCGCCTCCTGGACCATCGCCACATGCGTCCAGCGGCCGCTCCACCGTTCCGCCCACCAGCCCGCCGATACCTCCGCCGACTCCTGCCCGCTGCGGCCCGCCAGACCGACGATCTTGTTTCCCGCCGTGTCCACCCGCAGCATGAACCCCGGCCACTGGTTGCCGCCTTCCCAGCGGATGTCGGACACCAGGGTCGGATACACGGACGTTCCGGCCGGATCGTGCCAGACCCAGGCGCAGAAGGTGAAGGAGTCGCCCGTCACCACCGCTCCGGCCGGCTGCTCCACCGACACATAGCCCTCCCCGCCCTCCAGCCGCAGCGCGCCGCCCGACGGCCACCCGTTGGTCCATTGCACCCCCGCCGGATTCCGGATTCCGGCCTCGAAACCGGTTTGGGCCGAATTGACCAGCGCGGTGCCCGCGCCTTCGTCCAGCTGAAGCCAGCAGCGCAGCTCCAGATTGGTCGCCATTCCCGACAGAGCCGTAAACCCGTGCTGCACTTCCCATCCGTCCGGCAGGCCGTCCGCATCGGTGTCCGCATCCAGCGGATCCGTCCCGTGCGTAACCGCCTCGTCGCCGTCGTCGAGCCCGTCCTGATCCGTGTCCGCCTCGAGCGGATTAGTCCCCAGCGGATATTCCTGCAGGCTCGTCAGCCCGTCGAAGTCCGGATCGCCGTCCGCCCCGTCGCCGCCGGCCCCGCTCAGCGGATCCAGCCCCCATGCCGCCTCCCACGCATCGGGCAGGCCGTCGTCATCGCTGTCCGTGTCCAGCGGGTCGGTGCCCAGCGCGACTTCCTCCCCGTCCGTC